>JACMNB010000077.1 GCA_014378845.1 Methylotenera sp. | reverse complement strand
GTTAAAACACTACCCTACAAAAACTGCTCAGACCGAAGACGCGGCAAAGGGGATTTTAAGCCAAAAGCATTTCAGCATCGTCATTCTGAGTGTAGCGAAGAATCCAGTCGTTAGGATTGGTGTTTAAAAGCTGGATGTTTCGCTATTCTCAGCCAAGTCGTGTGGGTTCTTGAACCTACGCCAAAGCAATTTAAAACATTGTACCGCGTGGGGTTAAAACCCCACTCTACAAAAGCTGGATTCTTCGCCATGCCCAGAATGACGGATGAGGTGTAAAGTAACCAATAGTCGATACCCCATTGGCCAATACCCATGCGCCAGCCAGAGCATCATGTTTTAAGTTAAAAGTTAAGCTAAAATGCACTTACATTTAACTTAACCGAAAACTTGAATAGAAAACTTACCATGTTCACGCTGCCTTCAATTTGGAACATCATCATCTCAACCATCGTATTTATGGTTGCGGCTTGGTGGATTCGCCGCTGGTTAGAGGAGCAGGGTTTGCCCAAAGGCAGGACGCGCGGTTTGCTGGTGTTCGTGATGGCTTATGTGCTGGCTTGGGCGGCTGGTGCGTTGGTAGATTGGGCGCATGATAAGATTTATGGCGTTGCACCGCCTTCAGAAGTGCAGTTAAAAATAGACCAAATAGTGAAGGATTCTGGACTTGTTTTGCCAGAAAACTAAATTTTTCCATCAGATTAAGTTTGCCGTCAAACCAAGCCTTACCATCAAAACTAAGCTTTTCCATCAAGCTAGTTATTAGAATTATTACCTACTATTTTTACTGATACTCCCATTGTTACGCACGAGTGATGGGCTATTTTAAAAAATAACTGATTAACCATGCTCTACAAACTAAGGTAAATCAATTGCTTAGGGTAAGCCAATCACTTTTAAATACTCTTCTAGAGTTAAGGTGATTCTTTCAAGCGAATTATTAATTTCATCTAAACGAATATCTGTATCAAGATGCAGTTTTTCAAGCAATGCTTGATGCGTTTCAACCGCATCAGCATGCGCGCGGTATTTAGTATTTTTAAAATCTTCAGTAGTCATGATTTATTTCTCCATCAATAAACGATCTAAAAATAGCGCAATTTACGCTTAAACAGCAAGTAGACTGGCTTGTTAAGTCGTCTAGTTTAATCTCAAAATGTAAAACATCGGTTTAAAATATCGGTTTAGAATTGGTGTAAAACATTATTACCAAGTTCTATGACTTTACCCAGTAATCTGGCCGATTTTTAATCGGTTCAAAAACTTGCAAATCGGTTCGGCTTAAATTGGTCAGCGCCTCGCTTGCAGAAATGTTGGCTTTTGCAGCTGCGGCGTTTGCAATTGGCTCTGCATGTTTACGCCATGCAGGATTACGGTTATAACCGTTGTCTGCCATGCAATTGCTGATGACTGTTGTCTTTTTGGTTAATCGAACAATCATTTGAAATTCGATAATTGGGGTGTCATTTGCCACTGCTCGCTCGCCAAAATCTGTGCATTTTTCGCCGATAGTAATCAATTTTGTTTGGGCTTGTGTCAGGCTTTCAGGTTTTGCTAACGCATCCGCTTGGCTGGTGTAGAAATAAATATTGGCGCCTAAGGCCAGCGCTAACCCTATAATAATCAACAGCTTTTTAGTTTTGTGCATTTGTATTGGCAATGGTAAAGATTTGATACAAGTATTGATTGTGCAATTAATAAATAGTTTAACTTGACAACCTAATTGGCAGCTTAAAACAAAAAACCAGCCGAGGCTGGTTTTTAAATATAAGAATAATATTTAATTACTTGCGGTATTCAACGCCGTCTCTTTTTAAGCGTGAAGTAAATGCTTCTGCTTTCGAGTTAAGCACGATTACTTTACGATAGCTTTCTAAATCGTCCATTAATTGGTCAATTTCATGGTTGCCAACGTTGTATTGATAAAACGATGCAAGTGCCAGCGTTTTAATAATATCAAACTCACGATCGCTAATATTTAAATGCGGATGGCTTTCTTTTAATGATTTACCACGGCCAAATGAATCAGGCTGATAAATTTTTGGGCCGCCTGTTTCTTGCACAACCCAATTGGTTAACATTTGTTTGAAACCAGCTTTGCTATCTGGGTTACCTTCATGAATTGCTTTTAATGCAGGGTTAGCGTTAAGGCCTTTGTTAATGTAAATCATATCGACCAAATAATTGTCTACTTGTGCGATGGCATAAGTGCCGCCCAAGCGTTGATAGAGCGAGTCTTCTGCTGAGGCAATGCTAGAAAAGCCAGCAATGGCGAGAACAACTAAAGCAGATGCTGCATATTTTTTAAACATGATAAATCTCCCAAAATTAAAATACGTTTTTATAAAGAAAAGTTTACAGCCACACTTTTACAAACTAACTTAACAACCTAACTTAACAACCTAACTTAACAACCAAGCAAAAACATTAATTTTTGAGAAATTAGCGTTTTTGCTACTTATGCAGCATCTTGCATGTCTGGCTGGTTTTGATTAATAGTATCAACCAGCTCATGCAAGGTGCTGCGAAGTTCGATAAATTGCGTCTCGGCCATACCCGTTTGGCAAGCAACGCCTTTTTGCATATCCGCCACGCGGGCTTGAATGGTGCGGCCAGCATCGGTTAAAAATACATTCACTACACGTTCGTCACGCGCGCTACGCAGGCGGTTCACAAAACCAGCCGTTTCAAGGCGCTTAAGCAAAGGCGTAATGGTGGGTGAATCTAAATGTAATTGTTGCGCGATGTTTTTGACGGTTATGCCATCCGCCTCCCACAACACCATCATCACCAAGTATTGCGAATAGGTAAGCCCAATATGGCTTAGGCGGCTACGATACGCGCGGGTAATGGCGTTAGTGGCCGCATACAGTGCAAAACATAATTGGTTTTTAAGCTTTAAATTTTCAAATTGAGACATAGCATTTACAAATTGTTAACAATTAATTACATTTATAGCACACTAATAATTAGTGTGCAAACTATTTATTTTCGGATAAATAAATAGACTAAACGAAGATAATAACGTGGACTTTGAATGGGAAAAGTTCGCTGCAATTGCTTGATTGATGCGCGCACAAAGGACGCGTTAATGCTGGATTTTATTGCGTGAAAGCCAACACATAAATAGGCATACGCGGTTTTAACTAAAGGATGTTAATGGATTTAGTTAATTTCACCGCGCCGATATTGCACCGCTTCGGCAATATGCGTGGGTTTTATGGTGGCGTCGCCACTTAAATCGGCAATGGTTCTGGCGACTTTTAAAATGCGGTGATAGGCGCGGGCAGATAAGTTTAGGCGCGAGATGGCGGTTTTTAGTAGGGTTAAGCCTGCGTCGTCGGGCTGGCAAAAGTCGTCAATCTCTAAACTGCCAAGCGCAAAATTGGCTTTGCCTTGGCGTTTCAATTGTATTTCTCGTGCGCTTTCAACGCGCGTTCTAATCGCTTCGCTATTTTCGGCATTGGCGGCGGCTGTCAGTTCATCTTCTTTTAAGGCAGGTACGTCGATGAGTAAATCGATGCGATCAATTAGTGGCCCAGAAATTTTGCCACGGTAGCGCGCTACATTATCGGGCGTGCAGCGGCATTTATTATTAAAATGCCCTAAGTAACCGCATGGGCAAGGGTTCATGGCGGCAAGTAATTGAAAACTTGCGGGGAAATCGGCTTGGCGCGCGGCACGACTGATGGTGATTTTGCCGCTTTCTAATGGCTCGCGCAGCACTTCTAGCACTTTGCGGTCGAACTCTGGCAACTCATCTAAAAATAAAACGCCGTTATGCGCCAAGCTAATTTCGCCTGGCCGCGGAATGCCGCCGCCGCCCACCAACGCCACGCCAGACGCGGTGTGATGCGGACTTCTGTAGGGTCGGCGCTTCCAGTTTTGTAGTTTGTAACTGCCATTTAGCGATTGGATGGCCGCGCTTTCTAGCGCTTCATGTTCTGTCATGCTCGGTAAAATACCTGCAAAACGTGCGGCCAGCATGCATTTACCTGTGTCAGGCGGGCCACTCATTAACACGCTGTGACCACCAGCCGCGGCAATTTCTAGCGCGCGCTTGGCTTGCGATTGGCCTTTTACCTCGGCAAAGTCTGGGTAAAAAATGGGTAGTGGCTGTGTTGCGGATTCGTATTGATGCAAAGCGGTATGCCCACTTAAATGTGCGCAAAGTTCTAGCAGAGAATTGGCGGGATAAATAATCGCGTCTTTAACCAAGCTGGCTTCTAATGCACTTAATTGAGGCAGAATAAACGCTCTTTTTGCACCTTTTGTTTTATGTTGCATGTGGTACGTCATCGCCAATGCACCGCGAATCGGGCGTAGCTCGCCCGTTAATGCTAGCTCGCCCGCAATTTCATAGCGCGCCAGTGGCTCGGTAGGAATCTGCCCACTAGCCGCCAAAATGCCCAGCGCAATAGGCAAATCGTAGCGGCCACTTTCTTTGGGTAAATCGGCAGGAGCCAAGTTTACAGTGATGCGCCGCGCGGGGAATTCAAACTGCGCGGTTTGAATCGCCGCTCGTACGCGGTCTTTACTCTCTTTTACCTCAGCCTCTGGCAGGCCAACAATCGT
>JACMNB010000001.1 GCA_014378845.1 Methylotenera sp. | reverse complement strand
GGCGTATTTTACCTTGCTTGCCGCAAATACGCTAAAATTACGTCTTTGAATTTAAAGCTTTATTATTGTGATTGCCCCCAAAAAAGTCTTTATTAAAACCTTCGGTTGCCAAATGAACGAGTACGATTCATCGCGCATGGCGGATTTGCTGCACGCCGATAACGGTATGACGCAAACTGAGAATGTAGAAGAAGCGGATGTCATTTTGCTGAACACTTGCAGCGTGCGCGAAAAAGCAGAAGAAAAAGTGTTTAGCCATTTGGGTCGATTTATCCCCTTAAAAGCCAAAAATCCTAATTTAATCATCGGTGTAGGCGGTTGCGTGGCATCGCAAGAAGGTGACAACATCATCAAACGCGCGCCGTATGTGGATGTGGTGTTTGGCCCGCAAACTTTGCACCGCTTGCCCGAGATGATTTTAGCCAAACAAGCAAGCGGCAAGGCGCAGGTGGATATTAGCTTCCCTGAGATTGAAAAATTTGACCATTTGCCACCACCGCGCGTAGAAGGCGCAACGGCGTTTTTGAGCATTATGGAAGGTTGCAGCAAATATTGCAGCTTTTGCGTAGTGCCGTATACGCGCGGCGAGGAAGTATCACGGCCGTTTGCCGATATATTGCGGGAAGCCAATACTTTGGCGGCGGCTGGCGTAAAAGAAATCACGCTGCTAGGCCAAAATGTAAATGCTTACCGTATGGATTTTGATGGCGTTGAGGCTGATTTAGCCATGCTAATTGAAACCATTGCCGAAATCCCGCAAGTTGAACGCATCCGCTTTACCACCAGCCACCCCAATGAAATGAACGAGCGGCTGATTAACTGTTTCTCCACTGTGCCAAAACTTGCGGTGCAACTACATTTGCCTGTACAAGCGGGCAGCGACCGCATTTTGATGGCGATGAAACGCAATTACACGGCGCTGCAATACAAAAGCATTATTCGCAAACTAAAAACTGCCAGCCCAAATTTAACGTTTACGTCGGATTTTATCATCGGCTTTCCAGGTGAAACCGAGGCCGACTTTGAAGCAACTTGCAAGCTGATGACCGACGTAGGATTTGATTACAGCTTCAGCTTTTTATACAGCCCACGCCCAGGAACGCCAGCCGCATTTATTAAAGACGAAACGCCGCAAGCCACTAAATTAGCGCGTCTCAGCCAATTGCAAAGTATAAACGAAGCGCAAGGCGATGCCATCAGCCGCACAATGCTTGGCACAACTCAACGCGTGTTGATCGATGGCGCATCGCGCAAAGACGCAAATCTTCTAGCAGGCAAAACCGATAATAATCGCGTGGTGGATATTGCAGGCGATGTGAGCTTGATTAATAGTTTTGTGAACGTAAAAATTATGGATGTGACTAACTCCAGAAGATTATTTGGCAAAATAGTGACAAATCAATGATAAAAAACTACAATGTATACAATTGTAGTTTTTAGGAGTGGATCATGGCAGTTTCTTCAGTGTTAAGTGTTAGAGTCAACGAAAAAGACGAGCAAATACTCGCCCAAATGGCAGAATCGAAAGGTGTGAGTAAATCAAAACTAGTGGCTGAAGCGATTCATAATTACGTTGAGATGAACGAATGGCATCGCAAAGTGATTGCCGGGCGCATTCAAATGGCCGATAGGGGAGAATTTGCGACGAAAGAGCGCATAGATGCTCTTTATACCAAATACAGTGTTGCACAATCTTGATAGAGATTGTTTGGCTAGAAATTGCCGCAGATGAGTTCGAAGACGCGATTGCGTGGATTCGAGAACGCAATGACAATGCGGCTGACAAGATGGCTGAAACAGCACTTTTTCAAATTGACCAACTTAAGCATTACCCGCAGCTAGGCCGTGTTGGTCGCGATAACAGCACACGCGAATTAGTGATTAGCAACACGCATTTTATTGTGGTTTATCGCGTGATAGCTGCTAAACAATCTTTAGAAATTCTTTCTTTTAAACACGACGCAATGCGTTGGCCAGCCGAGTTTTAGCAATGGAAATCACCCTAAGCCCAGAAGATAACGCCCGCCTCAACAACCTTTGCGGCGCGTTGGACGAAAATATTAAGCAGATTGAAACCGCGCTGGAGGTGAATATTAATCGCCGCGGCAGCACATTCAACATAAGCGGCAAGCTAGATAATACGAGGCTTGCAGCGCAGTTGCTTGAGAATTTTTATGTGCGCGCCAAAAAACCGTTAGAGCTGGAAGATGTGCAATTAGGCCTAGTGGAAATCGACAAACTCAAGCCTGAAGATGTCAGCAGCGCCGCGATGCCAGTTCTGATGACACGACGCGGCGATTTGCATGGTCGCACTCCGCGCCAAGTGGAGTATTTGCAGCAAATTCAAGATCACGACATTACGTTTGGCATTGGCCCTGCTGGTACTGGTAAAACTTATTTAGCCGTTGCCAGCGCGGTAGATGCGATGAGCCGCGACCGTGTGAAGCGCATTGTACTGGTGCGCCCAGCGGTAGAGGCTGGTGAAAAGCTAGGCTTTTTACCTGGCGATTTAAACCAAAAAGTAGACCCGTATTTACGCCCTTTGTATGATGCACTATATGACTTGGCAGGCTACGACACGGTGAATAAAATGTTTGAACGCGGCGCAATTGAAGTCGCGCCACTGGCTTACATGCGTGGCCGCACACTCAACCAAAGTTTTATTATTTTGGACGAAGCGCAAAACACCACGCCCGAGCAAATGAAAATGTTTTTAACGCGCATAGGCTTTGGCACCAAGGCCGTCATTACGGGCGATGTGACGCAAATTGACCTGCAAAAACATCAAAAAAGCGGCTTGGTAGAAGCGCAAAAAATCTTAAAAAACGTAAAAGGTTTAGCCTTTACGCAGTTTTTATCTGCCGACGTGGTGCGCCACCCATTAGTGCAAAAAATTATTAATGCGTATGAAGATTATGAGCTTAAGAATCAATAGGCTATTAATTTTCTTTGGTACTTAAGCTTTACTTCTTATATTTTTTTTTAGAAATGTATGTCGACAACAATACTTTTAATTGCATTGGGTCATGCCGCTGTGGTATTAATGTTTGCGTTATTTTATGAAAACGTACTTGTATTGACTACGACTGCATTTATTGCAGGATATATAGCAATAAGCACAGGAAATCCTGCTTACTCAACTATTGATTTAATTGGAGTAGTTGTCGCATTTTTATTTGGTATTTCATACATCGAAAGCCTTAATTCAAATGAAAAAAACTCCCATGTCGTTGATAATAAAAAACAAAAGCATATTGGTACAGGAAACTGGTCAATTGCTTGGGTAATAGCAATCATAGTTGCAATTGGATATTTTAAAATTTCCGAAAATGCCGCTCAAACTTCAAATGTACCACCACAAAAAACTGAATTAATGCGAGTAAATACTTTAAAGCCTAATATTCGTAAAACTTCTTCAAAACTTCAAAATAAATCCAGCAAACGGAAAGTGAAATCAATAAAAACAGAAGAAGATCAGTTAGATAAATTAGATGGCACTAGTACTGCACAAGAAGCAGAAATTCAAGTGTTAATTGATAGCTGCAGACCTCCAGTCTGCGTTGGTGTTGAATAAAAAATCAAACTTAATTAAACTATAACGATAAGCATGCCCTGCAAGGCCCATGGATATTAGCCTGCAGGGCATGATTTAAAAAAACATTAAACCTTCGCCAACGCTTGTCCTAAATCTTCAATAATGTCGTCAATGTGCTCAATGCCAATCGACAAGCGCACCATGTCTTCGCTGACGCCTGCTTTTTCCAGCTCAGCTCGGTTAAGCTGGCGGTGCGTAGTGCTGGCTGGGTGGCAAGCCAGCGATTTTGCATCGCCGATATTCACTAAACGGGTGATTAATTTAAGCGCATCTTGAAAACGCGCGCCACCTTTGGCGCCATCTTTTACGCCAAAAGTTAAAATGCCACTCGCACGCCCGCCCATGTATTTTTTCACTAAATGATGATCTGCATGATCGCTTAAACCCGCATAATTAACCCAATTGGCTTTAAGGTGCGCTTGTAAAAATTGCGCCACTTTTAGTGTGTTGTCGCAAATTCTATCCATTCTTACGGCCAAGGTTTCAATGCCTTGCAGGATGAGAAAAGAGTTAAATGGCGAGATTGCTGCACCAGTATTACGCAGCGGCACAACACGGGCGCGGCCTATATATGCCGCTGCGCCGAGTGCTTCTGTGTAAACCACACCGTGGTATGAAACATCTGGCTCGCTTAAGCGGCGGAAGCGTTTTTTGTGTTCCGCCCACGGAAACTTACCAGAATCGACAATCGCTCCCCCAATGCTATTGCCATGGCCGCCCAAATATTTTGTGAGCGCATGCACCACAATATCTGCGCCAAACTCAATGGGGCGGCATAAATAAGGCGATGGCACAGTGTTATCGACAATCAGCGGAATGCCGTGATCATGCGCGATTTTGGCGAGTTTTTCAAAATCGGTAATATTGCCTAATGGGTTGCCCACCGATTCGCAAAAAATTGCTTTGGTTTTGTCGTCAATTAATTTGGCAAAACTTTCAGGTTGGCGATAATCGGCAAAGCGCACATCAATGCCATATTGCGGCAGCGTATGCGCAAACAAATTATAGGTGCCGCCATACAGTGTGCTGGCCGAAATAATATTATCGCCCGCCTCGGCAATCGTCATAATCGAATAAGTAATCGCGGCCATGCCAGAAGCAAGCGCCAGCCCCGCAATGCCGCCTTCCAGCTCGGCCACGCGCTTTTCTAATACGTCAGATGTCGGGTTCATAATGCGCGTATAAATATTGCCCGCCACTTTTAAATCGAACAAATCTGCGCCATGTTGCGTGTCATCAAACGCATACGATGTGGTTTGGTAAATTGGCACGGCAACGGCTTTGGTGGTGGGGTCTGGCGAGTATCCGCCGTGAACAGCAATGGTATCGAGCTTCATATTTAGCCTTTCAAAAAACTTGCGGTAAATTTAAAAGTGTTTAAACAAAATGCGCTAATGTCACTATACGTAATTTACGCGCTAAAAGTAACTATAATTAACCGCTTTAATACTATAATTATTGCAGTATGCCTCAATTAAAAATCAGCACTCAGTTTGCATCGACACACGCACTTTTGCCAAGCAAATTACAGCTACGCAAATGGGCAAAAGCAGCACTTCGCGTTGATACCGAAGTGACGATTCGCATTGTCGACGCGCAAGAGGCGTTGGAGTTAAACAGCCAATATCGCGGTAAAGATTATGCGACTAATGTGCTGACTTTTTCGCTAACCGAAACGCCGCATTTGATGGGCGATATTATTATTTGCGCGCCAGTGGTGGCCGCCGAAGCTAGCGCGCAACAAATAGATTTAATGGCGCATTACGCGCATTTAACCGTGCATGGCATGTTGCATTTATGTGGTTTTGATCACGAAGCCGAGCCGCAAGCTGAGTTGATGGAATCGATAGAAATACAAATTTTGACCAAATTAGGGTATGCTAATCCTTATCTTATTACAGAGGGTGCCGCTTAATGGCCTCAGAACCCGAAAAGTTAAGTCACAAACCTAGTACTAAAATTACCTTGTTAGAGCGTTTAAGCAATTTTTTGCTGCGCGAGCCAGAAGACCGCGAACAACTCGTTGAGCTGCTGCACGGCGCGTATGAAAATCATTTAATGGATGCCGATTCGCTGGCCATGATAGAGGGCGTGCTGCAAGTCAGCGAGATGCAAGTGCGCGATATCATGATTCCGCGCTCGCAAATGGATGTGATTGACATTACCGACGCACCCGAAAAATTTATTCCGCATGTGATTGAAACCGCGCATAGCCGCTTTCCTGTTATCGAAGACGACAAAAACGATGTGATTGGCATTTTGCTGGCCAAAGATTTGCTGCGCTATTACGCGGGCGAGGATTTTGAAGTGCGCGATATGCTGCGCCCTGCCGTGTTTATACCCGAATCGAAACGACTCAATGTGCTACTAAAAGAGTTTCGCAGCAATCGCAACCATATTGCGATTGTGGTGGATGAATATGGCGGCGTGGCGGGCATGGTGACGATTGAAGATGTGCTTGAGCAAATTGTCGGCGATATTGAAGATGAATACGATTACGACGAAGATGAAGATAATATTATTCAAAACGCTAACGGCCATTATCGCGTCAAGGCGCTCACCGAAATTGGTGATTTTAACGCCGCAGTTGGCACCAATTTTAGCGATGAAGAGTTCAGTACCATTGGCGGATTGGTAGTGAATAAATTTGGCCACTTGCCCAAACGTGATGACCATATTTTAATCGGCAACCTAAGCTTTAGCGTGCTTAAAGCTGATAGTAGGCGCTTACATTCCATGCTGGTTGAAGTGATTCCTGATGAGCCTTTTCCGATAGAGTCAGTATAATTTTAAGTTGGCAAGATGGAACTTTTGCATATAAGTAATCTCTTACTTTTACTTTTTTCGGGAGTGTAATGATGACTAAAAATGCAGGTTTTATTGTCTTGACAGGTTTATTGAGCAGTCTATTCTTAGCAAACTCAGCGCTTGCGGATGACGTAAAAACTGCGCCTTCAGCGGGTACTCTACCACTTGAAGAAAAAGCTTTTGTGGACGCGATTAACAAGTTCGATAAAACGCAAATCATCGCCCAGCTGGGCAAACCCGCTAAAGAAGATGACGTTAAATTGAAAGATTCGGGCAAAATTGTGGCCTCAATATGGCAGTACCACAATATTAATAAAGCGGCCGACGGCACATTGTACCCAACTACCGAGCTTGATTTTGTGGATGATAAAGTGGTGCAGGTAGTGTTTTTAAACAATGATGGCACAGAAGCAAATGGCAACCAAACCTATGAAGTAGCGCCAACGCCACCTGATGAGATTCCGCAGGGTTACACGCCAATGAATCCGCCGGCTGGCATGTAAGCTGTTTGCTGGATAGATAATAAAAAAGCACTCAATTGAGTGCTTTTTTACGTGTTGATAATGCCTTAAATCTAAAGCATTATGATTTAATGATTTATTTCTTTAAAGAGTCGCGAATTTCACGCAATAATAATATGTCATCTGGCGTAGGTGCTGGCGCTGCTGGAGGAGTTGCTTTTCTCATTTTGTTTACTGCACGAACCATTTGAAAAATAACAAATGCCAAAATTAAGAAGTTAATCAAGATGGTAAGAAAGTTACCATAAGCAAGTACTGGACCTAACTTTTGCGCCTCGACTAAAGGTAAATCATGCGCCTGGCCGCTTAATGCAACATACATATTGCTAAAGTCTGGGCTACCAAATACTTTTGCAACAATAGGCATAATAATATCTTTTACCATTGAATCGACAATTTTGCCGAATGCGCCGCCGATAATTACACCTACCGCTAAATCCATGACGTTGCCGCCTGCTACAAATTCCTTAAATTCTGATGCCATACTCATTGCTATTCTCCTAAATTTTTTGTGTTTGTATAAATGCTTAAAGCGAATGTAATATAGGTTTCTTACTAGGTTCATGTCAACACGTCGCGCGCTATGGTTGCCGATTAAAATGTAAAAATTAATGAATTGCCATTACAATCAAGCAAATTTATAAAGACGAACGCATGAATCACGCCCTGTTTAAAACAATCCATCTGCAATCATTTTTTGTGTGCGTGCTTTTAGGCGCATTAACAGTATTGGGGTTTGCGCCATTTTATATTTTTGCCGCACCGATTATCGCGCTCATTGGTTTGATTTATTTTTGGGCAAAAACAGAGTCAGCCAAATCGCGCTTTTTGCTGGGCTTTTGCTTTGGTTTAGGCTTGTATTGCGTTGGCATTTATTGGATATATATTAGCCTGCATGATTTTGGCGGCATGCCGTGGTGGTTTGCTGGCTTATGCACGTTTTGCTTGTGCGCGTTTATGGCGCTATTTCCAGCTTTGGTGGGATTTTTTAGTGCGCGATTTGGTTTCTTAATGCTTAGCGCGCCAATATTGTGGGGTTTGTCTGATTGGACGCGCAGCTGGATTTTCACTGGATTTCCTTGGTTAACAATGGGTTACAGCCAAGTGCCACACAGCCCGCTGGCAGGCTATATGCCGATTGTGGGCGTGTATGGCGTTTCGGTAATGACTGTTTTTATCTCTACAATTATTGGTTTATGGTTTGCGAATAAAAATCAAACTATACTTTTTAAACGCAATGCAATTGCAGCAATCACATTGTTTTTAATTGCTGGCTTTATTTTAAAAGCCGTTGAATGGGCAACGCCAATTGGCAAACCAATCAGTGTGGCTTTACTGCAAGGCAATATCGCGCAAGATGAAAAATGGTCGATTGATGCCGCGCAAAGCACAATTGACCAATATATGCAGATGATAATGGCCAGCAAAGCGCAACTGATTGTGACGCCAGAAACCGCGCTGCCAGTGATTTCTAGCCAAATGGACGCTAGCATTAGCCAAACCTTAAGCAGTCACGCCAAACAAAATGGTGGCGATATTCTGGTTGGTTTGGTGCAGGTCAACTCATCGGTCACGCAGCCAGATTATGACCGTTACTATAACAGCGCGATTAGTTTTGGCAGCGCGCCCACACAGGCTTATAGCAAAAATCACCTGGTGCCATTTGGTGAATTTATTCCATTAAAACAAATATTTGGCTGGATTTATCGCGATTACTTAAATATCCCTTTAAGCGATTTATCGCGCGGCGGCGCGCAGCAAACACCCATGAACTTGTTAAATCATGACGGCATCGGCCAAAAAATCGCAATTAATATTTGTTACGAAGACGTGTTTGGTGAAGAAATCATTCGCCAATTGCCCGCCGCAACGCTGATGGTTAATATGACGAATGACGCTTGGTACGGTCAATCTTATGCAGCAGATCAACACATGCAATTTAGTCAGGCACGCGCATTGGAAACAGGCCGCTTTATGTTGCGCGCTACCAATACTGGCGCCACTGCGGCCATCGACCAGCATGGTTATGTGCTTGCCCACGCGCCGCATTTTACTAAAACCACGCTCAATGTACTCGCGCAAGGCTACACAGGCAGTACACCTTATGTTGCTTACGGCAATTGGCCCTTTATTGTATTTTGTTTTAGCGTTTTGGCTTACTTACTTTGGCGAAAAAGGCCGTTTCTAAGGTAAAATTAGACTTTTATTAAACGCTATAAAAATCATGGCATTAAGCTTTCAACAAATCATTTTAACGCTGCAATCCTACTGGGATAAACAAGGCTGCGCCCTACTGCAACCTTACGACATGGAAGTGGGCGCAGGCACTTCGCACGTTGCCACATTTTTGCGCGCACTAGGTCCAGAATCTTGGAAAGCCGCATATGTGCAGCCCAGCCGTCGCCCAAAAGATGGTCGTTATGGCGAAAACCCGAATCGTTTGCAACATTATTACCAATATCAGGTTGTTTTGAAACCCGCGCCAGCCAACATTTTAGAGTTGTATTTAGGCAGCCTTGAAGCATTGGGTTTTGATTTAAAGCAAAATGACATTCGCTTTGTAGAAGATGACTGGGAGAATCCTACATTAGGTGCGTGGGGCTTGGGCTGGGAGGTTTGGCTGAACGGCATGGAAGTCACGCAATTCACCTATTTTCAGCAGGTTGGAGGCATTAATTGCAAACCCATTACTGGCGAAATCACCTACGGCTTAGAGCGCCTCGCCATGTATTTGCAAGGCGTGGATAGCGTGTATGATTTGGTATATTCCGCAGGACAAAATGGTGAACGCGATTTAAGCTACGGCGACGTGTTTAAACAAAACGAAGTAGAACAATCCACTTATAATTTTGAACATTCTGATGTGGATTTTTTATTCAGCGCGTTTACTGCGCACGAAAAACAAGCGCAACATTTGATTGAGGCCAAACTCCCCTTGCCTGCGTACGAGCAAGTGCTAAAAGCCGCGCACACCTTTAATTTGCTGGACGCGCGCGGCGCAATCAGCGTGACCGAGCGCGCTAGCTATATGGGCAAAATTCGCAATTTAGCGCGTAATGTGGCGGCTGGCTATGTCGAGGGCCGCGCTAAGCTTGGCTTCCCGATGGCACCGAAAGAATGGGCTGATGAAGTGTTGGCGGAACTGGCTAAAAAAGCGGCTTAACAACCCCCTCCTCCTAACAGGGGGAGGGCTAGGGTGGGGGTTGAAACTAGCTAATTCACACGGATAACCCCCATCCCAACCTTCCCCCTAAAAAGGGGAAGGGGAACACCTTAACTGGATTCCCGCATTCGCGGGAATGACGAGAAAATGATCAGTATGGAAAAGAACCCTCATAACAAAAATTTGCTTGTAGAATTATTCGTAGAAGAACTGCCGCCAAAAGCACTGAATAAGCTGGGCGAAGCGTTTTCCAGCGTACTGTTCGATTCACTAAAAGCACAAGGTTTAACGCTTGAAAATGCTAGCGTAACAGCATTTGCCACGCCGCGCCGTTTGGCCGCTCACGTCATGTATGTAAAAGATAAAGCAGACGACAAGCAAGTTTCACAAAAACTCATGCCAGCCAGTGTGGGCTTGGATGCTAACGGCAAAGCAACGCCTGCTTTACTTAAAAAATTGCAGTCACTTGGCGCAGATGAGTCTGCAGTTTCAAAACTTAAAAATGACAATAACACCTTATTTTTAGATGCGCTTCAAGCGGGTATTGCATTACCAGAAGGCTTACAAAAGGCTTTGGACGAAGCACTGGCAAAATTACCCATTCCAAAAGTGATGACTTACCAACTGGCCGATGGTTGGAGCAGTGTCAATTTTGTGCGCCCTGCGCATGGTTTGGTGGCAATGCATGGCAGCTCCACCATTGCAGTATCCGCACTGGGCTTGGCTTCTAGCAATATTACGCACGGCCATCGCTTTGAAGCAAAAGTAAATAAAATCACCATTAACCATGCCGATAGTTACGCTGACCAATTAAAAACTGATGGCGCAGTAATCGTCAGTTTTGCCGAGCGTAAAGCTGAAATTGCGCGCCAATTAACGGCTGCGGCGCAAAATGCTTCGACTGGCCTCAGCACAGGCCTAAAACCTATTGACGACGATGCGCTGTTGGATGAAGTGACCGCGCTGGTGGAACGCCCAAATGTAATGCTTGGCCAGTTTGAAGAAGTGTACCTAGAAGTACCGCAAGAATGCTTGATTTTGACTATGAAGGCGAATCAAAAATACTTCCCGTTACTCGACAAAAATGACAAGCTGACGAATAAGTTTTTGATTGTTTCTAACATTACGCCAGCAGACCCAAGCTTTGTTATTGGCGGCAACGAGTGCGTGGTGCGCCCACGCTTGGCCGATGCGAAATTCTTCTTCGATCAAGATCGTAAAAAAACTTTGGAAAGCCGTATTGCTGGTTTAGATAAGGTTGTTTATCACAATAAACTCGGTAGTCAAGGCGAACGCAACAAGCGTGTGGTTAAAATCGCCGAAAATATCGCTGAAATGCTAATCGCCAACAATATCGGCGATAAAGATTCAGTACAAAAAGCCAGCCTTGCCGCCAAGCTTTCTAAAACCGATTTAGTCACCGATATGGTTGGCGAGTTTCCTGAGTTGCAAGGTATTATGGGGCGCTATTATGCGCAGCACGAAGGCTTGGATGACGATGTGGCTTATGCAATTGAAGACCATTACAAACCGCGCTTTGCGGGCGACTCATTACCGCGCAGCCTTGTTGGTGTTTGCGTTGCATTAGCAGATAAACTGGAAACGTTAGTCGGTTTATTCAGCATTGGCGAAAAACCGACTGGCGACAAAGACCCTTTTGGATTGCGCCGCCAAGCCCTCGGATTGATTCGCATGTTAATAGAAGGTAAACTACACTTAAGTTTTAGCGACTTAATTAAAGCCGTTTTAACGCAATTTAATGGCGATGCGGCAATTTTGCAAAGCATTCAAGAATTCAGTTTTGACAGACTTGCGGTCAACCTAAAAGACCAAGGTGCAAGCCCGCAAGAAGTCGATGCAGTGTTGAGTAACTCGCCAGAACTGCTGCACGAAATACCTGCGCGATTAGTCGCAGTGCGTGCATTTGCAAGCCTTGCCGAAGCGCCTGCGCTGGCCGCCGCCAACAAGCGCGTAACGAACATTCTGAAAAAAGCTGAGGGTGAATTAACGGGCATTGTAAACATCAGTTTATTAAAAGAACCAGCCGAAAAAGCCTTGTTTGATGCTTTGCAAACAGTAAATCCGCAAGCAGATAAATTGTTTGAAGCTGGCGATTACACGGCATCGCTCAAATCACTTGCCGCCTTAAAAGCGCCTGTCGATGACTTTTTTGACAACGTGATGGTGAACGCAGATGATGTTGATTTAAAAAACAATCGCTTGGCCTTACTCAAAAAGCTGCACGTTGGCATGAACCGCGTGGCAGATTTGTCTAAATTAGCGACTTAATAAATGCATAAAAAATACACTAAACAACTGTCATTGCGAGCGCTAGCGAAGCAATCCACATTACTTATTTCTATTGCAACTACATGGATTGCTTCGCTTGCGCTCGCAATGACGGAGTAAGGATATGAAACTGGTCATTCTAGATCGCGATGGTGTTATCAACAAAGATTCCGTCAACTTCATCAAAAACCCTAACGAGTGGGTAGCGCTGCCAGGCAGTTTAGAAGCCATTGCGTTACTGAATCAAAGTGGTTTTCGTGTGGCGATTGCCACTAATCAAAGCGGCATTGCGCGCGGTTTGTTTGATATGGCAACGCTAAACGCCATTAACGACAAAATGTACCGCTCGCTGGCGCAAATGGGCGGGCGCATTGATGCGCTATTTTATTGCCCACACGCGGCAGATGACAATTGCGCTTGCCGCAAACCAAAAACAGGCATGATAGAAGACATTGGCCGCCGTTTTTCGGTGGATTTAACAGAAGTATATGGTGTTGGTGATTCGCTGCGCGATTTGCAAGCTTTTGCCGATTCTGGCTGCAAGCCAATATTGGTGCGGTCTGGCAAGGGGGAGGAAACGCTCGCAAATGCCAAATTACCAAACCAAAGTTTGCCAGACTTAAGTTTACCACTTGGTACGCTGATATTTGCCGACCTAAACGAGGCGGCGCAGCACATTATTACCGAAGATTAAAAAATGATGACCTATAAATGAAAACCAATCAATAATGTTTAAGGTCATGCAATTCATCAAGTCACTGCTATTCTTTTTAGGCATGGTCATCATCACGCCTATTTTTACAATACTCATCATTTTACTCATTCCACTTAGTGGAGTAACGCGGTCGCGCGTAGCCAGTTATTGGGCGCATTGGAGCTTATTTTTACTTAAACACACTTGCAATTTGGGCTTTGAGGTGCGCGGCCGCGAAAATATTCCCAATCATCCTTCTATTATCTTATGCAAGCACCAATCGGCGTGGGAGACGATTGCTTTGCAAGTGATTTTTCCGCCGCAAATTTGGGTATTAAAGCGCGAGCTATTGTATATTCCCATCATTGGTTGGGCGTGGATGGCGCTTTCTGCCATACCGATTGACCGCAGCGCCGGCCGTGATGCGCTTAAAAAATTAGTGGCGCATGGCAAAGATCGTTTAGCTAAAGGTTTATGGGTGGTGATATTTCCTGAAGGCACGCGCATTGCCTATGGGCAACGCGGTAAATACCATTCGGGCGGCGCACTATTGGCCACGCAAACGCAAACAACTGTGGTGCCAGTTGCGCACAATGCGGGATTATTTTGGCGTAAAAATGCCTTTGTTAAAGTGCCTGGCACCATTACATTGAGTATTGGCAAACCCATTGAAACAACGGGCATGAAGGCCGATGCGCTAAATAGAATGGTTGAAGACTGGATTGAAGCGGAGATATTGACGCTGTAACTCCGTTCTGCCTTGAGCTTGTTGAAGGGCAAACTATACTTAAGTAAAATTGCCCTTCGACAAGCTCAGGGCGAACGGATAGTGTATTTTTATGGCTAGACTTTGAGTGTTGTGAATTACAAAATATTGCGAATCAAGGAATATGGCTAATAAAGTGCTTACCTTACAAAATGGCGAGACAATTCCCTACTTTTTGGAGCATCGCGCTCGCCGCACCGTTGGCTTAAAAATCACTGAAAACGGCTTGGTTGTACATGCGCCAAAACGTATTTTTGCGTTTCAACTGAATCAAATTTTGCAAGATAAATCGGGCTGGATTTTAAGTAAATTGCAACACCGCGCCGCCAACCAAATTGAAAAAATGGCGTGGGTTGACGGCGAGCACTTGCTGTATTTGGGGCAAGATATTCAATTGCGCGTATTAGAAAATAGTCGTAATAAAGCGCCTAATTTTGATGCGAATGTTTTAACGCTCTCTACGCCAGAACCCAATAACCATGGGCTTATCAGCCGCAAAGTGATTCAATGGTATAAAAAACAAGCGGGCTTGGACTTTAGTCGCAGATTAGAAGTTTTAGCTGCAAAATTAGGCGTCAACGCGCCCCCGCTTAGCTTATCAAATGCAAAATCGCGCTGGGGCAGCTGCAATAGTCGCGGCGAAGTGCGCTTAAATTGGCGCTTATTACAAGCGCCGCCGCATATTATTAATTATGTGATTTGCCACGAGCTAGCCCACTTAAAAGAGATGAATCACTCTGCCAAATTTTGGGCGGTGGTTGAGCAGTTATTTCCAACCTATAAAATCGCTGAAAAAGAGTTAAAATCGTTGTCGCCACACTTGCATAGGCTTTAAATGCAATTTCATTATGGGTTTGGCTGTAAGTCAGCAAATTTCATGCTAAGGTAACGCGTGATTCATACTTTATTTTATTATCAATCATCAACCATTTAAAAATTTACAACTTTAAAAATTTAAAAATCTACAACTTTACAACAGGGGGCTTTATGAATTTTATGGATGCAGTTAAAACGTGTTTTGCCAAATATGCCGATTTTAACGGCCGCGCAGGTTTGCCAGAATATTGGTGGTTTTTCTTGTTTGTAATAGTCGCTTCTATTATTTTGTCGGGCGTTTCTGGCCTGTTAGCGAATATATTCAGCCTTGCTACATTTGTGCCTTTTATTGCGGTCACCGCACGCCGTTTGCACGACACCAACAAAAGTGGCTGGCTGCAACTATGGTGGACGATTGCGGGCACTTTGGGAATAGTATTAACAATTTATGGTTTTGTCTCGGTTTTTTTCCCTGGCGGTTTGGCGGGCACAGGTTCTGCGGCTATCGGCGGCCTAGGCGCTTTAGTTATGCTTGCTAGTTTTGGGCTATCAATTTATTTTATGGTGCAAAAAAGTGATTACGCCGATAACCAATATGGCGCGCCGCCAGCAAATTAGGCTTTTACATTAAGCTGCTTGTAGGTTCGGCGAGCCTGTCGCGGTAAAAAATAATGCAAAAATCGCCTCTCCTACATCAGCTTTTTATTCAGCCAACAATTTCTTAAAATCGCTCGCCATATCGGGCGCTTTTACGCCGTAATTCATGTATAGCCGCACTTTTCCTGCTTTATCAAACACATAAATGCCCGCGCTGTGATCTACCGTATAGTCAGCTTTAGTTTTGCCATCCACTTTTGAGTAGAACACTTTAAAGTTACCCAGCGTTTCGGCGGTCTCTTGCAAGCTACCGCGCAGGCCAATAAAACGCGCATCAAAGCTTGGAATAAATTGCGCCAACACCGCTTGCGTATCGCGCTGCGGATCTACCGTTACAAATAAAACTTGTACTTGATTAGACTTGTCCCCCAGCAATTTCATGGCATTTTTTAAATCAAACAGGGTGGTTGGACACACATCTGGGCAATGCGTGTAGCCAAAAAATAATGCAACCACTTTGCCTTTAAAATCGCTCAAGCTACGTTGTTTGCCCGTGTGATCGGTCAAGCTTAATGATTTTGCGAATTCTGCGCCGGTAATGTCGGTGGCCTTAAATGAATCATTGCTTTTATCCGCTGCTTTATATGGACTACAGGCAGCAAACAGTAAAAATAATGTCAAAAACCAAAACTTTTTCATCACAAATCACCCTTAATTAACAATGATTTTATTTTATCATAAGCAAATAATTCAGCTCTTAGTTTACAATAGTGTTTTGAACATATTGACACAATAAGGCACTAAAAAATGGCAATACCAAGCTCTATGGCAGACCGCGACGGCGTAATTTGGTACGACGGCAAAATGGTTAACTGGCGCGATGCGACTACGCACGTGCTGACCCACACACTACATTACGGCATGGGCGTATTTGAAGGCGTGCGCGCCTATAAAACAGACAAGGGTGCGGCGATTTTTCGCTTGCAAGATCATACCGACCGCCTATTTAATAGCGCGCACATTTTGCAAATGAAAATGCCGTTTAGCAAGCAAGAAATTAGCGATGCCATGCGCGCCGCCGTGCGCGAAAACAAGCTGGAAAGCGCTTACATCCGTCCAATGGCGTTTTATGGCGCAGAGGCGATGGGTATCGCCGCCAAAACATTAAGCACGCATGTGATTTGCGCCGCTTGGAGCTGGGGCGCCTATATGGGCGAAGAAGCTTTGACCCATGGCATTCGCGTTAAAACCTCATCATTTTCGCGCCACCACGTCAATATCACCATGTGCAAAGCCAAGGCTAACGGCAATTATATGAACTCGATTTTGGCGCACCAAGAAGCTGCGCAAGATGGCTACGACGAAGCCTTGCTGCTGGATGTGGATGGTTTTGTGGCCGAAGGTTCTGGCGAGAATGTATTTATTGTGCGTAAAGGCAAGCTTTATACGCCCGATTTAACATCCGCGCTAGAAGGTATTACCCGTGATACGATTGTGCAATTGGCAAAAGAAATCGGCTTAGAAGTCATCGAAAAACGCATCACTCGCGATGAAGTTTATGTTGCGGATGAGGCCTTTTTTACAGGCACCGCCGCCGAAGTCACGCCGATTCGCGAGCTGGATAACCGCGCCATTGGCACTGGTTCACGCGGTCCGATTACTGAGAAACTACAAGCCTTGTATTTTGATGTGGTTAAAGGTAAATCGGCCAAACATGCCGATTGGTTAACTTTAGTTTAAATCGCGCACTAAATAATGTCGGATACCAAAGCAATAGAAATCACAGTGAAAGACTTGCCGTTGCACTGTCCCACGGCGGCGGTAGCGGCTTGGTCGTCGCATCCACGGGTGTTTTTAGATATTGCCCATTCAGGGCATGTGGCCTGCCCTTATTGTGGCACGCAATACAAACTCAAAGCTGGCGAGGTTATTCATCAGCACCACTAACGCTTTAAAAACAACGACAAATTTGCGCACATTATGGGTGGATTACGCGAAAGCATTGGGCATCATGTTGGTGGTATATGGCCACGTAACACGCGGCCTATACAATGCGCAAATTCCGATGAACGAAAATCTATTTAAGTTAATAGATAGCATCATCTACAGCTTTCACATGCCGCTTTTTTTCTTTTTATCAGGCTTATTTTTCTACACCCATAAACGCCTGGTCAAAATTCAACGCGCAGAGGTGGTCATTTTTAAATGCGCGTCAACAGGAAAGAATCCCATTGAGTCCCAGTCTAGTCCTTAAAGCGTTTGTCGATATCTCAACGCAAACCCCAGATCTCTTAGCAATAGCTTCAGAAAATAAAAAGGTTACATATGGGCAATTAATCAACCTTGCAAGCTCTCTCGCACATGAATTGCAAGTACAAATAAAAGTTCCGGGACAGTGTGTGGCAATTATTGGCGAGAGGGAAATTGAAACTCCTCTTGCTATGATTGCTTGTCTCTTAGCAGGAATACCATTTGTAGTTATAGATAAAGCTTATCCAGATAATAGAATTGCTTCAATTTGTAAAATAGCAGGGGCTGTAGCTATATTACACCACAAATCAAACCAATCCATACAATCCAAGACGTTTCAGCATCTCTTAGATATAAAAAAAATCATTCAAATTGATGAAGCTCGTCCGATTAAAACCAAACTACCAATACCTTATGTATGTGAAACAGCATATCTCTTGTTTACTTCAGGAACTACAGGTTTTCCTAAAGGCATTAAAACAGGGCATTTACCACTTCCTCATTTTATAGAGTGGTATAAGCAGAAATTTAATCCTATTAAGGGAGCCAGATTTTCCATGTTATCTGGACTTAGCCATGATCCAATATTAAGAGACATTTTTGTTCCGCTTTCGATCGGCGGGGAATTGCGTATTCCAGTCCAAGAAAAACTTTTAGATAAAGATTATCTTTATTCGTGGATGAAAGAATCAAAAATTCAATACGCACATATGACACCTCAGATGATTAGTGTTTTGTTAAGTGGGGAGCAAAAAAACTCTCCTTTGACGGACTTAAGTTATGTTTTTAGTGGAGGGGACGTATTGCGACCTTTTATATACTCATCATTAAAAAAGGTGGCAGTAAACGCCAACTTGGTGAATTTTTATGGTACTTCTGAAACTCCCCAAGCTGTGGCTTATCAAGTCATAAACCATGACTTACAAACACCTTATCCTATTGGTAGGGAAATTAATGACGTAATCATTGAGATACTAGATAATAATTTAAATCCAGTAGAAACCAGTGTGAGGGGAGAAATTGCTATCAAGACGAAGTTTCTTTCACTTGGATATATTAATGAGAATCCGAATATGCCGAATTCTACTGTACTAAATCCGTTTATAAAGGATCATTCATACAATGAAAATGATGACCGAAGGTTTCTTACTGGTGATATTGGATTTAAGGATTCACAAGGGAATATACACTTTTGTGGCAGGAAGGACGACCAAGTAAAAATAAGAGGATTTAGGGTCGATTGCGTTGAAGTTGCTGCAAGTATTGAGCGCTTTGGTTTAGCTAAAGAAGCTGTGGTGATTCCAGACTCTGGAAATAACGAAGATACATATTTAATAGCTTTCACTACAAGCGAAAGTAAAAAGGTTGAGGTGGGATTAAGAAAATCTCTGCCTCCTTATATGGTACCAAGTTTAATCCTACAAGTAAGTAAAATACCCCTGCTGGCCAATGGAAAAGTAGATAGGACTGCACTTAAAGTAATTGTTCAACAACATAAAACTGATCGGACAAATAAAAACAATAACTTTGATAATGAATTTTTGGTAAAGATAGCCCGAGTTTTTGAAAACTCTGACTTTAATCCAAAACTTTCATTTGTGGAAATGGGAGGAGACTCACTTTCATATATCAATATATCCTTCCTTATTGAGAAGCATATTGGATATTTGCCCAAAAGTTGGGAATATATTCCTTTAATTGATCTTTCATTGATTGAAACTCATTTCACCAAAACAGACAAAAAAAGTTTTTCAGAAATTTTTCTTTTAAAAGTACCACATACAATATTACTTAGGGCAATTGGAATAATTTTTATTGTGCTAAGTCATGCAGGAATATTCTTAGGGTCAGGTACTTCAACCTTATTTGTAATCTCTGGAATTAGTATTGCGCGTTTTCAATTACTTGAAGTCATCAACAACCGCACACTCATCCCAATCTTCAAATTCATAGCCAAATATGGTATTCCTGCCAGCTTATGGCAATTAATGCGGAGTATTTTCGTGAAGAAATACTTATGGTTTCCAGATCTAATACTATCAGGCACATTTTGGCAAAACCCAAACGGCGGGTATTATACATTTTGGTTTCTAGATGTATTAACTGCCAGTATTTTGATATTCTCCATCCTGGCATTAGTCATTAGTTCAAGTCAATATGCTGCCAAAACAATTTTTAAAAAAATTGAACCATATTTTCTGATTTCTTTAATTGTGCTTTTATTTGGAGTCGTAGCATACTTTATTCAAACTGAAACCAATTTGTGGAATGGAGAAGTTGGCAATACGAGTGTAGGTCCATTTAGATGGTTTTGGATGATCCCTTTTGGTTCAGCTATT
>JACMNB010000076.1 GCA_014378845.1 Methylotenera sp. | reverse complement strand
GGGGTTAACAAAGCTTGAATCTCAAGCAATTTACCTTTGTTGCCACTGGCGATGACAAGCTTCTGAATCATTTATTGATTTAGTGCCGCTTGTTGTTTTTTAAGTAAATCACTAATACCGCTTGCCGCTAAATCAAGCATCGCGTTCATGGCTTCGCGTGTAAATGGTTCGCCCTCGGCGGTGCCTTGAATCTCAACAAAGCCGCCATCTGCAGTCATCACCACGTTCATATCCGTGTCGCAATCGCTGTCTTCAATGTAGTCTAAATCTAGCACGGGCGTGCCTTTGTACACGCCAACAGAAATCGCAGCAACGGCTTGTTTAAGCGGGTTTTCGCTAATTTTGCCATTTTTTAATAGGGTAGAAATCGCATCATGTAAAGCCACGTATGCGCCTGTAATAGCCGCGGTGCGAGTGCCGCCATCGGCTTGAATCACATCGCAATCAATCTGAATACTGCGCTCGCCCAGTTTTTCAAGGTCAATAATTGCGCGCAAGCTTCTGCCAATTAAACGTTGAATCTCTTGCGTGCGGCCGCTTTGTTTGCCGCGAGCCGCTTCTCTATCCATGCGACTGCCCGTGCTGCGCGGCAACATGCCATATTCGGCGGTGACCCAGCCTTGGCCTTTGCCTTTTAAAAACCCAGGTACTTTTTCTTCTACACTGGCCGTGCATAACACGTGGGTATCGCTAAATTTAACCAGCACCGAGCCTTCGGCATGTTTGGTGTAATGGCGGATAATTTCAACGGGACGCAGTTGATTGTTGGCGCGTTGGCTGGGGCGGCCAGAAGTGACAGTAGATGAGGACATAGCGTTTGCTTTTGATTGAAAAACGCTATTATAAGCCAAGCTTAAATTACAGTGAGCTTAAATTAAGGCTTTGAATGGCGCGCTAAATCTTAGGTTTTTGCTGCGTTTTGTTGAGTGCGTTTTGGATCGCGTTAATGGTATTTTCAATATCATCGTCCGATAGCTCAAGCGGATCAGCGCCTTCATCCATATTTTGCTGGGTCACGGGGTTCATAATCGTGGTGGTTTCGCCCAAAGGCATTAACTGTGTAGAAACAATAGATTGGCTTAAATCACGATCGCCCCATTGCACGCCAATCGCGCTCATATTATCGCCTTTGTCGTCGCTGGCAAATTCTGCGGCTTCCATCAGCTCGGTGGTGGCGCTTACAATAGACATATTGTGATGAATGATTTCTTTCATTTGCGCATCGCTAATCACGCCCCACACGCCGTCGGTGCACAATAATATGGTGTCGCCCTCAACCAGCTCATGCCTATCAGCCAAATCAATTTGTGGCGGCGTTTCGCCGCCTAGGCAATTATAAATTTTGTTTTTATAAGGATGCGTTGCCATTTCCTCTTTGGTGATCATGCCTTTTTTATATAGCGATTGCACCACAGAATGATCTTCGGTGCGAAATAGTAAGTGATTGTTTCTAAAGTGATAAAGCCGAGAATCGCCCACATGCGCGCAATACAAATAGCCACGCTGAATAATTGCCGCAACAATGGTGGTGCGCGGCGATTCGATTAACTCTTGATCTTGCGTGACGTTTTCAATCATATCGTGCACTTGCTGGATATGATCGATTAAAAATTTGGCAGGGCTGCTAAGCGTCGGCACGGCTAAACGTTGAAACGCATCGGTGAGCGTTTTAACCGCCAATTGCGCTGCAATCTCTCCATTGCGATGTCCGCCCATGCCATCGGCCAACACCAATAAAAGCGCGTCTTTGCTGTACGAATAGGCTAAGCGGTCTTGATTATATGGCCTTGGCCCTTGGCGACTATTTTGAAATATCGTGAATTTCATGGTATTTGTATCGTGCGTTTCAACATTTTTTGTTGTTTCGGTTTAAGAGAAACGTTTGTTTAAGCGCTTTATTCATAGCGGTTTATTCAGCACATCTTTTAATTTTCTGGCCAAACTGCGCCTTTCAATTAAAGGCGGCACGTTAATCAACAAGGCTTTTTGTAGTGAAAACACACTTTGCGGCCTTGCCATGTAATCCAGCTTTAAACAATTATCAATAATCGTCAACAATTCTTGTGTGTAAATACCTTTGCCCACTTTAACGGCGGGGGCTAAAAAATCTTCTTTAACACGTAAATTAGCCGCAATCGGCGCCGAGCGAACCAAGCAAGAATACATGCTTGCGCCAACGCTGTAAATATCGCTCCATGGGCCTAACTGTTTGCGCTCAAAATACTGCTCTGGCGGCGCAAAACCTGGCGTATAGCTGGGCGATAATTTTGATTGTACTTGAGTTAGGGTTTGCCGCGCAGAGCCAAAATCCAGCAACACGGGCGAGCCATCAAGGCGAATATAAATGTTGGCAGGCTTAATATCCAAATGTAGCAGTTTTTGCGTATGCACCTCACGCAAGCCATTTAGCAGCTCGCTAAATACGCGGCGCACAAAATTTTCGTTGACGGGTTCAGCTTGACTTAATATGTAATCTTGCAATGATTTACCGCGCTCATACTGCATCACCATGTAAACGGTGTTGTTTTCTCTAAAAAAATTAGTCACCCGTACAATGTTGTGGTGATCAATCTTGGCCAATGCCAAGCCTTCTTCAAAAAAGCATTTTAAGCCGTGTTTAAACGTGGCGGCATCGTCGTCAGAGTTTAATAACACGGTTGCGCCTTCTTCGCGCAACGCCAAGCCAGTAGGCATATATTCTTTAATGGCAACCACTTCTTTGTTTAAATCTTGCGCTAAATAAACAAAGCTAAAGCCGCCTGTACTCAAGACTTTAGTAATAATGTAGTCTTGTAATAGGTAGCCGATGGGTAGCGCTAGATTTTTACTGGTTGCCATTGATTGAAATAAAATGATTCGATTAATTGAAGCTTAATTAAAATATTCTCTCATACAATCCTTATATAATCATAGGTATTTGCTACAATTATCAACAATTACTTTAAGAAAGCGCGCTATGATATTGAGTATGACAGGTTATGCGTCACAAGAATACAACACTGCTAATGGCGTGTTAATTATTGAACTGTGTTCGGTGAATCATCGTTATTTAGAATTGCAGCTTAAATTGGACGACAATTTGCGCAGTTTTGAGGCAAGCGTGCGCGAGCAAGTTCAAGCAAAATTAGGCCGTGGTAAGGTGGATTGTCGCCTAAGTGTTGTGCGAAATAATGCGCTGGAAGGCCCGTTAACGCTTAATCACAGCGTATTGCAACAAATTGCCGAAAGCACAAAAGAAGCTGGTCAATATTTTCCACACACCCAGCCCGTCAACATGCTGGAGATTTTGCAAATGCCAGGCGTGATGAGTGCGCAAGCATTTGACAATGACGCGCTAGAAGCTGATTTAAAAACCACGTTAGCAACCGTTTTAAACGAATTAATTGCCGCCAAAGCACGCGAAGGCGAAAAACTAAAAGCCATTAT
This sequence comes from Methylotenera sp., assembly GCA_014378845.1. Lineage (GTDB taxonomy): Bacteria > Pseudomonadota > Gammaproteobacteria > Burkholderiales > Methylophilaceae > Methylotenera_A. Next base: position 10,614 of record JACMNB010000076.1, on the reverse strand, counting down.
TTTAGATCGCTTGCAGGCGGTTGAAGGCTTGGTGGCAAAAGTAAAGCCCATGATGCCAAATTTGGTGAAGCAATATCAAGACAAACTCACCGCAAAACTGCATGAAGCGCACGCCAGCAACGATGATGAACGCATTCGCCAAGAGATTGTATTATTTGCACAGCGTATTGATGTAGATGAAGAGCTGGTGCGCCTTAGCAGCCATATTGCAGAAGTGAAACGTATCTTAAATGACAAAGCCGCCGCTGGTAAACGGCTGGATTTTTTAATGCAAGAGATGAATCGCGAGGCCAATACGTTAGGCTCTAAATCGGTCGCAATTGAAACCAGCCAAATCTCAATGGAGCTAAAAGTGCTGATAGAACAAATGCGCGAACAAATGATGAATATTGAATAAACTATTGTTTTCTAATAAATGCGCATGCGCTGTAAACCAAAATAGCCTATTGTTTTTAGGTTTTTGTAGGGTGTGCAAAATGGTTTAATTTGCACGCCAATAATCTCTTCATCCATATATAAATTCGTAAATATTTACGCGAACTTACATCGAATAAAGCCAAAAATAGACTAAAATAAGCATATGATTTTTGGCAATTTATTTATCATCACAGCGGCCAGTGGCGCGGGCAAAACCAGCTTGATTAGCCAGCTATTGGCGCGCGATAGCCAAGTGAAACTGTCTATTTCGCACACCACACGGCAGTCTCGGCTGGGCGAGTTAGATGGCGAGCATTACCATTTTGTATCTGAGGCGCAATTTTTAGAAGTTCTAAACGCAGGCGGCTTTTTAGAAAGTGCTGATGTGCATGGTGCGCGTTACGGCACTTCTCAATCCAGCGTGGATGCGGCTTTGCAGGCGGGGTATGACGTTATTTTAGAAATAGATTGGCAAGGTGCGGCGCAAGTGCGCAACATTTACCCGCAAAGCATTAGTATTTTTATTTTACCGCCGTCGGTAGAAACGCTGCAGCAGCGGCTTAATACCCGCGGCCAAGACAGCAGCGAGGTAATTGCTAAGCGTGTGGCGGCTGCGCGCGCCGAAATGAGCCACGTGGTGGAGTTCGACTATGTTACAATCAATGATAATTTCGAAGTTGCGCTGCAAGATTTAATGGCGATTATCCGGGCAAGTCGGCTAGAAGCGCAAACGCAATTGCAACGTTACGCTCACCTGATTCAAAAATTAACTTAATAATTTAACGCTTACATTTAACCCTTATATTTAACCCAAGAGGCACCCAACATGGCACGCATTACTGTAGATGATTGTTTAGATAAAATTCCGAATCGCTTTCAATTAACCTTGGTTGCGGCTTACCGCGCGCGTCAGTTGGCTAATGGTTCAGACCCATTTGTGCATGGCGTTGGGCAAAAAGATAAGCCAACCGTGCTTGCGCTGCGTGAAATTGCTGCTGGCAAGGTGGGAATTGAAATTTTAAATCGTATTCATCCTTAAATATGATTGCAAATGCCAAAATCGGCGATACCAATCAAGACAAAACCATCAAGTGCTCAATTAAGTACTAATCCGCATATCATTGACCCCTTTCAATCTGCCGAGCCGCCTTTGTTGCCGGCAGACTCTGAAACCTCACAGCTAACGCTGTTACTCAAAGAATATTTTACCCAAGCCGATATTGAACAAGTATGGGGCGCGTATCGCTACGCCGCATTTGCGCACGAAGGCCAAATGCGCAAAACGGGCGAGCCTTATATTTCTCACCCAGTGGCAGTTGCTTGCATTTTGGCCAAGCTGCATTTAGATTTACCCACGCTGTTGGCCGCGCTGCTGCACGATGTGGTGGAAGATACGGGCGTTGCTATTAGCGAGATTGGCGAAACGTTTGGCAAGCAAGTGGCTGATTTAGTTGAAGGTTTAACCAAATTAGATAAAATTGAGTTTCAAAGTGCTACGCAAGCGCAGGCGGAAAACTTTCGCAAAATGTTATTGGCGATGAGCCAAGATGTGCGAGTGATTTTGGTGAAATTGGCCGATAGATTGCACAATATGCAAACGTTAGACGCCATGAAGCCCGAAAAACAAAAGCGCATTGCACAAGAAACGTTAGAGATTTACGCGCCGATTGCCAACCGTTTAGGCCTAAATTTAATCTATCAAGAGTTAGAAGATTTAAGTTTTAAATTTTTGCATCCCATGCGGTATCGCGTGATTGCCAAAGCCATTAAAGCCGGGCGCGGCAATCGCAAAGAGGTCATCAACAAGATTTTAGAGGCCATTCAACAGCGTTTGGCCGATGCGCATATTGAGGCCGACGTACAAGGCCGCGAAAAACATTTGTATTCTGTTTACAGAAAAATGACCAATAAAGCGACCGCGCTGGCACAAATTCACGATATTTATGGATTTCGTATTTTAGTTAAAGATACGCCAACTTGTTACTTAGCACTGGGTAGTTTGCATGCGCTCTACAAGCCGATTCCGGGCAAATTTAAAGATTTTATTGCCATTCCTAAAGCTAACGGTTATCAATCGTTGCATACCACTTTGTTTGGGCCTTTTGGCACGCCAATTGAGGTACAAATTAGAAGTAACGAGATGCACAATGTGGCCGATGCTGGTGTGGCAGCGCATTGGCTTTATAAAACAACCGATGCACATTTAACCAAGTTGCAACAACAAACGCACCAATGGCTGCAACGTTTGGTTGAGATACAAACAGAATCTGAGGACAGTTACGAATTTTTAGAAAATTTTAAAGTCGATTTATTTCCTGATGAAGTGTATGTGTTTACGCCCAAAGGCAATATTTTGGCCTTGCCAAAAGGTTCTACCGCAGTTGATTTTGCTTATGCGGTGCATACCGACGTGGGCAACAGCTGTGTGGCAGTTAAAATCAATAACGAACTAGCGCCGCTGCGCACCGAGATGCACAATGGTGATAATGTGGAGATTATTACTGCGCCGCTAGCAAAACCAAACCCAGCTTGGCTTAATTATGTGGTGACAGGTAAAGCGCGATCGCACATACGGCATTATTTAAAAACGCTGCAAGCTGCAGAATCTGCCCACCTTGGCGAGCGTATGCTTAATATGGCTTTGCGCGCCTTGCATGTAGAGCCTAGCGCGGTTAAAGATGCGCAGTGGCGCAAAGTGATGCGCGATTACAGCGTAAAAAATAAAGAGGATATTTTAACTGATATTGGTTTAGGTAAACGCGTTAGCCTGATGGTTGCGCATCAGCTAACGGCGGGCATGTCAGCGTTGCATGTTTTAGATGAAACCGCCGAAACTACTTTAGAATATAGTAAACCCAACACAACCAAAAGACTCGACAGCATTACTATTAGCGGCAGTGAAGGCATGGCGGTACAATTTGCGCAGTGTTGCAGACCGATTCCTGGCGACCCGATTTTAGGTTTTATTAACAAAGATAAAGGCCTGATTATTCACACGCATGATTGCCCAGCCATTCGCAAATACAAATTAGACCCAGAACGCTGGCTGGATGTAGAGTGGGATTCCGATCATAAAAAATTGTTTAAAGTAAGCGTGCGCATGGTGGTGGCCAACGAGCGCGGTATGCTAGCCAAACTTGCAGCGGGCATATCCGATGTGGGCGCTAATATTGACAACGTACATGTAGAAGAGCCCGATGGCAGCCATTATGCAAATGTGAATTTTACCGTTCAAGTGCGCGACCGCATTCATTTGGCCGAGCTGATGCGAAACTTACGCAAAATACCCAATGTTGTGCGCATTAATCGCGTTAAAGGCGTGCATAACGAAGAGAAAATTCAATAACGCGCAATGTTGAAATGCGTTTTGCGCGTTGTTCTGCCTGCTTTTGGCACTTTGGCTTGCCGTACTAAATTGTACTGTCTGCGCTCGCACGCCTAGCGCAAAACGTATTTGAACATTGCTAGGCTAGAGCTAAAACAACAGTGAACAATCTTTCTGAAATCAAAACTTTTAGTAAGCCATTAATTGCTAATCTGCAAAAGCTTGGTATTAGCACCATTCAAGGTTTGTTGCTGCATTTGCCGCTGCGCTATATTGATGAAACGCGCATCACGGCCATTCGCGATTGTCGCCAAGGCTTTGAAGCGCAATGTGAAGGTGAAATTGTGCATGCGGAGGTGACTTATAAGCCGCGCAAAGCCTTAATCGCAAGATTAGAAGACGCCAGCGGGCAACTCACGCTACGTTTTTTGCATTTTTACCCCAGCCAAATTGCTGCTTTAAAAGTTGGCACAAAGCTGCGTGTGTATGGTGAGGTTCGCCACGGATTTTTTGGTTACGAGATGGTGCACCCAACTTGCAAAACGGCGGGCGAAAAAACCATGGTTGCAGAAACTCTCACCCCCGTTTACCCCACAACTGCGGGCTTAACGCAGGCCACTATTCGCAAGGCCATTGCAATAGCGTTAAACCTCAACAAAATATCCCATCCCCCTTCAAGGGGGAGGGCTAGGGTGGGGGTAGAATCGGGAGAGGGGGAGGAATCGTCACAAATTGATAGCACTCACCCCCATCCCAACCTCCTCCCTAGTAGTGGGAAGGTGCAGTTAGCTGAAACTTTGCCTGCAGGTGTTTATAAATTATTAAACTTACCTAGTTTTTCAACTAGTATTCATGCGCTGCACAACCCCACGCCCGATGCCAATTTAAATGCGCTAGAAAACCATGCAACGCCAGAATGGCGTCGATTGGAGTTCGACGAGCTGCTGGCGCAGCAACTATCGATGCGCAAACATTACATCAAGCGACGCAGTATTAACGCGCCTTCTATCGCGGTTTCAACTACGCTTGTGCCACAAATGCTGCAAAATTTAGCGTTTACGCTGACCAACTCACAAAAAAAAGTCATCGCAGAAATTTCAACTGATTTAACTCAGCCGCACCCCATGCAACGCTTGTTGCAAGGCGATGTTGGCAGCGGCAAAACCATTGTCGCCTGCATGGCCGCGCTGCAAGCCATCGAGCACGGCTGGCAAGTGGCATTAATGGCGCCAACGGAAATTTTGGCTGAGCAACATTACAAAAAATTTAGCCAATGGTTAGTACCTTTGAATCTTAACATTGCCTGGTTAACGGGCAGCCAAAGCAAAAAAGAGCGTGAGTTAGCACTTACCAACATCGCCAGCGGCCACGCCCAGCTTGCTGTAGGCACGCACGCCTTGTTTCAAGATGCCGTTACTTTTAAAAGTTTAGGCTTGGCGATTATCGATGAGCAACACCGCTTTGGTGTGCAGCAGCGCCTAGCTTTACGCAAAAAAGGCGAGCCTGAGCCGCACCAGCTGATGATGTCTGCCACGCCGATTCCGCGCACGTTATCCATGAGTTATTTTGCCGATTTAGATGTATCGGTGATTGATGAACTGCCGCCAGGACGCACGCCGATTGTGACTAAGCTGGTTTCGGATGAACGCCGCGATGAAATTTTGCAACGCGTGCGCGAGGCGTGCATGGCGGGCAGCCAAGCCTATTGGGTATGCCCATTAATTGAAGAAAGTGAAGCGCTGCAACTGCAAACCGCCAATGATACCTTTGCGCACATGCAAGAAACTTTTCCTGAGCTTAAAGTAGGACTAGTGCACGGCCGCATGAAACCAGCCGAAAAACAAGCGGTGATGGCACAATTTAGCGCGGGTGCGATTCAGCTATTGGTTGCGACAACGGTGATAGAAGTAGGCGTCGATGTGCCAAATGCCAGTTTAATGGTGATTGAGCATGCCGAGCGAGCAGGCTTAAGCCAGTTGCATCAGCTTAGAGGTAGAGTCGGGCGCGGCGCGGCTAAAAGCACCTGCATTTTGCTGTATCAAAGTGATAAAAAATTAGGCGAGATTGCGCGCGCTCGGCTAAAAGTGATTTTTGAAAACACCGATGGATTTATTATTGCACAAGCCGACCTGCATTTACGCGGACCAGGCGAATTTTTAGGCACGCGTCAAAGTGGCGTACCAATGCTCAAAATTGCCGATTTAGAACGCGATGCGGATTTGCTAGAAAGCGCAAAAAACGTGGCGGATAAGCTGATTAAAGAATATCCACAAGCAGTAGAAAAACACTTAGAGCGTTGGATGAGCCATGCGGGTGAATTGGTGAAGGTATAATGCATTCAAACAACTAACTAATTTTAAAAATTATGAAAAATAAATCAATTTTTGCTCAGCTTATTACCCTCATTAAATGGCTAATAATTACATTACTCACAATTTCTATACTTCTACTGATGTTAACAATGTTTGCCGGCCTACTTTCCGCAGTCAGCCCAGCGCAAACACTGTCATTATTGTATCGATCTGTAGTTCCTGAACATTTCAAAACAGAGCAATTAATTGACACTGCGGATGGGAAGCAGATTATGGTGCTCACTAATAATTATTCATATACAGGTAAATATTCATTAGCTTTGAATACTGAAGACTATCCTGATTGGACTTACGATAACTCGAAAATACCCGTGATGGACCAAACATTTCCAGTCACATTTGATGTGGTTAAAAATACGCCGTGGATAGTTCTACCGGTACGTGGAAGCAAGTGTTCTAAGTATGGTTTTCCGCGTGAAGGATTTGTGGTTTTTAAACTAGACAATAAGATATGGAAGCAAGTGCCTTATGAACAGGCACCATCCAATTTGCGTGTAAATATGCTTCAGAATTATTATGAAAATAACGAAAAAATTACGCCCGAAATTAGGCAGAATCTTGAAGCGGAGTCATATCATAACGGATATATGCACCAATATACAATGAAGATGGATCGGGAAAAACCATCAAGGAAAGTGCTAAGTTAAATATGGAATTACCTTATATTGCAGAGGTAAGTTCTTGTTATTATTTGAACCCTCCAGTTGATCCTGACGAAAGAAGTTCGCTTAGAGAATATGTTGATATGAAAGCAGTTACAGTACAGGCAAATTTAGTGAAGGACAGTAACGAGCAAATTGAACTGAGTGATAACGAACTGCAGCAGATGTACCTTATTCCAAAAATTCGTGGCAATTGTGACAAAGTAGTGAAGCGGCGTTTCACTACACGGCTTGCAAAAGAAAATCAGGCTGAATTCGCCAAAGTTGCTGGCGTACTAGAAGGGACTTTTAAAAGTCCTGGCTCGGCTGAGCGAGTAGAGTTGAATACGGGTACTAATGGGGAAACAAAATCCTTTTATTTGCCACTACAAGGCTTTAGTGCGACGAGGATAAGTGTAATGCATTGCCAGCCAGATCGAATAATTGTTGATTTTGGTAGGGATAATAATTCGTTGCAAGTTCTAGAGTACAACCTAAATGCACAGCTTCAAAAAAAATGGTCAGTGCAATTACCCATTAACGGGCATCCGATATCTGATATTTCTATCGACAAAGATCGAATAAATGTTGGACTTGTTGACTTTGTAGGAGTTGAGTACAGCCAAGGGGAAAAAATTCCAGCGAAAATTATCGACCAATATAGTTATGAGGCAAAGCTACCTTAATTTGCCTTAGTAGGGTGTGCGCTATTCAACCGTGAAAATTCAACAAAATCGTTCCCAATCGCGCCAGCGTTGGATTAAAAAGCTGATGTTAGCTAAATCTCTGCAGCCTTGGCTTATTGATAATGGTTCGCTCACCACGCGTTTGCAGCTGCGCTATAATCACTTTGCAGTAAAACCTGTGGCAGTGAAATATGCTAAGCCAATACAGGATGAGGCTGCCTTGTTGCACTTGCCAGCACATAAAACGGCGCTGATTCGCGAGGTATTGCTGATGGGAAACAATCAACCGGTAGTTTTTGCGCATAGCGTGCTACCACGGGCTAGCCTACGCGGCGCTTGGAATGGAATTGGCAGGCTAGGTAATAAGCCGCTGGGCGCGACTTTGTTTGCTAACCCAAAGGTAAAACGCACACAGCTCAGTTATAAAAAGTTGTCGCCACAACATGTGTTTTTTCAACGCGCCACTGCACACTTAACCAATAAGCCAACTCACCTGTGGGCGCGCCGTTCGGTGTTTCAATTAAATTGCGCTAAAATTTTGGTCACTGAGGTTTTTTTGCCGCAATTATTAGAATGATGCGCTATTCAAAGTCTGTCAGTATTTATTCTTTAACCGTCATTCTGAGCATAGCGAAGAATTCAGTAAATTTGCCACACGTCAATGGATTCTTCGCTATTCTCAGAATGACGGGTTAAGGAATATAAGCGTTAAAATAAACTTCAATTATTATTTCCTTATCACTTTTAAAATATATGAACTTAGAACCATTCACCAAAAAGCTAGACGCTTATGAGCGCTTGATGCGCTTGGATAAGCCGATTGGCATTTTGTTACTACTGTGGCCAACGTTGTGGGCGTTGTGGATTGCATCGCGCGGCATGCCAGATTGGAATATTTTGCTGATATTTCTTACCGGCACGGTGCTGATGCGTAGCGCAGGTTGTGTGATGAACGATATTGCTGACCGCAACTACGACGGCCAAGTGGAACGCACCAAAAATCGCCCACTAGCCACAGGTGAGCTGAGTGGGAAAGAGGCGTATTTGTTGGCGGCTGGCTTAAGTCTTCTAGCATTTTTATTTGTTCTGCAACTAAACCAAAAAACAGTTTTTTTATCTTTTGCTGCCTTATTTTTAGCGGCAACGTATCCGTTTACCAAGCGCTTTTTAGCGATTCCTCAAGCCTATTTGGGCATCGCATTTGGCTTTGGCATCCCCATGGCGTTTGCGGCGGTAAATAACCAGATTCCACCTGTTGCTTGGATTTTAATGGCAGCTAACGTGTTGTGGACAATTGCTTACGACACAGAATATGCCATGGTGGATAGGGACGATGACGTAAAAATTGGTATTAAATCGTCGGCATTATTTTTTGGACAATATGACGTGTTCGCGGTGATGATGAGTTATGTCGCCATGCTTGGTTTGATGATTTACGTGGGCAAGTTACAGGCGTATGGCACTTATTATTTTATTGGTTTAACGGCCGCATTCTTGCTGATTGTGTGGCAATATCAACTGATAAAAAAACGCGTTAAAGCAGATTGTTTTAACGCGTTTTTGACCAATAATTGGATAGGCTTTGCAATTTATGTTGGCATAGCTGCTGAGCAGCTTTTAGCATAAAACTACTTAAATAATTAAACTGCGTTTTAATCTAAAATGATTACTTATATTCAACCAAGTTAAATTCAAATAATTCATCAAACGTGTTGTCCGAGTTGTCGTCGGCTGGTTTAGATTGTTCAGCTAATGCCAGGCCATTCAGTTGTACTAATTTCTCCGCTTTTTTGGCCGCAATTTGGGCTTCTTTACGTTCTTTCATGATGATTTTTTTCTCGTCAATTTGTATTACTTCGGCAGTGTTAATGGTTTCATTCGCAATATTTTTAAGCAATAATAATTCTTCAATTACGCTCTTTTCAAAGCCAACCCTTGATTCCAAGCGGCTGTTATAAATTAAATCATCTAAAAACACAATTGCAGCTGGCGTACCCCAAATTTCTTGAAGCGCGGTGTGTAAGCGCGGAAATTCTTCAAAAGTAGTTTTATCGCTAGCTTCGTCATTTGAAAACTCTGCAATTCGTATATTAAAGTGCTCTTTACATTCTAAGGTTGTTTGCTCATAAACCGCTTGCATGTTCTCTTTAGCCAATAAGTCCAGCAAAAACAACCAAATAGTAACCGATTGTTTTGGATGATCTAACAAGTGGTTTTGCAACAATCGAACCGCCAAACCTGTGCGGCCATGCGATAAAAATACATCTGCGTGATCTAAAATATTTTGATCGGTGTCAAAATCTTCAACGGTAATCATTTTTTCTGATAACTCATTTGAATCATTTAATACCTTTTGTGCAGGTTTAACCTCAAAAAAATCATCATTGGCCAAGATATTTTCTGGCGTCACATTTGGGATTGAGTGATGCAGTTTTTCTGCATGCTCGGCCGTAATCCAATCGGCTTCTACGCCATCAAGCGCTTGCGTTTGACGGCGACGACGCCACCAATTAACTGCAAAATAAGTACCTGCCAGTGCGCCCGCGCCCGCTAAGTAGTTAAGCCAGAGCCAATTGCTACCAAGTGATTGAGCTTGTTCTACAGCGGTTGCTTTTAGTTTGCCAGCAGCTTCTAATGCGGCGTTGCGTTGTTGCAAAGTGCTAATTTGTTGCTGCATATGTGCGAGTCGATTGTTCATCACGGTGACTTCATCTTGCACGGCAATTTCAGGCGCATACGCTTGCGGTGCGCTTTGCGGTGAAAAATGCAGTTGCTTATCCAGGACCAAATTCGGGTTGGCTAACGATTGGCTCATCACCATGTCACCACCAGAAACACTTAAACGTGGTGCGTTAGTTTTATTAGCTAGCGCTGTTTTTATAAATGCTTTCGCCGCAGCAAGCGTTGTGGTAGCTTTATCTACCGTAGCATTGCTAGCGTTAAAATTAGCGCTTAAACCCGCGCTTAATACGTTATTTTTATTGGATTTTTTTGTTTGTAATGGTTTAGCTTTAGGCGTTTTAGCGATAGAACTGTTGACTAAAATGGTTTGTGGCTCAATTACTTCTGGCTTTAGCTGTTTAGCGCGATGCGATTTAATTGTACTTTCGGCGAAGAATGTTGATTCTTCGTCAGCACTGTTTTGAGTTTCGACAGACGTTGGCGGATCTAAT
>JACMNB010000008.1 GCA_014378845.1 Methylotenera sp. | reverse complement strand
AGGGCCGTGAAACGAACCAGCGCCAATGATAGTATGCTTTTTGCATGCGAAAGTAGGTCACCGCCAAGCTTATTATTTAGATCATTGCAAGATGGTCAGCAAAACCCCTGCTATGAAAATAGCAGGGGTTTTTGCTTTTTAGTCTCTCGGTTCAAGTTTTGTATCATGCGTTTCGCATTTCTTAAAACTTCAAGTAAAGTCGATTATCGCTTACTTTAACGCCAGCTTTCCGCAATTTTAAAAGAATCATTACAATGACCGAACCCACCAATATTCCAAAATATTTACAAAATCAATGGCTATTGTTGTCTGGTGCGGTCTATGGTTTATTAATGCGGATTATTTTTACTGCGGCGCCATTTTCTTGGATGCCAGCATTTGGCACAAGCCCATCTGTTTTGGCGTCTGGGCCAATGATGGCGTCTTTTGCTTTGCTAGTGCCAGCGATTATTGGGGCAGTGAGTTATTACTATACGGATACAGATAAAAAGACTTTTGGACGTAGCTTATATGCAGGCTATCTTCCTATTATGTTTTTTATTAGTGGAACAGCGATACTATTAATTGAAGGTAGTATTTGTATTGCTATGGCATTCCCTTTGTTTTTGATTATGAGCAGTGTTGGTGGCGCATTAATGTGGGTGTTTTTAAGATTTAAACAGCCAAGTCATATCAACATCAATTCTTTATTACTGCTGCCAGTATTAATGGTGCCGATTGAATCGCAAATCAAGCTACCAACCAATAACCAAGCCGTTTCTGAATCAATCATGGTGCAAGCCAGCCCAGACAAAGTGTGGCAGTTAATTAACCATGTGGACAATATTCGGCCTGAAGAAATGCAAGATGGTTTCGCGTATAGAATTGGTGTGCCGCTGCCATTAGATGCAAATGTTGTGAATGTGCAGGAGGTGAAGGTGCGGAAGTTACACTGGGATAAAAACGTTGCATTTGAAGAGCCAATAACAGATTGGCAAGTAAATCGTTTCATCAAATGGACTTGTCACTTTGCACCTGATTCGTTCCCCAAAGACGCGCTAGATGAGCGTGTGGTGATAGGCGGCAAGTATTTTGATTTGATTGATACCTCGTATCAACTCACGCCAATTGGCGGCAACACTCGTTTAGATATTATGGTGCATTACCGCATCAGCACTAATTTTAATTGGTATGCAAATCCACTAGGCAAACTTTTAATCAGCGATTCTGCCAAACAAATTTTGAGCTTTTATAAGCATAGAGCCGAGACGCCTGCAGGCAACAATAGCCAGACATAAAATCAATTCAGCCAGTCGTTCCAATTGCTTGAATTAATTGGTATAATACTTTAATAATTTGAATGGGCTTTGTGCCCATTTTTTGTTTCTGCTGCTTATGTGCGCGGCGCGGGTTAAAGGATTCGTTTGAAATGCAAGATTTGCATGGTTTAGTTGAACAAACGGTGACGCAGCTGGGATATGAGCTGGTTGATCTCGAGGTATCAAACCGCGGTAAATTGCTGCGCGTGTTTATTGATAAACTTAACCCAACAGACATCAAAGATAGCGTGAATATTGACGATTGCGTGTTGGTGAGCAATCAGTTGGGTAATGTGTTGACGGTGGATCACGAGATTGAATACGACCGGTTAGAGATTTCGTCTGCTGGTATGGACCGCGTTTTAAAACAAGAAAAAGATTTTGTGCGATTTGCAGGCGAGCGTGCGCAGATTAAACTGCGCGTAGGCATTAAAGATTTAAGCGCGAATACGACTGAAACTACACTGCCGCGAAAGACCTTTTTGGGCATTTTAAAGGGTGTTGAGGCCGGTTGTGTGTTGTTGGAATTTGAAAATATTACTTATAAATTGTTAATAAGCAACATCGATAAAGCGCGTTTAAGCCCAACATTTTAAGCAAGCCAAGTTTTTGAGTATAAAAAGTTTTTAATAAATAAGAATATATTGATAGTTGGAGAATGCAATGAGTCGTGAAATTTTGTTATTAGTCGATGCCTTGGCCCACGAAAAAAATGTGAGCAAAGAGGTAATTTTTACTGCTTTAGAGCTGGCTTTAGCCTCTGCCACCAAGAAAAATCATGATGAAAATGCCGATATGCGCGTATCAATTAATCGCGAAAGTGGCGAATACGAAACGTTCCGCCGTTGGCTGTATGTGGAATATGATTTGTTGGAAAATTCAGCATTTCAATTTGACGAAGAAAGCGAACATGCTAAAGGTCGGGTGATTGGTGATTATTATGAAGAGCCGCTCGAGTCTATTTCGTTCGGCCGAATTGGCGCGCAGGCCGCTAAACAAGTTATTTTGCAAAAAGTGCGCGAAGCGGAACGCGAACAAATTTTAGAAGACTTTTTAGCGCGTAACGAAAATTTAGTGACCGGCGTAATTAAGCGCATGGAAAAAGGCAACGCACTCATTGAAGTGGGTCGTCTGGAATGTTTATTGCCGCGTGAGGCAATGATTCCGAAAGAAAATCTACGCGTCGGCGACCGCGTGCGCGCTTATTTATCGCGTATTGAGCGTAGTGGTCGTGGGCCGCAATTAATTTTATCGCGCATTGCGCCAGAATTTTTACAGCGCTTGTTTGAGCTTGAAGTGCCAGAAATTGAAGAGGGTTTGTTAGAAATTCGTGCGGCCGCGCGCGACCCTGGTTTGCGTTCAAAAATTGCCGTTAAGTCTAACGATCAACGCCTAGACCCAGTGGGCACTTGCGTTGGTATGCGCGGATCGCGCGTGCAAGCGGTAACGGGTGAATTGGCTGGCGAGCGCGTGGATATTGTGTTGTGGAGCATGGAGCCAGCGCAGTTTGTGATCAACGCGATGGCGCCTGCTGAGGTTTCTTCTATTGTTGTAGATGAAGATGCACACAGCATGGACGTGGTGGTAAATGAAGAGCAGTTGGCATTGGCGATTGGCCGTAGCGGCCAAAACGTGCGTTTGGCTTCGGAGTTAACGGGTTGGACATTGAACATTTTAACCGAAGAACAAGCGGCAGAAAAAAACCAAACCGAATATGCGTCAGTTAGCCAATTGTTTATGCAAAAATTGGACGTGGACGAAGAAGTAGCCGATATTTTGGTGCAAGAAGGTTTTAGTACATTGGAAGAAATTGCTTATGTGCCGCTGGCAGAGATGGCCGAAATTGACGCCTTTGATGAAGACACGATTAATGAGCTACGTTCGCGCGCGCGCGCCGCACTTTTAACCGAAGCGATTGCCAAAGAAGAGAAGGTTGAAGAAGCATCTGCCGATTTGTTGGGCATGGCAGGCATGGACGATGCCACCGCGCATTTACTGGCGTCTAAAGGCGTTGCCAGCATGGATAACTTAGCCGAGTTAGCGGTAGATGAGTTGGTTGAATTAACCAATATGGACACAGAACGTGCGAAAGCATTAATTATGACCGCGCGTGAGCCTTGGTTTAAATAAGCGCGTTTTAATTAACTGATTAATATAATTGGGTTTAAACCACCAATAACTAGCATAAAAAGTAATGACAAAATTGGAAAGACAGGAACAGTAAATGGCACAAACAACCGTTGCACAATTCGCCGCAGAGCTAGGGCTGCCAACCGCCTTGCTGCTGGAGCAGCTTAAAAGCGCGGGCGTCGTAAAGTCTACTGTGGATGAACAGCTAGAAGAGACAGATAAAACTGCGCTTTTAGATTTTTTGCGCAAAGAGCACGGCGCGGTTCAAGCACCCAAAAATAAAATTACGCTAACACGCAAATCCAATACCGAGATTAAAAAAACTGACAGCATGGGCAAAGCGCGCACCATTCAAGTTGAAGTGCGTAAAAAACGTGTGGTAATGAGTAGTGAAGAAGTAGAAGCGGAAGCGGCAAAACCTGAAGCAGTTGCGGCCTTGGTAGAGGCAGAATTGCCAATTGAAGTTTTTGTAGAAGAAGCTTCAATCGTAGAACTTCCGCCAGTTGAAATTAGTGTGCCTGCATTAGAAACCGTTGTCGCTATTGTAGAAGAAGCGCCAGCAATACCAGAAGTGGTTGAAGTTGAGAAAAAATCGACTACGCTTAAAAAGCAAGTGTTAACGCCAGAGCAAATTGCTATTCGCGAGAATGAAGCCAAGCGCCATGCGACGCTGGCGCAAATGCAAGCCGATGATGTGCGCAAAAAACAAGAGTTGGTGCAGCGCCGTATTGACGAAGAAGCGCGTAAATTGGCCGAGGCAGAAGCAGCAAAAGTAAAAGCAGCAAAACTTAAAGAAGGCACACTGCATAAGCCTGCTGCTAAAGAAGGCGCGGTTGCAAAACCTGCCGCTAAAGATGCCAAAAAAGGCAAGGGCACCAATACTGACTGGAACGATAAAGAAAGTAAAAAGCGTGGCCTTAAAACGCGCGGTGACACCACCGCTGGCCAAGGGTGGCGCTCGCCCAAAGGTAAGCATAAATCGAATCGCGGTGATGACGACGCAGAACACGCTTTTAACGCACCAACTGAGGCGATTGTTTACGAGGTATTAGTGCCAGAAACGATCACTGTGGCTGAGCTTGCGCACAAAATGTCGATTAAAGCGGCAGAAGTGATTAAAGTGCTGATGGGCATGGGCATGATGGTGACCATTAACCAAGTGTTGGATCAAGAAACAGCAATTATATTGGTAGAAGAAATGGGTCATGGTGCCAAAGCAGCCGCGCCAAACGATCCCGATGTGTTTTTAGAAGAAGACGCGCATGCCGAAGCGATTTTAGAATCGCGCCCACCAGTCGTCACGGTAATGGGCCATGTTGATCATGGTAAAACCAGCTTGCTCGATTATATTCGTCGCAGCCGCGTCGCCAGTGGTGAAGCGGGCGGTATTACGCAGCATATTGGTGCGTATCACGTTGAAACGCCGCGCGGCATGGTGACTTTCCTCGATACGCCTGGTCACGAGGCGTTTACCGCCATGCGTGCACGCGGTGCAAAAGCAACCGATGTGGTGATTTTGGTGGTCTCTGCCGATGATGGCGTGATGCCACAAACGATTGAGGCGATTCATCATGCCAAAGCGGCAGGCGTACCAATTGTGGTGGCGATTAACAAAATTGACAAGCCAGGGGCCGAGCCAGAGCGCGTGAAATTGGAGTTGGTTGCGCAAGAAGTGGTGCCAGAAGACTTTGGCGGCGAGGTGATGTTCCGCGAAGTTTCGGCCAAAACAGGTAAAGGCATTGACGAGCTATTAGAAGCCGTATTGTTGCAAGCTGAAATTTTAGAGCTAAAAGCACCAAGAAACACGCCTGCAAAAGGCTTGGTGATTGAGGGCAGGTTAGACAAAGGCCGCGGCTCGGTTTCAACAATCTTAGTGCAATCGGGCATTTTACGTCGTGGTGATATGATTTTGGCTGGCAGCACTTTTGGCCGTGTACGTGCCATGTTAGATGAAGCGGGCAACGATATTAAAGAAGCTGGCCCATCGATTCCTGTTGAAATTTTAGGCTTAAGTGACGTGCCAAGCGCGGGCGAAGAAGTGATTGTACTCAATGATGAACGTAAAGCGCGCGAAATTGCTAACTTCCGTTCGGGCAAGTTCCGTGATGTTAAGCTGGCTAAACAACAAGCGGCCAAACTAGAAAATATGTTTAACCAAATGGAAGAAGGCCAAGTAGAAACGCTTAACTTAATTATTAAGTCAGACGTGCAAGGATCGTACGAAGCGCTTGCCACCAGCTTGCAAAAACTATCAACAGCCGAAGTGCGCGTTAAAATCATCCACACAGGCGTGGGCGCAATTTCTGAATCTGATGTTAACTTGGCCAGTGCTTCTAGCGCGGTATTAATTGGCTTTAACGTGCGCGCCGATGCTGGTTCACGTAAGTTGATAGAAAACTTGGGCGTGGATGTGCGCTACTACAATATTATTTATGAAGCGGTGGACGAAGTAAAAGCGGCGCTGGGCGGCATGCTGAAACCAGAGCAACGTGAAAGTATGATTGGTACGGTCGAGATTCGCGAAGTATTTAAAATCTCTAAAGTTGGCTCAATCGCGGGTTGCTACGTTACAGATGGCATAGTGAAACGCAACTCTAAAGTGCGCGTATTGCGTGATAATGTGATTATCCATACGGGCGAGTTAGATTCACTCAAACGCTTTAAAGACGATGTGAAAGAAGTGAAAAACAACTTTGAATGTGGCTTGTCACTCAAAAACTTTAATGACATTGAAGTGGGCGATATGTTGGAGATTTACGAAGTGGTTGAAGTAGCCAGAACGCTTTAATTGATTGAATTGTTAAATTAATGGCAAAAGAATTTTCAAGGGCAACCCGCGTTGCCGAGCAAATGCAACGCGAGTTGGCGGATTTACTGATGTTTGAAGTGAAAGACCCGCGCATTGGCATGGTTACGATTACTGCGGTTGAAGTCACGGGCGACATGGCGCATGCCAAAATTTTTTACAGCGCACCGCAAGCCAAGCCAGATATAGCTAATCATGCCAAAACCCTGCAAAGCATTCAAAATGGTTTAGAAAATTCAGCAGGTTATTTGCGCACGCAAGTGGCTAAGCGCATGCTATTAAGAACAGTGCCGCAACTGCATTTTGTATATGACGAATCGATTGATATTGGCATGAAAATGGCAAAATTAATCGATGCCGCGCGCGCCACGGATAAAAATCAAGATTAATTAAGCATTAAAAAACTAGCTTGCAATTTAAACGCATCAAAAAAAACGTCAACGGCGTTTTACTGCTCGATAAACCACTCGGTTTTTCATCCAACCAAGCCCTGCAAAAAGTAAAATGGCTGTATTCGGCCGCAAAAGCGGGCCATACAGGCACGCTAGACCCGCTTGCGACTGGGCTGTTGCCAATTTGCTTGGGCGAAGCCACCAAGTTTGCGCAATACGTCACCGATGCTTATAAAACCTACTTTGCGACGATTAAATTGGGCGCAACCACCACCACGGGCGACGCTGAAGGCGAAGTGCTGACAACCGCGCCAGTGAATGTTTCGGCCACACAGTTTGCAGCCGCTTGCAAGCAATTTATCGGCGAAATTTCACAAATGCCACCCATGTATTCCGCCTTAAAGCACGAAGGCCGAGCCTTATACGAATACGCCAGAGAGGGCGTGGATATTGCCCGCCAGAGCCGCTTAATTCATATTAGTAGTATTATTGTAGAAAAATTTGAAGCTGATTTTGCGCAAATCACGGTGGTTTGCAGCAAAGGCACCTATATTCGTACACTGGCCGAAGACATAGGCGCAGCGCTTGGCTGCGGCGCACATTTAATCGGCCTGCGCCGCACCGAAACTGCGGGATATTTATTAGCGCAAGCGATCACAATCGAGCAATTAGAAGCGCTGTCGATTGAAGCACGCGCTGCGCTATTGCTACCTGTAGATTCGGCCATAGAAAGTTTGCCAAAAGTTGTGTTAAATGCCGATGCCGCCTTTTACATGATGCAAGGCCAATCCGTGTGGCAAGCTGGTAAAACGCCAGGTGGCGATTTGCGGCTTTATGATGAGCAAAATAAATTTTTAGGATTGGGTTTTTTGCAAGACGACGGCAAAATCGCGCCAAAACGTCTGGTACAAATAAAAGACTAAAATAACTGAAAAAACAGACAGTTAAGCTTAAATTTTCTTGTTAAAAACACTTTTAGGCACTATAATGCGGCGTCATGTAAATGAATGCATTTGCGGTTATGGCTGCGCTTGCATTGACGCTAATTATTATTAAGGAAAAAAGATGGCAATTACAGCAGTAGATACCGCAAAAGTAGTAGCAGAATACCAAACAAAACCAGGCGATACAGGTAGCCCAGAAGTGCAAGTGGCCTTGTTAACCAACCGTATTAATTACCTAACCGAGCATTTTAAAGCCAATAAAAAAGACAACCATTCACGTCGTGGTTTGTTGGCAATGGTTAGCCAACGTCGTCGTTTATTAGATTATTTAAAGCGTGAAGATGTTGCGCGCTACCAAACATTGATTGGTCGTTTAAGTCTACGTAAGTAATTGTTATAAAGTGCAAGCTTTATAATGAAGAAAAAGCCGATTGCATGGTGATATGCGTCGGCTTTTTGCTTTAAATAATTATCATCAAATTGTTCTTAATCAAGCAGTAATTATAGAGTTGCTTATTATTGGGTAGTGAATAATAAGCTATTGAAATGAAAAGCAAAGAGAAAAGGAAACCTAATGTTTAATATTACAAAAAAAAGTATTCAATTTGGCGCACATACGCTCACCTTAGAAACAGGTGAAATTTCGCGCCAAGCCGATGCGGCCGTTTTAGTGAGTTATGGCGACACCGTTGTTTTAGTGGCAGTTACATCAAAATCAGAAGTTAAAGAAGGCCAAGACTTCTTTCCGCTAACCGTGGATTATATGGAAAGAACTTACGCAGCTGGCAAAATTCCAGGTGGATTTTTCAAGCGCGAAGGCCGTCCTTCAGAAAAAGAAACCTTAACATCACGTTTAATCGATCGCCCATTACGCCCGTTATTTCCAGAAGCGTTTTATAACGAAGTGCAAGTGGTTGCGACGGTGATGTCGAGTGACCCAGAAATTGATTCAGATATTCCTGCCATTATTGGCGCATCCGCCGCCATGTCATTGTCAGGCATTCCGTTCTTTGGCCCGCTAGGCGCAGCGCGCGTGGGTTATATTAATAGTGAGTATGTGCTTAACCCAAGCAAAACAGAGCTTGAAACTAGCCAAATGGATTTAGTCGTTGCGGCAACTGAAACCGCTGTGATGATGGTGGAAAGTGAAGCCAAAGAATTATCAGAAGAAATTATGCTGGGCGCAGTTGTTTTTGGCCATGAGCAAATGCAAGCAGTCATTAGCATGATTAACGAAATGGTGACTGAGGCGGGTAAAGATGCATGGGATTGGGTAGCACCAGAGCCAGACAGCGTTTTAATTGCTAAAGTGGCTAAAATTGCTGAAAAAGATGTCAATGAAGCCTTCCAAATTAAAGCCAAAGGTGCGCGTTCTAGCAAATTGGACGAAATTAAAAACCGTGTGATGACTGAGTTGATTACAGAAACAACCTCTACAAAAGAAGCTAACGCGATTAAAGATGAGTTTTTTAAACTAGAAGCCAAAACCGTACGTAGCCAAATTTTAAACGGCGAGCCACGTATTGATGGCCGCGACACACGCACCGTGCGTCCAATTACCATTCGCACTGGCGTATTGCCACGCGCACATGGTTCTGCGCTATTCACACGCGGCGAAACGCAAGCGCTAGTGGTTGCAACACTTGGCACAGGCCGTGACGAGCAAGTGATTGACGCATTGCAAGGTGAGTTTAAAGATCGCTTTATGTTGCACTACAACATGCCCCCGTACGCCACTGGCGAAACTGGCCGCGTTGGTACACCAAAACGCCGCGAAATCGGTCATGGCCGTTTAGCAAAACGCGCCTTAATCGCTGCGCTGCCAGAAAAAGAAGACTTTGATTACACCATGCGTGTGGTGTCCGAAATTACCGAATCTAACGGCTCAAGCTCAATGGCTTCTGTGTGTGGTGGCTGCTTAGCCTTAATCGACGCGGGTGTGCCAATGAAAGCGCACGTAGCGGGTATTGCCATGGGCTTAATTAAAGAAGGCAACCGCGTTGCGGTGCTAACCGATATTTTGGGCGACGAAGATCACCTTGGCGACATGGATTTTAAAGTGGCAGGTACAACCAACGGCATTACAGCGCTGCAAATGGATATTAAAATTACCGGCATTACCGCACAAATTATGCAAGTTGCCTTGGCACAAGCTAAAGAAGGCCGTACGCATATTTTAGGCATTATGAAAGATGCCATGGCAAACGCCAATGTAGAAATGTCAGAATTTGCACCACGTATTATTGTGATGAAAATTAACCCAGACAAAATTCGCGATGTGATTGGTAAAGGCGGTGCAGTGATTCAAGCTTTAACCAAAGAAACCGGCACTAGTATTGATATTGCAGATGATGGCACCATTAAAATTGCCTGCACCTCAAGCGAGCAAGGTGACGATGCTAAACGCCGTATTTTAGCAATTACTGCGGACGTTGAAGTTGGTCAAATCTATGAAGGCCCAGTCGTGAAAATATTAGACTTCGGCGCAGTTGTTAGCCTATTACCAGGTAAAGATGGCCTAGTTCACATCTCACAAATCGCCCACCAACGCGTAAACGCGGTGAGCGATTTTGTAAAAGAAGGCGATATTGTAAAAGTTAAAGTAGTAGAAATTGATGACAAAGGCAAAGTACGCTTAAGCATGAAAGCCTTGATTGACGCGCCAGCGAGAGAAGAAAAAACGGTAGAAGCTGACGAGTAAGATTCGTTAGTAGTAATTAAAAAGCCCACGCAAGTGGGCTTTTTATTGTTTAAAACATATGCCCTGAAGACCAATATCCATGCGGCTTGCAGGGCAGGTGTTTTTAAATAGTTAAAGTTCGGTCAACCCACACTGCTGCAAATATTGGTAACTATGATCATAAAATGCAGGCGCCCGAGTTAAATCCTGGCTACTGCCTTGAGGCACATAAATCACCATGCCTTGCCGTGCTCTCGTTAGCAAAACTCGGTATGATTTCTCTAAATATCGTTGTTGAGCATCATTATGGACGTGCATCCATTTGCTTCCTTTGAAATTCCAATATTCAAAAGCATTATTTTTATAGCGATAATCAGCATCCCAAGCTATTAAGCACCAATCAAGTTCTAATCCTTGCACTACAAACTCTGTGCCGGCATCTTCAAGAAAGTGACAAGAGCGCACATCATCTTGAGAGTTTAAAAACCAATGCGTGGCATCTATTTCGTTATTGACGAATATGCCTTCAGCTTTAAGTCGTTTTGCGCCTGCAGATGCAATCAAGCCACAACTTTCTAAGCCTCTTTTTTGCGCTTTAATCCATGTTTTGGCTTTTGATAAATCGCGTGTAACAAATATAGGGTAATGCGCACTAATTTGTTCATAAATTGAAAGTGCCTGACTTGGCTGATTGTGTATAAGGCAGTGAACAAAATGTGACAACTTATCTGCGCGAAATGACCGCATAGAAGTTGCCAAGTGCAAACTATGTTCACTATAAGACTTTGTGTTTTGTAATAGATTAAGCTCTACATTTTCACCTGCGTACTCTTTTTGTTTAAGCTTTTCTGAGTAATAAATGTGCCAATCTAGATAATGTTTTCTAGCGCAGAAAACCAACCATTTAAGCCAGCTTCAGCCTCATTAATTTCTTGACCGCCGCCGATTAACGCAATCACGACACACCATTCATCGTGTCTATCCATCACCCCAATTAAAAAGTCTGGTTCTGATTGGTTAAACTCTGCTTGGTTGCGCTTTTGTCACATAAATTTGGACGTTTTTTCAACATCCCAAGCGCGTTGTGCCTCATCAAAAATAACTATTTTGTCTATTGGCGGCCGGTAGCTATCTGTTAAATATTCGTCCCTAAAACGATGAATGTTTTGTATAAAGCTACTTGTTTCTCTGCGAGCATCCGTTATGGATATGCTCGAACTTCTTGCTTCACTGTCTCTAGCCAACGCTTCACGAAGCACGTCTACCAAAGGGCCATTTCCTGAGAGAAACACAGCATGCTCTTCATCTTTGGTGTTGTTGTGCATAGTGGCAATATTTAAACCAACTAGTGTTTTTCCGGCACCAGGCACGCCAGTGACAAAACAAATTGATTTTTGTTTTTGAATGCGTGATTGATGGATAATCTCATTGATACGCCCAACGGTTTCAGCCAAATTCACTGCCTCTGCATCCGAGCGCGCAATATCTGAGACATCATGCTTGGCGTATAAAGCTTGCGCGGCCTCGATAATCGTTGGAGTTGGCTTGTAGCGCCCATTTAGCCACGCTATTGGATCAATTGTTTTTTGTGAGTTGTATGTTTCAAAAATTTCGCCAACTATCTTAGCTAAATTGTTTGCGTTTGCTTTTATTGGATGAAGCACACCAATATTTTGTTTTTTTAAATCTAAAATCTCTTCACGAGCATTGGTAGCAACTAAAATTGGGCAGATTAGTTGTTCATGGCTAGCTTCATGGAAACAACTTAAATTCATTGCGTAACCTTCTGTTTGCCGCAAGTCTTGTGCTTTATATTTTGTTTCACCGACTTTAAATTCCAACACAAAAATAATGCCATCGGCTATGAAAACCACATCAGCGCGTTTGCCCATTCTTGGAATAAGCATTTCAAAAAATACATGTCCTGTTTGAAGAGCTTGTAAGGAAGCTTGCAGGATTTCAATTTGTTTCCCCCATGCATTAGTTTGTAAATGCACTAAATCTTGGGAATGATGGCTGGTGATTATGCCAATAATTTCATCTGATGACGTATTTAGAAAGTCTTTAACACTTACTGAATAGTAAGCCCGACTAGACATTGTTGGGCTCATCAAACTTTAATAGCTCAGCTGCCTCAGTGTTCAAAGCAATCGCAAGTCTTTCTAAGTTGATTAAACTTACATTTCGCAAACCACGCTCAATGCCGCTGATATAGGTTCTATCAAGCTCGGCAATTAAACCTAATTGTTCTTGGCTTAAGCCTCGCTGAAGGCGGAC
The DNA here is from genome assembly GCA_014378845.1 of Methylotenera sp. Classification (GTDB taxonomy): domain Bacteria; phylum Pseudomonadota; class Gammaproteobacteria; order Burkholderiales; family Methylophilaceae; genus Methylotenera_A. Next base: position 2,299 of record JACMNB010000008.1, on the reverse strand, counting down.
AGCTTTTATACGGATGCCAAAAGCTTTAAGAATGGAATTGTTCATGGCGGTTATTCAGAAAATTAACTGCCATCAGTTTGATTGATATGTGACATATAAGGCTACGGACTATAAGTCACAATTTTGATGTATCATCTAAATTGACGCTGAAAATTACTTTTTTTGGATAATCAAAGTGATACCTAATTTGAATAAAAGAGCATTTATTTTTAACTCAATTTATTACATCATGAGCGAGCAACCAAATTGCTGCCCTCATTGCCAGTTTCGTTTAGATATTATTGAAACTGTTTTGATCGAAAATGAAGAGATTCAGGTTAATTATTGCGAACAATGTGATTCTGAAGTTTTAATGATTGATGAAGATGTTTGGTTGTGGGAATTTTGAAAATTCTTACCTCTTGGTCTTTTGAAAGATTACTTATGAGGTGGAATAAAAATCCTGCTCTGCAATCCGCATGGATATTGCCTCTCAGGGCAGGTGTTTTAATGATTGATTATGGATTGAAAACAAATAAGCCCGATTTCTCGGGCTTATTTGTTTAAGCTAAAAATTACTTAGCAACTTGCTTCTCTCGCATTTCATCTAGCGTTTTGCAATCAATACAAAGCGTGGCAGTTGGGCGCGCTTCTAATCGTTTTAGACCAATTTCAACACCGCAGCCTTCGCAGTAGCCGTATTCATCGGCGTCGATATTGCGTAAGGTTTCGTCAATTTTTTTGATGAGTTTGCGTTCTCGGTCACGGTTGCGCAGCTCTAGGGTCATATCAGATTCTTGGCTGGCACGATCGTTCGGGTCGGCAAACATGGTGACTTCGTCTTGCATAGTATGCACAGTGCGGTCAATATCGTGGCTTAACTCAGATTTCCAGCCATTTAATATGGCACGAAAATGCTTGAGTTGGTTTTTATTCATGTATTCCTCATCAGGTTTTGGCTGATAAGGCGTAAAAGCTTTGGTGAGGGTTTCTGCCATAGTTTTAATTTGTGGAGTTTAATCCAACAAGTCTTTCCAAAAAAGCGCGTTTAAAATAGCGCTAAAAAAAGGTTAAAATTAAGTTATTAATTTTTAATCGCGCGAGTTTACACTTATTTTTTAGCTTATGCAAAAGCTTATTTTTTCTCTTTTAATTCAAGGGCTAACAAGGTATTTTCCATTAACGTGGCAACGGTCATAGGGCCTACGCCACCTGGTACTGGCGTAATGTAGCTGGCGCGCGCTTTGGCGATGTTAAATTCCACATCGCCGCAAATGCTGCCGTCGCTCAAGCGGCTGATGCCGATATCCACAACTATTGCACCCTCTTTAATCCAATCGCCCTTGATTAAGCCAGGCTTGCCTGCGGCTGCAACCACTAAATCAGCATTGTTTACTTTTTCGGCCAAGTTTTTAGTATGGCGATGGCAGCTGGTTACAGTGCAGCCTGCCAATAAAAGCTCAAGCGCCATGGGGCGGCCAACGTGGTTAGAAACGCCAACAATCACTGTGTCTAGTCCCATTAAATCAATGTTAACTGCTTGCAACAATTTGATAACACCAAACGGCGTGCAAGAGCGCAGCGTGGGCTGACGCACGGCTAAACGGCCAATGTTGTACGGGTGAAAACCGTCCACATCTTTATCAACGCTAATGCTTTCAATGAGTTGTTCTTCTGATATTTGCGGCGGTAATGGCGATTGCACCAAAATTCCATCAACATTTGCATCGTGATTAAGGTTATCAATTAAGCCAAATAAATCAGCTTCACTCGTGCTGCTAGATAAATCATAAGCAATAGACTTTATGCCCACTTTTTCGCAGGCTATGCGCTTATTGCGCACGTAAATCGCCGACGCCGCATCTGCCCCAACTAGCACTACAGCCAAGCAAGGCGCGCGTTTGCCCGAAGCAATGCGGATGTTTATTTTGGTTTTGATGCTGGCCAATAGCTGCTGTGCAATGGCTTTGCCATCTATAATTTGTGCTGTCATGCGCGCATTCAAACTTTAATTTGAAATAAAGCGCGATTTTAGCATATTAGAATTGACCAAATGCCTTGTTTGCGCTATATTTCTGCCTCTTCGGCGTGTAGCGTAGCCTGGTAGCGCGCCTGCTTTGGGAGCAGGATGTCGGGAGTTCGAATCTCTCCACGCCGACCAAGATTTTTGGTTATGTTTTAAACAAGTTTCAAACGTGTAACTCATCTGCCCGTAGCTCAACCGGATAGAGCACCAGTCTTCTAAGCTGGGGGTTACAGGTTCGATTCCTGTCGGGCAGACCAATCTAGCTTTTCGTTTCAAACGTTCTGTTTCAATGGT
>JACMNB010000075.1 GCA_014378845.1 Methylotenera sp. | reverse complement strand
TGCCAACAACCCTGCGCGGCCAATTGCCTCATGATCGCGGGTACATAAAGTTACAGCCTGTTGGTAATGGGTAAAAGCCGCCGCAAACACTAAATTTTGAGCCGTATAATAGCCTAGCTTGCAGTATAAATCGGCCAAAATTACGTCATTTTGCTGCCGTGGCAAGTTACTTGCAAGGGAGTCATCTAGCTGAAGTTGTAGTTTTTTACAAACTAAATCTAAGTCACGCTTGCGTAAGCCAATTTCAATGTCACACCGACTAATATTGCGGCTTTTTGGGGTTAGGGTTGTAAACTTGCCTTTTAAAAATTGCAGCTCTGCGATGGTGATCAGCTCATCGGTTTCGAGCCAAGCTTTGTAGTCGGTCTCGCGCTCGGCCAAATATAGTCTAAACTCATAAAGTTTGGTTTCTGTGCTATTAAGCTGGCTGGCTAATTGTGAATGCGTCATCATTGCTTGCGCAAATGCGCTAATGACAGTCTCATCCTCGGTTATTTCATCGTCATCGCGAGCCTTAAATAGCACATAACTGCACGATGCAACATAGCAATGTGCCAGTGCGTCGTTGGGCGCAGTTTTGAGCCAATTTAATGCTTCAAGCCGTGCTTCGGCAAAATAGCCTGTTTCATAAAGCTCATAAACCGTGTCAACATTAGCCATTATCTTTACCGTGGAACAATTAAATGTTTAAACGGTGTATTAAATCGACCTTGCCAATGCGCAATATACTCATGCGGCGCTTCTAGGCGCTCAGTTGCACGTCAGGCCTGAGAGTATGCAAAGCGCTAAACTGGCTTTGGTTTAAGTAGGCGTTACGCAAATGAATAAGCTTTAGGGGCGTAGATTTTAGCAGTGCTTCGTAATCTTCAAAGGATGTTATTTTGTCGTCAAAAGTGCTGGTTTTGGCGACTTCTGCTTGGGCTTTTTGGCTGGCTATTTCGGCGGAAAGTAAAGTTTCGTTATCAAAACCTAAGCTTTTTAAAAAATCATGCGTGCTGGCGGTTTCTGCGGGTGTTGCTTCAAAACCTTTTTGCTCTTTATCGCTTAAATTTTGCCTAAACACGTTTAAGCTATCGGTAAAATCTAACACGCCCAAACTAGGCATAGTTTGGCTTTTGGCTAAATGTTTAATAAAATCATGCGTTTGCCAGCCCATGCCTGTGCGTAAATAATGCAAACGCGGCAAGGGATTTTCAAAAAAGTCAGCTTCTGGCGGGTGCGGTAAGGTTAAGTTTTCTAATTTTGGGCAGCGCGCAATCAGATTTGCAATTTGCTGCGGCATAATATCTACCATGTTATGGTCAGTGACGCCCGTGGGGCGAATAAACAGGTTGACGAGCGTTGGAAATTGCGTTGTTGTGCTTAATAAATCAGTAAAATCATGCGTGCGGCTGCCATTTGCGCCCTCATCTGCCCCTGTAATGCGCAAGCTGGTTAAATTATTGGCCACGGCTGGCTGAGTTAGTGCCTCTAAAAAAACTTGCCAAACACAGGGCTCGCCATCAGGCTCTACATCGCCATAATATTCAATTTCTAAGCCGGTACCAAGATCTGCAAACAGCAGGCGGCTGCGAAAATCGATAACGTGCAAGGGATAATCGCTATCTTCATTATTGGCAATATCAGCCGCGTTAATTTCGCGTTGCGCGGCAAGCAGTATGTTGATAAAAGACATCTTTTGCATTTCCCCAATTGTCTAAGGTGGATTGGCTACCTATACAATATCGGCAAGTTAAGCAATAAAGTGCACTAAACGACTATTTAACCCCAGTTAATTTTTACATTTTCGCCTAAATATTGCTTAATCCACACATCGCGCCGCTCGCCCGATCGCCCAAAATCGGAAACATCTGCGTAACTATAATCGCACGAAAACTGACCATGCGCATGCAAGGTAAAAGTCGCGCTGCTAAAAGGTGGCTTGCCCGCAATAATTAAAGTGTCTCGCATCGCGTTAAAAAAAACCGTCATAGGTTCTAAACCCTCACTCCAATAACGAAAGTTACCCTGCGTATCTATAATAAAAAATATTAGCCCCATACACATCGCCGATTGTTTCAATATTTGCCCAAGCGGTTTTGTAGTCTGGCAATAGCTTATTTATATCACCTGCCAATAATTGAAAGTTTTGGGTATCGTTTTCCATGATCACGACCTAATTATTAATTCTAAAGTTTAAGTCCATGCGCTGACAGGGCATATTTACGCCATCAGTTTGGCGACATGTTTTAATATCACCGTGGCAATATCAACCTTGCTGGCAGTTATCGGTGCATGCGCGCCAGCGTCGTCTATCAATGTAACCGTATTTTCATTGCTCTTCATTGCAGAAACATGATTTGCAACAATTAAAGGCAGTTTTTTTGCTATTCTTTTTGCCGAAGCATATTCAATTAAGCGTTCACTTTCAGCGGCAAAACCCATGCAGAATGGCGCGTTTGGCAGGCTGGCGACGTCTTTTAAAATATCCTTTGTTGGTGTTAATTCTATTGTGACCGTGTTGTTATTATTCGCTTGTTCAATTTTTTTCATTTTTTGCGCACTTGGTCTAGCAGGCGTGTAATCGGCAACCGCTGCCACTGCAATAAAAATATCTTGATTTTTAATATGACTCATCACCGCTTGATACATTTTTTCGGCAGAAGTGGCGCTAATATTGGTTACGCTTTTTGGCGGAGTCAAAGCAGTCGCGCCGCTAATTAAAGTAACCATTGCGCCCATATCTGCGGCCGCCTGCGCAAGTGCATAACCCATTTTTCCGCTGCTTAAATTGGTAATCGCGCGTACGGGGTCTATCATTTCTAAAGTCGCGCCAGCCGTGATTAATACGCGTTTACCCGCCAATAATTTGGGCGTAAAAAACCCGCTAATATCTGCCATTAATTCGTCTGCTTCTAACATGCGGCCAAGGCCAACTTCGCCGCAAGCTTGGTCGCCACTGCCTGGGCCAAGCACAGTAATTTTATCTGCAATTAATTGCGCAAAATTGCGCTGTGTGGCTGGGTTTTCCCACATTTGTTTGTTCATGGCGGGTGCGACTAATAGCGGACAATCTCTAGCTAAACACAAGCTTGATAGC
>JACMNB010000074.1 GCA_014378845.1 Methylotenera sp. | reverse complement strand
ATCAAACATAGCTGCATCACCCGCATTAAGCTGCTGTTGATTGATTTCTAGGCTACCACTGGTCACTTGCAAATAGGCACTGCGGCCTTCTTTAAGAACGTAATTTAACGTTTTTCGTTCATCTAGCTTGCTTACTAATAATTGCATATCTTGATGAACCCTTAATGAACCCGCTTCTGCGTTTTCACTTGCCAGCAAACACCATTGGTTTTGCTTTTGGGCATCGGTAAAAAAACCATCTTCATAACTGGGAGGTAAATTTTGCTGATTTGGCACAATCCAAATTTGCAGTAAATGCACAGGTGTAGAATCTGAAGCATTAAATTCGCTATGTGAAACGCCAGTGCCAGCCGTCATACGCTGCACATGGCCTTGTTTAATGGTTTCTGTGTTGCCCATGCTATCTTTGTGCGCAAGCTCGCCTTGTAACACGTAAGTGATAATTTCCATATTGTCATGCGAATGCGTGCCAAAGCCTTGTGCAGGTGCAATCACGTCTTCGTTAATCACGCGTAGTACCGAAAACCCCATCCAATTCGCATCGTAATAATTAGCGAACGAAAAAGAGTGGTAACTATCCAACCAGCCGCGATAAGCGTGGCCGCGTTCTTGCGAGCGTCTGATTTGCATAACACACCTCCTTTAACTGGCATTTATTAGGGATTCAATGTGCTAATATTAGGCCGTTATTGTTCTATTTCAAGCTGTTTTAACGAATAAGAAAGTTAATATCAAGTCATGCAAACTTCCAATAATGCAATCAACCCGAATCACGTAATCACTACTAACGCGATTATTAAAGGCGTTTCACAGGTTATTTTAGGTAAACAACAACAAATTAAACTGGCGCTGAGTTGCGTATTGGCGGGCGGCCACTTGCTGATAGAGGATTTGCCAGGCATGGGCAAAACTACCTTGGCGCACACGCTGGCGCAGGTGCTGGGTTTGGAGTTTAGACGTGCGCAATTTACCAGTGATTTATTGCCTGCCGATATTATTGGCGTATCGGTTTTTGACAGAAATACCGCTGATTTTCAATTTCATCCTGGCCCAGTATTTACCAATATGTTGCTGGCTGATGAAATTAATCGCGCCACGCCCAAAACGCAAAGCGCATTATTAGAGGCGATGGAAGAAAAACAAATTACTGTGGATGGCGAAACGCACCAACTGCCCAGCCCATTTTTTGTGATTGCAACGCAAAATCCTAAGCATCATATTGGCACATTTGCATTGCCAGAATCGCAGTTAGACCGTTTTTTAATGCGCATTAGCTTGGGCTACCCCGACGCCGAATCAGAACGAGCTTTGCTTAAAAACCAAGGCGGACGCAATTTTTCTTCTCATGCACCTGCTATTTGCGATGCTGAAACGGTGCTGGCCATGCAACAAGCGGTGCATGGCATTCACGTTTCTGATCATTTGTTAGATTATCTGCAAGCCTTAATTGCACAATCGCGCGCGCAGTTAAACACAGGTTTATCACCCAGAGCGAGCTTAGCATTACGGCAATGCGCGCAGGCGTGGGCAATGTTAGAAGGTCGCGATTTTGTCATCCCAGAAGATGTGCAAGCGGTATTTGCCAGCGTTGTTTCGCACCGTTTGGCGCTAGAAAAAGACAGCGGCCAGAGCGCACAGCAAATGTTAAGCCAAATCGCTATACGCTAAAATGAAGGCGTGTAATGTGCAAGTTTGGAGGCGCGCGTATTGGCAACAATGGCTGCGCGTAGCAAAAAGTGACGGCAATATGGCGACATTGCAACCGCGCCAAATTTATATTCTGCCAACTGTATGGGGCGTGCTGTACGCAGTCATGTTGATACTGTTGCTGGTTGGCTCTATCAATTATTCGTTAAGTCTTGGGTATTTTGTCACGTTTTTATTGGCCTCGCTTGGCCACACTGCCATGCTGCACACTTGGCGCAATGTCGTGCATCTACACATTAGCGTGTTACATGCAAAGCCAGTATTTGCGGGCGATTGCGCGCAAGTAACCATTCACATGTTAGATACTAAAAATCGCGCGCGCTATGCCATAGCCGCTAAAATTGAGCAAAATGCAGAAGTAAGTGAGCCTATTGCGGCGAATCAATCGGGCCTTTTTTTGTTGCCATTTACCACTACCAAACGCGGATTTTGTGCGCTGCCACGCATCACCGTTTATAGCGAGTTTCCCTTGAGTTTATTGCATGCTTGGGCTTATGCAGAGCTTTCTTTACCCATATTGGTCTACCCAAAACCAAGCGGACACCAGCCTTTGCCAGCGCTATTAATCGATGCGCGTAATAGTGGCAACAGCCGTGCTAGCCGCGGTGATGACGACTTTGATGGCCACAAAAACTATCAACTAGGTGATGCCGCCAGTCGCGTCGATTGGAAAGCCTCTAGCCGGGGCAGCGGTTTGTACACCAAACTGTACAGCGGTGAAGGTGCTAGCGACTTGTGGTTGGATTTTGCCTTGGTTAATGGCGAGCTGGAAGCGCGTATTTCGCAGTTGGCGCTGTGGGTTGTGGATGCGCACGCATCGCAGCAACGTTATGGCTTAAAACTGCCTAATTTAACGCTGGCGCCCAGTGATTCGCAGGCGCATTACCACGCTTGTATGCAAGCACTGGCCTTGTTATGAGGACAAAAGCCAAGCTTGTAACCGCTGTGCAAATTAAATGGCTGCTGATATCGCTGGGCGCGATATTGGCAACCCATGCGCTTAATTTGCCGCTGTGGGTGATCGGCGTTTGCGTACTCCTAGGCGTTTGGCGTTACATTGCAATAGCTAAACCAATTTTTATGCCAAATCGCTGGCTACTAGTGTTGCTGTCATTAATACTCGGTTTGATTATTGTGCTGAGCTTTAAAGGCCAATTTGGCCGCGATGCCAGTTTAAGTTTTCTGGTGATTATGACCGCGCTAAAGTTGTTAGAAACCAAAGCGCTGCGGGATTATATGCTGTGCATCATGTTAGGCTTTTTTTTGGTAGGTAATTTGTTTTTGTTTAACCAAAGCATGGCAACATTTGGCATTAGCATTGCGCCAATGCTATTACTCATTGCTAGTTTAATTAACACAAGTCTTGTTAAGCAAAATAACATGAATAACTTAGGCATTACTAAGCAAAAAAGTACTAAACAAGATGCTCTGTTTATTCTCAAATTTTCTGGAAAGCTTTTGCTGCAATCGTTACCCATCATGTTGGTATTGTTTGTGCTGTTTCCGCGCATTCCTGGGCCTTTGTGGGGCATTCCGCAAGATGCCTACAGCGGTATGACTGGCCTTAGCGACAACCTGCAATTTGGCAATATTAGCCAGCTCACCAAAAATAGTAGCATCGCGTTTAGGGTGCAATTTCAAGGCGCCATTCCGCCAAAAAATCAGCTGTATTGGCGCGGGCCCGTGCTGTGGCATCAAGAAGAGCATAGCTGGCTAATGGCGAGCGACAATATTGGGTTGCCTGCTGAACATTTAATAGTTTCAGGCCCTGCAACCCATTATACAATCACCCTAGAGCCGCATAATCGGCCGTGGCTATTGCTGCTAGACATGCCAACAAACCTGCCAAACAATACTAAACGCACGCACGATTATTCGGCCGTTGCAAACGAACCTGTGCGTAGCCGCATGCGTTATGAGGCTGTTTCTTACGCGCATTACCAGTTAGAAGCCAACGCGCTTAACGAACGCGAAAGCATCATGGCGCTGCAAATTACCGAAGGCGAAAATCCGCGCACGCGGGCATTGGCGCAAACTTGGTTAAATTTAACCCCTGCGCAAAAAATTAATAGTGCGTTAACCCTGTTTCGCGAGCAAAATTTTATCTATACGCTAAGGCCGCCGCTATTGGGTAAAGACCCCGTTGACCAATTTATATTTAACACTAAACGCGGCTTTTGTGAGCATTATGCCACTAGTTTTGTGTATTTAATGCGCGCTGCTGGCTTGCCTGCGCGCATTGTTACGGGTTACCAAGGCGGCGAGCTTAATCCTAACGGCAACTACTTAATTGTGCGTCAAAGTGATGCGCACGCTTGGGCAGAAGTGTGGCTCCAAGGCCAAGGCTGGGTGAGGGTTGACCCGACAGCTGCGGTATCGCCAGCGCGCATTGAGCAGGGTATTGGCGACGCCGATTTAGAGCGCGACGAGCTGCCGCTGATGGCGCGCCACGATTTTCCTTTACTTAAAAAAGCACTACTCAATTTAGATACTTTTAACAATGGCTGGAACCAGTGGGTGCTGGGTTATGATGACAAAAAACAACTCGCGTTTTTAAGCAAAATGCGCGGCAAAACTGTTTCTGTGACTGATTTAGTTGTCGGCATGATTGTGACTTTGCTAGCGGCTATGGTTGCAACCGCATTTTTTGTGCTGAAGAAAACCCACATTACACTTAACCCAGCTGAAAAAATTTACGCTCAATATCTCAAAAAACTTAAAACAATCGGCCTTCAGCTCAATATTGGCGAGGGTGCGTTAGATTTTGGTAACCGCGTCGCTTTAGCGTTGCCACCACAACAAACGCTAATTTTGGATATTGCCGCGCGCTATAATGCGCTACAGTATAGCCAAGCAAAAAATGCCTTTATGCTGACTGAACTTGAAGCGTTAACTAAACAATTTAAGCCTAAATTTTAGCTTAAAGCTAACTGATTTTTTTAAGACAATGACCGCAACCGATACCGATTACATGCAAATGGCGCTTGAATTAGCGCGTCAAGCCGCCTTAAATGGCGAAGTGCCAGTGGGCGCAATTGTAGTGAAAAATGGCGAGGTGATTGGCCGCGGCGCAAACGCACCGATTGGCCTGCACGACCCAACTGCGCATGCAGAAATTATAGCTTTGCGTGAGGCCGCGCAGCAGGTAGGCAATTATCGATTGGTGGGTTGCACGCTTTACGTGACGCTGGAACCCTGCGCAATGTGCAGCGGTGCCATGCAACATGCGCGCATTACAAAGCTGATTTATGGCGCAAGCGACCCAAAAACTGGCGCATGCGGCAGCGTGGTTAATTTAATGACAGAGGCAAAGTTGAATCACCATACAGAAGTGCTTGGCGGCGTTTTGGCACAAGATTGTGCTGCGGTTTTGACTGATTTTTTTAAGCAGCGACGACTGACTAATAAAGGCTAATTTACTATAGCACCAAATTCTAAATACGTCATTGCGAGGGCGCTAGCCCGTGGCAATCCAGTTTTACCAAACATGAGAAATGGATTGCCACACCATAAGATAAAACTGATGGCTCGCAATGACAGGCAATAAAAAACCCGCTTGCGCGGGTTTTTTTTACAAAGCCTAAAAACTTAATCACGACCGCTAAATGACATTAATATATTCAGCAAACTCGTAAAAATATTATAAATGCTGATAAACAATGACAATGTAGCCATCACATAATTGGTTTCACCGCCGCGTACAATTTGGTTGACTTCGTACATAATAAAGGCAGATGAAATCATCACAAATATAGATGAAATGGCGATTGAAAATGCCGGTAAATGTAGAAAAATATTGGCAATAATAGCAATAAACACCACCATTACGCCAATGGATAAAAATTTACCCATATAACTAAAATCTTTTTTAGTGGTTGCGCCAATTGCCGCCATCGTTAAAAAGATTAAGCCAGTGCTACCTGCAGCCAAACCAACCAACTGCGCGCCGTTTTGCAGATGCGCTGCATGTTGCAAAATAGGGCCCAGCATTAAACCGAGTAAAAACGTGTAAACAAACAACAGCGCAACACCAATACTGCTATTACGGTTGGCGGTTATCGCCATTTGCATGCCCATTGTTACCAGCATAAATGCGCCAAATGCAATAAACGGGTGCTGTGCAATAACACTAAAATTGATGCCCATGCCAATAACGGCGCCAATTACGGTTGGAATCATTGTCAGGCCAAGCATCATATACGTGTTGCGAAGCACTTTATTTTGCGTGCTTACCGCGCCATCGCGACCTAAAACTTGAATATCATCTAACATTACAATTTCCTTATAAAAAGTTGCCAAAAGGCAATAACAATAAGATAGCGACTTTAAGCATAAGTTTCAAGTGCAAAATTGTGATATTTTTGTTGCAATGGGTTTATGCAAATAAATCTGGCTCCGATTTGCCAATCATGCCAACGCACTTTACTGCGGCCACAAATTCGGCAGATTCGTGCCAATGGTTTAAATCTGCAGGTTTGCGCTCACCATGCATGCGCGCTAAGCGTACAATGCTGAGCGCTGGCATTTTCCAACTTAATTTTTCTAACAATTCGTCGGCTAAATCGGGCCGATTGCACAATAGCACCATATCGCAGCCCGCATTTAACGCCGCTAGGCTACGCGTCGTCACGTCGCCGCCTACAGTCGCGCCTTCCATGCTTAAATCATCGCTAAAAATAACGCCGTTAAAGCCTAATCTTTCTCTTAATACCTTTTGCAACCATTTTGGCGAGAACCCAGCAGGCTTATCGTCCACTTTTGGGTAAATCACATGGGCGGGCATAATTGCGGCAAGGCCTTCGTCGATCATTTGCCGAAACGGCTGCATATCGTTTTGCGCAATTTCATCAAAACTGCGCTCATCAATCGGGATACTCACGTGCGAATCGGCCACCACAAAACCATGCCCAGGAAAATGCTTACCCACCGCCTCCATGCCGCCTTTTTTAAGGCCCTGCATTAAGCTAAAAGCTAATTCGTTAATCGCCGTTGTATTGCCATGAAAAGCGCGGTCACCAATCACCAAGCTATCGCCATAATCCATATCTAACACGGGCGTAAAACTAAAATCAATGCCATGCGCACGCAATTCTGCGGCCAAAATCCAACCTGCCTCAGTTGCCAATTGTTTCGCTTTTTTGCGGTCAACATCCCAAATTTTACCAAACTCGCGCATGGGCGGAATTTTAGTAAAACCTTCTCTAAATCTTTGCACACGGCCACCTTCGTGATCGACCGCTATTAGTAAAGGCGGCTGGCGCACCGCATGAATGCTGGCTGTCAGGGCAGATAATTGTGTACAGTTAGCAAAATTACGTGCAAATAAAATCACGCCACCTACTAGCGGATGCTGCAATCTTTTAATGTCTTCAGAACTTAATTCAGTGCTGACAACATCTAACATGACTGGGCCTAAGGACATATCTTCTTTCTATTAATTTCTTAACCTACACGATATTTATTACGCAAACCTAAAGCGGTTAAAAACAACAAAACCGAACTTGAAATCGCCTTAAATATACCATAGACACGCATCCACCATGGCTCAATTTGTGAGCCAAACAGTCGCTGTGTAACTGCTTGAGTCTGTTTATCGGCATCGGTAAAGTCTACCAAATTAGAAGTCCGATACACACTGTACTCAAACGCAGCGCGGCAACCACTCAAGTGTAATTGGGGTTTATTATTGTCATTATTATTTATAAAGCAAGGCGTATCGTCACGCGCTAAATCTTCCAACCAAGATTGTTTTTTACTTTCACATGAAAGTGGCGAATTATAAATTGCGTGAGTAATGACAATGAGCCAGGTCAAAATTGCTAATGCGATGAATGCTGCTAATGGGCGTGTAAAGGAGCGGCCAAAATTGGAAATATGCTCATATAAATATGTAATCACACAAAACCAAAACTCCCCTTTAATCAGCTTACAAATACTTGCGTAAAGTCGCCAGCTTGGTAAATCAATATAACCAGTTTGTGCGTTAAGCTGTAATTTTTGCCAAACATTTTTTCTTTTAGCACGCAACTCCATCGCATTAAAATTGAGTGCTTGATCTAATTGCCCATGTTCGTCAGATAACCGTTTTAAAAAGCTGATATTCTTAATTGCTTCTTCGGAAAAGTGATTTTGGGAGAAATGACTATCATCGGAAAACTCCAAAAGGGTACTATCAATTTTACATCCACGAAAAGATGGAATTTTAGAATTTTGAAAATTAAATTTTGCTCCCTCAAAATGTCCTACATTGTCGAACTGTACATTTTCAAAATCAACATAACCCAAGAAAATTGCTTTCTGAAACCAAGACTCACTTTTAAAATGGGCTTTGACGAAAGAGGATTTAATATTACCAAAAGAGGGATTGACAAAAGAGAAAATTGCTTCAGAAAATCCCGCAATTGTATAAAAAATAGCATTATTAAATATTACATGATTAAATGTTGTTCTATCAAATCTGGCATCCCATTCGAAAACTACATTTTTAAAGTTTACAGAATCGATGAATTTCACTGATT
>JACMNB010000073.1 GCA_014378845.1 Methylotenera sp. | reverse complement strand
TGTTTTGGCACGCTAATTGCAGATTACTAACCATAGTCACTTAAGGTTAGCAGTAATGAAAAAGCTTTGGAACAAATTATTTAAAACTGAACAACCCTTTAACTACACGATTGCGCATTATCAACCTGTTAAAATTAATGCGCTTGAAACCCAAGTTAATGTGACCGATTACCAAATTGATGAGCGTTTACGCAGCGACGAAATGGATATTGATAACATTTACGAAAAACAATAACAACGCACTTGCTTAATCTTTAACGATGTAATTTATTGTGTTGCCTTGATTGATGCCTTGTGACGTCTTCACTGCGAAGTTTTAGATGCTTGGTGGTTTGCCCATGTGTGCGCTCGCGCCACAATTTAAAAGAGTTGCGCTTTAAATTAGCGCGCATAATTCTTATTACGCCATCTTGGCCAATACCAAATTGCGCCTCAATCGCTTCAAACGCAGTTCTGTCTTCCCAGCCCATTTCAATAATGCGGTTTAAATCTTCATCACTAAAATTTTTGTCTGCGTGCGGATTTTTTAACAACAACGTTTAACGCCTTTCCATTTGCTGGTTTGCCACTCTTTAAAAAATGCTTCACGGCTTAATGGCGGCTCAGCATCATTTTTGTCCGCGTGAAACTCATTATGATGCGCTAAATAACGCTCGTAAGCGTCATCGCCAGACAGCTGACGTATATTTTGCCACGCATTTTTTAGTTTATTTAACATCATTTCACAACCTTAATCTCTGACCCATTCATCATTCAAACTAGTCATCACATGCGCCGTTTCAGACGTTGGCAAAACCGATTTTCCGCCTAAATGCTTAGCACAAACCCATAACATATCCGCAATCACAATCCATAAAACCGCCACAAAAAAGAGGGTTAAATACGCGTCTAGTTGCTGATTAAAAATCAGTTTTGGCGCGATTAAGGCTTTATCTGCAGGGATTAATCCAGCGGCTAATTTAGCGCTTAAATCATTGGCAGCGGCAAAAAAACCAATTCTAATATCCGCGCTAAAAATCTTTTGCCAAGCCGCCGTTGTTGTCACCACAACCAGCCAAGTGAGTGGCAGCGCGGTTATCCATGCATATTTAAGTTTGCCATTTTTAACCAAAATACCCGTCGCTACACATAAGGCAATGGCTGCCAGCATTTGGTTCGCAATGCCAAATAGCGGCCATAAAATATTCACGCCGCCATTCGGGTCTATCACGCCAATATACAAAAAGTAGCCCCAACCCGCCACCACAATGGCGCTGGTGAAAATGACGGACGGCATATAGGAGGTTTCGCCGAGCTTTTTGTTAAAGTTACCCAGCATATCTTGCAGCATAAATCGGCCTACGCGCGTGCCAGCATCTAGCGTTGTTAAAATAAAAATCGCCTCAAACATAATGGCAAAGTGATACCACAGCGCAAGTAAGTTTTTACCAAACGCGCTGCCAAATATGCTGGCCATGCCCACCGCCAAACTTGGCGCGCCGCCGGTGCGGGCGAAAAGTGAGCTTTCGCCCATATCTTTCGCTAATTGGTTCATTTGCTCAACCGTTACTGCAAAGCCCCAACTATTGATTTTGGCAACCGCGTCAATGGCTTCTTTACCCACCACACCTGCGGGGCTATTAATGGCAAAAAATACGCCAGGCTCTAGTACGGTGGCGGCTATCATGGCCATAATCGCGACGAAACTTTCTAATAACATCGCGCCATAACCAATCATACGAATATCGCGCTCGTTAGCGAGTAATTTTGGGGTTGTGCCACTAGCAATAAGCGCATGAAAGCCCGAAATTGCGCCGCAAGCAATGGTGATAAAAACGAATGGAAACAGCTTGCCACCAAAAATTGGGCCAGTGCCATCTACAAATTGCGTGATGGCTGGCATGTGAATATTGGGGCGCAGTATAAAGATAGCGACCGCTAACAAACAAATCGTACCCAGCTTCATATAAGTACTTAAATAATCACGCGGGGCCAGTAGCAACCATACTGGCAACACTGCGGCGGCGAAACCATACGCAATAATCGCAAACGCCAGCGGCAAGCCGTCATAATCAAAATACACACGTAGAGTTTCGTGGTGATTAATCCAACCGCCCGCAACAACAGAAAACAGCAATAAAGCCACGCCAATTGCGCTGGCTTCTAACACCCGTCCAGGGCGAATAGTGCGCATATAAAAGCCAATTATCATGGCAATCGGAATGGTTGCCGCGACTGTGCTAGTTGCCCACGGGCTGTGTTTCATGGCGTTTACCACCACCAAACCCAACACCGCAATTAAGATAATCATGATTAAAAACGTACCAACTAGTGCCGCCGTGCCGCCGATTACGCCAATTTCATCGCGCGCCATTTGGCCAAGGCTGCGACCATCTCTTCTGGTAGAAAAAAACAGCGTCACCATATCTTGTACTGCGCCGCCCAGTACCGCGCCAATTAATATCCACAACGTACCTGGCAAATAACCAAACTGCGCTGCTAAGGTTGGGCCTACCAGCGGCCCTGGCCCTGCAATTGCTGCAAAATGGTGACCAAACACCACCCATTTATTGGTGGGGATAAAGTCGCGGCCGTTATCTAATCGCTCGGCAGGGGTGGCGCGGGTTTCGTCTGTTACCAACACTTTTGCCGCAATCCAAGCCGCATAAAAGCGGTAGGCAATAGCATAAATACAGATTGCCGCAGTGATTAGCCACAGCGCGTTAATACTTTCGCCGCGATTTAAGGCAATGGTACTCAGCGCAAAAATGCCTAAAATACCAACTGTCAGCCAAATAATGAGTTTGAGATTTTTGTGCATAAGAGTAATTTTGTAATAATTTCGTCTAGTATAAATCAGAGTTGTGAGTCACAGCGTCGAAATGAACCTAACTTAACCCTGAAACTCCACATATAAACACTCAGAATGCTACACTCCTTATTCAATTATTGTCAGAAATCACATGCAAACCGCCACCGAAAATACTGCAAAATCTGCCGAGACTAGCAGCCTCAAGCCTGCCGACACTCCATCTGCTGCCAAGCCACCCGCTAAAAAACTATCATCGCTGGCCAGTTTGTGGCCGTTTGTAAAGCCTTATCGCGCAAAGGTGATGTTGGCGTTTATGTTGTTAACGCTGGGTTCTGCAACCTTGCTGCTAGTGCCGCTGGCCTTTCGCGATTTAATTGACTTTGGTTTCGTCACGCAATCGGCCAATGTGTCAACGCACAAAGGTTTGTTGGGCGGTTTAAGTTTAAACGGGCATTTTTTGGTGATGATGGCCTTAGCTGCTTTTTGGGCGTTGATGATTGCTTGGCGCTATTACACGGTTTCTTGGGTGGGCGAGCGCGTGACGGCAGACCTGCGCAGCGGGGTGTATGCGCGGGTGATGACGCAAAGTCCTCAATTTTTTGAAACCACGCAAACGGGTGAAGTTTTGTCGCGCTTAACGGGCGATACCACGCTAATTCAAACGGTGGTGGGTAGCTCGGTTTCTATGGGATTACGCAGTCTATTTCAATTTATTGGTGGCATGGTGATGCTGGCTGTCACTAATTTTTACTTATTTTCGCTTAATATTGGCTTAATGATTTTGCTCATTTTGCCGATTATGATGATTGGCCGCAAAGTTAAAAAATTATCGCGCGAATCGCAAGATCGCATTGCCGATAGCAGCGCGATGGCAGGCGAGATTTTAAACGCGATGCCGACAGTGCAATCGTACACGCAAGAACACGCGGAAATTGCGCGTTTTAGTGCTAGCGCCGATTTAAGCTTTACCACTGCGTTAAAACGCGTAAAAGTACGTTCAATGTTAACCATGCTAATGGTAACGGCGGTGCTTGGCACCATTATTTTTGTGCTGTGGGTAGGTGCACGCCAAGTATCTGCAGGCACGATGACGGGCGGTGAGTTAGCCTCTTTTGTGCTCTACGCCATGATGGTGGCAGGGGCGGTGGGTACGATGGCCGAAGTGTGGGGCGATATTATGCGCGCAGCCGGCGCGACTGAGCGACTGATAGAATTGCTGCACGCCGATGCGGCGATTAAAGAACCCGCCAACGCGCAAATACTATTTAAATCAAATCAAAACGATTCAATACCAATTAAGCCAAAACACGCCGCCATTTCGTTTAAAAACGTGGTGTTTCATTATCCATCGCGCCCACAAATTGCGGCGCTGGATGATGTTTCTTTGGAAATCGCAGCAGGAGAAACCATCGCATTGGTTGGCCCAAGCGGTGCGGGCAAAACCACGCTGTTTCAATGTTTGTTGCGTTTTTATGAGGCGCAATCGGGCAATATCTCTATTAATGGTCAGTCCATTGCCTCGCTCAGCTTAAAAAGCTTACGCGACAGCATAGGGATAGTTCCGCAAGACGCGGTGATTTTCTCGGCCAATGCGCTTGAGAATATTCGTTATGGCAAGCCCAGCGCGACTGGCGATGAAGTCATCAAAGCCGCAAAAGCCGCGCAAGTGGATGAATTTATTCATCAATTACCAGATGGCTACCAAACGTTTTTGGGTGAGCGCGGTACAAGATTAAGCGGTGGCCAGCGCCAACGCATCGCCATCGCGCGCGCAATTTTGAAAGATGCGCCGATACTACTTTTAGACGAAGCCACTAGCGCGCTGGACGCAGAATCTGAAATACTGGTGCAACAGGGATTAAACGCAGCCATGCAAGGTCGCACCACGCTGATGATTGCGCACCGCTTAAGCACCGTGCAAAAAGCCAATAGAATTGTTGTGCTTGAAAATGGTAAAATCATCGAAATTGGCAGTGCGGCCGAGCTTAAGCAACAAGGCGGTTTGTACGCGCGGCTAGCAAAACTACAACTGACTTAACACTACATTAATGACCAATAAAATCGGCCGAAATGACCCTTGCCCGTGCGGTAGTGGCAAAAAATACAAGCAATGTTGCGAGGCAACTGGCGCTAGCACAACCGGCGGCGCGTCGCAGCCAATAGCACAAGCCAATTTTAACCCGCAACATGCGCTGCAAACCGCCATGGCGCAACATCAAGCGGGCAACTTAGCCTCAGCAGAATTGCTCTA
>JACMNB010000072.1 GCA_014378845.1 Methylotenera sp. | reverse complement strand
TTGGGTGGGGCATATAAAGTGTATAGTTTTAATGGCGATTGACTAGTGTTGATAATATTGTGTTTAGTGCCAGCAGGCACAAGCACCGCAAATCCTGCACTTATGGGCGTGGTTACGCCATCTAAAACGGCCTCGCCAGTGCCTTCCTCTACTTTAAAAAACTGATCTAGTTGATGCACTTCTGCGCCGATTTCTTCTTGCGGTTTTAACGCCATTACTACCAATTGGCAATGCTTAGCGGTATATAGCACATGGCAAAAATCATGGTTATTAACTGCAATAGTTTCGATATTTTTAACAAAACCATGCATGGCAATTCCTTTTACTGTTAAGCAAATAAAACTAAAAGAATAGCCCTCGCAAATTGTAACGTCTGTGCGTTACCACACATTAAAAAAAGCATTGTAGATGGTCAAAGTATTAATTATTAATCTATAGATTTAACTCTTTCTCATATAGTGTAGGGTGTGCAAAACAATTTTATTTGTACACCAATAATTTTGATACCCAAGCAAACAATGTTTGCACCAGCCTACAAAACCATCCTTTTTCGCCACATTTAAATGTTTTAGCAGGTGCGCTACGAGCCAATATCCATGCGGGTTGCAGCAAGCGTAGCAATCAATGTTGTTAGTCTGAGCAAAATTATGTGCCTTCTGGCAGCAAGCGCAATAATTCTTTTTTTAGTACGCCATAACATTCGCACACATGCGTTTCAATTCCCTTGCGGTTAATCACCGTAATATGGCCACGCCGATATGAGATTAAGCCTTCGCGTTGCAAATGGCCAGCCGCCTCGGTAATGCCTTCGCGGCGCACACCCAGCATTCCTGCAACTAGCTCTTGCGTCATGGTAATTTCATTGGTATTGAGCCTATCTAAGGTAAGCAATAGCCAACGGCAAAGTTGTTGTTGCAAACTATGGTGCCTGTTGCACACCGCGGTTAATGAAATTTGCGTTAACAATACTTGGCTATAACGCAGCAATAGCTGTTGCAAGGGTATCAGGCGTTTAAATTCTTGTTTTAGCACATAGCCTTCTAGCTGATAAGCGTAGCCCGAAATTTGCACAACGGCAGCGCTTGGCGTGCTATTGCCGCCCATAAATAGCGCAACGCCAACCAACCCATCATTGCCCACGCTTGCAGTTTCGGCAGTTCTGCCAGATTCCAACATATGTTGCAGCGATATTAAACAGCTAGTGGGAAAGTACGCGTAGCGCGATTCTTGGCCTGGCTCGTACAGCATGGTACCGACTGGCAATTCAACCAGTTGCAAATATTGGCTTAAGTTTGCTAAATCAGCTGTGGGTAGGGCGGCTAAAATATGATTTTGGCTTGGTTGATGAAGGCCGTGTTGATGCAAGCCAAGATGATGCAAGATTGGATGATGCAAGATTGGTTGAGGCAAGCCTTGTTGGTTTATGTTAGCTTGATTTAAGTCTGCTGGGTTTAAGCTCGCTTGATTGACTTGATTGGGCACAATAACTCTCTGCGCTGCAATAGCTGGATGCAAATTGTCGTCTGTATTATTTTCTGCTGTGGTCACGCTTTTATCAATACTTAAATTTGGGGTCATTTTTTTATATCTATTGATTTGACTATCTTGTTGGCAATGCAACGCCAATGCCGCGATAACCAATAAACTTGCAGTGCCAATCAAACATCGGCTCACCACTGACTTGAAATTTTTGTTGCAAGCCATCGGCTGTGACGCGGCTAAATACAAAATCTAAAAATGGTTCGCGGGCATTTATTTTTGCTTGCAATAATGCGCGCTCTTTTTCGTTCCAATCTGGTTTTTTATGATTATTTTGTTTTAAGTTTAAGTCGCCAGTGCTGTTGTTAACAGAGCTTGCTTCTGCAATACTGCTGTCTTCTAACATGCTATCCACTTGTATGCCTAGCATCTCTAAAACAGGGCCAGAAACCTTGGTAAATTTCATATTCTCGTCTTGCTCCCAATACCAATCAGAGGCCAACTCTGTCAGGCTGCGATAGCGCGCTTCACTTTCGCGCAGTTCGGCGGTGCGCTCTTGCACGGTTTGCTCTAATAATTTGTTGTAGTTTTCTAGCTTTTTATACAAAAATCGCACCACCAGCATATTGTAAATACGCGTTTTTATCTCCAGCAAATCAAAGGGTTTGCTAATAAAATCTTTGGCGCCCGCTTGTAATGCACGCAATTTATGGCCTGGCTGGGCGGTTAATACAATCACGGGCATATAGGCATCAGCGTGATTCGTTTTAAGACCTGCCATTACCTCAAAGCCGTCCATTACTGGCATTTGTAAATCCAGCAAAATCAAATCGTAGCGGTGTTTGCGATGCAACGCGCACACCTCTTGCGGGTTCGTGGTGGCGCTTATATTGCTATAACCAGACTCAATCAACAGTTGCCTCAGCAAGCTGATATTAGATTCTTGGTCATCCACAATCAAAATGTGGGCGTTTAAAATATCCAGTGGTTCAATCATTACAGTTCACCTTTATATGCTGATGTTTTACTATTAAATGTTTCATTTTTAGTGACTTTTGTCGTCCTACACCGCCAAA
Source organism: Methylotenera sp. (assembly GCA_014378845.1). GTDB lineage: Bacteria > Pseudomonadota > Gammaproteobacteria > Burkholderiales > Methylophilaceae > Methylotenera_A. The sequence continues at coordinate 2,570 of JACMNB010000072.1, read as the reverse complement.
TTTTGCTATGAAAAACTTGCATTAAAGTCTTGATGATTCGCGCTTAAACTAGGCTCTTCAGTCATTGAAGCATCCTCTTGGGTCATTACATCAAGCTCAATCCAAAACTGGCTGCCAACACCCACTGTGCTTTGCACGCCAATTTTGCCGTGCATAAGCGCTATTAAGCGTTTGCAAACAATTAAGCCAATGCCGGTGCCTTCTTCTGCTATGGCTTGCCGTCCTAGGCGATTAAAAGGTTGAAACAATTGTGCCAACTCGCCTTCAGTTAAGCCAGCGCCAGTGTCGCTTACGCAAATACGCAGCGTTTTTTGGCTTAAGGTGTAATCCACCATCACCGAGCCGTTTGGCTTATTGTATTTAATGGCGTTAGTCAGCAAGTTAACCATAATTTGTTTAAGGCGCGTTTTGTCGGCACACACAAACGCATCATCAGTTAAGGGCGCAAAAGTCGTGGTAATGTGTTGTTTGGTTGCCAGCGGCTCAATCATCGCAGCGCAATCTTGCATCACTTCACTAACAGAAACGCGCGCTAATACAATGGTTTGTTGGCCAGACTCAATTTGCGCTAAATCTAAAATTTCGTTAATTAATTCAAGCAGATACCAACCCGCTTGCACAATTTGTTTCACGCTGCTGGTTTGCGATTCGGTCAGCGGCGCTTTGCCTATTTCTAACAATTGGGCAAAACCCAATATGGCGTTTAATGGCGTGCGGAGCTCGTGGCTCATGCTGGATAAAAATTCTGATTTTGCCAAATTGGCTTTATCGGCCGCCAATTTTGCAGCTTGTAACTCAAGATTATTGTTAAACAGCGCCTCTTCTACGTTTTTTCGATACGTCATGTCCACCATGCAGTTCATCGCGCCAACAATTTCACCTTTGTTATTTAATAATGGCACTACATTGACTAGAACGTGAATGCGCGAACCGTCAACCCGCTCTAATATGGCTTCTACATCAAACGCCATGGGCAATTGACCATTTAATACAGCAGCCACTGGACTTTCTGCATGCGGTATCAGCGCACCATCTGGCTTGTATATTTTATACGCGCAGCAATAACGCTCACTAGAGTCGCCCCGCAACGGCTTGCGGCCCCATAAAGTGACTGCATTACGGTTAAATTCCTGAATTATGCCAACTGCATCTACGGTGTACATGGCCACTGGCCCCAATTCAAATAAAATCCGAAAACGCTCTTCGCTGTGGCGCAATGATTCCTGCTCAAGTTTGCGTTCTGTAATATCAGTGGCTGTGCCAAACCATTCCTCAACTTCACCTTTCTCATCTAGCAAGGGTACTGCGCGTGAATAAACCCAGCCTAAAGTATTATCTAACCTGTAAAATTGGTGTTCTAGCTCATAAAAAGATTTGGTTTTAATAGCCTCGTCTATTTTAGCTCGCGCTAGGGGCTGATGATGTGAAGGTATATATTCTTTAAACCAATCTGCATTTGACTTCTTAGCACTGACAATAAAATCTTTGTCATCTAGTTGGTTTAAAACGCTCCAATCAGGGTTCAATTCGTAAATGACATCTGAACTTACTGCTAAAAATGTTTGTAAACGTTTTTTGCTGTCAAACAGCGCTTTCTCGGATTCTTTTCGTTGCGTAATATCGGTAAATAAAACAGCGATTTTATTATTCTCAATACCTGAAATCTTAAAAGCATAAATGTCAAGAACACGATTTAATTCATCTACATGATATTCAAAACGGTTTGGCTCGCCTGTTTGTGAAACCCTGCCATAAGCGGCAATTAAATTTGGGTCGAAATTAGGTATTATGCTTAATAAGGTTTTGCCCGTGGGGTCTATCATTCCAGAATGCACCATAAAAGCACGGTTCACCTCACAATATAAAAAATCGATTGGCTTATTATTGGCATCAAAAATCATTTCTATAATGCAGTAACCTTCATCCATGCCGTTAAATAAAATACGGTAACGCTCTTCAATTTCGGTACGCGCTAATTCAGCCAGCTTGCGTTCGGTTATGTCGAGGTTGGTTGCAAAAGATTTTATTGGTTTGCCATCATGAGCGTCCTCAATGGACCATTTGCTTTCTATCCAGCGCTCAATGTGGTCATCACCTAATACACGGTAATCAATCTTACCAACGAGCTCACCATTAAAAAACTTGTCTAGTGATGCTTGCACCAGCGGCCTATCATCAGGCACAACATGTTCGAGCAAAGCCTGAATGCCAATAGCACCATCAGCTTCTTGCTCAGGCGGTGAGGCGTAACCCATTACCGCAGCGAAATTTTCTGGGGTATAAGCTGCACCGCTTGCAAGGTCAACCTCTACAAAAGTTAATTTTGCAGATTCAGTTGCGTAGCGTAAACGCCACTCACTATCGCGGATTTTATGTTGCGCCAATACGCGTTGTGAAATATCTTGAAAGTAGCAGACTACGCCTTTTTTGCCGTCTGGAAGTGGCATGCGATGGATTTCCCAAGCGTAATATCCAATTGCATTAATGTCGACACGCTGTTCAATCAATTCAGACACCAAATGAGGTTCGCCTGTTTCAAGGGTATGCCTAAACTCTTTAATTATTTCATC
>JACMNB010000071.1 GCA_014378845.1 Methylotenera sp. | reverse complement strand
TTGGCGGAGAACGAGGGATTCGAACCCTCGATACAGGGTTAAGCCCGTATGCTTCCTTAGCAGGGAAGTGCCTTCGACCACTCGGCCAGCTCTCCGTTTTATTGCTTTGCAAACTTAATTGCAAGGGCGCGATATTACGCGAAACTACCCTAAAAATCAATTATAAACTTAGCAATTGCTTTTTAAAATTTGGTTTAAGTTATCGGTTGCTGATTTGCTAGTATGCTAATTTAACTTGTCTAGTGTTGTGAATTAACTAATTGCCTTCTAATTCAAATGCTTTATGCAACACCCTTACGGCTAGTTCCATGTATTTTTCATCCACCACCACAGCAATTTTAATCTCACTGGTTGAAATCATTTGAATATTAATGCCTTCCTCTGCCAGTGTGCGGAACATTTGGCTGGCAATTCCAACATGCGAGCGCATGCCCACGCCCACCACAGACACTTTAGCGATTTTGTCGTCGCCAATAATTTCGCGCGCTTTAATGTAGCCTTGCACTTTATCGCGCAAAATACCCATGGCTTTGTTCATTTCATTTTTATGCACGGTAAAAGTAAAATCAGTCGTACCGTCCGCGCTAGTATTTTGAATAATCATGTCTACATCAATATTAGCATCCGCAATTGGGCCTAAAATTTTGTAGGCAGTGCCTGGCGTATCGGGTACGCCCAGCACAGTAATTTTTGCCTCATCACGATTAAACGCAATGCCTGAAATAATGGGTTCTTCCATGTTGTTGTCCTTATTTGCTTCCTCAAACGTGATAAGAGTTCCGTCGCCTTCATCCTCAAAGCTTGATAGCACTCGTAACTTAACTTTATATTTTCCTGCAAATTCCACCGAGCGTATTTGCAAAACTTTACTGCCTTGGCTGGCGAGTTCTAGCATTTCTTCAAAAGTGATCGATTTTAAACGGCGCGCTTCTGGCACCACGCGCGGGTCAGTTGTATATACGCCATCAACATCGGTATAAATTTGGCATTCGTCGGCCTTTAGTGCGGCTGCAAGCGCCACGCCAGTCGTATCAGAGCCACCGCGGCCAAGGGTGGTAATGTTGCCAAACTCATCTGCACCCTGAAAGCCAGCAACGACGACCACATAGCCGTCATTCAAATCTTGCTTAATATTGTGGTCGTCAATATCTAAAATACGTGCTTTGGTATGCGCAGCGTCGGTGAGAATTCTCACCTGCGCACCCGTGTAGCTTTTGGCTTTAATGCCAAGCTCCATCAGGGCGAGTGCGGTTAAACCAATGGTCACTTGCTCACCTGTCGAAATCATCACGTCTAACTCGCGCGGGTCAGGCTCTGGCATAATTTCTTTAGCCAATGCAATCAGACGATTCGTCTCGCCAGACATAGCCGAAACCACCACCACGATTTGATGCCCCATTGCCTTGTAACGCGCTACTCTTCTTGCGACATTACGAATACGCTCAGGATTCGCAACCGATGTACCGCCATATTTTTGTACGATTAGTGCCATTTATAAAACCCTTAAAAACTATTTTTTTACCGCCGATGAGCGCAGATACACGCCGATAAAAACAGATAAAATCTTATAACAAACGCTTTCAAATTGGTTACTTAATGTAGCCCAAATTTCAATCTTAAGTTGCTGTAGATATAATGACGACTAAAAACCCAAAAACCCAATTATAAGTGCCTTTATCTGTTTTTATCGGCGTCTATCTGCGTTCATCGGCGGGTAATTAGATTTTGCTTTTAACCCAATCAGCCACGCTCGCCAAGGCTTTCGGTAATTGGCTGGCATCCGTGCCGCCCGCCATCGCCAAATCGGCCTTGCCGCCGCCTTTGCCGCCTATTTGTTGCGCCACAAAATTCACCAAATCACCAGCTTTTACTTGGCTAATTAAATCTTGCGTCACGCCCGCAGCTAGGCTCACTTTGCCATCATTCACGCTGGCCAGCACAATTGCCGCGCTTTTAAGCTTGTCTTTCAGCTTATCCATGGTTTCGCGTAAGGCATTTGCATCGGCACCTTCTAGCGTGGCTGCAAGCACCTTAACGCCGTTTATTTCAACGGCTTGGCTCACTAAATCGTCACCTTGACCGCTGGCGAGTTTAGATTTTAATCGCGCGAGTTCTTTTTCAAGTGCTTTTGCATGGTCAGTTAATTGCGCGACTTTGTTTAAAATTTCTGCGGGCGGCGCTTTAAAATCACCAGCCAATTGGTTAATTAACGCTTGTTGCGTATTAATTAGTTTCAATGCACCAGTACCGGTGGTCGCTTCAACGCGGCGTACGCCTGCGGCCACGCCAGATTCTGAGTAAATTTTGAATAGCCCAATATCGCCTGTGCGGCTGACATGTGTGCCGCCGCACAGCTCTGTCGTGCTGCCAATATCCAGCACGCGCACAATCTCGCCATATTTTTCGCCAAACAACATCATCGCGCCTGTCGTTTTCGCGGCTTCAATATCCATTAATCGCGCTTGGGTGGCGGCATTGGCAATAATCTCTGCATTGACAATCGCCTCCACTTTGGCTATTTCGGCGTCTGTCATCGGCGCGTTATGCACAAAGTCAAAACGGGTTTTTTCGGTATCAACCAAACTGCCTTTTTGTTGCACATGCTCGCCCAATACCTCGCGCAAAGCTTTGTGCATCAGGTGCGTGGCAGAGTGGTTGCGCATGGATGCTGCGCGTGAAGTCATATCTACACTGGCTTTTACGGTATCGCCAACATTGAGCGTGCCTGTTTTTAAAACACCGTGATGCCCAAAAACCGCAGCTTGAATTTTCTGCGTATCTTCAACGGCAAATATACCGTTTTTAGATTTTAACACACCATTATCACCAATTTGGCCGCCAGACTCTGCGTAAAAAGGCGTGGTATCTAATACCACAATGCCTAAGTCACCTTCGTTAAGCGTCTTAACCGCAACGCTGTCTTTATAAAGCGCTAATACTTTTGCGTTTGTCTCTAAGGTATCAAAGCCTTTAAAGTCGGTTTGGCTGCCTGTATATTCAAGGTTAGTCGCACCCTTAAACTTACCCGCCGCGCGAGCTTGCTCTTTTTGGCGCGTCATGGCTGCATCAAAGGCGGCTCTGTCTACGTTTACGCCGCGCTCGCGACAAATGTCGGCCGTTAAATCAAGCGGAAAGCCATATGTGTCGTGTAGTTTGAAAGCGAGGTCGCCATTTAAGATAGGCGTTCGTGGTGAGCTTGTCGAACCATGAGTGGCTTGTCCTTCGACTGGCTCAGGACGAACGGGTGCGAGAGATGCTAATTCTGCCTCCAAAATCGCCATCCCATTTTCAATCGTCTCAAAGAATCTATCTTCTTCAAGCTTAAGAATGCTGGTAATGCGAGCCTGTTCAGTTTTTAATTGTGGATAAGCGCTACCCATTTCTTTCACTAAATCAGCCACCATATTATGGAAAAATGCTTTGCGTGCTCCAAGCTTATAGCCATGACGAATAGCGCGACGGATAATGCGGCGCAGCACGTAGCCGCGCCCTTCGTTGCCAGGAATCACACCGTCGGCGATTAGGAATGAACAAGCGCGTATGTGGTCAGCCAACACTTTTAGGCTTGGGCTAGCTAAATCAGTGGTTTTGGTTTCACGTGCGGCAGCTGCGATTAAGCCTTGAAATAAATCAATTTCGTAATTGGCGTGTACGTGCTGTAACACCGCAGATAAACGCTCTAAACCCATACCAGTATCGACTGATGGCTTAGGTAGTTTGTGCATCACGCCCGCTTCGTCGCGGTTAAACTGCATAAATACGTTATTCCAAATTTCGATAAAGCGGTCGCCGTCTTCGTCCGCGCTGCCAGGTGGGCCGCCAAAATGATGATCGCCATGATCGTAAAAAATCTCGGTGCAAGGGCCGCACGGGCCTGTGTCGCCCATCATCCAGAAGTTATCTGAGGCGTAACGCGCGCCTTTGTTATCGCCAATGCGGATAATGCGCTCGGCAGGCACGCCTATTTTGTTGTGCCAAATGTCGTAAGCTTCGTCATCATCGGCGTAAACCGTGACTGTGAGCTTGTCTTTTGGCAACTTGAATACATCGGTGAGCAGCTCCCACGCGTAGCTAATGGCTTCCACTTTAAAATAATCGCCAAAGCTAAAATTGCCGAGCATTTCAAAAAACGTGTGGTGGCGCGCGGTGTAGCCAACGTTTTCTAAATCGTTATGTTTGCCGCCTGCGCGCACACATTTTTGGCTAGTAGTGGCGCGGGTGTAAGGGCGTTTATCAAAGCCCAAAAACACGTCTTTAAACTGATTCATACCTGCGTTGGTGAATAGCAGGGTAGGGTCTCCATGAGGCACCAGCGAGCTAGAAGCCACGATTGCGTGGCCTTTGGAGGCAAAAAAATCGAGAAACGCTTGGCGGATTTCATTGCTGGAAGGGGTTTTGCTTAACTTAATGTTCATTTTTATCTTATATAAGTCTATGGCTGTTGAGCGCTAAATTTCAATTTCTTTAAACCTTAAAATGGATTCCCGCCTTCGCGGGAATGACGGTGATAAGAGTGTTATTCGTCATCGTTATCGTGCTTACTATTCAACACTTTTTTAATGCTATCAAAACCAAATCCACGGCTTTGTAAAAATCTTGCTTGCTTTGCCCATTCTTCGCGGCTGGCAGGCGCATTGTTAAACTTTTTACGCCAAATCTCTTTGGCATTATCCAGCTCATTCTCTTTTACTTGCTCAACTGCGTCAGCAATTAATTCGGCAGAAACTCCTTTTTCGCGCAACTCGTTGGCAATTTTCGCCACCCCGAATTTGGCTTGTCGCGCGTGAACAATTTGCTCGGTAAAGCGTTTATCACTTAACCAGCCACGCGTTTTAAAATCTTCTAAAATCGCGGTGATGGCTTCTGCATCTTCACCATCTTCGAGATAAGGTTTAAGCTTTTGGCCTAACTCTTTGTGCGAATATTCGCGTTTGCCTAAATATTCTAGCGCGCGCTGGCGCAGCGACTTTGGAGTACTAAATCCGTTCATGGTGAGCTTGTCGAACCGTTTGCTAGACATTGTCCTTCGACAGGCTCAGGACGAACGGTAATTTTTAATCGTCCTCAGTACGCGGCGCTGCCATACCATCAGCTAACTGCTTGGCGTTGGCGCGAATTTTGGCTTCCACTTCTTTGGCAATTTCTGGATGCTCGCGCAAGAATTCTTTGGCGTTTTCTTTGCCTTGGCCAATTTTTTCACCATTGTAAGCGTACCAAGCACCGGCTTTTTCGATAAATTTCAGGTTGCTACCAAGCTCGATAATCTCGCCCAAACGTGAAATACCTTCGCCATACACAATTTCAAATTCGGCTTGTCTAAACGGCGGTGCGACTTTGTTTTTAATCACTTTAACTCTTGTTTCACTGCCGATGACTTCATCACCTTTTTTAATCGCGCCAGTGCGGCGAATATCCAAACGAACCGATGCGTAAAACTTAAGCGCGTTGCCGCCTGTTGTGGTTTCTGGGCTGCCAAACATTACGCCAATTTTCATGCGAATTTGGTTAATAAAAATCACCATCGTGTTGGTACGTTTGATATTGCCTGTGAGTTTACGCAAGGCTTGCGACATCAATCGCGCTTGCAAGCCCATGTGTGAATCGCCCATTTCGCCCTCAATCTCGGCGCGTGGCGTCAGTGCTGCCACCGAGTCGACCACCACAATATCTACCGAGCCGCTACGCACTAGCATATCGACAATCTCTAGCGCTTGCTCGCCAGTATCAGGCTGGCTAATCAATAATTCAGGCACGTTTACGCCTAATTTGGCCGCATATTGCGGGTCTAGCGCATGTTCAGCATCGATAAATGCCGCCACGCCGCCCAATTTTTGCATCTCGGCAATCACAGATAATGTTAGTGTGGTTTTGCCTGATGACTCTGGCCCGTAAATCTCAATCACACGGCCACGCGGCAATCCGCCGATGCCCAGCGCAATATCTAGGCCTAACGAGCCAGTTGAAACCGCCTGAATATCCTCATTGATTGCAGCATCGCCCATTTTCATGATGCTGCCTTTGCCAAATTGCTTTTCAATTTGCGCTAATGCGGCGGCCAATGCTTTGCTTTTGTTGTCATCCATGATTTTTTGCCTTTAGTTTTAGGTACTTAAATTAAGCTGTAATTATTTCATATTTTGCGGTTTAAGGTAAGCTTACTGTCAACATATCAAGGCTGACTTGTAGCAATTTGACGTTAAAAAATTAAAGCGGCGGCAGTGTTTGATTAAGGCTTGCTAATACAAATCGTACTGCTTGTTGACGTATTTGTTGACGATTACCACTAAAGTTTTGTGTGACTGTTGTTATTTGGCCATTAAATGCAAAACCAAAACATACGGTGCCAACTGGTTTATCAGCACTTCCGCCATCTGGCCCTGCAATGCCCGTTACGCTTACTGCAATTTGCGAATGGCTGTTTTTTAAAGCACCTTTTTTTAAGCAACCCAGCGCCATCTCGCTGGCTGTTTCTTCGCTTACTGCACCAAATTTTTCCAGTGTTTCGGCGCGCACGCCTAGCATCTCAATTTTGGCTGCATTGCTGTAAGTAACAAATCCGCGATCGAACCATGCCGAGCTGCCAGCCACGCTGGTAACCACTTGCGCCACCATGCCGCCTGTGCAAGACTCTGCCAGTGCCAGCTTGAATCCGCGCGCTTTTAAGGCGGCGCCTAAAGCATTGGCAAGCTCATCAATGGTTAACATCCGTAAGGCTCAATCCAGCACAAAAACAAATAATCCAATAATGCGCCAAGTATAGTAAAAGTAATAATGGCATAAACGGCGGCCAGTAAATCATCCAACATCACGCCGAAGCCATTTTTAAGCTTCGCGTCAAGCTGGCGAATTGGAAACGGTTTCCAAATATCAAACAAACGAAACAGTAAAAAAGCCACCAGCCAGCTTGCTTTAGTCAATGGGGTAAACGCCAACACTAACATCATGGCCACAATTTCATCCCACACAATCGCGCCATGATCCGCCACGCCTAAGGCTTTGCCTGTTTTGTCGCAACAATAAATGCCGATGATAAACAGCGCCGCGATAATGGCTAATTGCATGCTTAAGTGATAGCCAGCAATCAGCCAATATAGCGGCAAGCCAACAATTGTGCCACACGTACCAGGCGCTTTTGGCGCGAGGCCGCTGCCAAAACCGAGGCCAAAAAAGTGGGCTGGGTGGGCGAGTAAAAGTTTAACGTTGGGTTTAGTCATAACAATACATTACAAATTTAAACGTCATTCTGAGCATAGCGAAGAATCCAGTTCTTAGGTGATTTTACTCTGGATTCTTCTCTATGCTCAGAATGACGTTTTTGGTTTGTGTTACGCAAAATGATCAAAACCTTGCTTTAAAAGTTTAAGTTGATTGTTTTTGTAATAGGCTTGCAAGCCAATATCTACATTGGTTGTGCCTATATTTGTAATTGGTAAATGTATTTGCTTACTGAGTAAATTAATTGCTTCGCGCTGCTTTGGGGACGCAGTAAAACACAACTCGTAATCATCTCCGCCCGCCAAAATAAAAGTTTGAAATTGTGAATTTTGTAAGTCATTTTTCAATAAATCAATGCACGGAATTTTTTCTAAATCAATCGTCGCACCGCAATTTGAAGCTTTTAAAATGTGCCCTAAATCGGCCAATAAACCATCTGAAACATCAATGCAGCTAGTGGCTATGCCGCGCAGCGCCAAGCCCAGTGCGGCTCGTGGCGTGGGTGTATGCAAAGCATTTAAACAAGTTTCCAATTCATTTGTAAGCGATAATTTTTCTTGCAAGTGCGCCAAGCCCAAAGCTGCGCTGCCTAGGTTGCCACTAACCCAAATATCATCTCCAATTTGCGCGCCATCGCGCTGCAAAGCCGCGCCAAGTGGCACTTCGCCCATAATGGTTACGCTAATATTTAAAGGCCCGCTGGTGGTATCGCCGCCAATTAAATCGATATTAAACGCATCGGCGCAAGCAAAAAAACCGCGCGAAAACTCGGCCAGCCAAGCTTGATTTATTTCTGGCAATGCAATCGCTAAGGTTGCCCATTTTGGTTGCGCGCCCATCGCCGCCATGTCGGATACATTCACCGCCAGCGCTTTCCAACCAATGTCATACGGCGCACAATCGTGCAAAAAGTGAGTGCCCGCTACCAGCATATCGCTTGAAATTGCTAGCTGCATCCCTTCTGCTATACGTACTAAAGCGGCGTCATCGCCCACGCCTAAATCCGTTTGCGAGGCAGGGCGAGTGAAGTATTTTTCGATTAAACTAAATTCTGACATTTGTATTGATGGCTCTTTACAACTCAATTTGATAAACAAGATGACATTGAAACTTATTGTTGAACGGCAATTTGGTTTCGCCCTAATTCTTTGGCGCGATACAGAGCAATATCAGCCCGCGATATGCTGTCTTTAATAGGCTCATTTGGTTTAACTTGCGTTAAGCCTAAGCTCACTGTAAAAGTAATCAAATGCTCATTAAAGTGCAGTTGACAACCTGCAAGCGATTGTCGGATTTTATCAAGAATGACTTGTGCATCTTCTAGTGAGCAATTTAACAAAATCAAAAACTCTTCGCCGCCCCAACGCGCTATCCAATCAGATTCGCGCTGTAATATTTTTTTCATCGTTTTAGCCGCCGCTGCTAACACCTCATCCCCAATTGCATGTCCATATTGGTCGTTTATTTTTTTAAAATTATCAATATCTAACAATGCAATCGATAAATCTGGATTACCACGACTCATTAGCGTTGATATTTCATTTAATTGTTGCTGTGCGTATAGCCTATTGCCTAGGCCCGTTAATGAGTCGTTCGTCGCCGCTCCCTCCAGTATCAGTCGGCGCTCTTCTACCACTTTAAGGGTATGTAAAATGTTTCTAAGCAGCCCGCCCATTTCGCCTTCAAGATCATCAGGAATTGCAATCAACTTTCCTTCACTAACATAGCTTTCTAAAGCATGACTTGATAGCTTGAGCGGTTTTAACATATGATATAGCGCCCACAACACAAACGCCGTGCCAATTAAAGTAGCGGTAAGTACCAGTATAAAAACTGCCATTGCTGAGAGCTGGTTTGGCCTGACAATAAGGTAGCCAATCACTGCAAATAACGGAACGTGGGTGCCAATAAATGCAATGATTAATACTTTACTTCTAAAACTATTAGCACGAATAAACGTTGTAATAAGCCGGTAAATTTTTAAATTATTGTGCAAGTCTGAATCCGTATTTAACATGGCATTTTTCATGGCTGATTATTCTCTTTTTAAATCATTGTGACAATAATGTGTTGATATAAAGTCTTTGAGTACGAGTTAACATTTTAACGCTTATTGTTGAATGCTTATCTTGTAGCGACGAAGTTGGCAAAATAATAGTAGCGGGCGCGGTAGATTTTGAATGATTAGTGTTAACTTTAGCTAAAGCAGGCAGTTACGCTTGCAGTTTCGCGCAAATTTTCACGCAGCCGCTGTTGCTAAAGCTATTTAATCAATTGATTGCGCTAAATTAAATCGTCTAAATTATTATTTTTGTTTGTATGATTGAGTTGCTAAAGTCATCAAACCGATTGCAATCAAAATCCCTGCAATGTCTGCCAACCAATCATAAACGCTTGCTTGGCGGGTAACGGTTAATAGCGCTTGCAGCACTTCGTACAATGCGCCTAAAGCGATTAAGCCTGCATAAACCCGCGGCTTTTTGTGGTTATAAGCCAAGCTGCCAGTAACGGCGAGCAGCATGAACACAAAAGCATGTTCAAATTTATCGATATACGGTAAGCCGTCAGTTGAGGGTTTCAGCTCAATCAGCATCAATACGCTAACAGCCACAACTAGCAGCCAAAAAATCGCGGGCATTAAGCGCATAATGTGATGTAAATTTTTTGGCATTAACTACTTTCTTAGGGCTGATTTTGGTCGAAACGCTTTACAAATAGCTTCATTTGTTTCAATGTAGGGCGTCGGTTTTTCTGGTGTAGCCAGCAAATCGATGCAATAAGGCACGGCTGCAAAAATACCATGCACTTGCTGTTTGCCGTTTTCGTCTTTAACGCCTTCTAGCGTTTCTTTGATGGCTTTGGGTTGGCCAGGCAGGTTAATAATTAAACTTTGTTTGCGAATCACTGCAACTTGGCGCGATAAAATAGCGGTAGGCACAAAATTTAAACTGATTTGTCGCATTTGCTCGCCAAAACCAGGCATTTGTTTATCGGCAATAGCCATGGTAGCCTCCGGCGTTACGTCGCGTAAGCTTGGGCCTGTGCCGCCAGTAGTCAGAATTAAATGGCAGTCTTGATAATCGGCTAAATCAATCAACGTTTCTTCAATTTCGTCTTGTTCATCGGCAATTAACCGCGCCTCAATCCTAAAGGGTGAAATCAGCGCGGTTTTTAGCCAATCTTGCAAGCTGGGCAGACCTTGGTCTTGGTAATCACCGCGGCTGGCGCGGTCAGAAATTGAAACCAAGCCAATTTTTAAATGTTGAATGAATTCTTTTGTCATTTGACTGTCTTTATTGGTGAATTACCGTTAATTTAATAGTATTGATTATAAAGGACTTTGTAAACGTGAAAAATAAAAGCAATTATCCCAGCAATAGTTATCTAAATAATAAAGCTGGCGCAAACGCAACAGCGATTAATTTAAAAAAAGCAAAGCTAAAATGGATGTTAATCAGTTTGCTGACTATAGGTACTTTGTTGGTGGCAACTAAACTATTTGCTGCCGAAAATTTGTTTGAGAAAAACTATAAGGCGCAAAACAACACTAATTTAGTATCGCTTCAAGCCAGCCCAGACACCAAAATGTATGTGAGCAATCACAAAGATGATGACAATATTAGCATGTTAGAAAACGGTTTTGACATGATGGGTAGTAGTGGATTTGCTACAGGCGAGGTGCCAGCAGACTTGGCGCTGCAGCATGCCAAAGCCATAAAAGCTGATACTGTTTTGGTGTATACCAAATTTGGCGCTGCAAAAACGGCTGCATCTAAAATGGCAGTGATTAAAGAAGCCGCAAAAAAAGGTGGCGGCGTTGTCGAAGATAAAGATTTGAAAGAAGACCCCACGCAGTATGACTATTACGCGAGTTATTGGGCAAAATTGCCCGCACCTTTGTTAGGTGTGCATATTATAAAATTGGTGCTGTTTGCAGAAAATGAAGAAGAAGCGGCCGCCAATAAAAAAGTGAACACAGGTTTAAAAATATTAGCTGTTATTAAAGACTCGCCAGCAGCAAAAGCGGGTTTAAAGCGTGGTGACACCTTGTATAAAATTGCCGATGTTGAATTAAATAAGCCAGAAGAGTTGTCTAATGTGGTGCGCAAACACCAAGGTCAAAACGTTGCCATAGAGTTTGAACGGGCGGGCATCAAAAATACAGCAAACGCGCAAATTAATACCAGAAACTAGTTTTAACAACCCAATATGCGTTAAATAAAAGCCAACCTCAGCGTTGGCTTTTTTGTTTGTGGAAAATTGAGGTTAAATTGACGCTTCTAGCAAGCCCAGCTTGGCAGCCAGCCACTTAGTTGTTGTGGCTTGTAGCAAAATCGTGATGAGAATTGCCATAAAAGTCACCGCTGCAATCACGTCAGAGTGTGGCACTTTTAAGCCAACCAACATGCCCGCCAAGGCGCCAGGAATCACACCTGTTTCGCGCGTCCAACACATAAATAATAGCTCTTGCAAGCGCCATTTGGCGCGCCTGTCGGGCAGGGCGCAGGCAAACACGACTAACGGCCTGCCAATGAGCATAAACACCGCTACCACGCCAAGACTTGGCCATAAGTATTGATTTAATAGTGCAAAATTCACTTGTGAGCCTAACAACACAAAAATGAAAATGCGCATAATTAAAGAAGTCGTAAGGATAAAATCTTCAAGTTTGGCTTCTTCTTGCGGCTCCATTTTAAAGCCGAATAATTCTTTATTGCCCAACATTAATCCAAATACAAACACCGCCATAAAGCCGCTGGCATGCAAGTTATCAATGCTTAAATACGCTGCTGCGACCGACATAATAGTTACGACTGGCGCGTATTCGGCCAAAAAGCTGTATTTTTCGTGCGCGATAAATAGCGCCGCTAAATAGCCCAAAATGGCGCCGCCTGCAATGCCAAATAGTGATTGTTTGAGTAAATCAAGCAAACTGGCACCAATAGAAAACTCACCGCCAGCATTACCCATTGCAATGCCAAGCACAGTAAAAGTTAATATCGCGCCCATCGCGTCGTTAAAGGCCGATTCGCTCATCACCGTTTGTGCCACTTTAGCGCGAATGTTTAGCTGCTTAAAGATTGGCACCAACGTTGCGGGGTCGGTAGAGGCAATTACCGCGCCTAACAATAATGCAAAAATAAACGGCAAGCCAAGCAAGTATTGCGCGGCAAAAGCGGTGATAAACGCGCTTATTAATATGCCAATAGTTGAGATGATGAGTAGAGTGGGCCACACGGTTTTAAGCACGCCTAAACGCACGCTCGCGCCGCCATCAAACAAAATGTAGCACGATCCAAAAATCAGTAATAATTGATTAAGTGTGGAATCAACTTTTACATCGATAATACCAAGCCCAGCGCCGCCCAGCGCCATACCGGCCAATAAAAAAAGTACTACATCGGGTACTTTTAAGATGCGTGCTAAAAAGCCAGAAACCATGCCAGTGGCTAAAATAACGCCCAGCAAAAATAGCAGCTCTTTTGCGTGAATAATGGATTGTGACGATTCCATTTTTATTGGTTTTTATAAAGGTTAATCTTCAGCTATTGCTTGGCTTGAATTGTCGCTTGAATCTTCGCTTGGATTTTCTAGCTCGCTCACTTCGCGAATGAGTTTAAACAATTCGCGACTACTTTTTGGCGGCTTGAGTGCGGCCTCTTCTTTTTGTGCGTTACGAATCAGCGTACGAAATTGCTGAATATCGATTTGCGGATACTTCACCAAAAATTCTTGCAAGGCGGCGGGCTCGGCAATTAAGCGGGTGCGCCAGCGCTCCATGGTGTGAAAGCGTGCGTTTTCTTGCGTATTTTTGCCTTCCCACGCAGCAAGTTGCTCTACGATTGGCGCGCTATCCACATCACGCATTAGTCTGCCCAAATATTGTAATTGGCGGCGTATTGCGCCATTGGCGGTTAAGCGTTTCGCCTCCATCACCGCGTCAAATAAGGCTTCTGGTAATTCTAGCTTGATTAATCGGTCTTTAGATAAGGCAATTAATTTTTTGCCGATACTTTGCGCAACGTCGGCCTCAGCTTTAAGTTTAGTCTTGCTGATTGGCGCATCAGCAGTAGCGTCTGGGTCAATCGAATAGTTTTTTTCAGCCACGGTTGTAGAGTCCAGCTTTTGCAAGGTTGTAATGCGGTATGATAACAGTTTTAGTCGTTCGGTTTAATCAATACCCATTATGGATTTAGATAGCTTAAAGCAAATCACGCAAGATGTACTTAAACTGGCTAAAAACGCAGGTGCCAGTTCGGCCGAAACAGAAACTAGCTATGGCAGCGGCCAAAACGTGTCGGTGCGCTTGGGCGAAACTGAAACGATTGAATACAACCGCGACAAAGGCGTTTCGGTTACCGTCTATTTTGGGCAACAAAAAGGCAATGCCAGCACATCTGATTTAAGCTTAGCTGCGCTTAAAGACACGGTAGAAGCGGCTTGTAACATTGCCAAATATACCGCAAAAGATGAGTTTTGCGGCTTGGCAGATGCCGCTTTAATGGCAACAGATTTTCCAGATTTGGATTTAAACCATCCTTGGCATATTAGTGTGGATGACGCGCTCGAAATGGCCAAACGCTGCGAGGCGGCGGCAATGGACGTGGATAGAAAGCGCATCAGCAATAGCGAAGGCGCGGGCGTGTCAAATAGCGACGGCGTGTTTGCCTATGCCAATAGCCACGGCTTTGTGGGCGGTTATGCCAGCACTCGGCATAGCATAAGCTGCTCGGTAATTGCATGTGAGGATGAGACCATGCAGCGCGATTATTGGTATACCAGCGCGCGCGATTTTGCGGATATGGAATCGGCCGAGCTGGTGGGTAAAATTGCGGGAGAGCGCACCATACGCCGCTTGGGCGCCAAGCCGATGCAAACGGGCAACTACTCTGTGCTATTTGAGGCTGCATTGGCTACGGGTTTAATTTCCAGCTTAATTAGTGCGATTTCTGGCGGTAGTTTGTATCGCAAATCTTCTTTTTTATTAGATAGTTTGGGCAAACCAATTGCCTCATCTTTGTTGAATATTGATGAGTTGCCGCATATCAAAAAAGCCAACGCCAGCAGCCCGTTTGATGGTGAAGGGGTAGCCACCAAGTCGCGTAAATTGGTGCAAAACGGCGTGTTGCAAGGCTATGTTTTAGGCAGCTATTCGGCGCGCAAATTGGGCATGCAAACCACTGGTAATGCGGGTGGCAGCCATAATTTAATTGTGCAATCAACAGGCCAAAATTTTGCAGAGCTGCTTAAAAAAATGGGCACAGGCTTGCTGGTCACCGAGGTGTTAGGCCATGGTTTAAATATGGTAACAGGCGATTACTCGCGCGGCGCGGCAGGTTTTTGGGTGGAAAACGGCGCCATTTCGCATGCTGTTGAAGAAATCACTATCGCGGGCAATATGGCGGATATGCTAAAAAATATTGTGGCGATTGGAACTGATGTCAATAAAAATAGTAGCAAACAAACCGGCTCTATTTTGATTGAGCAAATGACCGTGGCAGCTGGCGGGCAGGAATAATAGTTGACAGAAGTCATCCAAAATTAAATCAAGACTAGTTAATCAAGACTGGTTAAAGTTTAGCAATAAAAAAGCCTCGCAGATGAACGTCTACCGAGGCTTTTGATTGCTTAAATGAATTTTAATACTTAAATGAATTGGGTTAACTAAATTAACGGCTTACATATTTAACACAATTTTATTGGGCAGTAATCTCTAGCGCTATTTTGCAGGATCTGCTGGCACGGGCTTGTCTTCATCCGCAGGCTCAAACCCGTCATTAATAGCCTTGTCGCTTACAACGCCATCGGCAATTAAGCTATCACGACGTTGCAGGTAGGCATCACGCGCAAACGCATATGGATCTAAGGATGCGTCATCGACCAAATCTTTTGCGTCTAAAAGCTCGGTACGTTTATCAATAAATTGCGCACCGCGCATCCAATTGCTGGTGGCAACATTGCCCCCGCGGTGTATATAGGTAATTGGGTCGGTTGTATAAATATCAAACACTAGGCCAGTGGTATCGCGCATGCTGCTTGGCCCAAGAATTGGCAACACCAAATAAACACCGTTGCCAGCACCCCAGTAACCCAATGTTTGGCCAAAATCTTCTTTATGTTGCTGGATTTTGTCCATGCCCGCCACATCTATCAAGCCAGCAATACCAAAGGTGCTATTAATCACAAAACGGCCGGCATCGGTAAACGCATGCGCAAATTTTAGTTGCAATAAATCATTTAAAACCGTGGTAATTGAGCCTAAATTATTAAAGAAATTATTGACACCTTTGCGCACGGGGGTTGGGGTAATTGCTTTGTAAGCGGTTGCAACTGGTTTAAACACCACTTTGTCAGTAACGTCGTTAAATTTATAAACGCCGCGATTAACGCCTTCAAGCGGATCTTTATTGGTTTGCGTAGCGCAACCTGCAACCAAGCTGACTAAAGCCGCACTGATAACTAAGGGTAATAATTTAGAACGCACGGGCAATGTAACGCTTGGTTGAATCTTAGATTGCATGTTTTTTAACATAAGTTTTATCGCTTTTTTCTTTATTTTGCTTTATTGATAATAATTTACAATATTGATTTAAATCATATTATCGCCGACTCTCGCCAATATTGTCTAGTGATTAAAAGGCTGGCTGTAGTTACGGCTTAAGTTGTTGCCTTGTTGCAACAATTCAAGCGCATTAACCGTTTTAAGCTAGACTTCAAATAATTTTAAAGCAATAATTATGCCTCTACTGTTGAATCACACAATTTGTTTAGGTAATTGGCAGAAGCGCTTTTGTATAAATCTAGCGCCAATGCTCGTTGTACAGGGTGTTCAATGATTGGCGCAGGGTAGTTTTTACCAATCACAACACCAATAGATTGTTGCCTAAGCGGCGCAATTAACCAGGGCGCGTGTATCTCTTTATCGTCACAATTGGCCAATTCTGGCACATATTTGCGAATAAATTTTCCAGCCGCATCAAATTTTTCGCTTTGGGTGATGGGGTTAAAAATACGAAACCACGGCTGAGCATCGCAGCCAGTGCTGGCGGCCCACTGCCAGCCGCCATTGTTGGCCGAAAAATCAAAATCGATTAAATGTTCTGCAAAGTAACGTTCGCCCCAACGCCAGTCAACTAACAAATCTTTTACCAAAAAGCTGGCCGCAACCATACGCAGCCTGTTGTGCATATACCCAGTTTGATTAATTTGGCGCATGGCGGCGTCTATGAGTGGATAGCCAGTGTTGCCCTCACACCATGCTTTAAACAACGCTTTATTGTTGGGGAAAGCAATATCTTCAAAATTGGCTTTATATGCTTTTGCCGCAGCCACTTTTGGATTATGGTGCAAAATTTGAAAGTAAAAATCGCGCCAAATCAATTCATTAAGCCAAGTTGCCGATCCGCTATCTGCCATGTTCCGAGCGGTCCGCGCCAAATGGCGTAGAGAAACCGTGCCAAAACGTAAATGCACCGAAAGATAAGAGACGCCTTTAACAGCAGGAAAATTGCGCGCATCTTTATATTGATGCATGCGGTCTTCAAAATCATCAAACAATTGCTTGCCGCCGCTCATGCCCGTAGGCAGCCGCATTTCGGCCAAATTGGTGCGCGCAAAGCCCATTGTTTCTAGGCTTGGCATTTCCTCTATTGATTCCCTCCCAATTTTAGCGGGAGGGCTAGGGTGGGGGTGAGATGCTGTTAGTGACGCCGCTTGCAAAGATTCCACCTCCATCCCAGCCTTCCCCCGCATTGGGGAAGCAGTAGATTTGGCCAAGTTGTGAATGTAGCTATCCACGGGATAAGGCTTTAAATAAAAGTCATTCAGTTTTTTTAAGTGCGCGTTTTTATAAGGGGTAAATACGCTGTAAGGCTTATTATTTAAAGTCAATACCTCATCTTTTTCAAAAATCACCTGGTCTTTAAAATCGTGAAAAGCAATATTCTTTTGCGCTAGTATTGCAGCCACTTCCCCGTCGCGCGCAACAGCACTTGGTTCGTAATCCCTATTGGCAAAAACCGCATGGATATTAGCTTGCAGGGCATATTCAGGAATAATCTCACGCGCCTTGCCGTACTTTACGATTAAATCGCCGCCCTTATTTTGCAGCGCCGTTTTAAGTTCGTTAAGACTTTCCCAAATAAATTCTACGCGGCGGTCATTCTTATTTTCTAGCTTGTCTAAAATTTCGGTATCAAACACAAACAGGCAAAACACTTGTTTTGCATTTTTAAGCGCGTGATAAAGAGCCGCGTGGTCAAAATCACGCAAATCACGTCTAAACCAAACAAGTGCGTTTTCATATTGCATAATGACCTAAAAAAAAAGCTACTCGCGATGATAAGGATGATTAATGTTGATTGTATGCGCGCGATAAAGTTGCTCGCACAACAAAACGCGCACAAACGCGTGCGGTAGCGTGAGTTTAGATAAGCCCCATAAAAAATCGGCCTTCATTTTAACGCTGTCGTGCAAGCCATCTGCGCCGCCAACAATAAAGCACACATCGCGCCCTAAGCCTTGCCAGTGCTTGAGTTTGCCTGCTAGTTGCAATGTATTGATTTCAGCGCCGCGCTCGTCACAAGCAACGATATAGTCTTTGCCGGCCGCTTCAGTAATTCTTTTTGCTTCAATTAACTGGATGTTGTCGGTGCTGTTACCTGCGGCGCGTTTTTCGGGTTTAATGTCTAATATTTCCACAGATAATTCACGCGGCATGCGTTTGTTAAAGTCGCCACAGGCTAGATCTACCCAAGCGGGCATTTTGTGGCCAACAGATAAAATGCGTAGTTTCATGAGAAATGGTTTGGTAGAAGCGATGCCCTCGTCGCGATTTTTTGTGGCATTTATCGCGACGAGGGCGTCGCTCCTACCAATACTAGACGGCCTTAATATGGCCTTTTTGCGCGTCTGGGTTGCCCCATAATTGTTCTAAATTATAATAAGCGCGCGTGGCTGGCACCATAATATGCACCACAATGTCGTTTAAATCGACTAATACCCATTCCCCCTCTTTTTCGCCTTCGGTGCCGCGAATATGATAGCCTTTTTCTTTCATTTTTTCGCGCACATTTTCACCAATGGCTTTGGCTTGGCGGCTAGAGGTTGCGCTACACACAATCATGTAATTGGTCATATTGGTCAGTTTGCGAACATCCATCACGGTAATGTCGAAGCCTTTAATGTCCTCTAGCGCGTCCATGACGGCGGTTTTCATAGTGTCTAAATAAGTGTTGTCTGCATTTATGGTCATTTCAAGTTGCCTGTACTGGTATGTTGTTACGTTGAGATTGTATGCGGTTAAGGTTGTCCACATACACTAATTGGGGTTGGTATTGGTTTAAAGACGCGCTTTCCAGCTCAATTTCATTATAAACCGCGTAGCTGGCGATAATAATAATGTCACCAGGGCCGGCTTTATGCGCAGCCGCGCCATTAATCGAGATAATGCCTGTATTTCGCGCGGCGCGAATCGCATAGGTGCTAAAGCGCTGGCCATTTGTCACATTGTAAATATGAATTTGCTCGTATTCTTTAATATTCGCGGCTTCTAATAAATTGTCATCTATTGCACAGCTGCCTTCGTAATCTAGCTCACTATGCGTTACATTTACGCGGTGTAGCTTAGATTTAAGCATGGTTCTTTGCATGCGCAACCCTCATTAAAAAACGATTATTATAAGCTAATCAATGCGTTATACATAATTCAATATTATCGATTAAGCGCGTTTTGCCCGCTGTCTTATTCGCAATTTTAGCGGCGCCCAGCACAATCAGATTGTTATCAAAAGTACTTGCTAGCTGTAAATTGTTAGAAGATCGAATTGAAATATAATCGACATCCCAACCTTGTTGCTTTAATAGCGCTGTCGCCTTTACTTCAAGCGCTTCAAATTCTTTGTTACCATTTTTTAACTGATTAACAATGTGCTGCAAGGCGCTATTTAATTGGCTGGCAGAGGCGCGTTGCACTTCTGTTAAATAGCCATTACGCGAGCTTAAGGCTAAACCACTTTCCTCGCGCACGGTTTCGCCAGCCAAAATTGCAATGGGTAAATTAAACTGCTTCACCATTTCTTTTATAATAAAAAATTGCTGAAAATCTTTTTTGCCAAATACGGCCATTTGTGGTTGTACGATATTAAATAACTTCATAACAACCGTTGCCACCCCCGCAAAATGGCTTAACCGCGTAGCGCCGCACAGCACGTTGGCAATGGGCGGCGGGTCAATTGTCATGCTTTGATTCAAATTTCTGCCGTCGAAATCTGCGTACATTTCCTCCACGCTCGGCGTAAACACAATATCGCAACCCGCAAGCTTTAGTTTTTCGCAATCCGCTTTTAAAGTGCGCGGATAATTGGCTAAATCTTCCGTTGGACTAAATTGCAGCGGATTCACAAAAATACTGGCGACCACACAAGTTGCATGCTGCTTAGCCTGCGTGACTAGCGCAATGTGGCCAGCGTGTAAATTACCCATGGTTGGTACAAAGCCAATGCTGGGCTGGTTTTTGAGGGCGTTTCTAAGCGCAGAAACGGTCTGAATAATTTGCATAGCGCTATTTTAACGTAGATAATCTGCAATAAAGATACTTAAGCAAATTATTTGAGGGTTTTATCATGCATCAATGTTACTGGTGTTTAGCCATTTTTTTGTTAATAAGCGCTTGCGAAAAGCAATCTTCGCCGTCCAATAAAGCCGCACAAAATACAGTAGACAGTGCGTTAAACATAACCAAAACCACAGAGGAAACCGCTCCTGTAGCCCAATTAGCGGATGGAATTTTTTGTTTCAAAAAAGAGCTCAATAAAGATGTTACCAACGTGCAGTTAGTTATTGCCGGCAATGAAATAACTGGTTTTATGAATTCGGTGCCTTATCAAAAAGACAGCGCGCGGGGCACACTTAAAGGCACTAAAAACGCGGCGAGCGAGTTTGATTTAATGTATCAATATATGATTGAAGGCAATCAACAAACTGAAACAAAAATAATGAAAATACAAAACGAAACGTTGTGGATTAAAAAAGGTGAGCTGTTAGACCCCAAAAATGATGGGAACTTGGTATTTAAAGATGCAGCGCAAGCTAAATATCAAGAAGGCATCGCGCCAGTAGATTGCAAAACGCTTAAAGAATAGTCAATGGCAGCAGTTAATAGCAATCGTTAATAGCTATGATCGGGGGCGGGAAAAGCTTTATCTTTAACCGCCTTCACATACGCTTTGACGGCAGCTTGAACGCTGGGTTTACCATCTGCCGCGCTGTCTTGCAAAAAATTGCGCACAAATCTTGGCCGTTTAAAATCCTCAACTTTTTTGCTGGCAGCGCCTGTATAAATACCTAATAAGTCTTGTAAAACAAGTACTTGGCCGCTGCAATCTACGCCTGCGCCAATGCCAATGGTGGGCGCGGAAATGCTTGCTGTAATTTTTTTGGCCAAACTGGCAGGCACCATTTCAAGTAACACAAAACTTGCCCCTGCTTCACTCATCGCGCTTGCATCTTTTAAAATCTGTTCGGCAGATTCTTCGGTTTTGCCTTGTATTTTGTAGCCGCCCAGTTGGTTAACCGATTGCGGCGTAAAGCCCAAATGCGCACACACTGGAATGCCTCGCTCTACCAAATAACGCGCGGTTTCTACCCGTTTACCGCCGCCTTCAAACTTAACGATATGCGCACCACTTTTGATTAGCCAAAGTGCATTTTTGTAAGCCGCTTCGTTATCTTGCTCGTAACTGCCAATTGGCATGTCGGCCATAATCAGCGTGTTAGGCGCACCATTTTTCACCATTTTGGTGTGATAAGTCATATGGTGCATGCTTACGTTTAGGGTGTTTTCTGCGCCTTGCAATACCATGCCCAGCGAATCGCCGACTAACAAAATATCCATCCCTGCAAGTTCCAACAATTTGGCAAATGTTGCGTCATAGCAAGTCAGCATGGCGATTTTTTCGCCAGATTTGACTAATTTTTGTAGGTTTTCTAACATAATAGTTATAGTCACTCAATAAAACGTTTGCTAGTAGATGCAGCACAAGGCGCACGCAGCGCAAAAACCGGAATGTATGGGGTTGTACATGAGGATTTTGAGTGCCGCGCAACACGGTGATGCGCTGTTAGCAAGCGTTTTTGCTTATTCAAAGTTGGGATTGAAATATTCACGGCTACTTTTAATCTGACCAATGCGGTTAATAAGCAAGTTTAAAGCCGCTTCATCTTTGGTGATATTGAGCTTTTCGTTATTCACAATCAGCACTGGCGCAGCGTCGTAACTGTGAAAAAACTCGCTATAAGCATCGGCCAAGCGTTCAATATATTCGCGCGGAATTTCCTGCTCGTACGAAATATTGCGCTCTTCAATGCGCTCGGCAAGCTCGTCCACCGGCGTTTGCAGGTAGACAATCAAATCTGGCTTGGGCGATTTTAATTGCAGATGCGAGTAAATTTGGTGGTACAGCGTATATTCTTCGTCATCTAAATTAAGCCGTGCAAATAGCGGATCTTTTTCTAAAAAAAAGTCTGCCACTGTTGGCGCGGTAAACATATCGCGTTGATTCATATCAGCAATTTGGCGCGAGCGCTGAAACAAAAAGAACAGCTGGGTAGGCAGCGCATAACGCTGTGCATCTTGATAAAAACGTGGCAAAAACGGGTTTTCCTCGGCTTTTTCGCTGAGTAATTGCACATTAAATTTTTCGCTTAACAGGCGAGCTAGCGTAGTTTTTCCGCAGCCGATTGGGCCTTCAATGACAACATATGGATACTTTTTAAAAATACTCATGCCAAAAACTCACATTTCGTTGCTATGCTGCGTTGCTGCTTCAAAAAATTATCCTTACAAACTATCGTCTTACTCTGGCCATATGCCACGTCCAATTTTTTGGCGCGCGCTTGATATGGTTTAAAAATATGGCCTACCTTGGCAATTTGAATTATTACTGTTTTCAATTTTTTGTATGTCTTGATTTTCGTAATTCTCTGCTAATTTTACAACACTCTTACCGCTTGGGGATGTTAAATTTGGTGCAATTTCGGCCAAGGGCAGCAACACAAAAGCGCGCTCGAACATGCGCGGGTGCGGCAGTGTGAGCTTTTCTGTAGCCATTTGCACATTGTCATACAGCAATAAATCGCAATCTAACACACGCGGCGCGTTGGCAAATGGCCGCTCGCGGCCAGCTTGGTGTTCAATATTTAAAATCGCATCAAGCAATTCAAGCGGGCTTAATGTGGTGCTGATTTCTGCGACTGCGTTAATAAAATCGGGTTGATTTAAATAACCCACCGCAGCGCTTTGATATAAGCTTGAACGCTTAATAAGTTTGGTTTTTGGTAATTGCTCGAGGCTTTGGAAGCCGCGTGTTACTTGGCTTGCAGGACTATCTAAATCGCCAGGTAAATTGCTGCCAAGTGAGATATAGGCAGTATGGGCAATGTCGGCTTCACGTGTCAATTCAATCATATCAAGTTACCGTCATTGCGAGCAAAGCGAAGCAATCTATAATGGTGTTGGATAAAAACTGGATTGCTTCGCTTTGCTCGCAATGACGTTTATGCGCTTTAATCAGTTCTAATCGTTTTCAATAATCGCAGTGCTAGTTTTTTTGCGATTTCTTTTACGGCGTTTTTTCGGGCCAGTGTCAGACAATAACATCGCCGCGCGTTCTTCTGCGTCGGCATCAGCAAATGTTGTCCACCATTCACCAATTTCATTGTCAATTTCGCCCGATTCGCAGCGCAGCAGCAAAAAGTCATAACCTGCGCGATAGCGCGGATGCGTCAGCAAGCCATAAGGCCGTTTGCCTGCGCGCTGCTCAAAGCGCGGCTGCATCGCCCAAATTTCTTTCATTGTGGCGGTAAAACGGTTGTGAATCGCCATTTTTTCGGCTTGCGTGGCAATCACATCATCCATCGCGTGATACATGGCCGGGATTAAATGCTCGCCTTGGGCTTTGTAAGCCTCCCACGCCAACAACATTTCGTGCCACAGCAGCGTCGCAAACAAAAAGCTCGGGTTGCTAGACTTGCCGATGCGAATGCGCTCATCAGTATTTTTAAGCGCTAACATCACAAAACGTTCGCCAAGTGGTTGTTCTAAAACAACATCTAGCAAGGGTAGCAAGCCATGATGTAAATGTTGCGCGCGTAATGCGCCAATACTTTCTACCGCATGCCCAGACAAAAATAGCTTGAGCATTTCATCAAACAAGCGGCTGGGCGGCACATCTTGCAGTAAATCGGCCAGCTTTTGAATCGGCGCTTCGGTATTTTTCTCAATCTTTAAGCCCAGCTTGGCTGACAGCCGCACCGCACGCAGCATGCGCACGGGG
>JACMNB010000070.1 GCA_014378845.1 Methylotenera sp. | reverse complement strand
TTGTGGTTTTAACCATGTACGTGTACCAAGTTCTTTTTCGCCGATTTTGATTTCGCCGGCTTTAAGCGCTTCAAATGAACCGCCTTGTTTGTTACCACCATTGATGTCTTTGTATACTGACAAAGCACTGTATTGTGGGTTTGCTGAGTTGAAATCAGCACCAATCAATACTTCAGCATCTGGGCCTGTTGAGTAGGCTTTCCATGCTAATGAACCATCTTTTAAGTTGTAAGCAGCCAAGAAGCAACGTACGCCAAATTCAGCACCTGAACAACCTGTTAAGATTTTGTCTTTACGGATTTGAGGAGCGTTTGTGTTTGTTGCACCGATTTTTGGATCGTTTACTAATGTTGACCAGATTTTAGCGCCTGTTTTAGCATCTAAAGCAACCAAGTTGCCGTCATTTTGTTGAAGCATAATTTTGCCATCGCCAAAACCTAAACCGCGTGAAACGTTATCGCAGCACAAAACAGCTTGTACTGATGGATCTTGTTTCGGGAAATATGACCAAACGATTTTTTGATTGTCGTTTAAATCTAGAGCATATACGTTATTAGGGAAAGCTGTATGTACGTACATCATGTTACCAACAACTACTGGTGAGCCTTCATGACCACGGTTTACGCCAGTTGCGAATGTCCAAGCTGCTTTAAGGTTTTTTACGTTACCTTTGTTAATTTGAGCTAGTGCACTGTAACCTTGTTGAGCGTAGTTACCACGTGGGTCAACCCAGTTGTTTGCATTTGCGATTGCTGCTTCTTGGTCTGCAGCTGCTGATGCTACCATCGGCATAACCGCTGATAAACCTGCAACTAAGCCTAAAGCAAGCTTCATTGTGTTAAATTTCATCTTTATCTCCAAAGTGATGTTACTAAGGGTTAATTAAAAGTAAGCTCAATTTTTGCGATTTATATTACAATTTTCACTGTTGTATTTATCACAACTTTTGAGATTACTTTTCGACGCATTTTATTGCGCGAACTGCAATATAAAACAAGTTATTTTAAATTGCAACAGTTTAGTTACAATTTATTAACAAATGTTCAATATATTTTTTAATTATTTTATAATACTTTGATTTTCTACTAAAAAAGTCAATTAAATCAAATAGAAAGAATAAATTCTGCAATGAGTCTAGCCATTAACAATTTGTATCCTGAAATCGAGCCTTTTAATCAAAATCATCTAAAAGTTAGTCAATTACATGATATGTATTACGAGCAATGCGGCAATCCAACGGGGATTCCTGTTGTTTTTTTGCACGGCGGTCCCGGTAGTGGCTGTAATTCAACCCAGCGGCGTTTTTTTGATCCTACACATTATCGCGTTATTTTGTTGGATCAACGTGGTTGCGGCCGCAGCACGCCACAAGGCGAGGTGAAAGAAAACACAACTGATGATTTGGTGAATGATATTGAAGCTTTGCGACAACATTTAAATATTGCCCAATGGCACGTATTTGGCGGCTCTTGGGGCAGTAGTTTGGCGCTGGCCTATGCGGTTAAGCATGCCAATACTATTATTTCAATGGTGTTGCGCGGTATTTTCTTAAGCCGCGCTAGCGAGTTGGCTTGGTTTTTGGGCGATGTTAAGCATTTTCAACCAGAGGGCTGGCATCGGCTGATTAGTTATTTACCTGAAAATGAACGCGAAGATGTTCTAACTGCGTTTGCCTCACGGATTTTTTCTGATGATGCTGCGATTAATATTCCTGCGGCAATCCATTGGAATAGTTACGAATCTAATATGATGCGTTTGTTGCCAAGTGAGCCTGCTAAGCCAACAGCAACGGTGCCCGCAAAAACAGCCGATGAATTAAGCAAAGAAAATGTGACCGAGTTGGCCCGCGCGCGCGTACAGATTCATTACATCCGAAACCAATGCTTCATTGACGGCGATGCGATATTAAAGTCGGCTATAACCTTAAATGCGATTCCTACTGTGATTGTGCAAGGCCGTTACGATATGGTGTGTCCGCCATTAACTGCGTGGCAGCTTACTCAAGCCATGCCTGCGGCTAAGCTGGTAATGGTGGCCGATGCAGGCCATTCGGCGATGGAGCTTGGCATACTGAATGCATTAATCGCGGCTACTGAACAATTTAAAAGCTTAAAATAACGCCAAAAAAATAGCCGAACAACATCATGCATGATGACCCATTAGTGAGTAATAAACAACTTTTGCACAACGCAGCGCCTAAGCCATCATTCTTAAGCAAACCACTGCACGCCTATGAAAAGCAAGAATACGCAACGCCGCTTTTTGTATTGCGCGAGACATTGGCTGGCTTTGCGCGCCATAATACGTTCGGCTTATCGGCGTCACTTTCGTTTTACGCGCTATTTGCGTTAATCCCTTTAGTATTATTGATGTTTTTTTTGCTGAGTCATTTAGTGGTTTCGTCCGATTATGCAATTGTAAAATTAGCCATTTTGATGGGTAATTTAGTGCCCGATTTAAGCAGTACCGTCATGGTTGAGGTATATAAAGCCACGCAGACCAAAGCAGCTTGGGGCGGTTTGGGCTTGTTGGCTTTATTATGGACAGCCGCACCTTTGGCCGGGGCCATGCGTTCAGCTTTTTATACCATCGCAGCAAAGGTTGAAGCGCCCTCGTTTTTTAAACGCAAACTTGAAAATGTGGTTTCGGTTTTAGGCATTTTGCTGCTATTTTTTCTGTTTACTTCTGCTGGTTTTATCATTGAAAACTGCATTCGATTTTTAGCTGTGCATTTTCCAGCCGCGCAGCTCGGTATGGTTGGTGTAATAGGCTCTTTAGTATTAACCACTCTACTCATTGCCATTTTTTACAAAGTGTATTTTCCCATGCGGGTGGCTTATGCACATTTAATGCTGGGTGCCTTATTAACAGCATTATTATGGCTATTAATGCGCCCTGCGTTTGGGCTATTTTTATCGGTGAATCAACACTATGGCGCGATATTTGGCGGTATGAAAGCTTTATTCGTGTCGATTACTTGGCTGTATTTTAACTTTGCGGTATTTTTGCTGGGCGCCGAATTCATGTCAACACTACGCAAAAAAGATGTGTTGTTGCTTGCAGGCTTGTTTGACAGCACGGCTAGCAAATCCAATCGCGCGAAGAAAAATTATATTGATGCATTAATGCTGCGCTACGGCCTTAATTTACGGCGCGGAGAGTACGTGTTTGAGCGCGGCAATACCGAGCGCAATTTGTATTATTTGGTGGAAGGCGCAATACAGCTAACAAACGGTGATAAAATTCACCGCGAACTGCAAGCCGATGATTACTTTGGCGAAATGGCGATTTTGACCGAAAAACCGACAACTGCAAATGCCATTGTCACCTCGGATGAAGCGCGTATTATTGTGATTTATGCCGAAAGCATCGACACCATGCTTACAGACAACCCGAATATTGCCATGCAATTGCTTAAGCATTTGGCGGGCCGATTACAAAGCAATTTTAGTTAAACTTACCGTTTAAAATGGCTACTGGAAATTCATCACAACCTAATGCTCAAGCTATTCAAGCGCTGATTAACGCGCTTAATAGCGGCCAACTTGCGCAAGCAGAAGTGCTTGCCAAAACCCTAATTGCAAAGCACGCTAATACTTTTGTTCTGCACCATGTGCTGGCGCTGGCTTTAGATGGTCAACAAAAATTTATTGAAGCTGTAATCAGTTACCAAAATGCACTTAAACTGCAATCAAACATGCCTGATTTGCAGTTTAATTTAGGCATTGCGCTTACACAAATCAATCGGCTGGATGAGGCCGCCAATGCTTATTTGCAGGCCATTCGCATTCAACCCAATTTTTTTGAAGCGCATGGCAATTTAGGCACAATTTTGCAACGCCAAGGCAAGCTAGAAGACGCCATCGTTAGTTACCAAAAAGGCCTAAAAATCAACCCGCAAGATGCGCGCGGCCATTTTAATTTGGGAACAGCTTTGCGTGATAAAGGCGATTTGCCAGCCGCGATTAACGCTTACAAAAAAGCGATCGAATTGTTCCCCAACTACACCGATGCGCATAATAATTTAGGTGAAACTTTGCGTGATGCTGGCGATATGGGTGCGGCGGTAAAAAGCTATCAAGCCGCGCTGGCCTTGAACGCTGGCCATGCTAACGCCAACTGCAACATGGCCGAATTTTTGTATTTAGCCAAAAAATATGAAGAAGCGATTCCCTATTTTGAACGCTCGCAACTGGATGATTGGCAAGCGCGAATAATGTATTGCTTATATAAAGCTGAACAATTTGCTGCGTTTAAAACCAAACTTGATGAAATCGTTAAAATTGCACGCCACAATTCACCGTTTATCGGCACGCTTGCCAAGCATTACGCGATTAATTTTGGCGTAGAAAATAGCTATAATTTTTGCAAAAACCCGTTTGATTTTGTGTATCGAGCGCCAATTGCTGAGTTGGCACAGCCAAATAGTGTGCTATTAAAGCAATTGCTAGACGACATTAACCACGCCGATATTGCCGAGCGCGTACAAGGCATGTTGACTAACGGCAAGCAATCGGCTGGCAATTTATTTAAACGGCCAGAAGCCTCGTTTCGGAGCTTGAGCGAGTTGATTAAACAACAATTCTTGGCCTATAAAAATAATTTTAAAGATGCGGATTGTGAATTGATTTTATCGTTTCCTACTGAGCTAGAATTTACCAGCTCTTGGTACGTTAAAATGCGCAGTGGCGGTCATTTAAGCCCGCATATTCACGAAATTGGCTGGTTAAGCGGCGCCGTTTACTTGGCCATGCCAACGCCAAAAGCGGGCTCAAACGAGGGCGCTTTTGAATATGGCACGCATGGCGATGATTATCCGATTGGTAATCCCCAACTTAGGGACCAATTTGCCACAGCATCTGTTTTGCCAAACGTTGGCGATATCGTGCTTTTTCCATCCAGTTTATTTCATCGTACTATTCCCTACCTTGCTAATGAAAATCGCATCTGCATCGCATTTGATCTTAAGCCCGCCCCATAGAGAGAGTTATTGAAATTCTTGTTAGTTTTTTGGCATAAATGTGTCAAAATCTTTGATTGTATTGACGAAATTTGCCCGTAAAAATGGTGTTTTCCGTTCAACAACACCAAGAATAATTATAAAGGGCTATGCGCTAGGCGTTGGTAAAGGTCAGTTAAGCATTGATATTAAACACTATTTTATTTAGGTACGCGCCTAATTTTTAATTAGCCCAATAGGCTACTTAATTGGCTTAAACCTTGCTTTAATCATTAAAGTATTAATAACAAATAATAAAAAAATAAGCCACCAATGCGCTTATATTTGAGGATGAACTGAATGACAAACACACAATTTGATGACAGTACGGTGTTGATTTTGGATGATCAATCGACCAGCAGAACAATTTTATCGCATGTTGTTAGAAGCATTAACCCAAACATTAAAGTGGTAGAAAAAACTAACCCCGAGTTAGCATTGGAATGGGCAACGCAACATACCGCAGAATTGGTATTTGTCGATTACGTGATGCCAGAAATGAATGGGATTGATTTTGTGCGCCTGCTAAAAACATTACCCAGCTACGAATCTGTGCCGGTGATTATGATTACCATTAAAAAAGATGCCCAAACGCGCTACGCCGCTTTAGAAGCGGGTGTTGCGGACTTTTTAAGCAAACCGGTTGACGTGTATGAATGTACCGCGCGGTGCAAAAACTTGTTAACGATGCAGCAACAACATACTGCTCTGCAAAACAAAAGCAATTTGTTTGAAAGCTTGGTTAAAGTAGCCACCACAGAGATTAGATCGCGCGAAAGAGAAACTTTAATGCGCCTTGCCCGTGCAGGTGAGCACAAAGACTATGACACCGCCATGCACTTGCAGCGCATGTCACTTTACAGCCGCGCACTGGCCGAAAGAATTGGCATGAGCGATGAAGAGGCCGAAATTATTGAGTTGGCAGCGCCGCTGCACGATATTGGTAAAATTGGCATACCCGATAGCATCTTGCTTAAAAAAGGCGCGCTAGATGAAGTAGAGCTGAAAACCATGCGCAAACACCCGTTAATTGGTTATGAAATTTTGCAAGACAGCCCGTCAAAATATTTGCAAAAAGGCAGTGAAATTGCGCTTGCGCATCACGAGCGTTATGACGGCACTGGTTACCCATACAATCTTAAAGGCAATGAGATTCCGCTATCTGCGCGCATTGTGGCAGTAGCAGACGTGTTTGATGCCCTGACTAGCATTCGCCCCTACAAAGAAGCTTGGAGCATTGATAAAGCGCTTGATTACATTCGCGAAGAAAGCGGTAAGCACTTTGACCCTACCTTGGTTACGGCGATGCTTTCAATGCGAAACGTTCTTGAAAAAATCCAACAAGGGCATGCAACTGCTGTTCATTAACACGCCTAGTTCATTAATATAGTTAAATGATTAACATTATCTAGCCAATGACCATTAACAGCACGACAAAAGTGACCAGCATTCGCAATGCGCCTAAATTTAGGCAAACTGTTTTGCTAATAGACGACCAGCCGACCGTGCTGGAAATTCATACGGCTATTTTAAAATCACTAAAAATGAATCTTAAAATTGTTGCCATGACTGACCCAATTGAGGCGCTGATTTGGCTACAAAATAAACAAGTGGATTTAATTATTACCGATTTTAGAATGCACCAAATGGATGGCATGCAATTTGTGCAAGCGCTGAAAGGCGCTGATAATTTATTGATGCATGCAGTGGTTGTGGTTACGGTGTTAAAAGATAAAACTACTCAGCAAGAGTTGATTGCTGCTGGCGCGTCGGCCTGCTTAACAAAACCTGTGCAAACGCTAGAGCTAGCAAAAGTAGTAATAAACTTGTTAGGCCAAAGCAAACTAGATTACGGCCTAGATTCAATTAAGCGGGCAAGTTAGTTAAGCTAATGATGATTGCAGCCTTAAAAAATTGGTATAAAGAAACAGCAGCTCACTGCGACCCGCTTGAGTTAGAGCAGGCTTCAATAAGAGCGCCTGCAGTTTTGGTGCTAGTTGCACTTGTATTTTTCACACACTTTAATCTGCCTGCTACGCAAGAAGTAACGGTTGCATACTCATTAATCAGTGCATACGCAATACTTTCTAGCTTCCTGTTTGGGCTTATTATCAAAGGAAAATTAAAAGCCACTTACCGAAGAATTGCGGGTGCATGGTTAGATATTGTAGGTGCTTCAGCATTTATGGCACTGACCTCTAATGTTGGTGTAATGTTAATCGCCTTTGATTTATGGGTTATTTTTGGAAATGGTTTTCGATTCGGTACAAAATATCTCTACCACGCTCAAATACTTAGTATTGCTGGTTTTTTAATTGCCACTCAGTCCAGCCCCTACTGGCTTACCCATCAAACTATTGGTTACAGCTTAGTTGCAATGTTAGTAGTATTGCCATTATACGTGGCAAAACTAATTAATCGCTTGCACGAGGCTATTCACAAAGAAGAGCTAGCACGTGAAAAAGCCATGCAAGCTAACATGGCTAAAACAAACTTTGTGGCCAATATGAGTCACGAGATTCGCACCCCGCTTAACGGTATTATTGGTATTAGCACCTTATTTAAAACCACACCATTAAATGCCGACCAGCAAGATTTACTACAAACGCTAGATAGCTCGTCTAAACTATTACTATCACTACTGAATAACGTACTCGATTTTACTAAAATTGAAGAACGTAAATTTACCATTGAACATGTTGCCTTTTCGCCTGCGGAGGCGGTGCGTGATTCATTAGAAATCTTCCGCATTCAAGCCAATACTAAAGGTGTGCAAATTGGTGCAAGCGTTTCTAGTACACTTGGCACAGTAATGGGTGATGCTTTTGTGCTTCGCCAAGTGCTAGCTAATTTGTTGGGCAATGCCATTAAATTTACTATCGAAGGTAGTGTTACGCTTTCTGCCACCGTGCTGCAAGAAAGCGCCCAAGAATCAACAGTGCGCTTTGAAGTTATTGATACGGGTGTGGGTATTACAGAAGACAAACAAGGCAAAATATTCGATAGTTTCACTCAGGCAGACTCATCGACCACGCGCAAATTTGGTGGCAGCGGATTAGGTTTAACTATTGCCAAGCACATGGTTGAAGAGATGGGTAGCGCGCTTAACTTTCACAGTACCGAAGGTGTTGGTAGCCGCTTTTGGTTTGACATAGTGTTTGAAAAGGTTAATGCGTTAGCAAAAGCAGCAGATTTAGATAAAATTAGCGCGCTGACTTGCGAATTGAATCGCGTTAATGATTTACAAAATACTAACCAAACGATGGCTTTACATCAATTATCACTTAGCAATAACTCAAATGCTGTAGACAATTGCGCTTCCTTAGCAGCGCCAACTTCATTCCAACATGGCTATACCAAAGCGCTAGATATCTTGGTTTGCGAGGACGAAAGTACCAACCAAAAAATTATCACGCGTTTACTGTCTTTACCTGGCCATCGCGTTACCATGGTTGCCAATGCAGACGAAATGTTAGATTGCTTAGAACAAACTCAATATGACTTAGTGATTACCGACCTAAATATGGCGGGCATGAGCGGTATTGATGCCTTGAAGCTGTATCGATTTACGCAGCCAACCGATACTAATACGCGCTTTATTTTGTTTACTGCCGATGCCACCACTACGGCAAAAGAGGCATCGGAAGAAGCAGGGTTTGACGCCTTTTTAGCCAAACCGATTGAAACAGCCACTTTATTCAACACAATCGAGCGCATTTGCAAGCTTGCACCTAACACTGCTGCGCAGTGGATGGAAAATGCATTGCGGCCAGTGGTGATTGAAACTGAGCTAGAAGCTGGTAACACGCACCTTGATACTGCCACTTTAAAAGAGTTAGAGCAAATTGGCGTAGGTGACGAATTGTTTATTCATCGCTTATTAAGAAATTACTTATCGGATTCGGTTAAACTGATATACAAAATTGAAACCGCAGCTAAACAAAAACGCTTTGGCGAGTTGTACGACTTTTGTCATGCACTAAAAGGTAATAGTTTAAGCGTTGGGGCAATACAACTTGCAGCTACAACTGAAATTGTTGGCAAGCTAGATGGATCAGCATCAATGGAAAAAACGTTAGATTATTTAAGCGCGCTAAATAGTGATTTTTCTAAATTGACGCTGGCCACAGAAGATTACCTTAAACGCCCAGTGCAAGCGCGATTAAAGTAATTTACCGAATTTTACTAATTGCTAAGCTATTTTTTGATCTAAAATAGAAGTAACGTCCGCACTCATTTTGCTATTTTGTGCGCGCACTAAACGGTCCATCACCTTTAAATTACGCGGCTCTAATCTCAACGCGGCATCTGCCCATATATCTACAATATCGTATAGCTCTTCAAGTGTAAGAGGATTAACGCGCTGCTTTGCCCGATTAATTGCTTGAAATGCGTTTAATGAGTGATGGTTCTTTTTAATCCATTGATTTAAGGTGTATTCACCCATACCATCTTCAGCCAGCACATCTACCACGCCTAAAAGGTACAACTCTTCACCCGTATAAATTTTTCCAGAGCGCACCATTTTTTCTGCTGCCGGCATGCCAATTTTTCTTGAAAGATGACTTAATGCACCCATGCCAGGAAATAAATTAAATAATACTTCAGGCAAGCCCATCAGCGCACTTTTTTCTGCCATCAATACATGCGCAGAAAGTGCTGACTCAAAACCCCCTCCCATTGCTTGCCCTTGCACCAACGAGATAGTAGTTATTGGGGATTCTGTACCATAAAATAGCCATAAATTGTCAATGCACAATCTACCGTATGAAACTAAATGCTCCCGATCTTTAGCCAAAATTAATTCTTTAAATAAAAACAAATCTCCACCAAGGCAAAACACGCCCTCAGTGCTAGAAGACAACACAAAATAATTAATTTGTTCTAGCACACCCTTACTAAATATTTGTCCTCTTGTGCTGTGTATATAAGATTGGTGGTGTAAAAGCTCGTTTAAACACGTTATGTTGTAACACGGCCTAGGCGCAGCGTTCATTATTGAACGCATCACGCCAAATTCGCTATCAAAGCGCGTTGTTATTTGTTCATAATTAACAAGACTAGATTGTTGAAAATCTACAACTGTATTCATTATCTCTCTCCTAATTAGTGCATTATTCGAATTTTCTAAATAACCATCAGCGATATTATTTTGATTGTTAATACTTAATCGCTATATGTGCATTTACGATTATGAATATAGTCTTTATAACTTAATGACTCAAGGGAAAGTGCTTTGAATAAATCCCATTTTTGCTGTAGATTATAAATATGTGACAAAATGTTAACAGTTTGTGCATAGAACTCGCACGAACTAACTTTTTTAAGCTATTGATAGTAAATACCTTTAACCATTAATATAAAAAAGCCTAAGGGAAGAATGACGCCATGAAAAAAATATTTTTAGTTTGTATGATTTTTACAACACCGCTTGGGGCCAATGCAGCTGGCTTTGCGTTAATAGAACAAAGTGCAAGCGGAATGGGCAACGCGTTTGCTGGCGGCGGCGCGGCGGCAGAAGACGCTAGCACCATTTATTTTAATCCCGCAGGCATGACGTATATTGAAGGCACGCAACTAGTTGGTGCTTTGCATTTGATAAAACCTAATGCAGAATTTAATGGCACAATTTCGCCTTTAGCCAAACCAGTTGGGGATAATGGCGGCGATGCGGGCGATTTAGCGTTTGTGCCCAACATGTACTTTAAGATCGATTTCAATGAACGTGTCAAACTAGGCGTGGGCGTTAGCGCGCCTTTTGGCCTAAAAACTGAATACAATTCAACATGGAAAGGTCGTTTTCATGCCATTAAATCTGAAGTTAAAACTATTAACGTTAACCCTGCCCTAGCCTTTAAAGTGAATGATCAACTTTCTGTGGGTACTGGCGTTTCTGCCGTGTGGGCACAAGCAAAATTAACTAACGCTGTTAATTTTGGCGGTGCGGGCGAAGGTAGCGCTCGTGTAAAAGGCGATGACTGGGGCTTTGGTTTTAATTTAGGCGCAATTTATCAATTGACATCAGATACCCGCGTCAGTACGGCCTACCGCTCTAAAGTGAATCAAACACTTGATGGCGATGTGACATTTGTGCGACCAACCAATATTTTGCCACCGCAAGTGTTAGCAGCCACTGCTAATGGCGATGTATCGGCAGATATATCGCTGCCAGAAACATTTTCACTAAGTGTTTTTAGCAAAATAGATAGCACTTGGGATGTGATGGGCGACGTGACTTGGACGCATTGGAGTCGATTTAAAGAACTTAGGATTATGCGCAGCAATGGCGCGGTAGTTGGTGGTGCAGCCACGCCAGAAAATTGGAGCAACACCATGCGGTATTCTATTGGCATGAATTATCACTATAACGATACCATTAAATTACGCGGCGGTTTAGCTTATGACGAAGAAGCGATTAGCGACAATTTCCGCACGGCGCGCATTCCTGGTAACGATAGAAAATGGCTTGCTTTGGGCGCTAATTGGCAAGTTATGCCCAGCTCAAGTATTGATGTAGGCTACTCACATTTGTTTATTAGTGATGCCGGTATAGATTCAAGCAAAAATGAGATTAACCCTGCAAAAGGTGTACTTAAAGGCAGTTATGACGGCAGTGTTGATATTCTAAGCTTGCAATACACCCATAATTTTTAAGCAATCAAGGCTGAATAAAAAACTCTTTTAACTAAAAAAACTCACCTCGGTGAGCTTTTTTAGTTAATCCAGCGCTTACTTCTTTTGTGTGTTTAATTTATCAACCAATGCTTCCGACGCGGCTTTTCGCTGCTCGGTACTTTGTATTAACTGCTCCAACTGCGCGGCCGATGGTAAGGCTTGATTTTGTGGCAAATTAGATAATTGCTGTAAAATTTGCTCAAGCGGTTCACTAATGGTCAAATCAATTTGCCCAGCAAGCTCGGATGCAGACTTAGTACCTTGCTTTCCCTCGTTAACAATATCCAGCCAAGATCGGTTAATGGCTTGATCTTGCACAGAAAAAGCGTTTATTTGGTCTCGCAGCAACAGCTCATCGCTCCAACGATATTTGGGTGCTGGCAAATTAATAAATAGCAGTATGCAGGCTAATGCGATGACAAATGCCGCAGCCATCGTTATTTTAATTGGCATCACTCTGGCAGTTATTGTTTGTGAAAATACAATGCTGGCTAAAATACCTGTTAAAAATCCCCCAATATGCGCCGCATTATCAATACCCGGAATGATAAAGCCTAAAATAATGGTCAAAGTTGCAAAGCCCAGCGCACCCCAAAATAGCCAACGAAACTCATGTGCTGCAATAGCAACACGCTCTCGCCATAAAAACACCAACGCCGCACCATAAACACCAAAAATTGCGCCCGATGCGCCGCCCGCAACCGCAGCATTGCCTTGCACAACTAGCGATAACAAATTGCCCGCCAAACCGCTTAAAATATAGATGCACAGAAAACGCCATCGCCCATACATGCGCTCTGCCAGTTGCCCAACATCCCACAACGACCACGTATTGAGCCCAAGATGCACTACACCAAAATGCAAAAACATGGCGCTGCCTAATCGCCACCATTGCCCATCTTGTGTAGCTGGGCCAAAATTGGCGCCCCAGGCCAGTTGTACGCCATTAGCCGAATGCCAAAAACCAGCGCCGTTAAGCATCATTGCCAAAAATACCGCAAGATTGACGGCGATAATCGTTTTTGTTACCCAAATTGTAGGTAACTTTTTAAATAATTGTTCGTGAAGTGATTGCAAGAACGTTAACTAAAATTAAGTAGGCTTATAGCCTTCAGGATTATGCGATTGCCATTTCCAAGCGTCTGCGCACATTTGATCTAAATTGCGTGTTGCCTGCCAACCCAATAAAGATGCGGCCTTTGAGGCATCGGCATAGTTAATCGCCACATCACCCGCTCGCCGTGGCAAAAATTCGTACGGCACTGGCTTTCCACTGACTGTCGCAAACGCGTTAACCACATCGAGCACGCTATAGCCAACGCCTGTGCCCAAGTTAACAGTGATAAGCGCTTCATTTGTTAGCA
Organism: Methylotenera sp.; assembly: GCA_014378845.1. GTDB lineage: Bacteria > Pseudomonadota > Gammaproteobacteria > Burkholderiales > Methylophilaceae > Methylotenera_A. Next base: position 3,911 of record JACMNB010000070.1, on the reverse strand, counting down.
AATAATCAAGCGCTTTTGCATGCCCATCAGCCAAATCCATCACGTGAATATAATCGCGAACGCCAGTGCCGTCATGCGTGGCGTAATCGTTGCCAAACACGCGTAATTTGGCCAATCGGCCCACTGCCACTTGCGACACATAAGGCAGCAAATTATTGGGAATGCCATTTGGGTCTTCGCCAATCGTGCCACTTGCGTGCGCGCCAATTGGGTTAAAATAACGCAATATACCAATGCTCCAACTATGATCAGCCGCATGCAAATCGCGCAAAATATCTTCTAGCATCAATTTTGTGCGGCCGTACGGATTTGTCGCGCTTAGCGGAAAATCTTCTTGTATTGGCATTGAAGCAGGATCGCCATACACCGTGGCAGATGAGCTAAACACAATGGTTTTAACGCCAACCTCAGCCATAATGGCAAACAAATTAATGCTGCCACCCACATTATTGTCGTAATAAAGCTGCGGTTTTTCGGCAGACTCACCCACCGCTTTAAGTCCGGCAAAATGAATTACCGCGCTAATGACATGCGCTTTAAATAAAGCGCGCAGGGCGGCTGCATCACGAATATCCGCTTCTACGAATGTAATATTTTTACCAGAAATTTTGCTAACGCGATTCAACGATTCAAGCGAACTATTGCAAAGATTATCTACCACTACAATCTCGTAACCCGCCTCAAGCAGCACAACGCAAGTGTGCGAGCCAATGTAACCTGCACCGCCTGTAATTAAAATGGCCATCAATCAATTCTACAAAAATTTAATCTTATAATCATACTTGATTTTATCGGCAATATAGTGGGTGGGCGGTTGTTATTTTGGGAAAAATCCCGCAAGCCAATCATCGTTTAACATCAACTAAACTAGCTAAATTTGCCTGTTAATTTGATGGCTTGGTCAATCAACATTATTCTGACCAGATCACAAGTGATAGTTTAATTTAAACAAAACTCAATCCACATAATAATATTCACGATTCACTTTTAGCAGCATCAATCTATTGAATATGGCTAAATTTTCATCCAAAGATTTAGCAAATAGCGCATCGTTAGCGTCATTAATTGGTATGCTTTTCAGCAAGTTATCTTGCTCTGTACAATAAGGCACATCGTTATAAGTGCCAGCATCTTTAAGCCTATCGTATTCAGTCTCAAAATTTTTGCAATCATCCCATTTACCTAAGGCTACTACCTTCATTGACAAGGCTAATACTTTTTAAGAAAGTCGCCCATTTTGCTGGTTTACCTTAGCGCTTTGGCGGATGGCAGGCTTCATTAGTTACTTGATAATTAAACCAGTAATGGGTGCTTTCGGCCTTGTTAGCTATATCGCTAGTGCTATTATTGGGTGTGCAACTTTTGGGCTGTTTTAAGCGAACCGCGTCAAAATGATTAATTAATCTCACATCTGAAATCTTTAAGCCCATTAAATGCATTAAATCTTGTTGGGTTTGCACTTTATGTTCCTTCAATTAAGGCAAATAAATTAACTCATATTAATAACCATTTAACGCAAACAAAAGCGGCTTAACTCTCGTTAAGCCCCTTTGATATTGGTGGCCCCTCTGTGAATCGAACACAGTACCAACAGATTATGAGTCCGCTGCTGGATTCGCTTGAAAAGGCCGTCTTTACTGGCTTACAGTAAAATTAGCTGTCTAATATTTTGCTCCGTAAGGTAGCCTGTAACCCGCATATTTGCTTAAGCCATATTTGTTTTATTTGACAGCTCTATCTCTATTGTAAACAGATACTAGCTCATAATTTGTCTGTTATTGAATTGTGATTTAGGATCATTCGTAAGTTTAACCTTAACTAAACCAAAATCAGCTTTTTAACAGGCAAACAAGCGTTTTTGAAAGCTTTTGGTAGTACTTGAAATGTGTTGATTTAGTCGTTCAACCATTGTTTTTTCAGTGCCCAAAGATACCATTTTGTTGATTTCAACAGAAACGCCATCTAGTAACTCTAATAAATCGGTTGAAATCTCTTCTGCGATGTTCAGCACATACGTTGGCTTAAAACCAAGTAACGCAGACATTGCATTAATTTGATCTCTATTGATGCTAGCAGGTTTGCTTTCGCCACCGATGTTAAAAGCAAATTTACGCGACACGCCAGAATACAATGAGGTTGAAAGTAAATCGTAAAACGGCGTTAGCCTGACCCCATTTTGAGGCGTGAAGAAGATGGAGAGATTTTTTGCATGGCTGTCATGATTGCCAACGTAAAGATTAAAAAATATCCATTGAATAAACCGTTTAGTGTCGGCTGCATTCACACCGCTTTTGCTTAGCAGCTCCCTACATCGTCTTAAATTGGGCCCGCCATCTGCTTCATACTTTACCGTAGATGGCTTTGCATCTAATTGGCACAAATCCAGTTGATGTAATCTTCTAATTTGCCCATAGGTGTCTAAAAATCTGTCATAGCGTTTGATGACGCACGCTTTTGAAACTGGCTGATAAAACACTTCCGCTACGCCAAGCCTCAATTTAGCTGCTAGCGTCATCACAAAGGTTTCATTTACAGCTGAAGCCCAAACCCCTTCAACACCTTGAATATCAGGTTTTACAATATAAGTAGATGGCGAGTTGCCTAAAGGTAATAGTGGGTTGCCATTACTATCAATACAAATACTGAGTTTTCTTTGTGCGCCTGCTAACGATATTTTTATACCATCTACTTCCTGAATGCTACGAATAATGCTGTCCTGTTTTGTAAATTGATCAGCAATATCTTGCCAAGTAATCGCTTGGTATTGTGGTGCTTTAGGCGTCTCATTTTCGGGCAATATGGTGAGATCGCTGGCCGTATCACCACCAATTACACTTAACAATCCAAATGTGCTGGTGACTTGAAATTTAAGTTTTAATAAATCACGAATCCCTGCTTCTGGCAGTAGGTTTTCAAAATACGATTCAACGGCTTGGCCTGAATGCACTGCTTGAGACAATTCGATATTAGGAGATATGGACTGTTGGTGGTTTTTTCGCCAAGCGATGTCATAAACGAACTGGATGGGTGATTCATCGAACAGCATACCCACCAGCTCATCATTTCTATAGACAGCTAATTTCTTAGCCTTATTCGCTGCACCTAAGCGCATCAGAAACTGCCTTTTTTCTGAATCACTATTTCTAAACCAAGAACATGCAACACGTTTAGAACTTTTTGAAACTGCACTGTAGGCTTCCCATTTTCGAGTTCGACAATGAACCGGTTGCCCGTATCGGCCAATCCCAAAATATCAGCTTGCGTCATTTTTTGCGATTCTCTAATTTCACGCACAAAATTACCTAAATCTTTGGCTGTCTCTATTTTCATAGACTCATTAGATTTGATGTATTCTTTGTCCATAAACCATCCTCTCTATTACCTAACGGTAATAGATTACAGTATTTAATTGAATTTGCAATCAAAAGTTACCGAAAGGTAATTGTATGGTTTATTTGAGGACTTATAAAAGGATTAATTACCCATCAGTAATTTTTTTCGTAAGTATGGCGATTGCTAAAAATAAAACAATCGAATTGAATTTTGGGTTCAGCGTTAAACTTCTTGTACTAATTTAAACTTTTGCTTAGGACTCTAGTTTTGAAAAACAAGGTCAACGCCGGCAATGTATCAATCGGGCATTGCATTAGAGTATATTCAAGCATTGGCTGGGCATGAATCAGTGAGAACGACGGAGATTTAAATTAAAGCAAGTCTTAATAAACCTGTGGTTTCTAACACAAGAAAAATTGAAATTTAAATGATAAGTACTTTTGTAACCAAAATAATATTAGACAGTTGTCTAACATTATTTCTAAACTGAAAGAAAAACGACTTAGGGAAATTCCTAAGTCGTTGATTTAATTGGTGGCCCCTCTGTGAGTCGAACACAGTACCAACGGATTATGAGT
>JACMNB010000069.1 GCA_014378845.1 Methylotenera sp. | reverse complement strand
TTGAGCATTTCATCAAACAAGCGGCTGGGCGGCACATCTTGCAGTAAATCGGCCAGCTTTTGAATCGGCGCTTCGGTATTTTTCTCAATCTTTAAGCCCAGCTTGGCTGACAGCCGCACCGCACGCAGCATGCGCACGGGGTCTTCTTGGTAGCGCGTGGTCGGGTCGCCAATCATGCGCAGTAGATTATTTTTAAGGTCGGCTACGCCGTTGTGAAAATCCAGCACTTCCTCGGTCGCAGCGTTGTAATATAAGGCATTGGCGGTAAAGTCGCGGCGCGCGGCATCCTCGGTTAAGTTGCCAAAAATGTTATCGCGAATAATGCGGCCGCTGTCGTTGGTTTGCGCGTCGCCATCGGCTAAATGATGGCCACGGAAAGTTGAAACCTCAATCGTTTCTTGCCCCCACAATACATGCACCAGCCGAAAACGCTTGCCGATAATACGGCTTCTGCGAAACACTTTATACACTTCTTCTGGCGTTGCATCGGTGGCCACATCAAAATCTTTTGGCTTCACATTCATCAGTAAATCGCGCACCGCGCCGCCAACAATAAATGCCTCAAAGCCCGCTTTCTGTAAGCCTTCGCAAGTTTTTAAAGCAGCTTGGCTAATGAGATTTTTGTCTATTTTATGCGTGCTGGCTGTTATGCGTTTTGCGCCATCTATTGGCGCACTATCGGCCTTGTTAATGGCAACTTCGGCCTTAGTGCGCTTGTTAAATAGTTGTTGTATAAAGCGTTTAATCATATGCTTTTTTTAAAACCGTCATTCCCGCGTAGGGTGTAGCAGGGGTTTCGCACAGCATGCTGTGCGCCTGCGTAACGGTTGGCTTATGCAAAAGCCAACGCGCCCTGCAAGGGGGAATCCAGCTCTGGTGAAAGTGAGTCAATCTTGATTGTTGCATAAAATGTTTCAATTTAATTTAAAATTAGTCGAAAAATAATCATTTATTCAGTGGAAACTTGACTAAATTCCCGCCTACGCGGGAATGACGAATGGCAATAATTTTTATTTTTTATGTTTGTTATTCCACAGCACATCGCTAACACCCGCTTCTTTATTGATGATGCGGCACAGTACAAATAATAAATCGGATAAACGATTTAAATAGATTAGAGAAATTGCGGTCACTTTTTCGTCTCGCGCCAACGTAATTAATTTGCGCTCGGCGCGGCGACAAACTGTGCGCGCCAAATGACAATAGGCCGCAGCTTTGGTGCCGCCAGGTAAAATAAACTCTTTTAGCGGCGCAAGTTGTTCGTTAAGTGTATCGATGGCCTCTTCCAAATTGTCGATATTGGCTTGCTCTAAAATGATGTAGTCAGGAATACAAATTTCGCCGCCCAAATTAAATAAATCGTGCTGCACTTGCGTGAGTAAATCCAGCAAAATATCGGGCACAGACTCGGTTAGCAGCAGGCCAATCACCGAGTTTAACTCGTCCACATCGCCCATGGCGTCAACACGCAAACTATCTTTTGCAACGCGTGTGCCATCGCCTAAGCCAGTGGTGCCGTTGTCGCCCGTGCGGGTGTAAATTTTACTTAGTCTATTTGCCAATTAATTTAACTCTCATTTTGACCTTTATTTAATATGCCATTTTAGCGTATTTTGTGCAGATAAACTTTAAAGATTCGCCATTCCTGCCGTCGCGGGAATGGCGAGTAAAGGTGGCCTTTGAATTAGCACGATTAGCGTTTAAAATCAGCACATGGTTTTAACTAAAAATAACGCAATCAATCAACAAGCAGTCGGTGTCATGGATTCTGGCGTAGGCGGCATTAGCGTGCTTAAGCATATTCACGCGCTGCTGCCGTTTGAGGATTTAATCTACTTTGCCGATAGCAAATACGCGCCTTACGGCAGTAAAACGCCAGAAGAAATTACCGCACGCTGCATGGCAATAGCCGATTTTTTAATCGAGAAAAACGTAAAGGCACTAGTCGTTGCCTGCAATACTGCTACCGCAGCGGCGATTGATGCACTGCGTGATAACTATGCGCCGCCAGACTTTAATTTCATCATCATCGGCATGGAACCCGCGCTAAAACCTGCGGCAGAAGCTAGCGCAAACGGTATCATTGGTGTGCTGGCAACGGTAGGTACACTTAAAAGTGCGCAATTTGCTGCGTTGCTAGAAAGTTACGGCCGTAATGTGAAGGTGGTGACACAAGGCTGTGAAGGTTTGGTGGAGTGTATTGAGCGCGGTAAGCTGGATGCGCCTAATACCAAAGCGCTTATAAGGCAATACATCGCGCCGCTATTGGCCGAGGGCGCAGATACCATTGTGCTGGGTTGCACGCATTATCCGTTTGTGGCGCATATTATTCGTGAAGTTGTTGGCCTAGAATCTAACTTCAAGCCTATTAGCTTGATTGATACTGGCCTGGCGGTGGCCAAGCAGTTAAAACGTCAATTGCTAGAAAAAGGCTTGCTTTCAATCGGTATGCAGCCCGCCAGTATTCAGTTTTATAGCAACAGCACTAATCAGCAGGCTGGCGCAGTGGTAGAACAGTTGTGGGGTATGCCGGCTGATGTTGTTTTGATTGATACTGTTTAAACCATTTTCTTAACCGGTTTTGCATGGGCATCTCGAAATAATGGTAGGACAAAAATGACGCTACAATTAAAACGACAAAGAAAGTGGCAACAAAGCTGACTGAGTAAAACCACGCTGGGTTCAATGCAAATGTTAACCAAATATTAAGCAAAATAAGCTGCAACGGAAAATGTAATAAATAGCTTGAGTAGGAAATATCGGCCAGGCTGGCTAGTTTTTTACCAACGAACTGGTTTTTTGTCTCGAACAACACCAGCGATAATATCGTCATCGGAAACAGGATGAAAGTAACTGCGTCAGACAACAGTTTTTGCATGATGCCAGTGCTATAAAAAGTACTTACAGGTTGATAGCCACTAGTGAGTAGCAGCATGACGCACCACATTGCGAGTGTGATTATTGGTATGATCCAGCTTAGTTTAAGCCAATTTGGGGTATGTTTGATGTGTTCATAAATGAACAAAGCGCAGCCGCCCATAAAAAACGACTCAATACCGCGACCAATTAAGTAATTGAATTTAATCACGATGAAATGGCCCGCTAGCGATAATGTCAATAATAAAAATAATTTTTTGGGTGTAAACCAACACAATATAAAAAATAAACCGTATAAAAAATATTTCGACAGAAACTGACCAAGCGGGAATGTTATAAGACAAGCTGTTATCAAGCTCCCAAGCAGATACAAAAAATAGATTGAGAAAAAAGTGGTAAGCGTCGTTATCGCCAACCGCGACCTGATGCAGGTTAGCGCTGTAAAGTTGTATGGCGGCAACTAATAATAGCGTTAATAAATGCAGCGGGTACAGCCTTGAAAGCTTTAAAAAGGCAAACTTTGTAAAAGAAATATTTGATTGATACATGCTGCTGGAATACAGCCAAAAAAACACGAATCCAGAGATGCAGAAAAATAAATCGACTGCGCTAGAGCCATAGGAATCGAACCAAGTTAATACGGCCGATAAGAATGGATTGTTGTAATTAAGTGGTGTGTGCGCTTTATTAAAACCATAAAACTCACCTCAATGCGCCAGCAACACGCCCAAGGCTGCAAATCCACGCAATACGTCGAGTGAATAAAAGCGATTGGGCGAACTATCGTTTTTCAAGCAATCCACTTAGCAATCATTAAGCAATCATTAAGCAATAACTCATTGGTTTGTAGCAAATTAGTATGTAAATAATCAAATTATGACTAGTTGTCAATCATTTTTGCTAATAGCCTTAGTACATTTTTGTTCTAAAGAAAGTGGCTGCGGATAAGTCGACCAAACTAATTGGGTTTTAAGCCCCTTTTTTAATGTTTTAATTAGAGGTCTGCGTTTTCTAGCGGGCTTGCATGACATTGGAGCCTGTCATAACGCAGTGACCATTCACACATTTTGCAGTAACATCATATCGAAGCTACTGATAAACCATATATTTTAAATTAAACTAAAAAACTACCTTAATTAAATTCATTTTCAACGACTTAATAACTCGGTTAGCAATACGTGAGATACGGTTCCAAAAAATTCCAGTAAGCACACCCAACGTAATTGCTGCTAATACATTTACCAGTGGCCAATCTGGAAATCCTAAACTATAAGTTATCTTAGGCATAAGAATTGTTATAACAGCATGATTCACAATATATATAAATAAAGAATTTGCTGCGATTATAGTAATTGTTTTATGAAGAAATTTTGGTATATATAGTTGTTCAAGCCAAATTAATATTAGCACTGAAACTATGAAAAAATAATCAAAAGTAAATGTACTATATGAAGAAAGGTTATCTGGACTGATCAACGTAAATATTAAAACTATCAATACCCCAATAAAGCTCACAAGCGTTTTTTGTTTTTTTGATTTTGCAAAGTGAATAGCTGAACCAAAAGGGATCATCCAAAACCATCTAAATGGACCTACACTCGTATTGCCAACTTCTCCATTCCACAAATTGGTTTCAGTTTGAATAAAGTATGCTACGACTCCAAATAAAAGCACAATTAAAGAAATCAG
>JACMNB010000068.1 GCA_014378845.1 Methylotenera sp. | reverse complement strand
CTGCCTGGGCCAAGCACAGTAATTTTATCTGCAATTAATTGCGCAAAATTGCGCTGTGTGGCTGGGTTTTCCCACATTTGTTTGTTCATGGCGGGTGCGACTAATAGCGGACAATCTCTAGCTAAACACAAGCTTGATAGCAAATCATCGGCGCGGCCATGCAGCAATTTTGCGATGAATTCAGCGGTTGCTGGCGCAATCACAATCGCATCCGCATTGCGGCTTAGCTCAATGTGCGGCATGCCGTTATCGATGCTGCTGTCCCACATGCCAGTAAACACGGGCTTTCCAGACAAGGCTTGCATGGTAATGGGCGTAATAAACTGGCAGGCAGATTCAGTCATCACCACTTGTACTTCATAGTTGCCTTTTATTAGCATGCGTACCAGCTCCGCCGCTTTATAAGCTGCAATGCCGCCAGTGATGCCTAAAAGTATTTTCTTGCGCTTGGTTAAAGTCATGGTAAATTTTGGTTTATGCAAAAAACTATTCAAAAATTAATAAGTTTAAGTTTAACATGCGCGCTTATTTTGTGCGCAACTACGGTTTTGTGGTTAACTAAGGCCGATGCGCGGCGCATGAACCCAGAGCTGATGAAGCCGCCAAGCCAGCCAGCTGCCAATCAGCAAGACCAAGTTGCACGTCTGCCTGAAAACTTGCTCTGCCAAGATTGCTTAAAACCTAGCCCGCCGCCGCCCGCTGGCAAGCGCGTGTGGGAGGGCGAAGTGCGTGACGCTGCCACTTGGACACGCTTAAGCAAAACCATGCGTGGCAGCGAATACAGCAAATTTGTGTTGGATGTTAAAACCAACAAAATTTACTTTGTCGATTCTAATGTGTTTACTCTGCATGCCGATTTTGTAGTGGATTATTTGAAAAAATTGCCGCGCACGACAGAAAACATGCGCGCTTACAACCAAAATTACAGCACGCAAAAACCGCAATTTATTTTGGGTTATTTGACGCATTATCCCAATATTAATGGCAAAGATTTATGGACATTCTCGTTTTGGGAAGGTGACACCATCACGCCTAAAGGCATTCGCCGTGCCTATAAACGCCTGCTGCAAACGTTTAGCATTGCCAAGCTGCAATTTCGGCCAGATTCCAGCAATCAAGAAAAAGTCGCCGCGCAACTTAAACCTTATAAAATCGCCACTATTAACAACAACCAAATTTACAAATCACTGCCATATCAAGCTTTTAACTTGGGAAAAACCGTTGGCACGCTGCACATTGTGCCGCCGAAAGCCGATATTGAGAGCATCACGTTTGCCGACGACGACATTGCCCTGCTGCAAACCAGTTACCCCGATATTGCACCTGTGGCGGGCATTATTACAACGCAATTTTCTACGCCGCTATCGCATGTCAATTTGCGTGCAAGCAGCTGGGGAATTCCAAATGCAACCATTAAAAATGCCAGTGCAGACTATGAAAAACTCAACGGCAGAACGGTGTTTTATGAAGTGAAAGAAGATGGGTTTAGCTTGCGCGAAGCTACGTCAGACGAGGCTTCGCAGCACAAAAATGCGGTAATCAATAAGAAGGTGGTGGTGATGCCAACCGTCGATTTAAGCACTACTGCCTTATTGCCTTTGGGTGAAATTAAGGCGACAGATGCCACAAAATATGGCGCAAAAACCGCCAATTTGGGCGAGATGATGCGCGCTAAAATACCTATGAGTATTGAGAGCGGTTTTGGCGTGCCGTTGAATATACCCGATGGTTTTGGTGTGCCGTTTAGCTATTATGTGGCGCATATTAAAGCGCATGGCTTAGATGCAAAAATTACCGCCATATTGCAAGATGAACGATTCAGCAAAGATCCCGCTTGGCGCAAACAAAGTCTGGCAGACTTACGCGCCGCGATTCAAACCAAGCCCTTGGATGATAAAGTGTTGCTAAAAATCGCAAGCACTTGGCAAAGTCAATTAAAAGGCGCGGGCGTATTTGTGCGTAGCAGCACCAATGCCGAGGATTTAAAAGGTTTTAACGGCGCAGGGCTATACGACACTGTGCCAAACGTGCGTGATGAAAAAGAACTTGAGGCTGCAATTAAGCAAGTGTGGGCATCGGTGTGGAACTTGCGCGCGGTAGAGGAGCGCAACCATTTTGGCATTCCACATGCGCAAGTTTACCCCGCAGTGTTGATACAAACGGGCGTGAATGCCGCCGCCGCTGGAGTGCTGCTGACCACCGATATTTGGGGTCATCAACCACGCACTTACACCATCAACGCTAAGTGGGGCTTGGGCATGCGCGTGGTTGAAGGCCAAAAAATCGCCGAGCAGATTTTGTTTGATTTGGGCAACGACGGCACGCGGGTGATTAGCCGCAGCGATGAAAGCACTATGCTGGTTGCCAGCCCAAAAGGCGGCGTGATAGAAAAAGCCGTTCCAAAAAGCGAGGCGATTTTAACCGAAAAACGCGCCAAAACCTTAAGTATGTTTGCTAGCAGAACAGCTAAGATATTCAAAAACACCGATGTTTTGGATATTGAATGGGTGCTAGAAACTAAAGATGGCAAAGATACGTTTTGGCTGGTTCAAGCCAGACCTTATGTTCAGGTCAGACCCAATGTGGAGAAAAAATGAAAATGGCAGATTACTTGTGTCAGGATTACTTGTGTCAGGATAACTTGTGTCAGGATAACTTGTGTCAGGATAACTTGTGTCAGGATAACTTGTGTCAGGCTAACTTATGGCGATAACTGACTGGCCAGCGGCCGAAAGACCTAGAGAAAAACTGATCGAGCTTGGCGCAGAAGCGCTATCTGATGCCGAATTGTTGGCGATTTTTTTGCGCGTTGGCGTCACTGGCAAAAGTGCAGTCGATTTAGCGCGCGATTTATTGACAAAGTTTGGTTGCTTAAACGGTGTTTTTGCGGCGACGGAACACGAGCTTAGCCAAGTGCATGGCATTGGCCCCAGCAAATACGTGCAATTACAAGCCATTTTTGAAATGAGCCGCCGCGCGTTGGCTGAGCAACTGCAAAGCCGAGATGTATTAAATTCGCCGCAAGCGGTGCGCGATTATTTGGTGCTTAAGCTGGGCAGCCTGACAAAAGAAGTGTTTTTGGTGCTATTTTTAGACACGCAAAACAGATTGGTCGCGTCTGAAGAAATGTTTAGCGGTAGCTTAAGCGAAACCAGCGTTTACCCACGCGAGGTGGTGAAACGCGCCTTGCACCACAACGCCGCTTCGCTCATTTTTGCCCACAATCATCCCTCTGGCATCGCGCAACAAAGCCAAGCCGATGAGCTTTTAACAAAGCAATTGAAACAAGCGCTTGCGCTAATGGATGTGCGGGTTTTAGACCACTTTATCGTTGCGGGGAATCATACGCTATCTTTTTCAGAGCGCGGCTTAGTCTAAATTTTATTTAATTTTTGAAAAAAAACTAAAAAACTAAAAAAATAAAATAATTGTTATTCCGCTGATTAAACATAAAGCGGCCCATATACCAGCGGCTTTACCAGATTTAGCCCAAAGTGCCAACGGGGATAAGCCTAAAAGAATATAGCCCAAGCCCATTTTGATGGCTGATATGCCGTCAAGAATGACCTCATGCCCACCAAGTTTGCTGGTGTAGCCATAATAATGTTCGGTAACGATGGAAAATATACCAAGTCCTATAATCACTACGCTAATTAAAGTGACAAGTAGCCTAGCAACCAATAAATCACGTGCTCTTTTTTCATCTTTTAACTCATCATTCATGGTTAAATACTTTCATAAATACTTGCTTGACTATTATGACTAAGCAAAAGGTGGACTGAGCAGCAACATGAATTTGCAGAAAATTAAACTTCTAATCGTTGTAACCAAAACCAAGGCACCGCGCGGTTGTGCGCGGCATTCACCATGACAACTTGACCGACTGTAACATCAATTGGCGCATCAAATAAATAAGCGCATTGTTGCCAGTTAGAAACTTTACTGGTTTGCGATGGGTGATTTTCAAACATTACTTTTTGGTCGCCATTCATGTCAAGGCGCATCCATTGCACAAGGCCGTAACATAAGTCAGCTCTGGTGGCAGTCATTTGCACAGTTTTGCTTTGCGCAGGGAAAGTGCTTTCACCTTCAAAATCAAAGCTAAACGCTGCAACGCCGTCGCTCAAAAGCTCAATATTCAAATCGTTGCGGGCAATCAACCGTTTGTTTGAGACGATTTTGTTAAAGCCTTGCAAGTTAAAGCTAAATGCATCTTCAACCAACAAATTACGGCGAATATCATCGCCTGTGAATAGCGCAATCATAATGCTGCCCGCGGCGGGAATTACCTTGCCTTGCGGTTTTAATAAACGCTTTTTGGCGTCTTCTAAGCTGGGCAAAACATGCTCGCCCAGTAATTCGCTGGAGAATATTTCAGACATTAAAATATCGGCTTTTGCCTCAAGCTCCGCACCGATGTCAATGTCGGTGGATTTTTTGGCAATGACTTTGATGTTTTTGTCATATTGATTATCTTGAATAATTTGCTGCGCGGTTTCTGCAATCAGCGAAACCGTTTCGCAAGTGGTGACATGCTTTGCGCCCAGTTTGGCTGCCATCATCGCTAGCAAGCCAGAGCCAGTGCCAATCTCAAACACTGTAGTGTCAGGCTTAACCGCCGCTTTAAGCGCATCAAAATACGCCTGATTGCGGTTTTGCTCGTTCATCATCGGCACGTGCCACTCTGGCACGGTGCGCGTTAAACTTAAGTAGGCGCCCTGCTGTGCGGCAATTAGCTCAGGTGCAATTACCAACACTTGGCGATAGTAAATCAGCGCTTCGTCAGGGGTAGCCATTTCTTTTAACAGCGCATCTAAGTTAGCAAAAGCTTCGGCAGAGCTTGGATTTAATTCAAGCGCACGCACAAAGCATTCGGCCGATTCATGCAAATGTTGTTGCGCTTTTAATACCACGCCCAAGTTACTGTGCACCTCGCCGTAGTTTGGGCGCAAGGCTAGTGCCTTGCGATAACAATCGGCGGCTTCAACCAAATTATCTTGCGCCTGCAAGCTCGCGCCTAAATTAACATAAGCCTCAACATAATTTGGGTTGAAGTTCAGCGCCTTGCGCATCAGTTGCACGGCGGTTTTTAAATCGCCTTTTTGTTTGGCGATTAAGCCTAGCAAATGCAAGGCATCATGTTGATTGGGCGTGGTTTGCAACACTTGTTTATAGAGCAATTCTGCTGAGGCTAAGTTGCCCGCTTGATGTTGCGCCATGGCGGTTTGCAGCGCATGTTGCGGGTTAAAATTGGCTTGTGCTATTGGCTGCGACGCGCCGCCGGTTGTGCTAGCGCCAGTTGCCTCGCAACAT
>JACMNB010000067.1 GCA_014378845.1 Methylotenera sp. | reverse complement strand
TAATGTGACGTGAAAAATGGGTTTTAATTAATCGCCACCTTAACGCGTAGTCGGCATCATTTTCTGGCAATGTCCAAATGGCGTGAATGTGGTCTGGCAAAACCACTGTGGCATCTATGTAAAAGGGATGCTTTTGCATGACGTAGGCTATACTTTGACGCAATAATATAATGTTTTCAGCCCGCGTAGGGCGCAATAACTGAAAGGCATTGCGCCGCATGGGAATTGACTTGGTGCAATGCGCTTCGCTTATTGACACCCTACAAGGCATTGCGCCACATGAGCTTGGTTTTAAATATCATTTTTCATCATAATCAATATCTGGTTGCAAGCCACCTGCCCAATTTTCCGGATACACGCCCTGCTTTACCAAATGGTGAAATGTGGAATATGGCCAATCTTTTACGGTTTTAACCAAGCCATGTTTAACTGGGTTGATGTGTACGTAATTCATGTGCGTTGCAAAATCCGCCTCATCGCGAATTAAATGCTCCCAATACCTGCGCTGCCATATTCCACGCTCACCCCTTGCTTCTCGCGATGCAGAAATTCGTTCTGTTTTGGGAGTACATTTGGAAAAATTGCTTTTAATCAATCTTAATCGCAATGCAAAATCACTATCACCTTGGGGCAATTCAATCACGCAATGAATATGGTCTGGTAACACCACCCAACCATGGATTACAAACGGATGACGACTGCGTACATTTTGTACAACTGTACGTAAAGATTGAATGTAGCGTGTGAGCAAGTCATTATTTCGGCGTTGCAATAAATTAATGGTGAAAAAAAGGTGCCGCCCAAGCACCATGCGCGACGGTAATTAGCCATTGCTGTTACTCTAATAAATCTGGCATTTCTGCGCCATAAAATTTAATTCTCAATTTTTTAAGTTGATCTCTAAAATCTGCCGCTTTTTCAAATTCTAAGTTTTTAGCCGCGTCGTGCATGGCTTTTTCTAAACGTTTCATTTCTTTGGCAATTTGTTTTTCGCTTAGGCTTTCAAAGCTGGCTTGATCTTGCGCGGCTTTGCGTTCGCGCTTGCCTTCTTCTACATCGTATACGCCGTCAATCATGTCTTTAACGCTTTTTACGATGCCTTTGGGGATGATGCCATTGGCGGTGTTAAACGCAGTTTGTATGGCGCGGCGGCGATCGGTTTCATCCATGGCTAATTTCATGCTGCGTGTGATGCGGTTGGCGTAAAAAATGACTTTGCCGTTTAAATTGCGCGCAGCGCGGCCTGAGGTTTGAATTAAACTGCGCTCGCTACGCAAAAAACCTTCTTTATCGGCGTCCAGCACCGCGACTAACGATACTTCGGGAATATCTAAGCCTTCGCGCAACAAGTTAATGCCAACCAGTACATCAAACTCGCCCAAGCGCAAATCGCGAATAATCTCCACGCGTTCAACGGTATCAATATCACTGTGCAAATAGCGCACTTTTACGCCATGTTCAGCTAAATAATCAGTCAAATCTTCTGCCATGCGTTTGGTTAACGTGGTAGCCAGCACGCGCTCGCCCACATCCACACGTAGCTTAATTTCCCCAAGTAAATCATCCACTTGCGTATCGGCTGGCTTTACCGTAATGGGCGGGTCAATCAAGCCTGTTGGCCGCGCAATCATCTCTACCACTTGTTGTTGATGATTTTTTTCGTATTCGGATGGGGTAGCCGATATAAATACACTTTGGCGCATAATACGCTCAAATTCTTCAAATTTAAGCGGCCGGTTATCCAGCGCAGACGGCAAGCGCCAGCCGTAATCAACCAAATTAGTTTTACGCGCCCTATCCCCTTTATACATTGCGCCAATTTGCGGCACTGTCACGTGGCTTTCGTCAATAATCATCAACGCGTTATCGGGTAAATAGTCAATTAAAGTGGGCGGCGGGTCGCCCGGTTTGCCGCCAGATAAATGGCGCGAGTAGTTCTCAATACCTTTGCAAAAACCAATTTCGTTAAGCATTTCTAAATCAAATCGCGTACGCTGTTCTATACGTTGCGCTTCAACGAGTTTATTTTCTTTAATGTACCAAGCAACGCGTTCAACGAGTTCTTTTTTAATCTTTTCTACCGCGCTAATTGTGGTTTCGCGCGATGTTACGTAATGACTTGAAGGATAGATGGTAAACCTTTGAATTTTATTGAATATTTGGCCAGTCAATGGATCAAATAAAGTGATGCTTTCTACCTCGTCATCAAACAAACTCACACGCACGGCCGTTTCGTTATTTTCAGCAGGAAATATATCGATGGTATCGCCACGCACTCTAAAACTACCGCGACTAAAATCAAAATCATTGCGATCATATTGCATACCAATTAAGCGCAAAATCGCGTCTTTTTGGCTCATTTTATCGCCCTGCTTCAAGTGCAACACCATGCTGTGGTAATCGGTCGGGTCGCCAATACCATAAATGGCCGATACCGATGCCACGATAATGCTGTCTTCGCGCTCTAATAAAGCCTTGGTGGCCGAAAGCCGCATCTGCTCAATATGCTCGTTAATGCTGGAATCTTTTTCGATAAATAAATCGCGGCTTGGCACATAAGCTTCGGGCTGATAATAATCGTAGTAACTGACGAAATATTCCACCGAATTATTGGGGAAAAACTCGCGAAACTCGCTATATAACTGCGCCGCCAGCGTTTTATTAGGTGCCATCACAATGGCTGGGCGGCCAAGTCTGGCAATCACATTGGCCATGGTAAAGGTTTTGCCGCTGCCTGTTACGCCAAGCAAGGTTTGAAACTTTAAGCCGTCATTAATGCCTTGCGTCAGCTTGTCGATTGCTTGCGGTTGGTCGCCAGCGGGCGCAAATGGCTGCCATAGTTGATATTTACTATTTGGGTAATTTACAAACATATTTAATAACTTTAATCTATTAACATTTTTAATCAATTGAGTATATTAGCAGGCTTTGGCTAGTCAACTGGCAAGTGATTGCGAAGAACTTTAGGCTAAAATGTGAGTCATTAACTTGACAATAACGTTCAACCAACTTTTCAGGGATTCTCATGCGCGCCAAACTATTTGCTTCAGGCTTAATCACCGCTGTTGTTACTACCTCATTTTCTGTTTTTATGCAGCCCGCAATAGCTTTAGATAATCAAAAAATGTTAGATGCTTATTTTAGTGTGGTGCTGGTGCGCGGTTTTAATGCTAATGGCGGGTTGGCTTATGGGTCTGGCGTTGTTATTAGCCCAACTGAGGTGATTACCAATTGCCATGTGCTACGCTCTACTAAACAGCCTTGGATTTCGCGCGGAGAAGATACATACAGCATTTCATCGGTTAAAGCAGATGCTTGGCACGATTTATGTTTGGTGACCACCGATAAATTACCGTTTAAACCTGCCCTTATTGGAAAAAGTACCGAGCTTAAACGCGGCCAAGAAATCGTCGCGTTCGGCCATTCAAACGGCGTTCCGTCACCGTTAACCAGCAGCGGCGCAGTTAAAGCGCTGTACGATTCAGATCAAGGAAAAGTGATTCGCAGTACCGCACGTTTTGCGATGGGCGCTAGCGGCAGTGGATTATTCGATATGGAAGGCAAGCTTGTAGGCATTAACACTTTTAAAACTGGCGGCCACAGCAGCAGTATTTATTTTGCGCTGCCTATTGAATGGTTAGCACAACTAGAAAAACAACCAGAAATTACCACTTTCCCCATTACTGGCAAAGCTTTGTGGGAAGAGGACGAAGACAAAAAACCATTTTACATGCAAGTTGCCGTGCCTGAAACACGTGGCGATTGGCCAAAATTGAGCCAAGTAGCCCAAAGATGGACGCAGACAGAGCCAAAAAATACCGAAGCCTGGTATGAGCTTGGATTGGGCTATGAAAACAGCGCAAAATTAGAGGATGCCGAAAAAGCCTACAAACAAGCATTGGCGGTTGATAGCAGCAATTTTGATGCCCTGCTTCGTTTAGGCAGCATTGCCAAAACACGCGGCGACGCGGCTGAAATGCACCGCATTCAATTGGCTTTAAATGACTTAAATAAAGATGTGGCGGCGGAATATAGCGAAATGTTGGGCTGCGGCGCGGGTTGCTAAAGCTTCAACATTCACTCACTTCCGTCATTCCGAGCATAGCGAAGTATCCAGATTTTGCTTAAACACAACTGGATTCTTCGCAGTGCCCAGAATGACGACTATGTTTTTACGATTTTTAATTTCCAGAAGCTAGCATTTTTGCGTAAAATAACGTTTTATCAGCCAAAGCTTTAAACCAAGGACGTTATTTTGAGCAATTCAGTTTTACCGAGCAGCGTTTTATCGCACCGCGTTCAAGCCATTAAAGAATCCCCTACCCTTGCCATAACTGCCAAAGCCGCTAAATACAAAGCCGAAGGCCGCCCTATTATTGGCTTGGCCGCGGGCGAGCCAGATTTTGATACGCCGCAACACATTAAAGAAGCCGCCATTGCCGCGATTAACGCGGGTTACACCAAGTACACACCCGTTTCGGGCATTCCCGCGCTTAAGCAAGCCATTGTGAACAAATTTAAAACCGAAAACGGGTTTGATTACAACGTAAACGAAGTGATTGTAGGCGTTGGCGGCAAGCAAACTATTTTTAACTTGTGTCTTGCAGTGTTAAATAAAGGCGATGAAGTGGTGATACCTGCGCCCTATTGGGTGAGTTACGCCGATATTGCCATGGTGGCAGAAGCCTGCCCAGTGATAGTAGATTGCGGCATTGAGCAAGGTTTTAAGCTATTGCCCGCACAATTAGAAGCGGCGATAACGCCAAAAACAAAATTAGTCATGCTCAATTCTCCGTCTAATCCAACAGGCGCGGTGTACAACTTGGCCGAGTTGCAAGCCTTAGGCGAAGTACTGTTAAAACATCCACACATATTAGTTGCAACGGATGATATGTACGAACACGTTAATTTAACGGGGGAAAAGTTCTACAATATACTCAACGCCGCGCCGGCATTAAAAAGTCGCTGTATTGTACTTAACGGCGTGTCTAAAGCCTATTCGATGACAGGTTGGCGCATCGGTTACGCCGCGGGCCCCGCTTACATTATTAAAGCGATGGAAATTTTGCAAAGCCAATCCACCAGCAACGCGACTTCTATATCGCAACATGCGGCTGTGGCTGCGTTAAGCGGCTCGCAAGATTGCATTAAACCAATGGTAACCGCGTTTAAAGAGCGCCACCAATACGTGGTAGACCGCTTTAACGCCATGTCAGGCATCAAGTGCCTAATGGCTGGCGGTGCGTTTTACGCTTTCCCCGATGCACGCGAAGCGATTGCAAGCTTACACAAATTGGGCAAAATTAACGCCGCAACTGATATGGCACTGGCCGAATACTTATTAGAAAAATTCGATGTCGCCGTCGTGCCAGGCTCTGCTTTTGGCGCTGAAGGCTATTTTCGCATCTCATTCGCCACCAGCATGCAAAACCTGCAAGTTGCGCTTGACCGCATAGAAAAGGCATTAACCTAAATCAGGCATTATTAATTATAAAATTTAATTATAAAATTAGTTAATTTAAACACGCGTAGTTATTGACCAAACACCCCTAAGCCAGTATTATCACGCCTTCACAAGTACTACCGATTCCTCGATAGCTCAGCCGGTAGAGCAACGGACTGTTAATCCGTGTGTCCCTGGTTCGAGCCCAGGTCGAGGAGCCAGCATTTTAAGCCACTGACAGAAATGTTGGTGGCTTTTTCTATTTCAGCCAGCGACGACGAGTTTAAGAATGACTTGGGCGCAAGACATAATTGCTTCTAAGCTATTTTAGCAGTCTAAGAGTCCAGCGGGTGAACGCATTGGATTTCAACTAAATATTATAAGGAGTAATACCAGTGACCAACGCACAGCGCAGAGCACTCAGCCGCATGGCTGAAATGAACTCAACAAGTAAAGACAGTAAGCTTGAACCAACGCATGGTAGCGCGTTTCGCCCGCATGAGGCAGGTGCGTATTACCTGGTAACAGTGGGAAGTGTTGGCAAGATCATCAATCTACTAGCCATGGAAATCGAGCCGGCTGTTCACACCTACACCATCACCACCATTAATTTTGTACAAGATCCCGATACGGGCAAATGGATCTGGTTTGATGGTAAGGAAAAGCTATCCCCGCGCAAAAATCAGGATAGTTGGCGTCTTGGCAGCAAGAAGTTATATGATACACGCGAAGACGCAGAGGCTGAGCTTCAGCGTGTAATGGTCAAAAACGGTGACCGAGTGACCAAGGTACATGACTTGCCAGACGATTTGACTAAACTGAAAAAGATCCGTAGTACCCACCATCCAGACCGCAATTACCCCGATTCGGACCATGATCTTTATCAGGCGGTAATTGAGAAAATTGACAGAATGCGTGCGGTGAGAGTGTGAAGCAAATAATGATTGCTTAATTGTTGTGATGCGTCTTCGTTTGACCCATCAAATGCAAAATACATTGACCAATTAATAATTCAGTAACGTATTGAATAAAATATTTAAATTTTATAGTTATTGGATCAAAATTTAATACACAAAACTACACTTTTTGGCGCAAACAAGCATGCATATCAACATTACTAATAATAAAAGCTAGAAAACCTAAAGTACGCTTTTGTTTTGATTGAGACGCGACCATCCATGCAGCTACTAAGTTAGCTAGCATGGCTGGCCATTGCAAAAAAATTAAAAGCGCTTCTCCCAAAAGAATATTTTAAAATCAAGTCTAAAAAACTTATTTACTGCCTTTAAAAGCTTCATTTAGGCCTTCCGCCACAAATTGTTGTGCTTCTTTGGCTTTGTCTACTACAGCTCCCATACCAAAAAACTCATGGGTGACGCCTTCATAATTTTTGTAACGCACTATGATCCCAGCCTTTTGTAACAGGTCTGCGTAGGCCTTTCCTTCTGAACGCAAAGGATCAATTTGGGCAGTAATAATCGTGGTGGGGGGCAAGCCTGTTAGATCTTTTTCGCTTAATAGTGATATAAGATGATTTTTCCCATCTGCTGGTGAGTTTAAATACTGCTTAAAGAACCACTGCATACCAGCGCGATCTAGTGGCTTTGATTTGGCGTTTTCAATGTAAGAGGCTGTCTTAACATTATCTCCTGCTATTGGATAAACTAATACTTGGTAAATGGGCATTTGCATTTTATGTTCCCGCGCCATTACACTTACTGCGGCAGCCATGTTGCCACCGGCACTTTCACCTACTAAAGCAATTCTTTTCGGATCGCCATTTAATTCTTTGGCATGTTCTAATACCCATTTATACGCTTCAAGTGCATCGTCATGTGCAGAAGGGAACTTGTATTCAGGGGCTTGGCGATAATGTGCACTAACCACCACGGCATTAGTGGCATTGACCAGCGCACGCGGGCTAGCATCATAGGTATCTAAATCTGCGATCACCCAACCGCCACCATGATAATACACAATAACAGGATACGGCCCTTGCCCTTTAGGCGTGTAAATCCTGATTGGAATTTGGCCAGCAGCACCTGCAATGGTTTTATTTTCCACCTTACCTACTGCTTCCGGCTCAACTGATTTACCCTGTTTTTTTAGCAAAGCTTTTACTGCATCTGCTGGAGATGGCTGCTTGCGCGCTTCAATGGCTGGCAAACTTCCAAGGGGTTTTGGCCCCAATATTGTAAATTCATCCAACACAGCTTGCATTTGCGCATTTGGTTTTGCGCCCATTCCAGTCGAATCGGCAGCAAAAGAATTTTGAGTTAAGTCCATACTCACGAGTGTCAAAATGCCAACTATAGTTACAAAGTTCCGGATGTTTTTAATCAATGCATTCATAGTAACGCCTTCAAAAAATAAATCTAACGGTCAAATTGACCATAAATTTGACTAGTTGCATAATGGATGAGAATGCGCATAACTTCTGTATGCTAACGAACATAATGCGAAATATATTTTTTTCTTCTTTAATTGTAAGTCTATAGTTTGGCACCGACTTTCTCGTACTCTAGGATATTAAATAACTCGACGACAGAATAAAAACATAGATGCTTGCTATATTGAGCAACTTGATTATTAAATTTGAAATTTACTTTGCTGCTATTAACTTAATTACAGCAAATCATAGGAATTAGTTAATGCCTTATTTGTTAATAATATCGAAATCCCATAAATACTAGATTCGTTTACTTAACCAGACTTGTGATTAGAGTGAAATCCAACTAACTCCAACTTAATAGTGTGGTGGCAGAGTGGACATGAGGCTGATAAATAACCGTCATCTAACTGGTTTATTCTGTTAAATAGTTTTTGCAAATAAGCTAAATCTGCTGCATATAAACCCTCAATAACTTTGGGATTAACATGTGAAACACTCCCAATACGTGTAATAACTCTTGATAACAAAATGATAATCAAATACGCAGGGTTGTTTTGCACTCGAACATCATTTAAAGGCGCTATTTCATCCATTGCCGTTGCAAGGCGCATAGTACCTTCGCGTTGGAGACTACCACATCTTGGAAACTGGTAATGAATCTTACCGATTTAAACACCGCAAAAACAGTGCTCAATCAAGCGAAAAGTGGAAACAATTGGACGCCGATTAGTGTAAAGTCTTGGACGCCGATTGACAAGTTAATTCAATTGGCCAATGAAGGGGCGACTAAAGCTGAAATTTCAAGAAAATTAAAGATTTCGAAATCAAGAGTTTCTAATTGGTTCAAACGTTACCCAGAAGTTAAACTTGCAATTGTGAAATTCACTTAATATCTTACTTAAAGTATTATTTCTCTGTATGGCACAATTAAGTTATGAATGGGTTCAGCGCATTTCCTGACCCGAACGCTTGACCGGGTCAGTAATGAGATGAGCTTGCATGTACTGGCTTACAACATGAAGCGTGTGATGAAGCTGATGGGAGCTGCGGCATTAATGGAAGCAATAGTGGTTTAAGGCCATGTAAATTTGCTTTTATATGAGAGTTGGCGGTTTTAATTAGGTAAATTAGAAACATTTCAACAAAGTTTAAGTGTGGTACAAAGCCAACGCAGAATATACTTGTTATACACCATAAAATTACACACTCTTGGTCGAAAGTAACAGTAGGGTCTAAGTTCTTGAACGACTGCAATGGGCCACTTGCTCAGTTAAGATGTTATTTCTGGCATGATTTTGAACGGCTGTTATTAAGCAGACAATGAAATTGTTACAAATTTAGCGAATTCATTTGTAAATCTGGCCCAAAGCTGCCTTTCTCCATAAATGTTGATTTCCTATAAAATGAATGCATAAGCCGTAACTTACAGCACTCACTAGAAATTTATGATGCCGTTTTTTAGAAGAGTTTAATCCTTATCGCTTAGCTGGCAACTCTTAGTTGGTGACCAAGCTTTACTGTACCCTCAAAATGAGATTGACTCTGATTTAGTACCATATCAAACTCTTCAATAGACGTGGGTTTACCAAACAGATATCCTTGATACTTCATACAGCCTTTGCTCCTGAGAATCTGTCGTTGCTCTTCTGTCTCCACTCCTTCAGCAATAACTTC
>JACMNB010000066.1 GCA_014378845.1 Methylotenera sp. | reverse complement strand
TGGCCGATTGGAGCATTTTTGAACGTCAGCTATAGGGGGCTGGAACCCGATGAGAACTTTTGAGGGAATAACATATTAGCTAATATAGCAAAATATTACTATAGGGAGGATAAATGAGCGGTAATTTAATTACAATAAAACTAATTCACTACCGAAAAAAATTTCTAACCATAGATTCAGGAGTTAGAAAATTCTACAGGTTGTGTTGAAAAACTCAGTTTACAATTTTTACATCAGGCAGCTTTTCTATATTCATAACCAGTCCCACTTATTAAACAATCTATCCAATAGTCAATCTCCGACCTGACCCATAAAGTGCTGCCGTCACCAGACCTTCGTTGAGGAGGAAATCTTCCTTCTTTAACCAACCTGTAAAGCTTTGTTTTTCCCATACGCGTTTCAAGGAGTACTTCCTTCAGAGTCATTAATCTATTTTTTTCCATCATCAACATGCCAAAAGTATTCGATAACTACATTCTGCCCCAAAAAATACTTCTAACTGATATAAGATAAAGACCTATAAGGGCCTGAATGTTTTTAGTTGACCACTTGAAAAGGAAAAATTTTGGCCCCGCGCCTTAATTCGTCAAGATGATCAGCCCATTCCTGCATCATTTTTCTTCTTTGTTCTAAAAACTATGCTTTGTTATACGCCCTCTCAGTCTCGTCGCCCACCAAGTGAGCAAGTTGAATTTCCATCCATTCACGAGGGTAGCCCATTTCACCAAGTTCTGTGCGCGCCATTCCGCGGAAACCGTGACCAGTCATTTCATGCTTGTAACCCATTGTTGCCAAAGCTTTTAGAATAGTGTTGTTACTCATGCATTTACCCTCTCCCATTCGAGATGGGAATAGGTGTTTGCCGTGACCAGTAACCATTTGCAACGTCTTTAAAAGTTCGATTGTTTGTTCAGCAAGAGGTACTAAATGCTCACTACCGCTTTTCATGCGTTCTTTAGGTATGCGCCACAGGTTATTTTCAAACTCTATTTCAGCCCATTCCGATTCAATAAGCTCACTGGTGCGTACAAATACTAAAGGCATAAGCTTTAAAGCTATACGGGTCGCTGGCGTGCCGCTATAGGCCTCGATTGCACGCATTAAAGCAGGCAATTCGCTGCTTGGTAAGCGAGCATAATTTTTACGGTCACGATGCGGGACGTTTGCAGATAGCTTTATGTCTTTTGCCACATTTCTTTCGCAATGGCTTTTATCTGAGTGTTCTGCTGCGTACTGCAAAACAGCACTTACTATTTGATAGACCCGCGCCGCCATGTCAAGCGCGCCGCGTTCAACGCATCTGTTAAATACTGATTTAATGTCTTTCACTGAAACTTTGGCCACTGCTAAATCGCCAATAAAGGGATTGATGTCAATGAAAAGACGTCGATTAGTATAATCAGCGTGCGGCTCGGAAACGCTATTTTTCCAGTGACTATGCCATTTTTCTGACCACATATTAAATGTGTTGGCTTTTATTTCTAATCCCAGTTCTTTTTCGAGTTCTCGAGTCAAAGCAGGGTCTACGTCCTTTGCAATTTGTTTTCTCAACTCAAATGCTTTTTCTCGAGCTTCCAAAAGTGAAATTTCAGGGTAAGTGCCAAAACTTAATAATTTATCTTTTTTTTCAAAAGAATATCTAAATTGAAAGTATTTTGAGCCATTTACGTGAACCAAGAGCTGCAAACCGCCACCATCAGTAAACTTTTGAGATTTTTTTGCAGCCTTCATTGCCCTGATTTTATTGTCATTTAATTTCATTTTTCATCCAGAACATTATTAATATGGGATAAGGAAATTTTAGCATTTTTTTTGTCCCATGGTTTGTACCAAGTTTTTGTGGGATTAAAAAGAACTGAAAAAAACTAAAACATACCAATAAAAACCATAACTTATTGTTTTTAATATATATTAAAGAACTTATTGGGAAGATTTCGGACGAAAAAAAACCCCTAAAAAGGGGTTACTGGCGGAAGAGGTGAGATTCGAACTCACGGTGGGCTCGCACCCACGACAGTTTTCAAGACTGTAGCATTAAACCGCTCTGCCACTCTTCCTAATTAAAAAACTTTTACTACTTTTTGACCATTTGTGAAAACAGTCTTGAGGACTGTAGCATGCCCAATTTAAAACGTTGCGCTCTGCCACACTTCCATACAAATTTGCAGTTAAGCTCAATAGTATAAACTTAACGAAGCGCGCATTATAGCAAACAATTAATCTTCTTGAATATCTTGATTTGGAAAAAGTACGTCAGTGTAGCCAAAATCTTTTAAATTTTTAATGCGCATGGGGTATAAAACGCCAATTAAGTGATCACACTCGTGTTGCACAACCCTTGCATGAAAGCCACTAACAAGCCTATCAATAGGCGCGCCGAATTGGTCGAAGCCCGTGTAATGCAGGCGCGTATAGCGCGGTACTACGCCGCGCATGCCTGGCACCGACAAGCAGCCTTCCCAGCCATCTTCCATTGCATCATCAATAAAATTAAGCGTTGGGTTAATTAAAACCGTATAGGGTACTTGCTCGGCATCTGGGTAACGCGGATTACTACCGACACCAAAAATCACCACTTGCAAACTCACGCCAATTTGCGGGGCGGCAATGCCCGCGCCATCCATATACGCCATCGTTTCACTCATATCGGCCAGCAAAGTGTGCAGCTCTGGCGTGTTAAATTGTAAGATTGGCTTTGCTTGTTCCAGCAATAGCGCATCGCCCATCCGCAATACAGTTTTATTGGCCATTATGCTGTCTTATGCACGCGTGCAATTTCGGCAATTAAGTTGCGCACTTGTTGCATGGTGCAGTCTAGCGTAGTGATTATGTCGTCAAATTGTATGCTCTGTTTGCTGTTGCCACGCCCCGCCGCGTGATTAACCACTGGGCACAGCGCCGCATAGTGCAAGCCAAGTTCACGCGCCAAAACCGCCTCTGGCATGCCTGTCATGCCAACAATGGTTGCGCCGTCGCGCTCTAAGCGATTAATTTCGGCCGCTGTTTCTAGGCGCGGGCCTTGCACACATGCATACACCCCGCCGTCATGTAAATTTTGCCCAATATTTGCAGCTGCTGCTTTACAGATTTGATGCAGTTTAATTGAATAAGGCTCGGTAAAATCAATATGCTTTACAGGTAATTCAATGCCATCGTGAAAGGTATTGTTACGACCGTGCGTGTAATCAATGATTTGGTGCGGTAGCACAATGTCACCTGGCGCTAAATCGCTTCTAATGCCGCCCACCGTGGCTATGGCCAATAAATGTGTAACCCCAACCGAATGCAGCGCCCAAATATTGGCGCGATAATTAACCGCGTGCGGCGGTATGGTGTGTCCAGCGCCGTGACGCGCTAAAAAAACCGCTTCTTGGCCTACTAGGTCACCAAAAATAAGCGGCTGCGAGGCTTCGCCATAAGGCGTGCGCGCAATTTGACGCCGCGTGATGTTTAAATTTTGTAACTGCGTTAATCCTGTACCGCCAATAATGCCAAGCATTGCAATCTTTCTTCAAATGGTTGATTATTGTAGCGCATGACAGGCACTTGCGCTGTAGGGTTTAACACTTTTATGGCATACTTCAGCATATGGCAACTCAATCAGATTTTTTTAAGGTAGCGCACAAGAACAAAATAGAAGGTATTGAAAACGATAGCTTTGGAAATAATAGTGTTGGAAATAATAGCTTTGAAAAAGATAACCTCGACAATGACAGTCCTGAATTCGATAATCTTGAAATAGATACATTTAAGTTTTCGCAAGCGCATTACGAAAACTTCCCCGTCGCATCCATCGTGCTGCCAAAGCAATTGCGCGAGCCTATCGCCCTGATTTACACTTTTGCGCGTCAAGCCGATGATTTTGCGGATGAAGGCCTGCACAAACCCGCTTTGCGCTTGGCAAAGCTACAAGGCTTTAAAGATGAGCTTGATTTAATTGGTGCCCATTCTCGTACAAAATCGCCTTTTTTTACCGATTTAGGCAATATGATTCGCCAGCATAATCTGCCGCTTTCACCCTTTTACGATCTGCTGGATGCCTTTAGCCAAGATGTCGTTAAAGCACGTTACGCCAATTATTTTGAACTCTTGGATTACTGCCGCCGCTCTGCCAACCCAATTGGCGCGCTGTTATTGCATTTGTTTAAAAAAGCCACGCCAGAAAACCTTATTTATTCCAACAAGATTTGTACGGCCTTGCAGCTGATTAACTTTTATCAAGACGTGTCGATTGATTTTGAGCACGAATTTCATAAAAGTCGGGTTTATTTGTGTCAAGATGAGATGAAACAATTTAGTGTTACCGAAGCGCAAATCGCTAGCAAACACGTTAATCGGCATTGGGAGGCGTTTATGCTATTTAATATACAGCGCGCCGAAGCCATGTTGCAAGGCGGCAAGCCGCTTGGCCATGTGCTGCCAGGGCGCATGGGGCTTGAGATGCGCATGATTATTGGCGGCGGCGAGCGCGTGATTTACAAGCTTAAAAACGTGCATGGTGACGTATTTAAACATCGCCCAGCCTTGCAAACATGGGATTGGCCGGTCATTTTGCTTAAAGCTTTATTAACTTAATCTTCACTAGAAACAAGGCATAACGCTACTTAATTGATGACAGCTTTTGAATGATGACAGCCTCTGAATTATGACACCTTTGGAATGATGACAGCTTTTGACTTATGACAGCCTTTGAACTATGACACCTTTGGAATATTGCAAACAAAAAGCCGCACAAAGCGGCTCTAGTTTTACCGTCAGCTTTATTTTTTTGCCAAAAATGCAGCGTGAAGCCATGACCGCGCTTTATGCATTTTGCCGCGAGGTGGACGATGTAGTGGACGAATGCACCGATTTTGGCGTGGCGCAAACCAAACTTAATTGGTGGAAAAGTGAAGTCGCGAATTGTTACGCGGGCACACCGCAACACCCGGTCACTAAAGCCTTGCAGCCATTTATCAGCCAATTTAATCTCGCTCAGGAGCATTTTTTAGAGATTATCGATGGCATGGAAATGGATTTAAAATTTAATCGTTATGAAGATTTTAAACAATTACAGTTGTATTGCTACCGCGTTGCCAGCGTGGTTGGGCTGCTTTCGGCCGGTATTTTTGGCTTTACCAATAGAAAGACCTTGAAATACGCGCACGATTTAGGCATGGCATTTCAACTAACCAATATTATCCGCGATGTGGGGGAAGATGCCCGCCGTGGAAGAATCTACTTGCCTTTGGACGAGCTTAAAAAAGCACAAGTGACTGAAGAAGACATTTTGCAAAGTCGCGAATCGCCGCAGGTTAAAGAGCTGATTGAATATCAAATAGAACGCGCAGAAAGCTATTACGACAAAGCTTTGCGCGAATTGCCAGCCGAGGATAGTAAGCAACAGCGTGCAGGGCTGATGATGGCGGCAATTTACCGTACACTTTTGCGCGAAATCAGACTCGGCAGTGCGGAAAAAGTCTTAACTAGCAAGACAAAAATTCCGCCTTTAAGAAAATTCATACTCGCATTGCAAGCGTATTTCAAATATGCCTAAGCATTGCAGTATGTCTAGTTTTACAGTATGACTGGTTTTACACTATGACTGGTTTAGCGCATAAGCATGTAGTTGTGATTGGCGCAGGCATGGCGGGCATGGCAGCGGCCACTCGCTTGGCTGAAAGGGGTATTGAAACCACACTGATAGAAGCCGCAGCGCATTTGGGCGGCCGCGCGCGTAGCGTGGCGATTGAGCATAATAGCCAAGTGATTCAGCTAGATAACGGCCAACATATTGCATTAGGTGCTTATCACGAAACTTTAAAACTGCTAGCAACAGTCGGCGTGCAAGAAAAAGACGCTTTTTTGCGCGTGCGCTTAAATCTTGAAATGCGCGACGGCCGAAAGACTGCGTTTAACCTAAAAACACCCAGCTGGTTGCCTGCTCCACTTAATCAATTGGTTGGATTTTTAACCTGTACTGGCTTAAGTTGGCATGAACGCGTAACGGTAATGAGCTTGATGTTGAAGCTTAAAAAAGATAATTACAGGCTTAACGATGATGTGCAATTGAGTACATTTTTACAACAAAATCAACAATCTAGCAATGTTATCGCTTTACTGTGGGAGCCGCTTTGTCTTGCTGCACTTAACACGCCAATTAAGCTTGCTAGCAGTAAAATATTTTTAAACGTGCTAAAAGATACCTTTGAAAATAAACACAATAGTGACTTTTTGTTGCCAAAATTAGATCTTTCGCAGCTATTTTCGCAGCCAATTGCGCGCTACTTATCCGCCAACCAGGGCAATGTAATCTTAAACCAACGGGTTAAAGAGATTAAGCCAAGCGATAATGACTATCAAGTAGTGACTAAAGAAAAAAGTGTGGAGGCTAGCCACGTTATTATTGCCTTGTCGCCTGCGCGGCTACGCAGTGTGCTTGGTGATTTACCTAAGCTTAACTGCATCGCCGAACAAACTGATGACTACAATTACCAACCCATTTACACTATTTATTTGCAGTATGCGTACGGTATAACCTTGCCGAAACCTATGCTGGGCTTGGTTGGCGGCGTTTGTCAATGGGTGTTCGATCGCGGCATTTTATGTGGCCAAAACGGCTTAATGGCTGTGATTATTAGCGCGCAGGGCAAACACCAACAATACACACAAGATTCGCTGGCTTTGAGAGTGGCGCAAGAACTGCGCGATGCGTTTCCACATTTAACCAAACCACTTTGGCATAAAGTGATTGCCGAAAAACGCGCGACTTTCTCGTGCAATGTGGATTTACCAAGACCTGCGCACATTACGCCCTACCCAAGATTATATTTGGCGGGGGATTATACCTACGCCGATTACCCCGCTACCATAGAGGGCGCGATGCGTAGCGGTGTGGCATGCGCAAATTTAATAAAATAGGCAAAACAATGAGCATACAAAAACAACATTATTATCCTTGGTTTGATTGGTTACGCGGCATTCTTGCTATTAGTATCATGCTGACGCATGAAGGCCTGATTGCTTGGGATCACTCTGGCAACTTTGCCGTGCAAGTATTTTTTGCACTCAGTGGCTGGTTAATTGGCGGCATATTAATTAAGCTTAAGCCAGAACAAATGACCCATTTCTACTTTAATCGTGCAATTAGAATATGGGTGCCTTACTATCTAGCGCTTATTTTATTGGTTTGCACGAGCTTGCTACACGACCCCATCACAGGCAAGTGGCTAGAGATTGTATTTTATAAATTAAGTTTTGTTTATAACATTTTTGGAACTCGGCAATTGGGCGAATACCATTTGGCGATGCCTTTGCAAGGCACTGGCAGTCATTTTTGGAGCGTGAATGCTGAAGAGCAATTTTACTTGCTAGCACCATTAATATTGGTATTTATTCGACGTCCATTTGCCCGCAGCACCTTGCTTTGGCTAGTGATTGCAGCATTTGCTTATTTCGCCAACATCTATGCCAGCATCGTCTTTGGCGTACTTGCGGCGGTTGCAGCTAATCAATATGGCAGTTTTTACCAAAAACCCCTTGCAAAACTAATTTTTAGTTTAATCTTAATTGCATCAATAATTGGATTTTATCAGCATTATAACTACGAAAAAATTGTGCCTTTTGCAGCCATTTCCATCATATTATTTTTGTCACACAAAGGCGCGCAAAATAAAGTTGGCGCAATATTTGGCGGCATGTCATACCAACTGTATCTCAATCATTGGATCGGTGTGTTTATCGCCCATGCGCTGCTTAAACCTTACGGATTAAGAGATTCAGCTTACAGCTATGTAATCGGTATTATCCTTAATATCGCAATCGCCATCGCGTTATATTGGTTTATTGATAAGCGATTATTAGCGATAAGAGGCGAATTATTTACAAAACAACGTGGACTAATCACCACAATTGTAGCGTACAGCATGGTAATTGTTGGGTGTGTAGTTGGGTTTACACTAATGAATCTGTAAACTTGTGAATGTGTAAACTTGATTTGAAGCATGCTCTAGGTGGCGTGCCATTAATGAGCGATGGGATATACATTTAACCAAACCGTATTACATTAAGCTGATTGACAAAAACGCGTCACTTTTTGTTGCACTATAAATTTACAATAATTGGTGGATTTTCTGTCCTACCCTAGGCGTTAGTTGGCGTCGATTCCAACTATGCCCATTATCCTGCCGCTGCAGAGGGCGAATTTAGCAGCGGAATGGCTTGTGCGGATTTGGTTTGTAATTCGTAGTTGCATTAGCTCCTTCCCTAGTAGGGGGAAGGCTGGGATGGATATCAACGCATTTACCCCCACCCTAGCCCTCCCCCTAATTGGGGAGGGAAAGTGAGAAGACGGCAGTTTAGTAGGAATGATTTTTTCACACAGCACCCCACTCTAACTATCGTCATTCTGAGCAAAGCGAAGAATCCAGAGCTTTATAACCGTATTAAAAACTGGATTCTTCGGCCAAAACCTTAGAAAAACAATATTTACTCAATTTTACCTTTAATGATTTGTTGACGCATTTTTTCCGCCAAATCAGCTTGATCTACCTCATCATACTCATTATTCGTTTGCCACTGCACTTTTTTCATTGTCTCAGGGTCAGCAATTTTTGCACGTTCAATCTTACGTTTTTCATATGCTTTAAACTCAGCCCTTTCACGTAAAATATTGCGTAAAGCATATAACAATACTAGCGTAAGTGCGCAAGTAACAAATAAGTAGCTATCAATCCAAAAATTAGCACAGCCCGGCGTTTGTATTGGTAAAGAAGAACACTTCAGCGAGTAATTGAATAGCCGAATAAAACTGAAAAAGTAATCATCAAGCGACATATTTTATATTTCCTGATTCTAGCAACATAGAATGATTTGTTTAAAATTAGTACAAGCAATCAAAAATCAATAACTAAGCATTCCTCAATTGATTTAAAGCCTGTTCTAATCGCTCCACCGCAATTACTTCTAAGCCTGCTATCTTAGTTTTAGGTGCATTCGCTTTTGGCACAATCGCTTTGGTAAAGCCCAATTTTGCAGCTTCTTTTAAGCGCATTTGCCCGCCTTGCACAGGGCGTACTTCTCCAGCCAAACCAACCTCACCAAACACTATAAGTTTATTATCTAATGGTTTGTTTTTTAAAGAAGAAACAATTGACAATATCACTGCTAAATCCACCGCTGGCTCGGCAATTTTGACGCCACCAACTGCATTTATAAACACATCTTGGTCGAAACATGGAATGCCTGCATGGCGATTTAACACTGCTAACAACATGGCTAAACGGTTCTGTTCAAGGCCAGTCGCCAAGCGTTTTGGGCTAGGTGCATGACTTTCATCGACAAGCGCTTGAATTTCAATTAATAGCGGTCGCGTGCCTTCCATGGTCACGGTGATGCAGCTGCCTGCGACTTGGCCTTCGTGATGCGATAGAAATAAAGCAGAAGGATTTGCCACCTCACGCAGGCCGTGTTCGGTCATGGCGAAAACGCCTAGCTCGTTGACCGCGCCGAAGCGGTTTTTAAACGCACGAATCAATCGAAAAGCCGAGTTTTGGTCGCCTTCAAAATACAAAACGGTATCGACAATATGTTCCAGCACCCGCGGCCCTGCTAGCGTGCCTTCTTTGGTGACGTGGCCGACCAAAATCACCGTAATGCCGAGCTGCTTGGCGAGCCTAGTTAATTGTGCCGAACATTCGCGCACCTGCGCCACCGAGCCAGGCGCGGATTGCAGCGCCTCAGAATACACAGTTTGAATGGAATCGATAACAGCGATATTGGGTTTGTGGGTTTGCAGCGTAGCGAGGATTTTCTCTAAGTTAATTTCAGCGAGAAGCTCGACATTACTCGCGTCCAAACCCAAGCGCTTGGCACGCATAGCGATTTGCTGCGGCGATTCCTCACCGCTCACATAAATCCCTTGTGCAGATTTGCCAAGGTGACAAAGAACCTGTAAAAGCAGCGTTGATTTACCAATACCAGGATCGCCGCCGATTAGCACCACGCCGCCTTCTACCAAGCCACCGCCCAACACGCGGTCAAATTCAGTGATGCCAGTTGGAGTGCGCTCAATATCGGCCGCTTTAATGCTGCTTAGTTTTTGCAACTGGCTGGATGCCGCTAAACCCTCAAATTTATTGGCGTAGCGGTTGGTTGATGTGCCGCTTTCTTCGATGCTTTCCACTAGCGAATTCCATGCCATGCAGCTTGGGCATTGGCCTTGCCATTTCGGCTCGCTGGCGCCGCATTCCGTGCAACTATAAATGGTTTTAGCTTTGGCCATTATTAATTTTAAGGTGTAATTTTAAATGACAAGGTTTTACCATCACCCTGCCATTGGCCTGACAGCGTGTCAGCTTGCCAATTGGCTTTTATTTCTGGCTGAGGCTTATTCGTGCTATTAATTTCTGTCCATGTACTGCCAGTGCCACTCAGCTCAATCGGCTGACGATATTTATCATAAAAATAGACAGCGCGCAGCATTCTGTCATAACCTTGGGCAGGTTTAACCAAAAAAGTAATTTTAGATGGCCCAATATTGCCATAAAACACTTGCTCAGAAATGCCAGTCGGCACTTTAAATGGCCCTTTTACACTTAATAATAGATATCGAGCATATGGCGTAAGAAAAGGTTTAAGCGATTGAAAAGTATAACTATTTTTAAATTCATCAATTTGATCTAACGCGCGCGCCGCATGATTGCTGCAACGTTCATGCGTAAAACTCACGCTATTTGCATCAATTGAAAAATAATCTAGCTCATGTAGGTCGCCAGATTTCATTTCATCTTTGTGTGTCTCGGCATTTTCAGTCAAGCAAGTTTGATACAGTAAAATTTCATCTTCCGCGTCATGCTCAAACTCATCATCATCGTTAGTTTTTTTATGCTTAACAGTTTTTTTAAGTGATTGTTTTTGCGAGCGTTTAATGGTTTGTTGCATGGTTGCTACGCGCGCCGCATACACTTTTTGCTTGAGTGCCTGTATACCGCTTTCGGTTAGTAAATCTTGCAAAGTGATGTGACGACCAGTGACTGTATCAAAACTATAATTGCTGCTAAAACCCTCACAATACGCCGCGCAAAACTCGCCCTGTGTATGCAGCGTTAACAGTTTGCCGTCATTAAGTACCACTTTATAATTTAAAGATGACACGCCTGCCATTGGGTCATCATCTTCTTTGCTAAAATTGCGTTTAATGCCGTCGCCAGCCTTGCTTGGCGCTAAAGTGCTGGCGATTGTTATAAACAAATAATCGTTGATTTTTTTGGCGATTTTAGGCTGTGTGCTGCTAACAAACGGTAATACAACATCACCCACTGAATCACTATTACCCGTTTTCTCTACAAACTTGATGCTTTCAACTTTTAATGGTTTTAATTGGGCAGGCTCTGCGTGTAATTGCGTGACAAAAAACAAGGCTGCACACGCTATGTAAAAGCGTTTCATTGGTTATCCTTTAGCTCAGTTTTAGTGTTGACCACATATAAATTTGGCTAATAGTTGTCTGGCATATAGCCCGCATTAGCAAAATTTTCAAAACGCGTATGTTCGCCAATAAAAGTCAGGCGCACTTTGCCAATTGGGCCGTTACGTTGTTTGGCGATGATAATTTCGGCAGTCCCTTTGTCGGTGCTGTCCGAGTTATACACTTCGTCGCGATAGATAAATAAAATCAAATCGGCATCTTGCTCAATCGCGCCCGATTCACGTAAATCGCTCATCACAGGCCGTTTATCTGGGCGCTGCTCTACGCTTCGATTTAATTGTGAAAGCGCAACTACTGGGCAATCTAGCTCCTTAGCAAGCGCTTTTAAGGAGCGTGAAATTTCAGAAATCTCCGTCGCACGATTTTCGCCCTGCTTACCAGCAGGCGCTGACATTAATTGCAAGTAATCAACCACAATCAGGCCGAGTTTTCCACATTGGCGATGCAAGCGCCTTGCACGCGCGCGCACGTCAAAACTGCTTAAACTTGCTCCCTCGTCAATAAAAATCGGCGCTTCATTGAGCTTGCCCAGCGCTGTTGTGAGCTTTTCCCAATCTTCATCCTCAAGCCGTCCTGTACGCATGCGGTGCTGATCTAAGCGGCCAACTGAGCCAATCATCCGCATGGCCAATTGAGTTGATGCCATTTCCATCGAAAAAATTGCCACTGGCAAACCTGTGTCAAGTGCGACATTTTCGGCAATATTAATCGAGAAAGCTGTTTTACCCATTGATGGCCGCCCAGCGACAATCACCAAATCACCACCTTGAAAGCCAGAAGTCATTGAATCTAAATCAGAAAAACCAGTAGGAATACCCGTCACATCAGATGGGTCATCACGCGAAAACAGCATATCAATGCGCTCCGCCACTTGCGGTAATAGCTCTTTAATATCAATAAAGCCTTGGCTGCTGCGCTGGCCGCCTTCTGCAATCTGAAAAATCTTGGCTTCTGCTTCATCCAACAATTGTTGCGCGTCGCGCCCATTCGGGCTGTAAGCGCTTTCAGCAATCCCGCTGCCCACTGTCACCAACTTACGCATGATGGCGCGTTCGCGCACAATCTCGGCATAACGGCGAATGTTAGCCGCTGTGGGCGTGTTTTGCGCCAATGCACCCAAATAAGCGATGCCGCCAACTTGGCTTAATTCGGCCGTGCTTTCTAGCGATTCGGCCACGGTGACGATATCAGCAGGCCGATTACGCTCTATTAACTTACCGATGTGTTGAAATATGGTTTTGTGATCAAACTGATAAAAATCTTCAGCCCTTAAAATATCAGCAATTTTATCCAACGCCTCGTTTTCTAGCAGCAAGCCACCAATGACCGATTGCTCGGCCTCGATTGAGTGTGGGGGGAGTTTAAGAGAATCTAATTGTTCATCGGCCATGGGCAAATTATACCCAACCTTACTGTGCGGCTGTAGCCATTTTTGAAGGTTTAATTTTTAATGCAGTCACATGATTTTTTTCAAAGCAGAGACCTATTAATGTAAAGCGATATGAAAATTCCGAGCAAAGAAGTATTCAATCTAGCTACCAATGTATTGTACGCAGTGTATTACTGCATCAAGCCCTTCATATTATGGATCAGAGCTTGATTGTTAATCAAAGCGATATGAATATTCTACTTCAAAAATATTACCAAACTGCCCAGTAAAACAAGCACTATCAGTGCATATAGTATTAAACTTTTGTAATCAGTTTGACGGGCAGGGGTTTGTGTAATTTGATTATCTAACTGGCTTGCTTGTAAATTAACATCTTCCAGCAAAACCGCATCTGTAACATCTTTAGTCGAGTGCAATAGCTCCAACGCATTTTTGGTCATTTCTGCATTAAAGTTGTAAGGATCAAATGTTTTAAGGCCTTGAGATTTCAGCAATTTGATCATCCCATCTTCGAGCTGAACATGCTTCATGCTCCAGTCAGAAAATGATAGCGCATCGATAGATTTTCTACTCAATATTTTTAAGTCTTTGTGACGCGTGTCATTAAGTAGTGTTTCATAAAGTTGGTCAACCGATTCTGCTGTACCTTCTAAGCATTGAAAAAAACATCCATCACCAAAATAAAGCACACCCACTAGACCATTTTTTTTATTATTAACGCGAGATTTCAACAGTATGCGTGCAACATTTGGCTCAATAATATTGCTTAATTCTGCTGGTGCAAAAGTTGAGCGGCTGATGTAGATTAATTGAATTAGACTTGTCATTTTTATGTGCTTTATTGATAAAATTATTAGACTTATAATAATTTAAACTTGTGATTTTTTAGTGATTCAGGCATTACAAAGTCAGCTTGATTCCAACCTTCAATATCTAAAATTTGCTTTAGGCATTCTTCCATAATTTCATGCGAGGATTCAGCCGCAGCAGCGATAGTTTTGTGCACTAGCGCATTATTTTCACTATCATTCGCACAGTTTATCTGATAATCGAAAAGTTCGCGCAACTCAAATATTGCCTTACCAACTTGAGCAGGACAAGCACATTGATAAATTAGCGCTTGATCGATGACCTTGCTAATTTGTTCGGCATTATATCGTTCTTTCATAAGTATCTTTCTAAGTGATTAAATCGTATGGGCGGAATGCAACGCAGTCAATTTTGTCAGCAAACCCTTTAATTGACAGGTCTTCAATATCGCGGGCAACATTTTCTGTAAACTTTGCCAACATAATCAGTTTCTTTGTTGTGATTACCTCACCAGCCCCCGCCATGCCACATAGGCGAGCCGCTAAATGTACGGTAGCGCCGATGACATCATATTGAAGTCTTTGCCCATCACTTTTTGAATCGCCAATTAGCCCAGCAAGTACTAAACCATCAGCCACGCCAACGCCATACTGTAATGTAATATTGTGGCTAGCCTTAGCTAATGCCAGCGAACAGCGCATCGCTAAATAAGAACTACCCATGCCTTTAAAGATAGCCATTACGCCGTCCCCAGTATATTTAATCACTTGCCCTTCATACTGTTTTATTAATTTTGCTTGAGCACTCAGTAAGTCGTTTAATAGCTGAAAATATATCCGCGGCGGCATTTCTCTAATAAGCTCAGTAGAGCGGCGAATGTCTGTAAAAAGTACAGTGGCTTGAAACATTTTTGCTTCATTATTAATACTGGGTTCAAGCGCAGATAATGCAGCTTCTGGAATTAACTTAACTAAAAGCTGAGCCTTTGTTTCAAGCGCTGCAGAGGAAATTTTAAGTTTCAATAAATCATTAAGCTTAGTAAAAAACCGCTCATCAGACAGCGGTTTTTCAACAATTAAATCGATACTATTAGTTTGCTTGGCCCACAAATCAACTGTTTTAAACGCTGGCCCAGGCGAAACAATGGCAATTATTAAAGAGTGCGGGGATATTTGTTTAAGCGTGTTACATAAAATCAGGCTGTCAAACTCGTTAAAATGATAGTTAAAAATAGTTACATCTGGCCTAGACTCTGCTACAGCTTTGGGCAAAGCATTGCCATCGTTAACAATTTGTATGTCTTTGTAGCCACGCTGGTATAAGCTGTTGGCCAGTATGGAAGACGTATAACCGTCTTTATCGACAAGCATAAGTTTTGAATTAAGCATTACACAACCCTTGTAAACATGAGAATGTGTAACTTTTTAGGCAAGCTAACAAAATCAATGTGTGGGACCCATTAACTAGGACAAAAATTCATTAATTAATGATTCGGTACAATAACGCGTTGTTAAAATATGCTCAAGCAACTAATTGCAATTTTTAATAATAAATGAATAAGTCATTTGAGTAGTTTGATTGATGCTTTAAGTTTTGCAATACTATTACTGACTACTGTGTAGCAATAGTCAATTCGTTAAAAAAGCTTATTCAAAATCAATTGAATAAGCCTTATTTTTAGATACTTCTAATCAGTTTTTTAAACTTTTTACCTAACCCAACACTCAGCACCCACGGGTGAATTGCTAAATCGTCTACTTTTTTAAAGCCAGCTGTAATGGTCTAATAAACTGCAACACTTAGTTAGAGACATTTTGTTGCCTAGCTTCATATTCTACAGGCGAAATATAACCCAATGTTGAATGCCGTCGTTTTTGGTTATAAAACGACTCAATGTAGTCCGCAATATCTGCCATGCCTTCAGCCTTCGTTTTGTATTGTTTATAGTTTACCCTTTCTGATTTTAAACTTCTAAAAAAGCGTTCAGTCACTGCG
>JACMNB010000065.1 GCA_014378845.1 Methylotenera sp. | reverse complement strand
ATTCAACAATTAATTACCACAATACATCAACGTACTTCTACGGTTATTCAAGGCCAATGTGCCGATATAGCGCATAAAAACCAACCATTATGCACCTTGGGTGCGTATCAAAAAATTGCAATTTCAAAATCTGGTGCATTATTGAGCTTACCGATTGAGTTAGCGTTATTGGCGTCACACCATACTGAATCGTTAAGCAACGCGCGCGCAGCCACCGAATCATTTGCGATTGCTTATCAAATAGCAGACGATTTGTGTGATATTGATAAAGACGCTCAATCCCAGTCATTAAATGTAATCTCTGTTTTAAAAGCGTGCGGCGAGACGAAACAGCCTATGCAAGTAGCACAAAATTTAGCTATGCGTCATTTAGATGAGGCTACCCATTTTGCAACAAAATTACCCAAAAAATCTGGTGCATTATTGATAGAGCTTGCGCTGCAACTGAAACAGAAGCTCAGTAAGTAATGGATTGTCTATGCACGCGATAGTTATTGGCTCAGGTTTTGGCGGTATTGCTGCAGCACTTAGACTACGCGCAAAAGGTTACAAGGTTAGCATCGTTGATCGCAGCCCAATGCTGGGAGGGCGCGCGCAAGTATTTGAGAGAAACGGTTTTTTGCATGATGCAGGCCCAACCGTAATTACTGCCCCTTTTTTATTTGAAGAACTTTTTGCACTTTTTGGTGAAAAGCTTGCAGACCATATTCACTTAGTGCCATTAAAACCGTGGTACCGGTTTTATTTTGCAGATAAAACCACGTTTGATTATGGCGGAAGTTTAGACGAAACCCTGGCTGAAATAGCAAAAGTAGAACCCAAAGATCAAGCTGGCTACCTTAAACTTTTAGCGCATTCAGAGCGCGTTTTTGATATTGCTTTTACCCAGCTTTCGTCGGTTGCATTTCATCGCTTTAGTAAGATGATAAGCTTAATTCCTAAACTGATTTTCTTAAAAAGCTACCAAAGTGTTTGGCAAATGGTGTGTCACTATTTAAAAAATCCTAAGTTACGCCAAGCGTTTTCTATTCAACCGCTGCTGGTAGGCGGCAACCCTTTTAATACCACCAGCATATATGGGTTAATTCATTACCTTGAAAGAGCTTATGGTGTACATTTTGCAATGGGCGGAACTGGAGCGATTACCAGAGCGCTGGGTAATCTTATGCACAGGCAAGGCATAAAAATACAACTCAACACCACCGTTAAAAAAATAATGGTACAAAATGGCGCGGCAAATGGCGTGGTACTGGAAGATGGGCGTATATTACTTGCAGATATTATCGTTGCTAATGCAGACGCCACTCATCTTTATGAGCATATGCTAGATAAAAAGGATGTAGCCAAATCAGCCAAGCTTAAACTCAAAGCAGCGCATTATTCAATGGGGCTTTTTGTAATTTACTTTGGCACCACAAAAACTTATCCAGAGGTTGCACACCACACCATTTGGATGGGCGCGAGATACGAGGAGTTGTTGCGTGATATTTTCAACACAAAAAAATTGCCTGAAGATTTTTCCTTATATTTACATCGCCCCACAGCCACTGATGCCAGCTTTGCGCCTGCTGGTTGCGACAGTTTTTATGTCCTTTGCCCAGTCCCCAATCTTAAGGCCAACGTTGATTGGTCTGTTGAGGGCCGCTCATTAAAAGATAGAATCTTGCAAGCGCTTGATCAAACTATTTTGCCTGGGCTACAAGCTTGTATTGTTGAGGATTTTTTTATGTCCCCAGCTGATTTTAAATTTAACTATTTAAGCACACACGGTGCAGGTTTTTCTATCGCGCCTTTATTTAGGCAATCTGCTTGGTTTCGATTTCATAACCAAGCAGAAACTATCAAGAATCTCTATTTAGTGGGCGCAGGCACACACCCTGGCGCCGGTTTGCCTGGCGTATTATGTTCGGCAAAAGTAATAGATAATCTTATTCCGTATGCAAGCGTTTAAGATGCTAATTAATGCACCTAAGAGCACGTGCATAAACCCAGCTAAAAATGATTTTATCGACGCGCGTCAACTACTTGCAACAAAAGGTAAAACTTTTTATTGGGCCAGCTTATTGTTGAGTAAACGCCATGCACAGCGCGCTACAAGGCTGTATCAATTTTGCCGTTATATTGACGATTTAGCAGACGAAGCTGCCAGCGTAAGTTTGGCTAGAAAAAATCTAAAAAAATTAATTGATGACATAAATAAAGGCCAATCTACCGACTTAGTTGTTGTAGATGCGCTACAACTTTTTAATGAGTGTCATATTGAAAAATCAATCGTTTTAGCGTTAATCAATGGCGTATATTCAGATTTGGTACAAGTGAGAATGCGCGATATGGACGAGTTGTTGCAGTACTGTTATCAAGTGGCAGGCACGGTCGGTTTAATGATGTGTAAAGTGTTAGATATTAAGGATAACAAGGCTTTGCCTTTTGCTATTGACCTTGGTATTGCTATGCAGCTAACTAATATTTGCCGAGATGTGCGCGATGATGCATTGATGGGTAGGCGTTACTTACCTGAAACCTTAGTTGGAAGTTTACAACCAGCCGAATTAATCTCTCCCAAGCAATGCATTCATCCACAATTAAATGCTGCATTGGCTGGTTTATTAGGCCTTGCAGATAGTTACTATAAAAGCGGTAATGTTGGCCTGCCTTTTATATCGCTGCGCGCCAGAGCAGGTATTTTAATTGCCAGTAAGTTATACCAAGCAATTGGGGTAAAGCTACAAAAACAGCGTTATCATTATTGGCAAAAAAGAGCGAGGTTATCAAAACGAGATAAGCTAATGTTAAGCTTTAAAACATTGTTGACTGTAGCTTTAACAGTTAAATTTTGGAGCATTACAAAATCTCATGATAAAAATTTGCACCAGGCTTTAAAGGCCTTACCCTATACCCATGCCAACTGATTATGATTTGATTATTTTGGGTGGCGGCTGCGCAGGACTTAGTCTTGCTATGCACTTAAGCCATCAAGGAGCGCTTTGCCCTAAGGTGTTAATTATAGAAAAGCGCGCGCATTATGTTAATGATAGGACATGGTGTTTTTGGGGCACATCAAATGCGTATTTGAAACATTTAGCCAACCACAATTGGCAAACGGTAGCCATTAAAAGTTCGCTAAGCGACGTTACGGTAGATTGTAAAGACACGCCATACCAGATGCTGGCTGCCGAAATTTTTTATCAACATGCGCTGCAAGTGATTGCCAAAAATAAAAAAATTGAAATCCATTTTAGTGAGACTGTTGCGGCAATACCCAACAAAGTTGACAAACGCTGGCAGCTGATTGGTAATAATAATCACTATACGACTAAATTTATTGTTGACACTAGGCCCGCTAAGGCCCCGCAACTTGGCGAGTCAATTCTCTGGCAATCTTTTTATGGGCTAGAAATAGAATGTGCAAATGCAGTTTTTAACCCAAATACCGCAACGTTAATGGATTTTAATAATAATGATAAAACCAGCGTATGCTTTAACTATGTTTTACCCCTATCAATTACAAAGGCGCTCATTGAAACAACCGTATTTTCAACGCATCCAATCATACGTGAAAACTTAGCATTCAAACTAGATGAAGCGATTAAGCAATATACGAACAATCTACCTTATACAATAACGAGGTCTGAGCATGGCATTTTACCGATGGGCAATAAAACACAATCTAACGACCTTGAAAATAGCCAACCAACCAACCAAGATAAGTCTTACGTTAAAGTAGGTTTGTTTGCGGGTGCTGCTAGGCCAAGCACTGGTTATGCGTTTCAGCGCATACAGCGTTGGGCAGATTTATGTGCAAAATCAATTCATCAAACGCAGTATCCAATAGGCCATCCACCCGATTCTTTGATGCAATTATCAATGGACAAGCTATTTTTGCAGCTTATTCGTGCTCAACCTGAGTTAGCACCAAAACTTTTTATATCACTTTTTCATCGATCTAATACGTCCAAATTAATTAGGTTTTTAAGCGATCAAGCCAAATTAACCGACTACTTGGCTATTATGTTAGCACTACCGGCTGCGCCTTTTTTAAAGCAACTGCTAATTTCATGTTATAAAAAATTGAACATCTATGCCGCTGAAAACACTTACTAATATACATGGCATTGCTTTTAGCGTTTTAGCGGTAGTGGTTACTTGCCTAAGCTTATTTGTGAGTAATTTTGATGAAAATTTTAACCTCGTATTTTTAGCGCTACTTATCATCCTATTTGGTATGCCACATGGGGCACTAGATACACTTTTTGCAAAAGAATTGTTTAATTTAGGCCAGTTAAAAAAATGGCCTAAATTCATTTTTTATTATTTAATGGTATCTCTTGTTATTGTGACATTTTGGCTAATTGCACCCACTTTATTTTTGCTGTGTTTTTTAATGATATCAATTGCCCATTTTGCAGATGACTTAGTTGCGGGTACACCCAAATTAAGCCGCACTCTCTATGGCGGCATCATCATTTTTTTACCTGCAATATTGCATGCCAACGACCTAGCGCGGTTATATGCTTATTTAGTGGATATTGAACAAGCAAAACGAATAGTGACTGTAAGTCATTACATAGCGTTTTTGTGGCTGGCAGGCCTATTGGTTGTGTTATATCAATTAAGCCGTTCAAATATAGTGAGTTGCTTAGAAATATCTGGCATCATCATGCTTGCAATTTTTACGCCGCCCCTTGTAGCGTTTACTGTTTATTTTTGTGCAATGCATAGCTTAAGACATTTGCTTAGAAGCCTGAATTTTCTAACCTATACGTCAAAAATAACAGTATTTACAGCGTTGATTATTCCTACGCTAATGGTTGTTGTTGTGATGTATATTATTTGGATAAATAGTACGCCATTGTTACTTGATGCAAATTTAATTAAATTAGTATTTGTAACGCTCGCCGCCTTAACCGTTCCGCACATGATGCTTTTAGAAAAATCTGGCTTTTCAAGTTGGATTAAGAACAATTGATGGCCTCAAATGCCACCATTTAAACAAATTATTTTAAAAGACAGGCAAACAGTAATCTCTTTTATCTTTAAGATGTTTATCTACGAATACTCACCCAACTGAAAACCAAGTAACATGCTGGTTTACACAACAGTATTAAGGAGCGTCTGCAACTTAATAGCAGAAAGATGGCTTATCAAATTTTATATGCGGGCACAAATCCCGCCAGCCGCTCAAAAAAATTTAAGAAAGATTATGCATGACGCCAACACCACCAACCGTTTTAACTTTTGCTGCCACGGATCCTAGCGGCGGCGCGGGTATGCAGGCCGATATATTGGCGCTAGCCAGTATTGGTTGCCATCCGTTATCGGTTGTTACGGGCATTACCGTGCAAGATACAGTGGGTGTAGAGAGTGTGATGGCACTGGACGCAGATTTAATTAATGAGCAAGCGCGCATTATTTTAGAAGATGTACCAATTGCTGCGTTTAAGCTTGGCCTAATGGGAAGCGTAGAAAATATCGCAATAATTGCCGAAATTGTTGCAGATTACCCAGATGTGCCATTGATTATTGATCCGATTTTAAGCTCAGGCCGCGGCGATGAATTGGCAAATGAAGAAATGCAGGCGGCGATGTGTGAGCTGCTGTTTCCGCAAGCCACGCTGATTACGCCTAATAGTTTAGAGGCGCGCCGACTCGCGTTTTATGATGATATTGACGAAATT
The DNA here is from genome assembly GCA_014378845.1 of Methylotenera sp. GTDB lineage: Bacteria > Pseudomonadota > Gammaproteobacteria > Burkholderiales > Methylophilaceae > Methylotenera_A. Next base: position 46,839 of record JACMNB010000065.1, on the reverse strand, counting down.
CAACATACCTCTTTAGATGAATCGGCGATGCGCTTGCTAGAGATGGGCTGCGAATATGTGCTAATTACTGGCACACACGAACGTTCCATTGATGTGGTTAACTCTCTTTATGGTACAAGCCCAATGGGGGCGAGTGGCTTAATTAAAGCCTACCACTGGGAAAGATTAGTTGGCAGCTATCACGGCTCTGGCTGTACCTTGACCAGCGCAATTGCAGCTTGTTTAGCGCACGGCTTAAGCATGGAAGAAGCCATTGTAGAGGCGCAAGAATACACTTGGCAAACGCTTAAAAACGCCTTCCGGCCAGGCATGGGGCAATTTATCCCCGATCGCTTTTTTTGGGCGCGCGAAGAGGAAGATACTGTCGCGACCGATGTTAAAACGCCATTTATTCAGCATTAATTTAGCGTAAATCGTTATGATTAAAGGCCTGTACGCCATTACGCCAGATATGGCCGATACCGATTTGCTGTTGCAAAAGGTAGAAGCCGCATTGCAAGGCGGCATCAATATGCTGCAATACCGCAACAAAACCGCCAATCACAAACTGCAAACCCAACAAGCGCGCTCTCTTTTGCCATTGTGTCGTCAATATAATGTGCCATTAATTATTAACGATTCAGTAAAGCTGTGTTTAACATTAGATACAGATGGCGTACATTTAGGCGCAGATGATGGAAACTTAGCCGAAGTTCGTGTCAGAATCGGTAAAGACAAAATTCTAGGCGCATCTTGCTACAACCGTTTTGATTTGGCTTTGCAAGCGCAACAGCAAGGCGCAAATTATGTTGCTTTTGGCGCTTGCTTCGCCAGCAGCACCAAGCCCAATGCGCCCGTCGCCACTTTAGATTTATTTACGCGCGCAAAGACTGAGTTAAAAATCCCAACAGTCGCTATCGGCGGCATCACGCAACAAAATGCAACACAAATGTTGCAAGCAGGCGCAAATAGCATCGCGGTGATTCAAGCGATTTTTGGCGCAAATGACGTAAAGTCAGCATGTACAGAATTTTCTATGCTATTTGGCGTTTAATATTGTGAGCGTAAGGCTACACGGGTTATTATTTTTGTTGAACTAAAAAACAAATAAGTATATTATTTAGTACCTAATTTGGTTCTTTTAAGGATAAATTCAATGGAACAGATTTTAACCAATCGCTCAGTCAGCATTTCTGAGCTTAAACGAAGCCCAAGTGCTGTTTTGGCAAATGCTAATAAAGAGCCGCTGGCCATACTCAATCACAACAAACCCGCTGCTTACTTGCTTACACCACAACTTTATCAAAAGTTATTAGAAAGATTTGAAGAGAGTGAAATTAGGTTGGCAATTGTAGAAAGCCGCGCCGATGCTCGCCCTGCAATGGCCGCAGAATCGGTTTTTGCAGAGCTTGAAGCCAGCATTAGTCAAAAATAAGCACTTAAGTTAGCAATATGCATCAACTTAAATTCACCGCATTTGCCCGCGATGATTTGCTGGCAATAACACGTTTCATTGCACTCGATTACCCCACGCGCGCGCAAAGCTTTGTGGCAGAGCTACGCAAACAATGTCAATTGCTAGCAGAGTTTCCAAATATGGGTGTTGCCAAACCAGAATATGCCGATGGCATCAGAATGCTAGTGTATCAACGCTACTAAATATTCTTTTCTGTGACTGAAAATAAAACAGTATTGATAGAACGTGTTTTACACAGCGCAAGAACTTAAGCGAAATTCTGTCTAAAAAATAAATAGTTAACTTATTGATTTATATGAAAAATATAATCAATCGAGACTGACCCCATTGATTTTTTTTTAGTTTCACTTCAGAGCCACAATATTGACAGGCGTGTTTTGCGAGTGGTGTTAAGTTTGTTTCCAGGTGAATATGATTGATTAGATCGAGTGATTAATCAAGCGGTATACCCCTCGATTTACAAACGTCAGGTAATTTTTGTCACGTAATACTTGTAGTTGTTGCCTGATTTTATCTATAATGTGATGGTTCTCAGGGTGCAAGTCAGCAAGATCACTTGCATATCCATAAATATCGTCTAGCGTAAATTCTGTATTACCAATCCTTTCAATCACCAAAAGGATATCTATCAACCAACCTTTGCCTGATAGTTCGTGCTCTTGTCGCAAAAATAATGTTTCTTTCCATTTGTCGAGGACAGATTGTTGTTGAAGTTGAACGCCGTCACGGATGAAATATACTTTCCCTGACTCTGGAATATTGTCTAATAGAATATTACAACCAACCCAGCCCGCTCGACGAGCTGTTGGAGCTAGTGGTCGCCGCATTTCAATTAACTTAGGAATGAAAAAATGCTTGGGAACGCATAAAAAATTTCTTATTGCCTGAGAGTTTTTGTCGTAGCTCAACATGAAAAAATTGGGGTTCGAGTTGGAATTGAGTCGTTCAATCATGGTTGAATAGGCGCCATCCACAATTTTTTTGCCTATTTTTCCCCCTTTGCTCTTGAGTTCATAGTCTTCGTCACAACTTGAACAGAAAAAATCAGCTACAGGACGATTATTCGGATATTGCAGAATATCTTTTTCTCCGCAATTTGGGCAGAAAACAGTGCGACGCACCCAATCTTCCGTCAATATGCGGATTTTTTGTGAATTGCTGCTGAAGTTGTTTGCAAGTTTTGTATCGAAAAAAAGATTCACCTCAAATCACACTTCCCTAACTTATCTTTTCTTTGTTGAGCTTGGTTAGATTATTTCACAAATAAATTCGGAACGTCGAATTCGTTTATAAAAAAATTTTTTTAGGGGCTGAAGTAGATTAACACTAAATTTCAGCCCACTTTTTCAGTATTTTTAGTTGTTGTTTTGATGTTCCATAATTAAACCTAAACTCACATTCTTTGAGGAATAGAGAAAACGATTCTTTCGGAATGCCATTATATTTTCTCAACACATGCTTGGCCTAATTCCAGAAATTCTCAATACCATTAATGTGATTCTTTCCATTGTATATTTGAATTAAGAGAATATGCATTTACGGATATAGAAGGCTATAACTCTATAAATCTAGTAAAAAGTAAACGATATGCCATTTACAACATTGTAATTAATGTTGAAATAATTCAAGAGTTAATTCTTAAAAAAACGATAGAACCAGAGCCAACGGATACTCCCTTCCCTCAAGCAGATTCATTTGAGAGGGTAATCAATTTATGTGAATTAATTAATACTTCTGAAATATTAGGAAAAGATGAAATTACAGAGAATTATGACTTTGATTCACGACAAACAGATTACTACCTAAATGCTTGTAAGTATCTCGGCTTGGCCGAGAAAGGATTTAAAGACGAAGTAATTTCAGCATTTCTAAGCCCGAAAGGGAAAGAAATATTCAAAAAAGATATTAGCTCTCGCAGACTTGATTTTATAAAACTAATCTTATCAAAGGTTGTTTTCAGAAAAACATTAGAGTTGTATTTTAATAAAGCCAGTATGCCAACCAAAGACGAAGTAGTTTTGATAATGAAAGAATCAAATCTAAACAATGTAGCCTCAGAAGAAACCTATAGCAGACGAGCTTCTACAGTATTAGGCTGGACGAATTGGGTAATTGGTAAAATAGAAGAATGAAGTTTTCCCAACTTGGGAGTTAGCGAAATAATAGGTGAATAATAGGGCGCAGACCACGATTAATTCCCACTCGACCATCCCCCGTAGCTGGGATTTTGATGTTGTTAGTGCCTAATTTGGCTGGCAAATTGAAATCTAAGCCCGGGATGTCGACACTGCTCCAGCTAAAGCCTTCCAATAAGCCACATTAACTAAAGCACTCTGCTAAAATGTTGCTTTTCGCTAATTTCACATTATTATGACTTCACTCAACCAAACCCTGTTCGACAAATCTCAACAACTCATTCCTGGCGGGGTGAACTCGCCAGTTCGCGCGTTTCGTAGCGTAGGCGGTACGCCAGTTTTCTTTAAAAAGGGCTTGGGTTCTAAGCTGTGGGATGTGGATGGCAAAGAGTACATCGATTACATCAATAGCTGGGGGCCGATGATTGTTGGGCACGCGCATCCTGAGGTGATTGCGGCGGTGCAGGCGGCGGCGGCGAACTCTTTAAGTTTTGGTGCGCCGACTGGGTTAGAGCTGGAAATGGCGGAACTGATTAACAAGCTGGTGCCAAGCATGGAGCAAGTGCGTCTAAACAGCAGCGGCACCGAGGCCACCATGAGTGCGATTCGTACCGCGCGCGGTTTTACTGGGCGCGATAAAATTGTGAAATTTGAGGGTTGTTACCATGGCCATTCTGACGGGCTTTTGGTAAAGGCAGGTTCTGGCTTGCTCACGTTTGGCGAGCCTGATTCTGGCGGTGTGCCAGCAAGTGTTGCCGCGCTAACGCTTACTTTAGAATATAACAATATTCAGCAACTTGAGGATTTATTCAAACAAAGCGGGGGCGAAATCGCCTGTGTGATTATCGAGCCAGTCGTCGGCAATATGAATTTAATCGTGCCAACAATGGAGTTTTTACAAACCCTACGCGCGCTTTGCACTAAACACGGCGCAGTGCTGATTTTTGATGAGGTAATGACAGGCTTTCGCGTTGCTATGGGCGGCGCGCAAGCGCTGTATAACATCAAGCCAGATATAACCACGCTGGGCAAAGTTATCGGTGGCGGCTTGCCCGTGGGCGCGTTTGGCGGACGTAAAGACATCATGCAATTTCTCGCGCCAGTCGGCAAAGTGTATCAAGCAGGCACGCTGTCTGGCAACCCTGTGGCGGTTTCTGCAGGTTTGGCAACATTAAAACTAATACAAGCAGAAGGTTTTCATGACCGTTTAACTGCGCAAACCAAAAAACTGATGGATGGTTTAATGTTAGCAGCCAAAGAGGCAAAAGTTACGTTCAGTGCGCAAAATGTTGGAGGCATGTTCGGGCTGTATTTCTCTGAGGCCTGCCCAACAAGTTATGCCGAAATTATGGCGAATAACAATAAAACGCACTTTAACCGGTTTTTCCACAGCATGCTGGATAGCGGCATTTACCTTGGCCCAAGCGCGTTTGAGGCAGGTTTTGTGTCAGCGGCACACTCTGATGATGACATTGCCAGCACAATTGCAGCTGCCAAAAAAGCATTTGCAGCGCTTAAAAATTAGCTTAAAAATTAACGACTAGTTAATGCATTAATTGCGGTTGCTTATAGGCAGGTTTCTTATCGGCCGCATTAACATGGTCTAGCTTTAGGCTAGCCTTCATCATAATATTGGCTACTCGTTGAATCATATCAGGGCTAAGTTTTAGTGAAATAGCCCCAATTTCCAGCTCAATCACTTGGCAGCTTTCGCAAAACAGTAGCCGCACGCCCAGGCCGTTGGCAAGTTCAATTTTGTCACATAAAGCGCTGCGCATAATTAACACCTAACTGAATAAAAAACTATATGCAAATGATAACCATTCGCATTTGCATTGTCAATTGATTTATTGGACTATTTGTTTAAATGGCTTAAATTTAAAGCGCAAATGTCAATTAAAAACTGCTTAAACGATTGAACTTGCACGTATTTAACGTTATTATTGTAGGTTCCGCTAAAAATTTTGTACGTAGCTAAATATGCAAGTAATGCAAACAAATATGCAAGCAATCATGCAAGCACCAAAAAACCAAGGTTTATACAATAAACGTAACGAAAAAGACGGTTGTGGCGTTGGTTTTGTGGCGCACATTAAAGGCAAAAAAAGCCATGAAATTGTGGCGCAAGGCCTGCAACTTTTAACCAATTTAACGCATCGCGGCGCAACGGGTTACGACCCTAAGCTTGGCGATGGCGCTGGCTTGTTGATGCAAATGCCAGATGCGTTTATGCGCAAAGAGGCTGCAAAACTTAATATTAATCTGCCAGCTGCAGGTCAGTACGCGGTGGGTAATTTGTTTTTGCCGCAAGACGCGGAAAATCGCGCAGCAGTTGAAGCTTTAATCACTAAAATTATTGCCGAAGAAAATCAAAGCTTGCTCGGCTGGCGCTATGTGCCAGTGGATAACAGCAATATCGCCGAAGCCGCGCGCGATGTAGAGCCGGTGATGCGCCAAGTATTTATTGGTTCAGACGCAGCGGAACAAACCACTTTCGAGCGCAAATGTTTCGTCATTCGCAAACGTATCGAACATGCGGTTCGTGCCTTAAACATTCAAGATAAGGCGGCGTTTTACGTGCCCTCGCTTTCCAGCCGCACCATCGTTTATAAAGGCATGTTGCTGGCCAATGAAGTGGGCATTTACTACACTGATTTAACCGATGAAACGGTGGTTTCTGCGCTGGCTTTGGTACACCAGCGTTTTTCAACGAACACTTTTCCCGCCTGGGATTTAGCACATCCGTTCCGCATGATTGCGCACAATGGTGAAATTAATACTGTGCAAGGCAATGTCAATTGGATGGCGGCGCGACACGAGACCATGAAATCGGCCATTATTGGCGAAGATTTGGACAAGCTTTGGCCGCTGATTGCTGAAAATCAATCTGACTCGGCTTGTTTTGATAATTGCCTAGAATTATTGGTTGCGGGGGGTTATAGCTTGCCGCACGCCATGATGATGTTGATTCCAGAAGCCTGGAACAATAATGCGCTGATGGATGACAATCGCCGTGCGTTTTATGAATATCACGCTGCGTTAATGGAGCCGTGGGACGGCCCAGCCGCGGTGGCGTTTACCGATGGCAATATGATTGGCGCCACACTAGACCGTAATGGCCTGCGCCCCGCGCGCTATTTGGTGACCGATGATGACATCGTAATGATGGCGTCTGAAATGGGTGTGCTGACGTTTCCGCAAGAAAAAATCGTGAAAAAATGGCGTTTGCAACCGGGCAAAATGTTGTTAATCGACATGGTGCAAGGCAGAATCATTGATGACAATGAAGTCAAAAATGAATTAGCTAATGCCAAGCCTTATAAAAAATGGATTGAAAAATCGCGTTATTTATTGAGCGATTTGCCAGAAGAAGACACCAACTTTGAGATGAGAGAAAGTTTGCTCGATACGCAGCAGGCTTTTGGTTATACGCAAGAAGACATTAAATTTATCCTCCAGCCAATGATTGCGAATGGCGAAGAAGGCGCTGGCTCGATGGGTAACGACGCCGCATTGCCGGTGTTATCGGCCAAGCCAAAGGTGTTGTACAACTACTTTAAACAGTTATTTGCGCAAGTCACCAACCCGCCAATCGACCCAATTCGCGAGGAGTTGGTGATGTCGCTGGTAACTTTTATTGGCCCAAAACCTAATCTTTTAGGCGTGGATGAAACAAATCCGCCAATACGCTTAGAGGCGAGTCAACCTGTTTTATCAACAGATGATTACGTAAAAATTAAAGCCATCGATGCAACTACAAATGGCGCCTACAACGCGATTACTTTATTGATGACATACGATATAGCGCAAGGCGCGGTGGGCATGCAAAAGGCTTTAGAACAGCTATGTGCAAAAGCCGAAAAAGCTGTGCATGACGGCTTTAACATTGTGATACTGACGGATAGCCAAACTTCTAAAATGCAAGTTGCAATTCCCGCTTTATTGGCTTGCTCGGCCGTGCATCAGCATTTAGTTAAAACGGGCTTACGCACCAGCACTGGCCTGGTCATCTCGACAGGCTCTGCGCGCGAAGTGCATCATTTTGCCCTGTTGGCAGGCTATGGCGCAGAGGCCGTACACCCTTGGTTGGCTTACAGAACCATCGCCAGCATGTCTGATAAACCAGAGGAAGCAAACAAAAAATTCATCAAAGCCATCGGCAAAGGCTTGTATAAAGTCATGTCGAAAATGGGTATTTCAACTTATCAATCTTATTGCGGCGCACAAATTTTTGAGGCAATTGGTTTAAGTTCCTCGCTGATTGATGCCTATTTCACAGGCACCACCACGCAAATTGAAGGCATCGGTTTGGCACAAGTGGCGGAAGAAGCCATACGTTTGCACACGCAGGCCTTTGGCAACGACCCAGTATTAGCGCGTCAATTGGACGCTGGCGGCGAGTATGCTTTCCGCGTGCGCGGCGAAGAGCACATGTGGACACCAGATTCCATCGCCAAATTGCAGAACGCAACTCGTACCAACCAATACAGCACTTACAAGGAATACGCCAAGCTCATCAACGACCAAACGCGCCGCCACATGACGCTGCGCGGGCTGTTTGAGATTAAAGCTGCCCACGCTGCCATTGATATTAGCTTGGTTGAGCCAGCCAAAGAAATCGTGAAACGCTTTGCCACTGGCGCGATGTCGCTGGGTTCTATCTCCACCGAAGCGCACGCGACGCTTGCGATTGCCATGAACCGCATCGGCGGCAAATCTAACACGGGTGAAGGCGGCGAAGACGCGAAACGCTTTATTGCCGTTGCTAAAGATACCACCATGGCAAACGTGATTGGCCTTAAATTGGTTGAAGCAAACATTCCACTTAAAACAGGTGATTCCATGCGTTCGCGCATCAAGCAAGTGGCGTCTGGCCGCTTTGGCGTGACGGCGGAATACTTAGCTTCTGCCGACCAAATTCAAATTAAAATGGCGCAAGGCGCAAAACCTGGCGAAGGCGGTCAATTGCCAGGTCACAAAGTATCGCCATACATTGCAAAATTGCGTTTCAGTGTGCCAGGTGTAGGCTTAATTTCACCGCCGCCACATCACGATATTTACTCAATTGAAGACCTTGCGCAACTGATTCACGACCTTAAAAATGCCAACCCTAAAGCTAGCATTTCGGTTAAATTGGTGTCCGAAACTGGCATTGGTACGGTAGCGGCAGGCGTGGCCAAAGCCAAATCAGATCATATTGTAGTGGCAGGTCACGATGGCGGTACGGGCGCATCGCCAATTTCAAGTGTGAAGCACGCAGGTACACCCTGGGAGCTTGGCCTTGCGGAAACGCAGCAGACATTGGTGTTAAACCAGTTGCGTGGACGCGTAGTGTTGCAAGTCGATGGTCAAATGAAAACGGGCCGCGACGTATTAATTGGTGCATTGCTAGGCGCAGACGAATTTGGCTTTGCAACCGCCCCATTAGTGGTTGAAGGCTGTATTATGATGCGCAAATGCCACCTTAACACCTGCCCTGTGGGCGTGGCGACGCAAGATCCAGAACTACGCAAAAAATTTACGGGTCAGCCAGAACACGTCGTGAATTTCTTCTTCTTTGTGGCTGAAGAGTTGCGCGAATTGATGGCGAGTATCGGCATTGCTAAGTTTGAAGATTTAATTGGTCGCGCCGATTTGCTGGACATGAAAGCGGGTATCGACCATTGGAAAATCCAAGGTTTAGATTTCAGCAAAGTGTTTCACCTGCCCGATATGCCAGCCAGTGTTTCGCGCAAAAATAACGACGTGCAGGATCACGGCTTGGCGAACGCACTAGACAACCAATTGATCACATTGGCGAAAAATGCACTAGAAACCAAACAAAAAGTGACAATTGACTTGCCGATTAGCAATACCAATCGCACCGTTGGCACTATGTTATCTAACCAAATTGCGGTGCGTTACGGCAATGCTGGCTTGGCAGATGACACCATTCATGTCAATTTTACGGGCACATCAGGCCAAAGTTTTGCAGCGTTTCTAGCCAAAGGCATCACTTTTAATTTAACGGGCGAAGGCAACGATTACGTCGGTAAAGGCTTGTGTGGCGGCCGCATTGTGATTAAACCGCCAGCTGCTTTCCGCGGCATTGCGCATGAAAACATCATCATCGGCAACACCGTCATGTACGGCGCGACCACGGGCGAGGCTTATTTTAACGGCGTCGCGGGCGAGCGCTTTTGTGTTCGAAACTCGGGCGCTTCAGCCGTTGTCGAAGGGTTGGGCAATCACGGATGTGAATACATGACAGGTGGCACGGTGGTGGTGTTAGGACTCACAGGCCAAAACTTCGCCGCAGGTATGAGCGGCGGCGTGGCGTATGTATATGACGAAGATGGCTTGTTTGCCAAACGGTGCAATATGGGAATGGTGTCGTTAGAAAAAGTAGCGCATCACGCCAGTGTTACTAACGACGCAGTGCATCATTTAAATCAACCAGACGAAGTGACGCTGTTAAACTTAATGAATAAACACATTGAATATACAGGTAGCGCCCGTGCCAAAGCGATTTTGGCGGATTGGGAACATGCGCGCGGCAGATTTGTGAAAGTAATGCCAAATGAATACAAGCGCGCCTTGATTGAATTGGCAGAAGATAAAGTATTGGTAGCAGCGTGATTAAAAGCGGCTGCATCATCAGCCATAAAATAGAAAAAGGCATTGAGTATGGGTAAAGTCACGGGTTTTATGGAGTTCGATCGTCTGTCTGAGGCTAATTTGCCAGTAACAGACCGCATTAAAAATTACAAAGAATTTGTATTACATTTAACAGACGACCAAGCCAAGCAGCAAGGCGCGCGTTGTATGGATTGCGGCATTCCATTTTGCACCACGGGCTGCCCAGTCAATAATATCATCCCCGATTTCAACGATTTGGTGTACAGCCAAGATTGGAAATCGGCGATTGACGTATTGCATTCTACCAATAACTTTCCTGAATTCACTGGCCGCATTTGTCCTGCGCCGTGCGAAGCGGCATGTACGCTGAATATCAACAATGATGCGGTTGGCATCAAGTCCATCGAACACGCGATTATCGACAAAGCTTGGGAAAATGATTGGGTTGTGCCGCAAATTAACCCGAATAAAACGGGTAAAAAAATTGCGGTTGTTGGCAGCGGCCCAGCCGGTTTGGCGGCGGCGCAGCAGCTCGCGCGCGCAGGTCACGCGGTCACTGTGCTCGAAAAAAATGATCGCATTGGCGGCTTGCTGCGTTACGGTATTCCCGATTTTAAAATGGAAAAGTCGCACATTGATAAACGTATGGCACAAATGTTGGCCGAGGGCGTAGAGTTTAAAGTGAATCAATATGTCGGTGAAAACATAAAAGCAGACGATGTAATTAATGGTTACGACGCAGTGATTTTAGCTGGCGGCGCTGAAGCGCCACGCGACTTGCAGGTGCAAGGCCGCGAGCTGGATGGCGTGATGTACGCGATGGATTTTTTGCCCAATCAAAACAAAGTGGTTGCTGGCGATAAAGTTATGAACCAAGTGATGGCAACCAACAAACATGTGGTGGTGATTGGCGGCGGCGATACGGGTTCAGATTGCGTTGGCACCAGCAATCGTCATGGCGCGTTAAGCATCACGCAATTTGAACTGATGCCGCAACCACCCACTAAAGAAAACAAAGAATTAGTGTGGCCAAACTGGCCGCTAAAGCTACGCACCTCTAGCAGCCACGAAGAAGGCGCCAACCGTGACTGGTCAATTACGACCAAAGAACTAAAAGGCGAAAACGGTAAAGTCACGCATTTAGTCGGTTCAAAAGTCGAATGGAAAGACGGCAAAATGGCTGAAGTTGCAGGCACAGAATTCACCATTGCGGCCGATTTAGTATTGCTGGCGATGGGCTTTGTATCGCCGATGCAAAAAGTGTTAGAAGCATTTGGCGTAGAAAAAGATGCGCGCGGCAACGCTAAAGCCACAACAGACGGCTTGGGCTGCTACAAAACCAATAAAGACAAAGTATTTGCCGCAGGCGATATGCGCCGCGGACAATCGCTTGTTGTGTGGGCGATTCGCGAAGGACGCCAAGCAGCAAGGGCTGTGGATGAGTTTTTGATGGGAAGTTCAACACTGCCACGTTAATTATTTGTATTAACTACCTCCGTTAATATTGAAGCAGTAAAACAAAATTAAGGATGCAAGGTTGCTAACTAAGGTTATTAGCTTTGCATCTTTTTTTATTAGGCAAATAAAATGAATCAGCTGCAAAATGATACTTTCTTAAAAGCACTTATGCGTCAGCCAACAGCATACACGCCTGTGTGGATGATGCGCCAAGCAGGCCGTTATTTGCCTGAATATCGCGAAAGCCGCAAAACGGCGGGTAGTTTTTTAGACCTGTGTAAAAACCCAAATTTTGCAACCGAAGTCACTATGCAGCCGCTCGATCGCTACCCACTACTGGACGCGTCGATTCTGTTTTCAGATATTCTAACGCTACCTGATGCGATGGGTTTGGGCTTGTATTTTACCGAAGGCGAAGGCCCTAAATTTGAGCGCACTTTGCGCGAAGAAGCTGAGATTAAAGCATTGCATGTGCCTGATATGGCTAAATTGCAATACGTGTTTGATGCGGTGGCGCAAATTCGCAAAACTATTAATGGCCGTGTACCTTTGATTGGTTTTAGCGGCAGCCCGTGGACATTAGCAACTTATATGGTAGAAGGAAAAGGCGGCACCGATTTTTTAAACACAAAAAAAATGGCTTACGCCCGCCCAGATTTGCTGCACCATATTTTAGAAACCAATGCGCAAACAGTGATTCAATACCTCAACGCACAAATTGCCGCTGGCGCACAGGCGGTGATGGTGTTTGATTCTTGGGGCGGCGCATTATCACATAATGCTTACATTGAGTTTTCACTCAATTACATGCAAAAAATTGTGGCAGGTTTAACCAAAAATGCCGATGGCAAAAAAGTGCCGAGCATCTTCTTCACCAAGGGCGGCGCGCTATGGCTTGAGGCGCAAGCAGCAATAGGTTCAGACGCGCTTGGATTGGATTGGGCGGTAGATATTGGCGAAGCGCGCAAACGCATTGGCGATAAAGTCGCGCTACAAGGTAATTTAGACCCAGCGATTTTGCTATCAACGCCCGAAGCCATAGAAAAAGAAGTCGCAAGTATTCTGGCTAGTTATGGCAAAGGGAGTGGCCATGTGTTCAACCTTGGCCACGGCATTACACAGTGGACGCCACCAGAGAATGCGGCGGCGATGTTAGAAGCAGTGCGGAAGCACAGCCAACAATATCATCAATAAATATCAAGCCATCATAAAAAGGCCGAGAAAACTTAAGGGTCTTCTTCGTGGAATAGATACCAGCTAAAGCTGAAAATTCACACATGAAGGGTATTTTATGGCGTGCGCATTTACAACATGCGTTTTAGCGTTTCATCTTTATCAATAAACTGATGCTTAAGCGCGCCAAGTATGTGGATGACTATAATTGCGACTAAAATAAGGCCGATAATTTCATGCGCACTTTTAAAAATCAGACGCAACGGGTTGTTGTCTAAACCTTTAATAAAATCGATGCCAAACCATTTAATGCCGTATTTGCTGTACACCGCCATAATCACCCCGCTTAGTGGCAGAATAATCATCAATACATAAAGCAAACGGTGCGCGCCTGTGGCTAATTTGCGCTCCATGGCTTTGTAACTGGCCAATAACGCTGGCGGTGTGTGTGTTAGGCGCCATAAAATACGGATGATGATGAGCGCGAAAATAGTCACTCCAAATGATTTATGCACGTTGAAGTAAAAGCTGCGCGGGCTAATTTCTTCAGGCACTGTCCAATGAAAAATACCTAAATCAAAAATATCAAAAACGGTTTGTTTGGCGGCCTCTTTAGGAATATCGGCCATAAACCAGCCCAGCGCAAACATACCGAATATACCAAGCGCGATAAGCCAATGTAATATTTTAGCGGTTTTGGTGTATTGATTTGATGTCATTGCGGTTTCCTTAGCGTTTTATCGATAGTCATTTTATGTAACATGCGTCACACATATGATGCAGTTAATTCGTTAACATGGTGTATTCTAAGCTATAAGCGTTGCGCACACTAGATTGAGAGACTAAAACCATGCGATTTTTATTTTGTTTATTAGCCGCCTTTATATTAAATGGTTGCGTGCAGTCGCAGCAAAAGCCTGCACAAACCGCCGACTTTGCAATTGAAGACATTGGCAACGGCATTTATGTACATCACGGCAAGCATTTAGATATTGATACGGGCTATCAAGGTGATATTTGTAATATTAGCTTTGTGGTAGGCAGCCTTGGCGTGGCGGTAATTGACACAGGCGGCAGCCTAAAAACGGGCACTAAGCTGCGCGATGCGATTAAAAAAGTGACAGATAAACCTATTTTGTATGTGATTAATACGCATGTGCATCCTGACCATATTTTTGGCAACGCGGCTTTTGTGCCAAGCAATTCAAATGCAGCAAAACCGCAATTTGTTGGGCACGAAAAATTAGCCGTGGCTATGCAATTGCGTAAAGAAGCTTATGATAAATTAAATGTAAAGTTGATGGGTGATGACGCCAAAGGCAGCATAATTGTGCTGCCAACCATTCAAGTTAAAACGCCCATTGAGCTAGATTTAGGCGATCGTAAACTAACGGTAACGCCCTACCCTGTTGCACACACTAATACCGACCTTTCGGTGATAGATAGCAAAACTAGCACCCTATTTACTGGCGATTTGCTGTTTATAGAGCGTACGCCAGTGTTAGAGGGCGATATACAAGGATTAATCGCAGCAATCGACACACTAAAAACGTATCCTGTGAAACAAGTAGTGCCGGGCCACGGTCCTTTTACCAAAGATTGGGTGCAAGCGTTAAATAACGAGCAGCGCTATCTAAACGCGTTGCTGACCGATATTCGCGCCAATATAAAAGCTGGCAAAACGATGGGTGATGCAATGGATACGGCTGCAGCGGGTGAGAAAAATAAATGGCTGTTATTTGATATTGCCAATAGGCGCAATGTGAATACGCTATACCCGGCCTTAGAATTTGAGTAAAAAGCGGGGATAAGCCCGCTTTTTACTCAAATTGAAATTAGTGTTTCTAAGCTAGTGTTTCTTTAAGTTATCTAGACTCAAAGCCATTTTGTCGTACAAGGCCACCATGATTAAGCCGCCAGCTATCGCCAAATATTGCAAGGTTAGAATCAGGCCTCCTGGCTCTTGCAGCTTCATAAATAACGCAATAAATAGTGCATAAACCGCTAAAACATAAGCGCAAAGTTTGGTTTTAAAACCTAACAATAAGCCCAAGCCAAACACCAACTGAATAAAAATAGTCAGCGGAGCAAAAAAGCCAACTAAGCCGTGCGCGGCTAGATAGGCGGTATACGCTTGATAACCATCAGGATTGCTGCTAATTTGTGATAAGGTAATGCATACGGCCACCACGAAAATTTGTGCGAGTAAAATGCGGGCCAGAACTGGTAAATATTTGTTCATTTGAACACTTTCTTAAAGTTTAAAACAAGCAGTATTATAAAGCGTTTATTTCATGCAAGCTAATATTCAAATAGTAGAAGTGACTTGGCAGCAAGCAGAACACGCGTTACGCGCCATTAGAACGCCTGTTTTTATTGAAGAACAAGCGGTTGCACCCGATTTTGAATGGGATGAAATAGACCACAGCGCGTTGCATTTGCTGGCAAGCGTAGATATGCAAGCGGTTGCTTGCTTGCGTATTATCAATTATCACAAAATTGGCCGCATGGCGGTGTTAAAAGCGTTTAGAAGTAATGGTGTGGGAGCCGCACTATTGCAAGAGGCAGTCAATATTTGTAAACAACACGGCAGCAAAACTGTACATTTGTCGGCACAAACGCATGCGATTGGCTTTTATGAGAAATGTGGCTTTAACGTCACCAGCGATAGTTATCAAGATGTGCATATTGCGCATGTAGATATGCAATTAGATTTAAACAATTAAGGCTAGCATTTGGTAAAATAGCGTTTTAATTCAGTCAACTTTTAACTTATTCAATGTAGAGAGAACAGTATGTCTAAAATCATTTTTAAAGCAGGTGAAGCCACCATTTACACCGAAGGCAAAGACGTAACGGCGGCCATGCCAGAAATTTTAATCGGCACAGTCGATGGTCCTGTTGGCCAAGCATTTGCCAACTTAATGGCGCAAAGCAAAGGCCACACGGCGATGTTTGCAGTGCGTGACATTAATCAATTGGTGCGCCCTGCGTGCATGATGGTGCCAAAAGTGACATTAAAAGGCAGCACCGATGTTGGGCTGTTTGGCGGGGTGGTGCAAGCAGGCGTGGCCGATGGCATTTTAGATGCAGTGATAGAAGGCATTATCTCTAAAGACCAAGTGAATGATTTATGCATTATTGCCTTATTGTGGATAGACCCAGGTTGTATTGACCTAGAAAAAGCAGGCACATTAGACAAAGCCGATCTATACAAAAATAACTATGATGCGATTAAATTGGCCCTAAAACGCGCGTTAAATGACGAGCCTAGCATTGCTGAGCTCATTAAAAACCGTCATACCATTAAGCATTGCATGTGGGAAGAATCTTGGGATCAAAAATAAGTTTAAATAAGCAGTAGTTGACAAACTGTCGCGAAGTTTTATGATGGTAGTAATAGACAAAATGTGGAGGATATGATGGCAGAACGTAATGTATGTAAGGAAGCATTTGAAAGGCTTTGCGCGGATGTGAACACGGATAAAAAATCGGCCATCGATCCATCTGATTATTGGTTATTCGAATTGGGGTTTAGATCAGCAATTGAGGAATTGTTATCAATTGCTGATACTGGCTCGCAATCGCGACAATTTGTATCGCCACGCTTTCAAATGTTGGCCGATAAAATATTGGAATCACGGCCACATTAAGACTAAGCAAATAATTAAAGCCGACTTATTCGGCTTTTATTTTGTCTACAAAGTGTTTATTTGGCTTATTTTTAGCTGATTTAAAATCGTCCGAATCGGCGTAGCAATCGCCGCGCTAATCGCCTCGTCAAGCGGCATCCAAATACACTTTGATTGCATTACGCGCGGTGTTTGTTTAATAACATGCAAAGGCTGTGGCGTAATCGCCAGTTTAAAATGTGTAAAGGCATGATTCACAATCGGAAATGGTTCGCCTGACTCTACTTCTAAACCAAGACGACTTTGCGCAATTTCAGTCGCAATCTCGTGCATTTCAATTTCTGGCAAACTCCACAATCCAGCCCAAATGCCCGTTTGTGGGCGCTTTTCTAATAGCACTTCATGGTTGTTGATAATCACCAGCATGGTCGTACTTTTTTCGAGCAAAGTTTTGCGTGGCTTTGGTGTGGGCAGGCTACTTACTAAACCAAGTTTATACGCCGCACAGCCGGCATTAACCGGGCATGCAGCGCATTTTGGTTTGGTGCGCGCACACAGCGTAGCACCTAAATCCATTAGGCCTTGGGTGTAGGCAATAGCGTCAGCTTTTGGGTTCTCACGTTCGGCAATTTGCCATAATTTTTGCGCAATTTTTGGTGCGCCAGTATAGCCTGCAATATTAAAATGCCGCGCAAACACGCGCTTTACATTGCCGTCCAATATGGGTTGCGGCGCGTTTAAGGCAAAAGTAGAAATGGCTGCGGCGGTCGAGCGGCCAATGCCGGGCAAGCTTAAAATGTCGACAAATTGGGTGGGGAAAGCGCCGCCAAAATCATCCACAATTTTTTGCGCCGCATTGTGCAAATTGCGCGCGCGCGAGTAGTAACCTAACCCGCTCCAGCTTTGTAAAACATCTTCTTGGCTAGCATTTGCCAGCGCGGCAATAGTGGGAAAGCGCTGCATAAAATTGGCGTAGTAGCCAATAACGGCGGCCACTTGCGTTTGTTGCAGCATGATTTCTGAAACCCAAATCGCATAAGGGTCAACCATATTTTGCCACGGCAAATCGTGGCGACCATGCTGTTTCTGCCAAGCAATAATGGCACCGGCAAAATTAGACATGATTAAAACTTAAGCAATTTCTTGAGCTTATCTTTGGCCTTATCTTCTACAGATTTTGGTGCTTCAGCGGGAGCCGCAGGCGCAGCCGTTGTACCATCTGCGGGTGCGGCAACGGGCGCGTTAGGATCGGCAGGAGCTACAGGTGCGGCAGGTTTTTTCTTGCCAAACAAGCCTTTTAAGCCCTCTACTTTATCGCCGCCAAGCAACTCTTTAACCGCAGCGCCTTTTTCGCCGCCTACTTTGTCTAGCAAATTAGATTTTGCTAGTGCGGCCGCTACCGCAGCGTAATCTAAATTGTATTTAGGTTCGGCAAACGTGCCGCTAATTTTGACTGGAATCGCCACGCCGCTCAAACTATCTAGCTCGGCGCCGCCTTGGCCTTTAAGCGATTTAACCACAGTTGGCTTGGCAATGTAGTTAATTCGCTCGTTGCCAATATCAATATCGCCGCGGCTATCACCTTTAGAAAGCCGCAATATAGGCGCTTTCATGGCTAAATCTTCGTTGTGCGCGACACCATTTTTAATGTCGAAAGTAGCAGTTAATTCGCTAAAATCGGTTTTTTTGGTTTTATCGGCATCCATCGCGTCTTTGTTTTTAAAGATATTAAGTTTGCTTTTGAGGTCGCGAATCCCGCCTGCAATATCCACGCCTTTCAGCGCGCCATCGGCCAAATTAAGCGATGCGCTGCCCAATAAGCCTTTTTTTAGCGCACCCACTGTATTGCCAGCAGTCGTCACGTCTACATTCACCGTTCCAGTGCCGCTTAACATATCATTTTTAATCGAATCCACCAATAAGGGGCCGATTGAAACGCCTTTCATATTTTGCTTAAATGCGATGCTGGGCGTAGCGCGCGCATCAACTCTAAGCGTGCCGCTCATGCTGCCGCCATACAAATTGGCCGTAAAAGGTGACAGTGTGGCAATGCCCTCGCCCGCTTTTAAGCCAAGTTTTACATTTTCGGTTTTAACATTGGCTAGTTTTAGCCAGCCAATATTGGCCTCGCCCGTCGCGTTCAACTTTTTTAGCGCGCTCAAATCAATTGGCGTGTCGGCCGTGCTTTTTGCGCCCCTACTTTTGGTGATGTATTTATCGGCGTCTAATTTATCAATTTTAATGTCGAAATTGTAGGCTGGGTTACTGAAATTGCTAATGCCCAAATTGGCGTTAATTTGGCTGTCATCAACCTTGGCGATGAGCGGATTCAAGCTCAATTTTTGGCCATCGGCTTTTAAGCCAGCTTTAAAATTACTTATGTTATATTTATCGTATTTCAAGCTGCCAATACGCAAATCGCCATCGGCGAGAAAGGTTTTAAGACCATTCATTCCACCTCCACCCTCGGCCGCAGATTTGTCACTTTTGGCGGCCATGTAACGGTTGGCATCAAGCTGATCAACGTCTAAATTAAACACATATTTTGGGTGACTTAACTGCGTAATCGCAAAGCTGCCTTTAATTTGACTGTCGTCAACCTTGGCTGATAGCGGATTCAGATTTAATTTTTCGCCATCCGCGTTTAGTTTGATATTGACGTTAGAGGCTTTGGTTTTGCCGTATTTTAGGTTGCCAATACGAATGCTGCCATCCGCATTAATGCTTTTCAGCGCGCTCAAATCAAGCGGTTTATTTTCTTTTTGGCCCGGATCAGTTTTGGCGTGTGCAGGCGCTGCATATTTGTCAAAATCTACGTTATCTACATCTAAATCAAAGGTATACAGCGGTTTCGCAAAATGCGTAATGCCAATATTGCCTTTAATTTGGCTGTCGTCAACCTTAACGTTTAAGCCACTTAAGGTTAATTTGTCGCCATTGGCCTTAATGCCTACATTTAGGCCTGAAACGTGATATTTATCATAG
Source organism: Methylotenera sp. (assembly GCA_014378845.1). GTDB lineage: Bacteria > Pseudomonadota > Gammaproteobacteria > Burkholderiales > Methylophilaceae > Methylotenera_A. Next base: position 27,382 of record JACMNB010000065.1, on the reverse strand, counting down.
ACAAGGCTGCCGATATTAAGCTTGCCGTCTAAAGTCATGTTTTTAAGCGCAGACATGTCGGCTGGTTTATTACTAGTATTACCGCTACTTTTTGCGCTTGAGCTTGATTTGCCCAGCAATTTATTCAAATCTAATTTATCAGCATTTAGATTAAACTTAATGTTTTGTTTTTTGAAACCGCTTACGTCTACATTGCCTTTTAGATTGGTGTCGGCCAGCACCAAGTTAAATTGGCTGTTGGCGAGCTCTTTTTTAATGTCGGTATGCGCACCCAAATTAAACGTGCCTTTTACGCCGCCGTTTGGCAAGCCTGGGTCTTTAATATCTAGGTTGCCAGCCAGTTTGGGGATATCAAAAATCAAATCTTGAATATTGCCCTTAAATGGCGATGAGAACGTGCCTGTGACGGTGCGTTTGCCCTGCACGACGCTTAAATCGCCCGTAATGCCGCTACTTTGCAGGGCTTTGGTTGAGCCTTTCATGTCGGCCAGCACCATATTGGCTTTGAACACATCGCCATTTTTTTCTTGGCCTAAAGTCACGGTGACTTTTTTGCTGGAAACTTCGTTTTTTTCAATGGTGAGTGCGGGTGCGCTGAGGTTTATAGTTTGAATCGCGCCGCTAAAAGTGCCAGAAGCTACTAATTTTAAACCATCCACCAAAAACTCTTGTTGCTCAGGTTTTGCATCCACATCGCCGCTGGCGACAACATCCATGGCTGTACCACCTAACAAATCGCCCACAATATGGCTATCCAAACCTTTTACCTTAAAGTGCTTGGTTTTGGGGTCTACCAAAAAGTTGCCTTTTAACTTAATATTGGCCGCGGTTTCAGGTTTGTTGGCTGTTAGCGTAAAGTCAGTATCTAAATCCACAGGCTCGGCCAAAGCAATATGGCCAGATTTCATATTGAGTTTAGTGATATTGTATTTTGTATTGGTGGCTTCATCGGTGTAGCGCGCCTCAGAATTAGTCATATTCACACCTTGAATATCAAATTTAATATTCGATGACTCTTCTTTGCTTAATAAATCGTCAAAATTAAATGTGCCGTCTTTGTTTTTGATGACATTTGCTTTTGCGCCGTCGATATAAACTGTGTCAACAACCAACTCTTTTTTAAGCAGCGGCATAACAGCTAGCGCCACTTTCACGCTGTTTACCGAGGCAAATTCTGCATCTGATTGATGCTCAGAAATTGATAGTTTGCCTAAATCGGCGCCAATTTTTGGCCAATAAGTCAGTTTAATATCACCATCAATATGCAGATTGCGCTGTTTTTTATCTTTAACCAGCTTGATTATTTCGCCTTTGTAATCGTTGGGGTTAAAGGTCGCAGCAAAATAGCCCGCCACCATCAATACCAAAGCGATAATGCCGAAAATGCCGTAAAGCGCGTATTTAATGAGTTTATTCATGATTTTTCTCGCTAAAAGCTAATCTAAAGCTAAAAAAGTAACGCATAATTTTACACCCGAATGCGTCTAATCGTGATGTAAATGAGGATTGCCGTATAGGGCTGTTAAAAATTGGAGCGCAAAGTCTTTTGTTTGGTTCACCAGTAATAGGCCAGCACGATGAGCCCAAAAATAATGCGATACCAAGCAAAGCCAGAAAAATCGTGTTTGGCTACGTAACGAATAAATAACTTAATCACTAGCAAAGCCGATAAAAATGCGGTGATGAAGCCGACCGCAAACAAATCGAAATCTTGCCATGAAAATAACCCACGGTTAGAAAGCAGCTCAAACGCAGTAGCCGCAAACATGATGGGAATCGCTAAAAAGAACGAAAACTCAGTCGCCGCGCTGCGCGATAAGCTAAACAAAACGCCGCCCAAAATAGTCGCGCCAGATCGTGAAACGCCAGGAATAAGCGCCACACATTGCGCAAAGCCAATCTTAAGCGCGTGTTTCCAATCCATGTCGTCTACCGCTTCAATATTGGCTTGTGGGGCAATGCGCTCGATGATTAAAATGGCGATTCCACCCAAAATTAAGGCAAATGCAACCGTGAGCGACGAAAATAAATAATGCTTAATTTGGTGATGAAAAGCCAAGCCAAAAACGGCTGCGGGCAAAAAAGCCAAGCCTAAATTAATAATCAGTTGTTGTGATGATTTTTGATTTGTTGTGGCAAGCACTTGGCCAATTTTGGCACGATACGCCCAACAAACCGCCAAAATCGCGCCAAGCTGAATCACGATTTCGAAAATTTTACCTTTTTCATCGTTAAAATTGAGCAAATCACCCGTGATAATTAAATGCCCAGTGCTGCTAATCGGCAAAAATTCGGTAACGCCTTCTACCAACCCTAAAATAAGGGCTTTAAAAAATAGTATTAAATCCATACGGTTATTTTAACAGTTTGAGACCTTTACACGAAACAGTTTTAACCCTAAAAACTTACTATTCCGTCATCCTTAGCGTTTGCGGGGAATGACGGAATTTGAGGTTTTTGTTGAAAATTAAGCTAAATATCGTTTCGTGCAAAGGTCTCAGTTTAAAAAAATTAAACGGCAGGTGAAAAATTAAAGGCCGCCTTAAAAAATTAAAGGGTGCAATAGCACCCTTTAATTGACAGCAAATAGCCTAGGGCTTATTTTTATTTAAACATACCCAAAACAGTGCTTAACATGTCGCCAGAACCTGCTTCTACCGCGCCGTTTGGTGTCATTTTATCCACCACTGTTGGTAAATGCTGTGCAATTTGCGCAGTTAATGTGGCTGGGTCAATACCAAATTTTGCAGCCATTTCGGCAATTGCGCCGCTGCCTAAAACGCTAGAAATTTGATCAGCAGAAACAGGCATGTTCTCACCTTTGCCAACCCATGATGCCGCTGCATCGCCTAAACCGCCCGCTTTAAATTTATCCAACACACCGCCAATGCCGCCGTTTTGGTTAAACATTTCCAAGGCGATTTGTGCCATGCCGTCTTGGCCACCACCCATTACTTTACCTAAAACTGAACCCATCACGCCGTCTAATAAACCCATTATTCATCCTTTAAAAAATGGCAAAAATTACCAAACAAAAGCATAACTTAAAAACGCTCGCCATTGCGCAAATAACGCCATTGGCCTTGCGGCAATTTACCTAAATTTACACTTCCAATGCGTACCCGCTTTAGGCCAACCACAAATAAGCCCACCATTTCACACATACGCCTAATTTGGCGTTTTTTGCCCTCGCGCAACACAAAGCGCAATTGGTCTTCGTTCTGCCAGCTTACTTTGGCGGGTTTCAATCTTTCGCCATCTAAACTTAAGCCGTGATTCAAGCGCTGCATGTCGGCGTCACTCAATTCGCCTTCTACCCGCACCAAATATTCTTTTTCTACCGATGAATCTTCACCAATTAAATGGCGCGCAATGCGGCCATCTTGAGTGAGCACTAACAAACCTGTTGAATCAATATCCAAACGGCCTGCGGGTGCTAGGCCATGCAAAAATCCACGTTGAAATTCTTTCGGTTCATACAAATCTGGGTCATCCAACCACTCGTTATCGGGGTGCACCAACACAATCGCAGGCTGGTAGCCATCTTCCGCCTGCCCGCTCACATAGCCAACAGGCTTGTGCAGTAAAATCGTCACTTGCTCGGCTTGCTGCTCGTAAGCATAACCGCTGATAATTATCTCAGCATCTTTTTGAATCCGCGTACCCAGCGTTTCCATAATCACGCCATCCACCTTCACCCAGCCGTTAATAATCCACTCATCCGCCTCGCGCCGCGAGCAAAGTCCACGCTCCGCCATCACTTTAGAAAGGCGCGGTGAATCCACATTAATAGGTGAAGATTTATAAGCCGCCTTAGCCGCCGCGCCATATTGCGGCTGGCTTGCGCCATCATAACCATCGCGCACCTTACCACCACGACGCGGTGCTTGGCGGTATTGCGGCTCGTTTTTATCTGGCCGCGGCGTCACGCGCGTATCAACGCCAGCAGGCTTGTGTTGCCTAGGCTCGGCTGGCCTTGATTCGACATTTCTTGGTTTGAATTCGCCTGTTTTAAACTCACTTGGCCTAGATTCGCCCGCAGATTCAGCCCTTAAATTGCTTCTAAGCGGCCTTTCTGTTTCAGGTTTTTCGCCAGCAATGTTCTGTGCAAAAGGCTCACCATGCTGCTTGCCATCAAAACGATGGTTACGCTGCCGCGCGCCATCTGGCTTGTTTTCAGGCCTTGTATCCGCTCGCATGTCACCACCACGCCCGTCATTCCCGCGCAGGCGGGAATCCATTTTGTCTTTAGAAACAGCCAGCGCCTCACCAACCCGAGCCACAGGCTTAGGCGGCGCAACAGTGCGATCGCGCTTATTCAGGTCAGCGCGGCGCACAGGCGCTTTGCTGGCCGTTGGCGCATCGCTAGGTTTTTTAATGATTTTAAGAGTGGTCAAAATAGTCTGCAATTAATTAATTTATAAGACTATTTTACCAAAATAATGATGTAAGTTTTTATTTATTAAACATTTGCTGGTTGATTACTTTGAGGCAGCCTGTTAATTTTCTTCATTAATGTATTCAGATCCTACGTGTTGTCTCAACTGGGAATTTAGTTGCTAATAACTTACCAATAAATCATGAAAAATTAGAAAATAATATGGATAACATAAGCATAAAAATATCAAACATCAGACATATTAAATCTGCAAATGTAGAAATACCTTTAGAGAAGGGTGTATACGGAATTGTTGGCAATAATGGATGCGGTAAAAGTACAGTCTTATTGGCTTTGGCACAAATTATTTCACGTCATCATTTAAGTATTTTGCAAAAAGAAGATTACTCAATTGAAAACTCTTGTATTGAGTTTAATTACAAAGGGCATGTCGACAAATGGAGTTGCTCAGATAAAGAGTTTTGGAAATGCGATACATTCCCAAACTCTACTAAATTCAATGGAATGTATGAAGGCAGTTTATTATATGGAACTAGATTCAACGATTCAAGAAAAATTGACTCTTTGCTTGCGGCAGGTAAGATAAACATTACTGATATTGTTGATTCTGATGCGTATGTAATTGAAAAAATGAGTTTCATACTTCATGGCAATTATGAACATTATAAAAACTTAAAGAGAATAAAAAATAGGTATATTACTCAAAGTCTGTACTTAGAAAATGCTCCATATTTTAATGAGGTTAATGGATTGCTAATAAGTCAATATCGAATGAGTTCTGGTGAGTGTCTATTAGTTTCTCTTCTTCATTTTGTCTATAACTCAATTGTTAGAAAATCTTTAAGTAAAGACAATAAAATTCTTGTATTAATTGACGAAATTGAATTGGCGCTCCATCCGATTGCAGTGAGCCGTTTACTTGACCTTCTAAGTACTTTGACGGAAGAAAATGAAAATCTTGTAGTTATCCTAACAACTCACTCCCCTGAGGTTATAAGGAAATTAAAACCTAGCAATCTACTAAAAATTGAAAATAACAATGGGGATATCACACTCGAATCTAATTGTTATCCAAGTTATTTAATTAGGGATGTCTATAGTCATGACGGATTCGACTTTCTTTTTCTAGCTGAAGACATTTTGACCAAAGCAATAGTAGATAAAATCTTATTTAAAGAAAATTTAAAAACCAGCAAATTAATTCATATTGTGCCTGTAGGAGGGTGGAATAACGTACTCACGTTGCATCGAGAGTTATTAAGATGGAATGTTTTAGGATTAGGAAGACAAATTGCAAGTATATTAGATGGTGATATTCAAGATGAAGTGCCTCACGAGTTTAAGGATATAAAAAAACTTTTTTTACCAATAAAGAGTATAGAAAACTTTCTTTATGAAATAACAATTCAAAATAGAAATCCAGTATTAAAGAAAATACTTAACGATAAATATTTTACGATTAAATCACTGGACACTCTTATTGCTGAATTTAATAAGTTATATCCAAACAAAACATCACAACCTGATAAAAAATTCTATTTCTCTTTGAAAAAAGATTTTGAATCTAGAGGAATAAAAGAAGATGCATTTATTATTAACTTAGCTGACGACTTAATAGAGCATGTTGATTTTACGAAATTTATAAATAGCATTAGTCAGATTCTTAGCAGCCCAGCAAAAGTTTGATAATTAGCCAAACTCCATCTGAGTTGACGACTTAATTAGCAAGCGTAGGGTGTGCAAAATAATTTAATTTGCACACCTAATCAACTAACCTTTTCAAAGTTAACGCAAAAATATATTATAACGGTTGCTATAACATGTTACAGTGCAAAAAATGAACACACTAAAAATCATTGAAACTGGTAATTCACTCGGCGTAATTTTACCTGAAGAATTTTTGGCTAAAATGAAGCTAGAAAAAGGTGATGAATTGTTTGTGACGGAAACTCCGCTGGGTATTCGTTTAAGTAAAAATAACCCAGACCTTAATAAACAGCTGGAGCTTGGGCGTGAGTTAATGAGTGAGTATCCAGATACATTTAAAAAATTGGCTGAATAAGTGGTTTGGATTTAAATTAAAAAGCCAGCTTTCGCTGGCTTTTTCGTTTCGTCATTCCGTGCCTGACACGGAATCCAGTGGCTTTAGTATTGCTGAACGACGCTGGTGGAGGATTATACTTTTTGATAAACCTCGCTACCCTTTTTCACAAATTCAATCGCTTTTTCTTGCATGCCTTTTTGTAGTGCTTCTTCACCGCTTACGCCTAATTTATCGGCGTAATCACGTACATCTTGGCTGATTTTCATGCTGCAAAAATGTGGGCCGCACATGCTGCAAAAGTGCGCTTGTTTTGCGCCTTCTTGTGGTAGGGTTTCGTCGTGAAATTCTTTGGCTTTTTCTGGGTCTAGGCCTAGGTTAAATTGGTCATCCCAACGGAACTCGAAGCGCGCTTTGCTTAGTGCATTGTCACGGATTTGTGCGCCTGGGTGGCCTTTTGCAAGGTCGGCGGCATGGGCGGCGATTTTGTAGGTGATGATGCCGACGCGCACGTCTTCTTTATCGGGCAGGCCTAAATGCTCTTTTGGCGTTACATAGCACAACATCGCGCAGCCGTACCAGCCTATCATCGCCGCGCCAATGCCCGATGTAATGTGGTCGTAACCTGGGGCGATGTCGGTGGTGAGTGGGCCTAGCGTGTAGAACGGGGCTTCGCCGCAATGCTCTAATTGCAGCTCCATATTTTCTTTAATCAGGTGCATCGGCACGTGGCCTGGGCCTTCAATCATGCATTGTACGTCGTGCTTCCAAGCGATTTGTGTTAACTCACCTAGCGTTTTTAGCTCTGCAAATTGTGCTTCATCATTGGCATCGTAAATCGAGCCTGGGCGTAAGCCATCACCTAAACTAAAGCTTACGTCATACGCTTTCATGATGTCGCAAATATCTTCAAAATGCTCGTACAAAAAGCTTTCTTTATGATGCGCCAAGCACCATTTCGCCATAATGCTGCCGCCGCGCGACACAATGCCTGTCATGCGTTTTGCAGTCATGGGGATGTACGCGAGCCTCACGCCCGCATGGATGGTAAAGTAATCCACGCCTTGTTCAGCTTGCTCAATGAGCGTATCGCGGAAAATTTCCCAAGTAAGGTCTTCGGCCTTGCCGTTTACTTTTTCTAGCGCTTGGTAAATAGGCACGGTGCCGATTGGCACGGGCGAATTGCGGATAATCCATTCACGCGTTTCGTGGATGTTTTTACCTGTGGATAAATCCATCACGGTATCGCCGCCCCAGCGCGTGCCCCACACCATTTTCTCGACCTCTTCTGAAATGCTAGAACCCAGCGCAGAGTTACCAATGTTGGCATTAATTTTGACTAGGAAATTACGGCCAATAATCATTGGCTCGATTTCTGGGTGATTGATATTCAGCGGAATAATCGCGCGGCCTAAAGCCACTTCTGAGCGCACAAATTCTGGCGTGATGACTTTAGGAATGCTGGCGCCAAAATCGTGACCTTTGTGCTGTTGTTGCAGCATTTCGCTCATGCCTTCGCGGCGTTGATTCTCGCGGATGGCGATGTATTCCATCTCTGGCGTGATAATGCCTTTGCGCGCATAGTGCATCTGAGAAACGTTTGCGCCTGCTTTGGCACGCAATGGTTTGCGGTGCAAGTTAAAGCGCATTTCTGCTAGTTCAGGATCAACGAGGCGTTGATGGCCGAATTCTGAGCTTGGGCCATCTAATTGCTCAACATCGCCGCGCTCCATAATCCATGCGGCTCTCATGGCAGGCAAGCCATTGCGAATATCCACGTTTACATTGGGATCGGTATAAACGCCGCTGGTGTCGTACACCATGACGGGTGGATTTTTCTCAGCGCCAAATTGTGACGGCGTATCGCTCAGTGAAATCTCACGAAACGGCACTTGAATATCTGCACGTGAGCCTTGGATGTACACTTTGCGCGAATTGGCAAACGGTACTTTGGTGGCGGGATCAATTTCGGCGGTGTCGCCTATAAATTTTGGAAGGTTTTTGTTTAGGTTTTTATCAATGGCATTCATAACGTATTCCTTAAAAAGCAAAACGTAAGAAGCAAAGTGAAAACTGCTTTCCTACGGCGGCATTACCCGCATCAGGTTCAAAGGGTGATTCTCACTGCTTTATACCTAAAAATACACTCAAGTAAAGCAGACCCCTAGCAATGATTTGAATTTACGCGAAAAAAGCCCAAAACGCAAGAAACCATTTTGCAACATTAAGCAAAATTACTGAATAAAGCGCTTAAATTTTTAGGTATTTTTGCTAAAAAATGTTATAAATGGGCTTAACTAAAAATTCTTATTTAGGTGTATTTTTATGGTACTCATTGCAATTTATTATGCGCTGGCAATTGCGGTACTCACCCTCCATTTCACTGGGCATCTCGAGCGTTGGGGCATGGAATGGTTGGTTTTTGTGTTTGCCTTAACGGTATTGCCAGTTGTGTGGCCAGGCTTTATTGTTTAATCTTCAGCTACTAATTTAGATGGCTTTAAAGTAGCAATTAAGGTTAATCAGTAATGACAAAATCGTCAGTAAAATCTGTTAAAAAACTTTCAGAAAAAGAGTGGAAAGAGCTTTCAAAAGCCGAACGCGAAGATCTATCTGAGATGTTGGATAGCATGGAAAATGTACGTGATGTTAACCAAGAATATGTTGATACACGTTCTTTTGGCCAATTTGCGGCAGATGGCGTTGCAAAAGTCGCGGGTTCGTGGTCTTTTATTATTTTATTTTTGTTTGGATTGTTGTTGTGGGCATTTTTAAATACCGAAGTGCTTGGCCCGCGCCAAGAAGCATTTGACCCATACCCGTATGTTTTTCTTAACCTAATACTATCAATGCTGGCTGCCGTACAAGCCCCCATTATCATGATGTCGCAAAATCGTCAAAGTGCGCGCGATAGGCTTGACGCCGAAATTGACCATGAGGTGAACGTGCGCGCCGAGTTCGCTATTCAAAGCGTGGATGAGCGCATTCAAGCGCTTGAGCAAAAACTGGAAGAAGCCACACAGCTAATTTTGGCGCAAACTCACGCCTTCAATCAAGGCAAGTGATGGAGCGCTGGGTTATCTACGCCATTATCTCTGCAATATTTGCAGGGTTCACTTCGGTAGTCGCAAAGCAAGGCCTGGCTGGCATTTCGTCTGAATTAGGTTTAACGGTTCGCACCCTGTTTGTATGTGCTTTTGTCTTGATATTTGCTGTTATGGCGGTAGAGCCTGCTGAAATTAAATCGCTACAAAAAGTCAATTATATTTGGCTTGGTTTATCGGGTATTACCACTGCTGGCTCGTGGATTTTTTATTATAAAGCGTTAAAAATGGGCGATGTGGCAACCGTGGCGCTAATTGATAAAGGTAGCGTGGTTATCGCCATTTTGCTGGCTTGGTGGCTACTAAAAGAAGCCATCACCTTGCAAACTGCGCTAGGCGCACTTTTAATTGTGGCGGGTTTGCTAGTCATCGCAAAAAAATAGCGTCAAAAATACCCTTTTAAACCAACTTCATTATTGCAACTAAACGCTAACAAACTCATCAATCTATTGTTGAACGCGTTTAATCTGCAACGCTAAATGTCAATCCAGCATCGCTGGGTGAATAAAACCTTAAGGCTAGTACTCCGCAGTTTGATGGCGCCGATTTTGGGCGAATTGGTTATTGCAGCTTTGTTAATTGTATTATTTTTGCCAGTTTTGCATGAAGCACGGCTTAAAATCATGGTTAAAATTTAAAATAATTGCTTTACTTCAAATACTTAAGCTATAATTTTAAACAAATTTAGAGGTTTATTTATGCAAGGCAATACCACAGAATTTAATAGGCAAAGTGCTGCTGCGCAGCGTGAAGCTAGATTTAATATGATAGAGCAGCAGATTCGCACTTGGGATGTGCTTGATCCTACGGTATTGCAATTATTAAATGACATACCGCGCGAACGATTTGTGCCTGTTGCCTATCAAGGTTTAGCGTTTGCCGATATTGAAATTCCGCTGGGTTATGATTCAAATGGTCAATTACAATCCATGCTTAGCCCCAAGCTAGAAGGCCGTATTTTGCAGGCACTCAACGTGCAAAAGCATCAACATGTTTTACATATTGGCACGGGTAGCGGCTATTTTACTGCCTTGTTAGCAAGCTTGGCAAAACACGTAGATGCGATAGAAATTAATGCAGATTTAAGCGCGCAAGCGGCTTATAACTTAGCAAACAATAATATTAACAATATAACGCTAACCGTTGCAGATGGCATATTAGGCCAGCCATATGATCAGCAGTTATTTGATGCGATTGTCTATACAGGCTCATCGCCGCGCGAACCAGCAAACGTGCGTCAGCAGTTAACTATTGGCGGCGTACTGTTTATGGTGCTGGGCAATGCGCCTGCCATGCAAGCCACATTAATTCAGCGCGTTTCTGATACGGGTTTTAGAGAGGATGTGTTGTTTGAAACTTGCCTGCCCAGCTTAATCAATGCGCCGCAAATGCAGCCATTTGAGTTTTAACCATAGAAAAACAATGATGACAGCTAAACCTTTGATCAGTAAATCGATAGCAACATGGCTGATTGCAAGTCACCTAGGCTTTACTAGCGCCAACTTATTGGCGGCGGTAACAATTCCACCACTCACCATGAGTGGGCACTTAGGTGCCGCAAACACGGCCACAACGCAAAATAAAGTTACAGCACAAGAACAATTAACAAAAAAAAACAGAGCTGGTAAAAACACGGCAAAGCCTGCGGCATTAATGATTGATAAGCAAGTTAATCAAGCCAATCAAGCCATTGAAACAAGCAGCATTACAAGCCAACCAAATGACAAGCAACAAACTTTGCTCGATATTTATCATCAAGCTTTAGCGCATGACCCAACGCTGGCTTCGGCCTTAAGCGCTAATAAAGCCGCGCAAGAGATTATTGAGCAAGGTAAAGCACTTTATTTGCCCACGGTAAATTTTAATGCCAGCGCCAATACAACGCAGTCACATATTCGCTATTTAAATTCAAAAACGCCGCCAGGCAGTTCGGGTTATGAAAATTACAGGGCAGACATTGAAGCCCGTCAGCCGATATATCGTAAACAAAATTTAGTGCAAATTGAACAAACTTACACGCAAGTTAGTTTAGCCAATAAGCAATATCATTTAAGTCAACAAGACCTTATTTTGCGCACTACGCAGGCCTATTTTGATGTGTTAATTGCACAAGATAAAGTAGATTTAATCAGGGCGCAAAATATAGCCATTATTAGTCAATTAGAACAAGCTAAAGCCACGTTTGAAGTGGGCACGTCAACCATTACCGACGTAAACGAAGCACAAGCTCGTTATGATTTAATTGTGGCGCAGGAAATTGCGGCGGTCAACGAATATGAAATTGCTAAACATAGTGTTGAAGCAATAACGGGCGATCTGCCAACTAAATTAGCAACCGTAAAGCCCAATGTACAAATCAATCATTTAAGCCAAAACATGCAAGATTGGCAATTAGTAGGCCGCCAAAATAATTTGAATATTCAAATTCAGCAAGATAATTTAAGGCTGGCCGAGCAAGAAGTGCGGCGTGCTGAAGCGGGCCATTTACCTACTTTAGACGCGGTGGCGAATATGTCTAATAGTTATTCAAACGGCAGTGCGTCTGTGTTTAGCACGGGCAACGATCTTAGAAGCGCCACCATTGGCGTTGAGTTACAAATTCCGCTTTACGCGGGCGGCTTAATCACTTCAAAGGCGCGCCAAGCAGTGTTAAATAAGCAAAAGGCGCTTGATGATATTGATATTGCCCAGCGCAAAGTCGATTTGGAAACGCAGCGGGCTTACCTTAATTTAAGTTCAAGCATCGCTCAAATTAAAGCCTTAGAACAAGCACTTATAAGCGCCAAAAGCCAGTTAGATTCTAGTAAATTGGGTTTTGAAGTGGGTGTGCGCACCACGGTGGATGTACTGAATTCTCAGCAACAATATTTCAGCGCCAAACGCGATTTGTTGCAAGCGCGATACAGTTATTTGGTTAACATTATTCGGCTTAAAGCTGCTTCTGGCATGGTTTCAGAGCCCGATTTAGACGATATTAATCAACAATTAGTAATCGCGGGTAATGCCAAATAAATTGCTGTTACAAGCGGCGCAAAGCCAGCTTGTTGTGATTGATATGCAAGTAAAACTTGCGCCGGCGATGGATTTGGCGGCGATGCAGGTTGTTACCAAAAACTGTGCAATTTTGCTGCAGACGGCCAATTTGCTGCAAGTGGCAACGCACGTTACCGAGCAATATCCACATGGTTTGGGCGAAACGCTGCCAGCGTTAACGCAATATTTAAGTCATGCCAAAATCGTCGCAAAAACCGCTTTTTCTGCCTGTGCAGAGCCTTTATTCAAGCAATATTTACAGGCTGACAAATCGCAAATTGTGTTAACCGGTATGGAAGCGCATATTTGTGTGTTACAAACCGCGTTAGATTTGTTAAACATGAATAAGCAAGTATTTGTGGTGCAAGATGCGATTATTTCAAGAAACCTAAGCAATAAAGCCAGCGCTATTGCTAGGTTACAAAGTGCGGGCTGCATCATCACCAATACCGAGTCAGTTATATTTGAGTGGTTAGGTAACGCGAATCACGAGGCATTTAAAATCGTTTCTAAGCTAATCAAGTCAGCATAAATAGTAATCCAACTGATGAACTGGAAGCTTATTGTAATCACGATAATAGTCGCTTACGGTGGTTTTAATTATTGTTCAACCCGTCCCATTTTGCACGGCAGCGGCGTCATTGCTAGTGCACAGCCACATCAAGACAGCACTAGCCAATCAAGCTTCACGTTCAAACAGTATGCCATAACGCCGCTAGAATCATTTGAAATTGAGGCGCGGGTACTGTCCGCCGAACATTACACTTTTGGGCGCGAGGCCGATTTGGCGCCAGTGGATTTAGCGCTAGGATGGGGCCCAATGTCAGATGAGTCGGTGTTGAGCAAAATCGAAATTTCGCAGAGTAATCGCTTTTATTATTGGCATGTTGATGCGTTTCCCATAGCGCGCTCGCAGATTGAAAACAATAGTGGGAATATGCACATGATTCCAGCGACAAGCACGATCGAAAAAAGCTTAAAATCCATTCGCCCTGGCCAAATTGTTAAATTAAATGGCTATTTAGTAGAGGTAAAAGCAGCCGATGGCTGGCATTGGCGCAGCTCGCTAAGCCGCACCGATACTGGCAATGGCGCCTGTGAACTGGTTTATATCAAAACGCTGAGCGTGCGTTAATTAGGCAATCAATACTAAAAACAACGTTGAAAAAGTAGATGAAAAAAATTGATATTTTCTCATTCGTGCAGCATAGCGGCGACTATCAATCTTGGCCACTCGAAACCCAGTTATTGCATCATAAACAACCCACCCAAACCCATTTACCCGGTTATCAGTTATTACATCAATTTCTATTGGCATCGGGCGAATATGTGCTGATTACCGATTGGGATTGCCCGTTTGAGGAGGCAACCGAAGTGTTATTGCTGAGCGCAGAATTTGCATTAACTGCGCGCCACAGCTTTAGCGCACATTATGGCTCTTTTAATTTGGAAGATTTGCAGGTCATTGATGATACCAACTTAAAGCTGACTTTTTACCAAAATGATTGCAGACAAGTGACTATCGCGACTAAAAAGACGGGTTTATTGGGCTCTCGTATTAAAGTTGTTCAGCTTTAATTTTAAAAAAGGTAAGATTCAATTAAAAGCATTAAACGCTTAGTTGCCCCGGTTGCAGAGGCACTAAAACTTAAAGCCGCTTGTTGCAACACTTTACATTGATCTTTATTTTCTGTTAAAAACTGTATTTGTTGACGTAATTCTTTCACATCTTTTACGCGAATAGCCGCGCCAGCATTGATTGCTTTTTCAGTAGCATCGGCAAAATTAAACGTGTGCTCACCAATCAAAATAGGCTTGCCCATCGTTGCAGCCTCTATCAAATTTTGCCCGCCAAATGGCATCAAACTGCCCCCTATAAAAGTGAAATCGCAAGCGGCATAATAACTAAAAAGTTCGCCCATGCTATCGCCCAAAATCACTTGAACATTTTTATGGGCTGGATCACGCAAGTTGCTGCGACGCAAATAGGTAAAACCAGCTTTTTTAATCAAGGCTTCAACCTCGTCAAAACGTTGCGGGTGACGCGGCACAATAATGGTTAATACATCTAGGCCCTCTACCGCCTTTAAAATAAGTGCTTCCTCGCCCGCACGCGTGCTGGCAGCTAAAAATAGGGTTCGATTTTCGCCCAATAGCGTGCGCAGCTGCGCGCCTTTATTCGCAATATCAGCCGGCGGTTTTACATCAAACTTTAAGTTGCCCGCAACGCTAATATTTTGCGCACCTAAGTGTTGTAAACGCGTTGCATCAGTGATTGTTTGCGCGGCAACTGCAGTTAAATTTTGCAAGCCTTCGCGTGTCAGCTTGCCCAATTTTTGATAGCCAACAAATGATTTCTCTGACATGCGTGCATTAAGCAATAACAACGGAATTTGGTTTTGTTTACAAGCGGCAATCAAGTTAAACCACAGTTCGGTTTCCATAATCAAGCCAATTTTTGGCTGAAAATGTGTTAAAAAATTGTTTACCGCACACGGCAAATCGTAAGGCAAATAAACGCGCTGTATAGAATCGCCAAATAGCGCCTCACTCGCATCGCGGCCGGTAGGCGTGCCATGCGTGAGCAAAATTTGATGTTGCGGGTAACGCACTTGTAAAGCTTTAATAAGCGGTTCTGCCGCGCGCGTCTCGCCTACAGATACGCAGTGTAGCCAAATGATTGGTTTTTGAACAATTGTGTTGTAAAACCCGACACGTTCTGCCCAATGTTGTCGGTACTCATGTTGCTTGAAACCCCGCCATAATAGCTTTAGCGGCACAAAAGGCATGACAATAGTTAATATAAACGAATAAATAAAGCGGGGCATACGATATTTTCGCATAAAAATGTTAAGTAACAACGGGTATGAACATGTGGTACGCACCTTGCTTATAACTTAGGTGTAAAATTCTAAGTATACTGCAAGCCCAATTTGGTAGTTGGCATCGCTAGGCTGATTACTCAAAATAGAGCTATTACGTATTGATGGTACAACGTGAATGCGGTTAGCGAATTGACCATAATTCATGCGTTAATAGTTGAAACCAGTAATATTTTTTTAATGTTTCAAAAACAAAAGAGCAAAATTAATAATGTCTACAGAAATCTATGTACAAATAAAAGCAGTTTTAGCAGCCCATGCCGAACTTAATCAAGATGTGGCAGTGCTTAATATTGACGAGGATTTGTTTGCAGCGGGGATGAGCTCTCGCGCCACAGTTGGCGTTATGTTGGGATTAGAATCTGCATTTGAAATTGAGTTTCCTGATGCTATGCTACGGCGTGACGTTTTTGAAAGCATTCGCTCTATCGGCAATGCACTGCAGACCTTGCAAAATTGATAATGAACAGCCAAACGCTATCATTGAATTTAGTTGATGCGAACGTAAATGCGCATAATGCCCAGCAGGCTATTACAAAACGCCTTGATGATATGGAGTCTATTGGCCGAGAAATTGCGCGCATTCATGCTCCTTCTGTGGATGACAAAAGCCGTTTTCCTGCAGAAGCGATTGCAGCCTTACGCCAAGCAGGAGTTTTTGCTGCGCCAATACCGGTTAAATATGGCGGGGCTGGCGCTGACTGCATTGAATTAGCCCGTGGCTGCTGGATTTTAGGTCAACATTGCTCGGCCACCGCCTCTATTGTAGCAATGCATCACACGCAAATCTTGTCAGTCGTGCATCACGCTAAAGATAATCCCCAGTTACAAAATTATCTACGCCGCGTTGCAAAAGAAAATCGATTAATTGCATCGGTAACCTCCGAAGTTGGCCCTGGCGGCGACATGCGTAGTAGTAGCTGCGCGGTTGAAATGATGGGTGACACGTACAAGCTTACAAAAAAAGCCACTACCGTTTCGTATGGTAATTATGCGGACGATTTAATGATTACCGCGCGTAAAAATAATCTGTCAGCAAGTGGCGATCAGGTATTAGTGATTGCAGAAAAAGGCCAATTTATCCTGCAAGATCAAGGTGAATGGGATACATTAGGTATGCGCGGCACTTGTAGCCCGCCAGCAACTGTGACTGCAGAGGGTGCAGCATGGCAAGTAATTTCGACGCCTTTTGCTGATATTGCTACGCATACCATGGTGCCAACTTCTCATATATTTTGGTCTGCTTGGTGGTTTGGCTTGGCAACCGATGCGGTTAGCAAAGCGCGTGAGCTATTTCGCGCCAAAGGGCGTTCAAACCCTGGAGTGACGCCCTTGGGTGCGCACCGTGTGGCTGATTTAGACGCCGAACTGCAGAAAATGGAATATGAGGTATTTGGTTTAGCGCGAGAATATGCCGCAGCAATTGCCGAGAATGATCTGCAAAAGTTAGCTAGTCTAGGCTTTTCACTGCGCATTAACACGCTTAAACTTAACAGCTCGCGCGCGGTGGTTGCTATTGTTAGCGAAGCGTTAAGCGTGTGTGGCATTCAAGCTTATAAAAATAACGGGCCATTTTCCTTAGGTAGGCATCTGCGCGATGCGCATTCATCGGTAATGATGGTGCATAACGACCGCATTCAATTGACTAACGCCGCGATGTTGTTAGTTCATAAAGGCGTATAAAACGCCTTAATTTCAAGTGGTTATTACAATAAAAAAGATATTTTAAAATAAGGGAATCAATTGAGCACACAAGCTATCACTTCGCTAGATGAAGCGCATTTGAGATTTAAAGCACAGCTTTTTCAGCATAAGTTGCTGCTAGACAGCGGCGTGCAAGGTATTGTTGGCCGGGCCGCGCCTTTGGTAGAGTTAGTCGCAAGTTTGCAAGGCATGATCGATCGCGAATCTAAAAAGGATGGTGCGGTAAAGGCTTGTTTTCCGCCCGTGGTGCCACGCGAGTTGTTGCGCAAAGTGGGTTATATGGACAATTTCCCCAATCTGTGCGGTTCTATTCAATCGTTTGTGGGTGATGATAAAGCGCAATTGGCTTTGGCAGAAACTGTTAAAAAAGGCGGCGATTGGGCACCACATTTGGCCTCAACCGATTTCACGCTCACCCCTGCTAGCTGTTACCCACTTTACCCAACATTGGCAGGTACCTTGCCAGAGGGCGGCGTATTATATGATTTAAATTGCTATTGCTTTCGACACGAGCCGTCAAACGACCCGGCGCGATTAATGAGTTTTGAGATCCGTGAAAATGTCCGCGCCGGCACCCCTACAGAGGTGCAAAAATGGCGTGCAGACTGGCTTGAGCGCGGCTTAGGCATTATTGAAGCGCTTGGTTTACCAGTATTTTTAGATACCGCGAGCGACCCATTTTTTGGCCGTGGCGGAAAAATGATGAAAGCCAGTCAGAGGGAGTTAGAGCTTAAGTTTGAGCTTTTGGTGCCTATTTGGAGCAAAGATTCACCCACCGCAGTCGCCTCATTCAATTATCACCAAGATCACTTTGCGCATGTGTTCGGCATCTATACTGCTGATGGCGGCGGCGCTCATACCGCGTGTTTAGGTTTTGGCATCGATCGCTTAGTGATTGCGTTACTGAAAACGCATGGCTTTGACATGAAAACTTGGCCTGCTAGCGTGCGCCAAACGTTGATGCTTTAATTCAACAATGCAATTACAACAGCGATTATTTGAACTGACACCAGCGTCGTTTACGCCGCATGTGCTGCACAGTTTCGAGCAAAACTTTCGTGAAACCAATTGCTACGCGGATTTGGTGATTGAATTAGTGCACGGTTTAGGGCTAGAGCCAGTGGCTTGCTTAGGCTACACCTTGGCAGCTGATTTTGAAGGCGATCAATGGACGTTTGGCAAGCCATCACATCATGACTTAGAAAGTTTATATGGCATTCGTATTGAAGAGTTATCACTCTACCGCCGCTTGTTAGATCAAATTGCCACACAGTTGCAATGCGGCTCAGTGCCTTTGTTAGAGGTCGACGCTTTCCACCTACCTGATACCGCAGGCATTGATTACCAAACCAGTCATGCCAAAACTACGATAGCAATTACTTACATGGATGTCGCTAACAAAACGATACGCTACTTTCACAATGCAACATTTGCAGAGCTAAAAGATGAAGATTTTGATGGCCTTTTAATGCCCTTAATTAGCGCACAAAAAGGCTATCTTCCACCATATTGCGAAATAGTAAAACTTGATTTTGTTAAGATCCGCCCGGCCCACGAGCTGAGAGCAATAGCATTTAAAAGCGCACAATTTCATCTAAAAAAACGTCCATTTAAAAATCCTATTGAGCGGTATGGATTAGGAATAGAAGCGCATCAACAAGCCATTATTGCAGGCGGCTTGCCCGCTTACCATGCGTATACTTTTGTCGCTTTACGTCAATTGGGTTCAGCGCATCAGTTAGGGGCGCATTTTTTACGCTGGCTGCATGCTGATGACGTTAATTTGCATATTGCCGCTACAGCATTTGAGCAAATCTCAGCAACAGCGAAAATGTTAGTGCTAAAGCTAGCACGTGTCAGCAATAGCGGCAAACCTGCTGATTTCACAACCATTTTTTCTGAAATGTCGGCGCAATACGAGATTGCTAGCCGACATTTAAAACTTGCGCTTGCTTAAAAGGCATGGCTAATTGCGGTATACATTTAACGGCCTATAACAGCATTCTATCGCTACCAGGTGAAACGGTGCATGAGATAGCTACTGACTTAGGCCATGATTTTATTTATGCTAGTACATCAGCCAACACTTATCAGTTGCCAAGTGAAATACCTGAAAATTTAGCCTTTACGCCAGCCATTGTGCCAGGGACGATTACACAATTAGTGAGCAGTGCTGCAGCCTGTATTTTAGACCGGCAAGATCATTGGCTAACAGTACACTTTAGTACTGATACAACGGATAGAGCAAGCACATATTTGCAGTTGGCAGGCTTGCTAACACACGCTGAAGTATTTTTGGGTGATGCGATTATATTAAAGTCATCGAATGCTTTTCACACGCATTTAATAGACATTACACATTTGCTTAAAGCCAATAATACATTTGCAATTTGTTTTAGAGCAATTGAGCCAATATTATCGCAAAAGCACCCGCGTGCGCAGTTTCCCACCAGGTTAATCAATCAGCGCAATCTAAGATTTATCCGTACGCCACCTTTAGGCTATATGCCAGGTTTTGCCAGTGAAGCCAAGTTGGTAGGTGCATTTAGGCCAATCAAACTCATTAAACAGCAGCAATTTGTTGTGCACACGGCGCACGTAAGCACGCGTTTAAATAGTGCAAATCGCGGCAGCATTGCCATTGATATCAAGTTGCATTGTTTAGCGAAAATCCCGATAGACGGCTATTTGCTGGTTATTGATGAAGACACTGATTCACAAGTGTTTAAATGCCCTGTTGATTTTCAGTTGGTTGATGGTTTGCTTAATTGTGTAATAGATTGCGAAATCCCCAACATCAAAGCCTATTGGCCGCATACGCATGGAGCGCCAAAACGCTATTTGTGCAAATTGCAGTTGCAATACAATGACATGCAAGATGACATTCAATTAGGACGGTATGGATTTCGCACCATTTCCCTTTTAAACGCGGAAAGTTTTGCGCTACAAATCAATCATGCGCCTTTATTTTTGCGCGGCGCCTGCTGGACGCCAATGAATCCGCAAAGCCTGCAAACAACGCCCACCCAGCTTCGCCAACGCTTATCGCTACTCAAGCAGGCAGGCATAAACATGCTGCGCTTGCCGGGCAATATGCCGTATGAATGCGATGAGTTTTACGAAATTTGTGATGAGATTGGCATATTAGTCATGCAAGACTTCGCATTTGCCAATTTTGATTATCCTGAAAATAATGCTGAGTTTGTCGCTAGTGTGCAATCTGAGGCCATTATGTTTTTAGCTAAGCATGGCAACCGTGCATGTTTAACCGTATTGGCGGGTAACAGCGAAGTGGTGCAACAGGCCGCTATGATGGGCATTGGTTTAGATAAAATACACAATTCAATTTTTGATGGGGTACTTAAAAAAATCTGTGCCCAGTATGCCCCAAACGTGCCGTATGTTAACTCTAGCCCAAATTCAAATAATGTCCCATTTCACGTAGGCAATGGCACCTCTCATTATTATGGGGTGGGCGGATATAAGCGAAGTTTTGAAGATGCGCGGCTATTCAAAGGCAAATTTATTGCTGAATGTTTAGCTTTCTCGCATGTGCCAGAAAATAGCAGTTTATATCAATTTTTCGATAACGAGTTTATTCCCACCCATCATCCACGCTGGAAAGAGGGTGTGCCGCGTGACAATGGTGCGGGCTGGGATTTTGCCGACATAAGCGATTTTTACTTAGAGAAATTATTTAATGTGCATGTTGCCAATTTACGCGCAGTAGAGCCGCAGCGTTATCTAGATTATTGCCGAAACACCAGTTGTGAAGTGGTCGAGCGTACCATGAATATATTGCGCGCCGATTCTGCGCATGGCCGTGCAGCGCTGGTATGGTTTTTGCACGATTTAAAACAAGGCGCTGGCTGGGGTTATATTGATAGCCTTGGCGAGCCTAAATCTGCTTTTTATGGCCTAGCGCGCGCTTCGCAACCAAGCGCTATCTTATTTGTAGATGAAGGTTTAGAAGGCCTAGCCGTTTACTTGGCGCACGATGGTGAGGGCGTGCTTGATTGCCAACTCGAAATAGCGCTTATGACAGCAGATGGACACACGATAGAACAACAAATAAAACCATGTCAGTTAGCGCCGCGCTCCCTGCAAAGAGTTAGCGTAGATGATTTTTTAGGCCGATTTGTGGATTCAAGCTATGCCTATCGTTTTGGCGCACGCAGCTTCGTGGCATGCGTGGCAAAACTCACCGATTCATTAGGTGAAGTAATTTGCCAAAGGGTGTATGTAGATACAGTATTAACGCAAACCGTTATTAACGACGTCGTGATTAATGCAACTTGTGAATGCCAGCTATCAGGTGATTATCAACTCACTTTGTCTGCTAATCGCCCAGTATTTTTTGCAGTTATTGAACTACATAATGCACAAATGAGTGATAATTATGTGCATATCATGCCCGGCTATAATGTGCAAATAAAAGTGCGATCTAGTGAAGTTCCTTTTGGCAGAGTGCGCGCGTTTAATGTGACACATAGCACAGCAATTGGACAATATAACCAACCAACGGCGCATGACAACTATGCTACTTGATATAGGAAAGACACCAGCATTACCGCCCAAGGTCTACCGCGGGCTTTTGATGTTAACCGCATCGTGGAGTGGTGAGCGTGTTGCAGAAGGCTCATTGTTATTCAAAGTGCACACCGCTAAAAATGCCACCAAAGTGCCATTAATTTGGTGTGGGGGTCCGCCTGAGATGCCGGTTGTTATAGGGCTTTGCGGCAAAAATCGTGCTATTTATGGCTTGCGCGGTACATACGATTTTGTAGAGCCCACTAATGAAGTCATTACCGCACTTAGCCAATATTACGCGGATGAGATAGAAAGATATATACCATCTAAAACCTACTTAATTGCAGGATATTGTGCCGCTGCTTATATTGCTGTTGAGGTTGCAAGCTTGTTAAAGCAGCGCGGCTATCAAATTGGGTTTTTAGGGTTGATTGATCGCGATGTAACCGATAAAACACTTTTACTCAGAATTGGGCGAAAAGCGTTTGATTGGATAGATAGACTAGGCGCACTGGCCTATACGGTTGCTTATTTGCGACGCGAAAAAAATCTGCGCTTCAATCTAGATACAATACAAGTGCTAAAACAACGTGTTTTACCAACAGCTGAAACAAACGACCCACGCAATAAAATTAAATATTTAAAAAAATCAGATGACGTTATGTACCAACTAAAACCTTATGACGGAAAAGTACATCTGTTTTTTATACAATGGGGTGTATTTGGCTTTTACCAAATCAATCTTTTTATGCGTTACTGGCGGAAAATCGCTAAAGGCGGAGTGGAGGTGGATTTTATCAAAGGGTATTCACACAAGTATCCATCTTGGCCCAAAATAATACGCTCGCTAAATAGGCGCTTGGCAGAAACCGATTTCTAGTCATGTGCGAAAATGCTTAACCGTTTTAATCAATCAATTGGTGATGCTGTAGAAAATTGGCAAGGCGTTGCTAGGCCGCAAGCAATAACGATGCATGGCCAGTACTGCGAGCTTGCACCGTTAAATATTGCTTTGCATGCGCAAGCGCTATTTAAAGCCAATCAAGCTGATGATGGCAGTATGTGGACTTATCTACCGTATGGCCCTTTTGACACCTTTGCTAGCTACCAACACTGGCTAGCTGAATGTTGCATGGGTAAAGATCCACTTTTTTATGTCATTATTGATAAGAAAACGCTGCAAGCAGTTGGCTTAGCAAGCTATTTGCGTATTGATTCTGTTAATGGCGTAATTGAAGTTGGCCACATTGCTTATTCACCTCATTTACAACGTACCACCATGGCAACCGAAGCAATGTTTTTGCTGATGGATTACGCGTTCTCGTTGGGATACCGCCGTTATGAGTGGAAATGCAATGCCTTAAATCAACTCTCATGCCGCGCCGCAAAGCGCTTGGGTTTTACTTTTGAAGGCATATTCAGGCATGCGGCAGTTGTAAAAAGCCATAATCGTAATACCGCTTGGTATTCGATTATTGATACAGAATGGGCATTATTAAAATTGGCTTTTCAAACCTGGCTTGCATCAGATAATTTTGATAATCACGGCCAACAGCGCAGCAAGCTCGATAATATTTTTGTGAAAAAAACAAGCCGCCATTAAGCACATTTATTTCATTACATTTGCAAGAGAAATAATTTTATTTTTTTTATCACTCTCGGGCAATGCAGTAATAGTCCTCCACGCGGTAACTGGCTTGGTTTTAGCCAAAAAACATTAAAATATTGCTAAAAAAGAGTGCTTACAAGCTATTGACGAACACTAAATAAAGGCTTAAATTCCAGTTCTTGGCACTATATGTTGTGTTATAGCTTTATTTTTTCTTAAAAGATAAAGTTTGTTTATAAAAAGAAAAGTTTTTTAAATATAATCACAGGCTTAAGCTTAATATTTGGCTTTTGCCCACATTTAAGAATAAGTTGAGGAGAGGTTTTTCATGTTAAAAGCAGTTGAAACAGCAGCCAAATTGCAAATGGGCGAACAAGTAGAAATGGGCAAAGAGATTCCCATTCAATCGGTTTCCCTTGATATTTGGGATAAAAAATACCGCTTAAAAGCAAAGAATGGTGACCATGTCGATGCCGACATGGATGCGAGCTATGCACGCGTCGCGCGCGCGCTGGCTGATGTGGAGACGACGGATGAGAAACGTCAAGAATGGCACGAGAAATTTCATTGGGCATTACGCCGCGGGGCGATTCCTGCTGGCCGTATCACTTCAAACGCTGGGGCGTTAGAACATAAACCAGCTACTTCGACCATAAACTGCACGGTTTCTGGCGTGGTAGAAGACAGCATGGATAATATTTTAGGCAAAGTACACGAAGCTGGCTTAACGCTTAAAGCGGGTTGCGGTATTGGTTACGAGTTTTCTACATTGCGGCCAAAAGGCGCATTTGTGGCGGGTGCTGGCGCTTACACAAGCGGGCCACTGTCTTTTATGGATATTTACGACAAAATGTGCTTTACCGTGTCTAGCGCAGGCGGGCGTCGCGGCGCACAAATGGCCACGTTTGATATTTCGCATCCTGACGTGACTGATTTTATTAAAGCCAAGCGCGAAAATGGCCGTTTGCGCCAATTTAACCTTAGCTGCTTGATTACAAAAGAATTTATGGAAGCAGTTAAAGCCGATGCGGATTGGAAATTAGCTTTTCCCGTTACCGAAAAAGAGGCTATTGTTGATGGCCTAAACACTAACGATATTACGCAAGTAGTGTGGCGCGAGTGGCCAGTGCGCGGCAAGTATCTAACGCAAACACAAGGTATTGATGCAGGCAAAGTGGCGTGCCGCGTGTATAAAACCATTAAAGCGCGCAGGTTGTGGGATGTGATAATGTCTAGCACTTACGATTTTGCCGAGCCAGGTTTTATTTTAATCGACCGCGTAAACGAGATGAACAACAACTGGTTTTGCGAGAACATTCGCGCGACTAATCCTTGTGGTGAGCAGCCACTACCGCCATATGGCGCCTGTTTGTTGGGCTCAGTCAATTTAACCAGATTTGTGCGTAAACCGTTTACCGATGAAGCCACGTTTGATTGGGCAGAATACCGTGAAGTGGTGGCCATTTTCACGCGCATGTTAGACAACGTGGTCGAAATTAACGGCTTGCCGTTGCAACAACAACGCGATGAAATTGCCCGTAAACGCCGTCATGGCATGGGCTATTTGGGCTTAGGCAGCGCATTAACCATGCTGCAAATGAAATATGGTGATGACGACTCACTAAAATTTACCGATGAAGTCACGCGCATGATGGCCGAGGTGGGCTGGGAAGTTGGCGTGCAATTGGCCGACGAAAAAGGTGCTGCGCCGATTATGGATGAAAAGTTTGAAGTCACCGCCGACATGTTGGCAAAACGTCCAGAAATGGCCGCAGATGGCATTAAAGCTGGGCAGAAAATTGCGGGTAAGGTTCTGTTGGGCAAATACAGCCGCTATATGCAGCAGTTTCCCGAAGGCTTGCGTAATCAAATCGCCAGCAAAGGCGCGCGTTTTACGCACCACAGCTCTATCGCGCCAACAGGCACTATTTCGTTAAGTTTAGCCAACAACGCCAGCAACGGCATCGAGCCAAGTTTCGCGCATCATTACGCACGCAACGTGATTCGCGAAGGCAAAAAATCGAAAGAAAAAGTCGATGTATTTAGTTTTGAATTGTTGGCGTATCGCGAGTTAATTAACCCAAAAGCCATGCCATTTAGTGATAAAGAAGATGAAAAGTTGCCTGACTACTTTTTAGATTCCAGCACCATTATGGCCAAAGCGCATGTGGATATTCAAGCCGCGTCACAAAAATGGATTGATAGCAGTATTTCAAAAACCATTAACGTGCCCACCGATTACGATTTTGAAGACTTCAAAAATATCTATTTATACGCTTACGACAAAGGCTTAAAAGGCTGCACAACCTTCCGTTTTAACCCAGAAGCGTTCCAAGGCGTATTGGTAACCGAGAAAGATTTGGAAAACACCACCTACAAATTTACGCTAGATGACGGCAGTGAGATTGAAGTAAAAGGCAACGAAGAGATTGAATATGATGGGGAAATTCACTCGGCGGCGAATCTATACGATGCCTTAAAAGAAGGCTACTACGGCAAATTCTAATGTAGGAGCGACGCCCTCGTCGCGATAAACGGCAAAAGTAGGAGCGGCTTGTAGCCGCGAATAAACAGTGGTTCGGGGCTGCAAGCCCCTCCTACAAAAAACAGGAGAAACAATATGGCAGTAAAAATTGATAAAAAAATCACAGGCTACGCGCTGGTGAACGAGCAAGATAAACTAGACTCAGCCGCAAAAGCGCTAGAAAAAAACGCAAAAATAGTGCAAATTGGTGAGCCACTAGACCGCCCAGAGAAAATTACGGGCAGCACTTACAAAGTAAAAACGCCCGTCACCGAGCATGCACTGTACATCACCATTAACGACGTGGTGATGAATGAAGGCACGCCGCAAGAACATCGCCGCCCGTTTGAGATATTTATTAATTCTAAAAATATGGATCACTTTCAATGGATTGTGGCCTTAACGCGCGTGATGTCGGCGGTGTTTCGTAAAGGTGGTGACGTGACGTTTTTGGTGGAAGAGCTTAAAAGCGTGTTTGAACCTAGTGGCGGCTACTTTAAAAAAGGCGGTAAATTTGTACCAAGTTTGGTGGCCGAGATTGGCGAAGTGGTCGAGCAACACTTACAATCAATTGGCATGCTTAAAAAAGTGGGTTTAGATGAACATCAACAAAAACTAGTTGATGAAAAACGCACCGAATACTTTGAAAAACACGCCAAACAAGGCGAGGAAATGACATCAGACGGCTTTCCAAAAGGCGCTCAACTGTGCAATAAATGTAATACTAAAGCGGCGATTATTATGGATGGTTGTCTGACTTGTTTGAATTGTGGTGAGAGTAAGTGTGGGTAGTAAAAGCAGCAAATTAATCAAAATTAATCTGTTGTGAGCACCATAAGCTGCGACTTTGCCCCCATAAGCTGCAACTAAAGACCTCATAAACTGCAACTTATACTACTTTCGGCAATAGGCCTTACTTAATTTATTGGGGAGATAGCTGTGCTGCAGCAAGAGTTAATTTCTAATGATGGTATATTGCTATCTAGGCCTACTAATCAATTATTGAATGATTTTGGAGCTGGTAGAGCTGCTCCAGGTTCAGGTAGTGCAGCAGCATTGCTTAGTCTTTTGTCTGCAAAAATGATCTGTACCGTATGTGAAATTAGCCTGAGAAAACAAGATTGCCTGACATCTCAAAAAGAGTTGGAGTTTATTCAAAAAACCGTCAAGGAAGAAATTGAACCAAGATTAAAAGTACTATTCGAGTTAGATGCAAAGGATTTTGAAAGAGTTGTGGACTTGCGCAAGTCAAGAGACTCTGCAATGGAATCCAA
This sequence comes from Methylotenera sp., assembly GCA_014378845.1. Classification (GTDB taxonomy): domain Bacteria; phylum Pseudomonadota; class Gammaproteobacteria; order Burkholderiales; family Methylophilaceae; genus Methylotenera_A. Next base: position 282 of record JACMNB010000065.1, on the reverse strand, counting down.
TGAAAAAGCTAAATTCTCACGAGAAGCCCTAGAACTTTTGGAGGTCGCCACTAACTATACTTTTGAGGTTGGAGATATATCGTTAAGATTAATGGGGTTTGGTGTTTTTATGTTTGAAAAAGGATGGCATGCTATAAGAGGAGATTCTGGGGTTTCTCTCAGCGCGGCAATGTCGGGGCTTATGTCCTCTATCTTTATTGCTAATTTAAATCTTAAAACATTGCATCGTAGAAAGTATGCGAAAGAGAATTTAGTAAGATGCCAAACTTTGCAAGCCAGATT
>JACMNB010000064.1 GCA_014378845.1 Methylotenera sp. | reverse complement strand
TAATTTAAGCTTAGAAGATGTTGCAGTAAGCACAGCGATTGCGCTGGATGCCGATAAGCTGATATTTCTCATGGATTCGGCCGGCGTGCAAAATTTGCGCGGTGAATTGCTGCGCGAAATGACCGCCGAAAAAGCCAAAAATCTGCTTAAAAATATAGAGGAAACGCTTGAAAATAATCATGCGCCAATCAACTTTTCTGAAGACGTGAATTACTACTTGCCAGCAGCTGTGCGTGCCTGCGAGCGAGGCGTGGCGCGCACTCACCTAATTTCTCGCCACATAGATGGCGCGATAATTCAAGAGCTTTTTACCTTGGAAGGCATTGGCACCATGGTGACCGAGCAAAGTTTAGAGACCATGCGCCAAGCCAATATTGACGATGTGGGCGGCATTTTAAAACTCATCGAACCGCTAGAAAACGACGGTGTGTTAGTGCGGCGTGGGCGCGAGCGCATTGAGATGGAAATTGACCATTTTTATGTGATGGAACACGACAATCGCACCATTGGATGCGCGGCGCTGTACCCGTTTACCGAAGAAAAGCAGGTTGAGTTTGCATGTCTGGCCATAGACCCGCAATATCGCGGCGGCGGGCGCGGCGACAAGCTGTTCAACTATTGCCAACAACAAGCCAAAAGCCTAGGGTTTAAAAAACTTTTTTGCCTAACCACCCACACCGAGCATTGGTTTTTAGAGCGCGGCTTTGTTGAGGGCAGTATTGAAAAGTTACCGACCGAGAAGCAAAAGCTTTACAATTTTCAGCGCAAATCTAAAGTTTTTATTAAAAATTTGTAGCTATTATTAGATACAATATCAAAAATTTAACGAGATCTAACATGAACAATGACATTAAACCGGCGCAAAAAGCGCACATTTTGGCCGAGGCGCTACCGTATATTAAACGCTTTTTTGATAAAACCATTGTCATTAAATACGGCGGCAACGCAATGACAGACGAGCATCTGAAACAATGTTTTGCGCAAGATGTGGTGCTGCTAAAACTGATAGGAATGAACCCAGTAGTGGTGCATGGCGGCGGGCCGCAAATTAACGAAATGCTCGATAAACTCGGCAAAAAAGGCGTGTTTATTCAAGGCATGCGCGTAACCGATGCCGAGACCATGGACGTGGTTGAAATGGTGCTGGGCGGGCAAGTGAACAAAGAAATCGTCAACCTGATTAATCGCCACGGCGGCAAAGCGGTGGGCTTAACTGGCCAAGACGGCAATTTTATTCACGCACACAAATTATTGATGGAAGACATGAATGACCCCAGCAAAATGATTGATGTTGGCCAAGTTGGCGAGATTACGGCGATTGACCCGAGCATTATTAACTTTTTGGATACGGGCGATTTCATCCCCGTGGTTGCGCCGATTGGTGTGGGCAAAAATGGTGAAACCTACAATATTAATGCTGATGTGGTGGCTGGTAAATTGGCAGAAATTTTGGGCGCAGAAAAGCTTATTTTATTAACAAACACGCCTGGCGTGCTAGATAAAGCAGGTAACTTGCTAACAGGCTTAACGCCAAAAGAAATTGATGATTTAGTCGCCGACGGCACCTTAAGTGGTGGCATGCTGCCAAAAATTAGCTCTGCCCTTGATGCAGCGCGCAGCGGCGTAAAAGCGGTGCATATTATTGATGGACGGGTTGAGCACGCCCTGCTGTTGGAAGTGTTAACCGATGAGGGCGTTGGTACCTTAATTAAAGCTAAATAATTCCTGCTTGGTCATTGCGAGGAGTGCAATGACGAAGTAATCCATGACTCAATTAACCAACTTCTGGATTGCCACGCTTCGCTCGCAATGACGACTAAAAATAAAATGTGGATTTTCGATCTCGACGACACGCTGCATAACGCCTCCGCACACATATTCCCCGTGATGAATCGCGCCATGACGCAGTACATGATGGACGAGCTTAGCCTTGATGAAAACGCTGCGCATGAGCTGCGCAAGCATTATTGGCGTATTTACGGCGCAACGTTAAAAGGCTTAATGCGCCACCATGGTGTTGACGCGTATCATTTTTTAGAAAAAACGCACGACCAAATGGATTTACCCAATATTGTGATTCAAGTGAAGCGCTTAAAAAGCCTTATTAAAAGCCTGCCAGGGCGTAAGTGTGTGTTTACTAACGCGCCGCGAAAATATGCAGTGCGCGTTCTAGAATTAATGGGTATCGCCGATTGTTTTGAGTTGGTTTTTAGTGTGGAATCGACCAAATTTCACGCTAAACCCAGCGTGCGGGGCTTTCAACTGTTGCTAAAAACGTTAAGAGCCAATCCTAAAAATTGCATTATGTTAGAAGATAATTTACCTGCATTAATGACCGCAAAACGTCTTGGCATGCGCACGATTTGGGTTACCAAAAAACTACAAAAGCCTAATTTTGTGGATTTTCGCGTCAGCTCGGTGTTAGCGCTTACTCACCTTAAGCTATAATCGTGTAGCTAAACCATATTAGCAATCAAAACAATATTCGCGTTTTAAAAAACGCTCCTACAAAAAATTAAGGGAAATAACATGGCATCAGAGCGCAAGCAACAAATCCTAGAAACACTTGCGCACATGCTAGAAAATCCGCGCCGCGAAAAAATCACTACCGCTGCACTTGCCGCAAAATTAGAAGTATCAGAGGCCGCGCTGTATCGCCATTTTGCCAATAAAGCGCAAATGTTTGAAGGCTTGATTGAGTTTATTGAGGCTAGTATTTTTGGCGTTATTAATAAAATTATGACGGATGAACCCGATGGCGCAAAGCAAGTACAATTAATTGTCACGATGTTACTAAAATTTGCCGAAAAAAACCCTGGTATGACACGGGTGTTAATTGGGGACGCGTTAGTCAACGAAGAGCATCACCTGCAAACGCGTATTAATATGCTGTATGACCGGGTTGAGGCTAGCTTAAAGCAAAGTCTAAAAATAGCGGTAGCCAGTTCAGGCAACAATGTATTGCCTGAGGCGCAAGCCAATTTGCTGCTGTGCTTTGTGATTGGTCGCTGGCATCAATTTGCCAAAAGTGGGTTTAAGCGTAAACCTACCGATTTGTTGACTGGGCAACTTGAGCGATTAATTTAGCCATAAGCTTACAACTATTGGGCGAATTGGCAGGCAGAATGCTTAACAGTTGTTTACAGCAAAAATTTTGGCGAGCATTTATACTGCACACTTCTTATATCGATTGCCAGTTAAAAACATGTCAAATCTAAATAATTATCAAGCCGAACAATGCATGCAAGCGTTTAAACAAACGTGCGACCAAGCAGACCATAGCGACTTAATCAGTAGTGAGGAATGTAATTACTGGGTGTTTGAGCAAGGTTATAAAGCGGCCATGCAGGCTGTTGCGAATAAATCCAATCAAGTGAATACGCATGGGCCGTTAGATTTGGTTTCTGACATGCTTGCTAATGGGTTTGCTTTATTAGAGAAATCAAAAAATAACTCGGCAAAAGTGGTTAGCTGCTGAAATTAAGTGCTTGTTTGACTGCTTGTAACCTAGCTTCAAATATCGCTTGTTTGATCGCATCTGGCTCAGTAAGCGTTTTAGCAATCGCGCCAGCATCTATGCTGGTGGCGGCTTTAAGCAGTTTTAGCATTAAATCCACTTCGGGCAATGCACAGCTTTCTAAACCTGCACGGCCGCGGCTATCACATTCGCACACTTTTAAAAAATCCTTAAACCGTTCTGGCTGACGAATCGCATCTAGGTCGATTAAAAATTGCAGCAACGTTTGTGGCTTCATTTGAATTACTTGATGCAGCTTGCCATGAAACTTGGCCACAATAACCGCAAGCTCCTTGCAATCATTCGGCACACGCAGTCTTTTTGCAACTTCTTTTAGTAAATCCACACTGCGAATTTCGTGGCCAATATGGCGTGGCAAAATATCCGCTGGCGTTGTACCTTTGCCAAGATCGTGCATCAGCGCGGCAAAGCGCACGGGCAAGCTAAAATTTAGTTTGGCAGCGTAATCTATCACCATCATCACATGAATGCCTGTGTCAATTTCTGGATGATGCTGCGGCGGTTGCGGCACGCCCCACAACCTATCCAACTCAGGCAGGATTTTTTGCAGCGCGCCACAATCGCGTAAAACCTCGAACATGCGGCTAGGCGCGTGCTCCATCAAACCCTTACTCAATTCTTGCCATACGCGCTCTGGCACTAACGCATCAACTTCGCCCGCAGCGACCATTTGACGCATTAACGCCATGGTTTCGGGCGCGACGTTAAAGTCGGCAAACCTTGCTGCAAAGCGCGCCGCTCTTAGAATTCGCACTGGGTCTTCAGCAAAAGCCTCGCTGACATGGCGCAATATTTTTGCTTTAATATCCAAACGGCCATTATGCGGGTCTATTAAAAGACCCGTTAAAATACCATCTGCCGAGCGTGCCATGGCGTTAATGGTAAAATCGCGACGGGCTAAATCTTCTTCTAGCGTGACCTCGGGGGAGGCGTGCACTGTAAAGCCTTTATAGCCAGCACCAGTTTTGCGCTCGGTGCGCGCAAGCGCGTATTCTTCATGCGTTTTGGGGTGTAAAAATACGGGGAAGTCTTTGCCAACAGGCTTATAACCCGCATCCAGCATGGCTTGCACGGTGCTACCAACAACGACATAATCGCGATCTTTTACAGCCAAGCCAAGCAGCTCATCACGCACCGCACCGCCTACACTGTAGATTTTCATGTGCTATCTTTTCAAGTGAATGGCGCGGCCAGCCGCTGCGCGAAAGCCATCATATGCACTGCGTGGGTCAGTATTAAGCAAATATTCTGGCACGACGACATCCAGCGCAGTTGGCTCTACGCCTAGTTCGGGCGCGATGGCAGTACTGCAAATACTGTCAACTTGCATCGAGCGCACATTGTCACGCGTCATCAGTTTTATTGGCATCAGTTCCATCATAAAAGCTTGCGCCATCGACAGTCTATCGTTAAGGCCTATAATCGGCCGCTCTTTGCCCAAAACCGTCATCACTTTTTGTACCAAAGCACGCAAGGTGAATATTTGCGGGCCGCCTAGCTCGTAAATTTTGCCGACAGTCGCCGTATTATCCAGCGCATTTACAAAGGCTTGCGCGACATCTTCCACCCAAATTGGCTGAAATTTTGCATCAGGTTTTGCCAAGGCGATTACAGGCAAAAACTTAACCAAGTTGGCGAATAAATTGATGAAACTATCGCCGCGCCCAAAAATAACCGACGGCCTAAAAATGGTGATGTCTAATTTTTTATTGAGCTCGCTTACTGCCGCCTCACCTGCCGCCTTGCTTTGTAGATACTGGCTTGGCGCGTTGTTGCTAGCTTGTAGCGCACTCATGTGAATAAAGCGTTTAATGCCAAGCGCTTCGCACAACTGCGCCAAGCGGCGTGGTAATTGATGGTGCACGGCCTCAAACGTTTGCTTGCCCGATTCATGCAAAATGCCGACTAAGTTAATCACCGCATCGCAGCCTTTAAACGCATCTTTCAAGCCGTAAGTATTGGCAATGTTGCATTCAATTACTTGCACATTCGGTAACAATATCAGGTGCTTAGCCGATTCTCGCCGCCTTGCAATGACCTTAACTTGGTAGCCTGCATCGTTTAATTTAGCCACAAGGCAGCTACCCACAAAGCCTGCGCCGCCCAAAATTGCAATCGTTTTAATCGTCATCTAATTATTCGCTAGGTTATGTCTAGTAAATGGGTTAAGTCTATTCAATGGGTTTGCTTGTATCTATTGCAGGTTCTACAACCAGTTCTGGAGAAGAATTGTCTTCGACTGGCGCGGCCAAATTACCCGGTATTATGCCCAACCTTTGCTTAAGCGAAGTGGATTTTAAGCCAAGTTGAAACGCATACAGATGTGCGTTAGCCATTACTTTTTGCACATAAAGCCGCGTCTCACTAAAAGGTATCGTTTCGGCGTATATCGCGCCTTCTAAAGGCGTGCTAGCCTGCCACTTTTTGGCGCGATTTGGGCCAGCATTGTAAGCCGCCGTCGCCATCACTTCTTGGCCCTTAAACAAATCCAGCGTGTAGCGCAAATAATAAGTGCCCAGCGCGATGTTGGTATTAAGCTCGTGAATCATGCTGTGGTTGTAATCCATGCCCACGCGCTTGGCCGCCCATTTGGCGGTGGCGGGCATTAATTGCATTAAGCCTGACGCGCCAACATTCGATTTGGCAGAATAGACAAAGCGGCTTTCTTGACGGGTAATGCCGTACACCCATGCTTCGTCAATTGCTTGGTCGCGCGCGGCGGGCTTCATTAAATTGCGATATGGCGCAGGGTAGCGCAGCGCATAATCATGCATTTCTGTGGTTTTATCGGCGGTAATAATCGCTAAATCATACCAATTTTTGCGCGCCGCAAATTCCGCCGCAGCCAGCAATTGTTTGTCGTCAAAACCCTTGGTGGCTTGCGCCCACTCGGTTTTAGCCTCCCACTTTAAATCGTTTCGCAGCAACGCTTCGGCACGTTGAAATGCAGGCGTATTGGCAATTTCGCCCACTTCAATATCGCTTACCTTATAGGTGTTAAGCGGCGCAGATAATGAATCTTTTAGCTCATCCTGCGCCAGCCAACCATAAAAATGCCGCTCGGTTGAAAGCTTGGCGTATAAAGTATTGGCCTCTAGCGATTGACCTTGTGCCGTTAAGGCGCGCGCCTTCCAATAGCGCCACGCGCCTTCTTCTGCTTGATCTGGCGGCATTTTAGCGACGCTTTTAAGCACCATCGGCCAATTTTTCTCACGCAGAGCGGTACGCACAAACCAAGCTAGCTGATCTTTATTTAACGTACCATCTTTGTCAAAATCATCGGCCAAGGTAAACCATTGCAAGGCTTGCGGCTCTTGCCGCTGCGCGGCTTGTAGCGCTAATCTGCCATAAAAATAGCTTTTATCTTCGGCAGACATCAGGTTTTCACTATTTTTAAAAGCGCTTAAAGCTTGAAAAGAATCTGCTTTCGCAATGCGATTTAAGGCAAATAAATTAAGCTCACGACCAAAGCGTGTTTTATAGTTAAGCAATTTTTTGTTGATAAAAATACTAGGTGACGCGTAGGCTTTATCAATTAGTTTGGTTTGCGCGGCTTCAACGGTATTGGCGCGCTTAACAATGGCTTTAGCAAGATTAATGCGGGTTTCAGCCAAGGCTAATCGAAAACGATCCCACACTTCATCTTGCGTTAATGCGCCTGCAGCTTGCATGCGGTCGTACAAGTTGCTGCAATTTGCAGGCTGCTCTTTGGCTTGCATCCACAATGATTTTGCGCCAGCGAGTGAAGAAACATCGCCATTAATGGCGCTAGATTCTGCGGCGTAGCAGGCCACGGCTGGGTCTTCTAGCTGATAGTTAACAATCTCGCTTGCAAAACTTTGCCAATCTTGATTTTTAGCGAGCTTTTTAAGATACTCGCCGCGCAAACGGTCAGCAAACGGATATTCACTATAGTTATTAATAAAATCAATAACGGTTTGGTTATCCGCATCTTCTAAATTAAGCAGCATCAACCAATAATCGGCATAAGGGGCGAGAATGTAACTTTGATTTTGCAAAGTTTGCACGTGCTGCGAAAGCGCAATGGCATTCTTTTTGTCATACGCACTGCGCGCCTGCAAAAACGTGTCATCTCCCGCCGCCGCAAAGGCGTTTGCTGCAAAACACCCAAGTAAACTGATGATAGCTAAACTTGAAGTAATAGTCTGTTTGAATAATTTACACATGAGGTTTACTAAACTGGCACTGTTAATAACAACAGCATTAGCGGATCACTCGGCTTAATATAAATAACACCAACATCGCCGCTAAAAAATATCCAAGGTACTTAATTGCGTTCATTAAATAAGTTAAATATTTTTTATCGCGCGTGCCAAGATAAGCACCTAGCAACACAAACATTGCGGCTAAGGCTAACATTAAAACCAATCGCAGCATTAACATAATGATTAACTAAAGTGCGGCATTAGGTTAGGTGTAAAAAACGCAGTTTGTCCCTGAAACCCTATTGGCGCTTCTTCTATATGTTCAAAAGTGGCAAATTCCCAAGCACTAGCGTCAGCCAATAAAGCGCGAAGCAAGGCATTATTAAGCGCGTGACCAGATTTGTGCGCCGTAAATGCACCCAACAATGGATGGCCGAGCATATATAAATCGCCAATCGCGTCCAACACTTTATGCTTGGCAAATTCATCTTCGTAACGCAAACCATCGGTATTTAAAATGCGATATTCATCTAGCACAATCGCGTTATCTAGACTGCCGCCACGCGCTAAACCATTGGCGCGCAAATATTCCACTTCGTGCATAAAGCCAAACGTACGTGCGCGGCTGATTTCTTTGATATAGCTGTTATCTTTAAAGTCAATTTTGACATTGCTGCCAGAATGTTCAAACACAGGATGCGCAAATTCAATGGTGAAATCCATCTTAAAGCCGTGGTAAGGCTCGAATTTCACCCATTTGTCGCCATCCATTACTTCAACTAACTTGTTGATTTTAATAAACTTCTTGGGTGCATCTTGCTCAGTAATGCCCGCTTGTTGCAACAAAAAAATAAACGGGCCTGAGCTACCATCCATAATCGGGATTTCAGACGCAGTCACTTCAACAATAATATTATCAACACCCAAACCAGCCAGTGCAGACATTAAATGCTCAACCGTGGCAACGCGCGCGCCATTATGTTCTAGGGCAGAACACATGCGGGTGTCACGCACGGCTTCAGGTGTGGCTTGTATTGACGGCGCACCGGGCAAATCGGCGCGCGTAAATACAACACCAGTATCGATTGCAGCAGGCTTTAAAGTCAGCGTGACTTTTTCACCATTATGCAAACCGACGCCAGTTGCACTCACCTGTGTTTTTAAGGTTCGTTGTTTTAACATCTCACTCTTAGCATTTAATAATTGATTGCTATTATAACAAAATCATTGCTTACTCACTTTAACTACAATTCGCGACTAAAGCCGCCCCTACAAAGCTAATTAATCTGCTTGCTTACGCAAAAATGCAGGGATGTCATATTCCTCAACGCCTGACATTTTCATCGCTTCAACTTGTGCACGGCGGTTATTTTGACTAAACACCGCTGGTGTGTCGTCTTCCATAGCGCTATCCACAAATACTGGCTGACTATTCGTACCTGTCATTAATGTTTGCATTACGCGCAGTTCTGGTTTTTGAATGCGGCGCGAAATTGCACCATTTAAGCCAGTTGCCACCATGGTCACGCGTAATTTATCGCCCATTGTTTCGTCCATTACGTTACCCACAATCACCGTTGCATCATCTGCAGTAAAGGCTTTAATGGTGTTCATTACATCGTAATACTCTTTCATTTTAAAGCTGCTGCTAGCGGTAATATTCACTAAAACGCCGCGCGCGTTAGCTAAGTTAACGTCTTCTAACAAAGGGCTGGCTACTGCTTGCTCGGCCGCGATTTTAGCGCGTTCTGGCCCGCTGGCTTCTGCAGAACCCATCATCGCCATTCCCATCTCACTCATCACCGTGCGCACATCAGCAAAGTCCACGTTAACCAGGCCGGGGCAATTAATAATCTCTGCAATACCTGAGACCGCGTTATGCAGCACGTCGTTCGCAGCGCTAAAAGCCTCTGTAAATGGCACATCCTCGCCCAACACTTCCATCAGCTTTTCGTTTGGAATCACAATCAAAGAATCGACATGTTGTGACAGCTCTTCTAAACCATCCGCCGCCACTTTGGTGCGTTTACCTTCAAACGCAAAAGGTTTTGTCACAACTGCCACCGTTAAAATGCCCATTTCTTTTGCCACTTCAGCAATAATCGGCGCCGCGCCTGTGCCTGTACCGCCGCCCATACCTGCGGTAATAAATAGCATGTCTGCGCCATCAATCATTTCTGCAATGCGGTCACGATCTTCCAATGCAGCGTCACGGCCAACCTCTGGTTTTGCGCCTGCGCCAAGCCCTTTGGTAATATCAATACCGATTTGCAGCGTATGTGTGGCCGAGCTTTTCTTTAACGCTTGCGCATCAGTATTGGCACTTATAAACTCAACGCCTTGAACGTTTTTGCTAATCATGTGATTAATTGCGTTACCACCGCAACCACCCACACCAATTACTTTAATGACGGCCTCTTGTGAATCTTTTTCCATAATTTCAAACATCTTAACTCTCCTTTTGCCTTTAATATTTGCGCTTAATTGCTTAAACGCTGCCCTATTGCCAAAACTAATACTCTCGATTAACTATTTACTTACAACTAGAACTGAAACTAAAACTAAAACTAAAAATTGCCTTGAAACCAACTCTTCATCTTGTCAAAAACGCGTCCAACCGAGCTTGTTTCCATTTGCACGGTTAAATGGCGCTCTAACTGCTGCTTGCCCATCAAAATCAGTCCTACCCCTGTTGCATATCTTGGATTGCTCACCACCTCTGAAAGCCCGCCCACATAACGCGGCATGCCCATGCGCACCGGCATGTGGAATATCTCTTCGCCCAGCTCTAACATACCGCGCATCATGGCCGAGCCGCCGGTAATCACAATGCCTGATGCAATCATCTCTTCCATGCCGCTGCGGCGCAGCTCTTGTAATACCAGCTCATACAATTCAACTACGCGCGGCTCAATCACTTCTGCCAGCGTTTGAATCGATAATTGACGGGCTTCGCGGCCATCGACACCTGGCACTTCAACCGTTTCACGCGCATCGGCCAATTGACGCAGCGCACAGCCATATTTAATTTTGATGTCTTCGGCCGATTGCGTTGGCGTGCGAAATGCCACCGCCACATCGTTGGTAATTTGGTCGCCAGCTATAGCTATTACCGCTGTATGACGTATAGCCCCATTTTTAAACACCGCAATATCCGTAGTGCCGCCACCTATGTCTACCAAGCACACGCCCAACTCTTTTTCATCTTCTGTTAATACGGCGATGCTGGATGCAAGCGGTTGCAGTATCAAATCGCTTACCTCTAAACCGCAGCGCTTAATGCACTTAACAATATTTTGCGCCGCCGCCACGGCGCCAGTCACAATATGAACTTTCACTTCTAACTTCATACCACTCATACCCAGTGGTTCGCGCACGTCGTCTTGGCCATCGATAATGAATTCTTGCGTTAAGATATGTAGAATTTGTTGATCGGCTGGCAGCGCCACGGCTCTAGCTGTTTCGACAACTCGGTCAACATCCATTTGCGTGACTTCCGCATCTTTTATTTTTACCATGCCATGCGAATTAAGACTTTTAATATGACTGCCCGCAATGCCAGTAAACACGGTTTTAATTTTGCAATCGGCCATTAATTCGGCTTCTTCAATCGAGCGCTGAATAGCTTGCATGGTGGAATCGATATTAATCACCACGCCTTTCTTAAGGCCGCGCGAGGGATGTTGCCCAAGTCCAATCACCTTTAGTGTGCCTTCTGGCAGCAACTCGGCCACAATGGTCACAATTTTAGACGTACCAATATCTAAGCCCACAATCAGGTTTTTATCTTCACGGACTTTACTCATTTCTAACTCCTTTTTTCATGCTTCAGGCATTTTTCTAAACTGATGCTGCTGGTTTAACTGGTTTTTCTACACTTTTCGTTTCTACACTTTTCAATTCCAAACCATTCGTCTCTACACCATTCTTCTCTACGCTATCCGTCTTTATACCATCCGTCTCTACAGCATCCGCCGCAGGGATTGTTGTTGCGGGTTTAGGCTTTTTTACAGGCTTGGCTAATGTTGCCGCTTTATTTGCAGCATTGGGCAAAACTTTATCTAGTGTTTTATCTAATATTTGCTTGTAAATTAAGTTAGCTGGCTTACGCACCGCAAATCCATTGGGATAGCGCAAATCAGCATAAGCCACATTGACATTTAGCTGGCTAATGGTCGATTGGTATGCGCGCGCGAACTTGCTCAATCGCGCCTGCATTTCTTCGCGTCCTAGCGCAATCACCATCCCTTTATCCGTTTTAATCTCCCATGAACGCCTTGGTGATAAGCTGACTTGTGCAATTTTGATATTCGCCTTATTCATCACTTGGCTATACGCGCCGTAACTTGCTGTCACCTCTTCTGCACCGTTGCTGGGGCCATAAAATACCGGCAACTCTGCATCGGCTGCGGCTTGAAAGAGTTCGCCGTGCGTGTTTACCAGCGCAATATTGCCCCAACGCGCCAGCGCTTGATGCTCTTCAATTACTACATCTAGTTTATCGGGCCAACGGCGGCGCACACTTACGTTGCGCGCCCATGGCAGCTTTTCAAACGCATCGCGGGTTTTTTCTAAGTTCAATGTAAAAAAATTACCTTTTAGGTGCTTGGCTACAATCAATTTTATTTGCTCACGATTAACATGCGCCAATTGCCCATCCACCTTGACCTCGCGAATCGGAAATATAGGCAAATGCACCACAACAAATAACAGTGCGTACAGCATCAGCACTACAGACAGCGCATAAAGCAAGTTCGCAATCCAATTTAAAAGGCGCGGTTTATCCCACATTTAACTGACCCACATTTACAGCGCCTTTTAATGTCGTTTCTAAAATTTTAACGACTAGTGCATCAAAACTAATGCCTGCCGCCTTTGCCGCCATTGGCACTAAACTATGATCGGTCATACCAGGCGATGTATTCACTTCTAAAAAATAATGCTTTTGCGCTCCATTTTTTTCTGGAGCGTCCATTAAAAAATCTACCCGTCCCCAACCAGTGCAACCAATTGCTCGAAATGCTTGCAACGCTTCGGCTTTAATTTGCGCCTCTTTTTCTAGGCTTAATCCGCAAGGGCACAGGTACTCGGTATCGTCACGCAAATATTTTGCTTCATAATCGTAAAACTCATTTTTTGTCACAATACGCACAATGGGCAAAGCGGTAAAATCACCTTTTCCATCAGAAATGATGCCAACGGTATATTCACCGCCCCCTACAAATTTCTCGGCAATCACCAGCGGGTCTGCTTTGGCAGCCAATAGGTAAGCGGCTTCTAGCTCGCTCTTATTTTTTACTTTGGTAATGCCAATGCTGGAACCTTCATTGGCGGGCTTAACAAACAATGGCAATCCAAGTTTTTTTTCTATCGCCGCAAAGTCACTTTGCGCGTTTACCATTGCAAAATCGGGCGTACTAATACCCAACGCTTTCCACAACAATTTGCTGCGCCATTTATCCATGCCAAGCGACGACGCCATGACGCCGCTGCCCGTGTACGGAATACCCATCAGCTCCAGCGCACCTTGAATCGTGCCATCTTCGCCGCCGCGGCCATGCAAGTTAATCATCACGCGGTCGAAACCTTTCAGCGCACTTAATTCTTGATGTGCAGTATCGAATGCGTACGCATCTACGCCCTGACGTAACAAAGCCGCCAGCACCGCGTTACCACTTTTTAGCGACACTTCACGCTCGCCCGATGTGCCGCCTAATAGCACGGCCACTTTTCCAAATTTATTCATAATCACCTATTACTCGTACTTCCTGCTGCAGCGCTACACCCTGTTTTTCAAGGACCACATCTTTCATGTGACGAATCAGCAACTCAATATCCAGTGCGCTGCAATCGCCTACGTTGACAATAAAATTGGCATGCTTGGGTGACACTTGCGCGCCGCCAATTTGGTAACCTTTTAAGCCACTGGCTTCGATTAAACGGGCTGCATAGTCACCATGCGGATTTCTAAACGTGGAACCCGCGCTGGGTAAATTAAGCGGCTGGCTGGCTAGGCGCGCGGCTAACAATTGCTTAATCTTTTGTTGGCTTACTGTCTCGCTGCCATCGTCCAACTTAAACCATGCGCCCAAAAACCATTCATCTGGCATTGGCATTTCTACATGGCGATAGCTGGGAATAAACTCTGCTTCGTTTCGCACATGCGTTTCTCCGCGTCTGTTAATCGTCAATACTTGATGCACAATATTCCAAGTCTCAGAGCCGTAGCAACCTGCATTCATAGCTAGCGCGCCGCCGATAGTGCCTGGAATACCTGCCAAAAATTCTGCGCCTTGTTTTGATTCAGTGGCACTAAATCGCGCCACTTTAGCGCAGGTGACCCCAGCCTCGGCGTACAAATATTTTCCGTCCATGCGCAAATCACTTAAGGACTGATGCATGACAACCACCGTGCCGCGCACGCCGCCATCGCGCACCAACAAATTGCTGCCAAGGCCTATAAATTGCACGGGCTCAAAGTGGTCAAGCGTTTGCATAAAGGTTTGTAACTGGCTTAAATTTTCTGCAATAAAAACGCGATCTGCGGCGCCGCCTACGCGCCAGCTGGTGTAGCGCGCTAAGGACTCGTTTTTGCGTACCTGTGACTTAGCTTCTAATGGCGTCATATAAAAGCCATTTCTTTGGTGCGCGCCGCCACTTGGCCAATCGAACCTGCGCCCATTACAATCACTACATCATTGGCCTGCGCCATATCGATGATGGCTTGCGGTAATGCGTCGGTTGTTTCTACAAATAATGGCTCTACCTTGCCCGCCACACGCACCGCGCGTATAAGCGAGCGAGTATCTGCCGCCACAATCGGCGCTTCGCCAGCTGCATAGACTTCGGTTAATAGCACCGCGTCTACTGTTGAAAGCACGCGCACAAAATCCTCAAAACAATCTCTTGTTCTGCTGTAACGATGCGGCTGAAACGCCAGCACCAAGCGGCGATTAGGAAAAGCATCTCGCGCGGCGGCAATGACTGCTTGCATTTCCACAGGGTGATGACCGTAATCATCAATCAGTGTGAACGTGCCTTTAGTTTTCGCCAGATTAGAATTTACAGGCACTTCGCCATAACGCTCAAAACGTCTGCCCACGCCTTTAAACTCGGCCAATGCTTTAATAATGTGCTGATCGGCCACATTTAACTCACTAGCAATGGCAATCGCCGCCAGCGCATTTAATACATAATGATTGCCTGGCAAGTTAAGCGTCACGTCAAATGTGGTGGTTTTGCCGTTAATGCGGTCTACCGTAAAATGCATTTTGCCATTGTCAGCAACTACGTTTCTGGCACGAATTCGCGCACTATCCGAAAAACCATAGGTCATTACAGGCTTAGTGATGCGCGGTAAAATTTCGCGAATATTCGCGTCATCGATACACACTACCGCCATGCCCCAAAATGGCAACTGCTGCAAAAATTCCACAAACGCGCTTTTAAGCTTGTCAAAGCTATGCTCGTAAGTATCCATATGGTCTTGGTCGATATTGGTGACTACAGCCATTACCGGTGTTAAGTGCAAAAATGACGCGTCTGATTCATCGGCCTCGGCCACAATGTATTCGCCCGTGCCTAAGCGTGCATTGGCGCTAGCGGCTTCCAGTTTGCCGCCAATAACAAAGGTTGGGTCCATGCCCGCTTCATTTAAAATACTGGCGATTAAGCTCGTTGTTGTCGTCTTGCCATGCGTGCCTGCAACCGCAATGCCTTGTCTAAAGCGCATTAATTCAGCCAACATTAATGCACGCGGTACAACGGGGATATTTTTGGCGCGCGCGGCTATAATTTCAGGATTTTGCTCATTCACCGCGCTGGAAACCACCACCACATCGGCCGCGCGCAGATTTTCGGTCGCGTGACCTTGATAAATAGTCGCCCCGAATTTTTTCAGGCGCTGCGTGACTGCGTTGCTGGCTAAATCAGAACCTGATACATTAAAATCGAGATTAATCAGCACCTCTGCAATGCCGCTCATGCCTGCGCCGCCGATGCCAATAAAATGAATATTTTTAACCTTATGCTTCATCTTTTTTGGCTATTTCGCCGCCTCCATACAAATTTTTGCCACGGTTTGTGTAGCATCTGGTTTAGCCAATTGCTTGGCTTTAATTGCCATAGCTAAACAAATTTCACGCGTTAAATTGCGCAGCATCTCAGTGGCTTTTTCTACGCTGAATTCCGCCTGTTGAATCAACTGAGCTGCGCCAGCATCGCTTAAATACTTAGCGTTGTACGTTTGGTGATCGTCCACCGCATACGGAAAAGGCACTAAAATACTGGCAACACCCACGCAGGCTAATTCGGCTATTGTTAAGGCGCCTGCACGGCAAATTACCACATCGGCCCAAGCATATTGTTCGGCCATATTATTGATAAATGCCTTTGTTTCGGCTGCCACAGCGGCCGCTTTGTAATTGGCTTGCAGGGCAGTGATATGTTTCTCGCCAGCTTGATGCACAACGTTAAATGTTTCTTTTGGCAAAATAGCCAATGCTTTTGGCAACACATCATTTAAGGCTTGCGCGCCCAAGCTGCCGCCAACCACCAATAAATTTAGCTTGCCTGTGCGCTGGCTGTATCGTTGCGTTGGCGCTGGTAATTGGGTAATTTCTGCGCGAACTGGGTTGCCAACTAACTCTGCTTTCTGTTCAAACGCAGATGGAAATGCGGCTAATACTCGTTTTGCGATTAAACTTAAGCTTTTATTGCTTAGGCCTGCAATAGAATTTTGCTCGTGAATTACTAGCGGTTTGCCAAGTATTTTTGCCATTAAGCCACCTGGAAAAGCCGCGAAGCCGCCCATGCCTAACACTACATTTGGCTGGTGCAATCGGATTGCCGCAAAGCTTTGCTTAAGCGCTTTGGCTAATTTAATGGGTAATAAGAACCATCCCAATAAGCCTTTACCGCGCACCCCGCGCATGGTCATCATGGCTTTTTTGTAGTCTTTGCCTTCAATTAATTTATTTTCCATGCCGCCTTCGGTGCAAAGCCACACAATTGTCCAGCCATGTTCTTTCATGTAATCGGCCACCGCCATGGCAGGGTACACGTGGCCGCCGGTGCCCCCTGCCATCACCATTAAAGTGCCAGATCCAAATTGCGTAATGGGCTGAGAAAACATCATACTGGCAGCCCTTTTTGCAAGCGGCGGTTTTCAAAATCAATACGCAGCAGCACCGCCATGGCAACACAATTGGCCAAAATTCCGCTGCCACCAAATGATAATAATGGCAGCGTTAAACCTTTGGTTGGCAGTACACCCATGTTGACGCCAATGTTAATAATGCCTTGCACACCCATCCAAACGCCTAAGCCTTGAGCTAATAGGGCGGCAAAATAACGCTCGTTAGCAACTGCTTCTTTGCCAATCCCAAATGCCCGTATGACTATCCAAGCAAACAAGCCCAGCACCGTCAACACCCCAACAAAACCCAGCTCTTCAGCAATTACTGCTAGCAAAAAGTCGGTATGCGCTTCTGGCAAATACAGTAATTTTTCCACACTCGCGCCCAAACCCACGCCAAACCACTCGCCGCGACCAAACGCAATGAGCGCGTGAGATAATTGATAACCTTTACCAAACGGGTCTGCCCACGGATCCATAAAACCAATCACTCGCTGTAAACGATAGGGCGAATTCCAAATCAAAAAGTAAATAGCGAAAGGCAATGTGCCGATTAGCGCGGCGAAAATTTTGGCGTTAATGCCGCCCAACCATAAAATTGAAATAGAAATCGCCGCCACAACCGCAAATGCGCCAAAATCTGGCTCGCGCAGTAGTAAAAACCCTACCAACACCATTACCGCAACCATTGGTAAAAAGCCTTTTACAAAGCTATCCATTTGCGGTGCTTTGCGAACCGCATAATCAGCCACATACATGGCAGCAAAAAGCTTCATCAGCTCAGAAGGTTGCAAGTTTATTACCACCAGCGAAAGCCAGCGCTGGCTGCCATTTACGTTGCGTCCAATGTGCGGAATTAGCACCAATACCAATAAAAATAATCCCGTTAAAAATAAATACGGCGCCATTTTTTGCCACCACGCAACGGGAATTTGAAACGACATAAAGCCTGCCGCAACACCGATGACAATAAAAATGGCTTGGCGAACGAGAAAATAAGTACTTTGGTGGCCTACCGCTTTGTCAGCTTCTGCCATGGCAATAGAGGCCGAATACACCATCACCAAGCCTAAGCCGAGCATAATCAAGGTTACCCACAGCAACATTTGGTCGTAATTGGGCGCGTTAATGCGCTCACGATTGGTCATGACCGGGCTTAACATGTAAACATTCCTAGCATGCGACCACCTCTTTATTTGCTTGTAACTGGTTTACTGCTGCTACAAACACCTCGGCGCGATGCACATAATTTTTAAACATATCTAAGCTAGCGCAAGCGGGCGATAACAATATAGCATCGCCTGTATTGGCGAGTTTTTTGGCGATATTCACCGCTTCTGGCAAATCAGCCGCTTGATACAGCGGCACATTGGTTGGCAATAAAGCCGCTTCAATTAAAGGCGCATCGCGACCTATGAGCACCACCGCGCGGCTATTGGCTTTTACGGCAGTTGCTAAAGGTGAAAAATCTTGGCCTTTGCCATCGCCGCCCGCAATTAACACTACCGTTTGTGGCAAGTCATGTTTAGTCATGCCAGCTATCGCGGCGCAAGTGGCGCCAACATTGGTACCTTTTGAGTCGTCGTAATAATCAACATTATCAATTGTGGCAATCCATTGCACCCGATGCGGCAAGCCCTTAAACGCGCGTAATGCCAAAATAATGGACTCTTTTTCTATGCCCACCGCGCTGCATAAAGCAGCAGCAGCCAAGGCATTAGCCACATTGTGCTGACCCGCAATGGTTAACTCACTGGTTTTACATAACTTGCGCTGGCCACTGGTCATATATTGGTTGCCCTCGCACAGTATTAAGCCAAAATCGTGCAGGTTCGGCGCAAGGTTTAAGCCAAATGTAACCGCGTCTTTTGTGCGCATTGCGAGTGTGACTGGATCGTCGCGATTTAAGACGGCCAGTTTTGCGTGTGCCAACAATCGCGCTTTAGCTGCGGCATAATCTTTTAAATCGTCATAGCGATCCATATGGTCTTCGCACACATTGAGCACGGTTGCCGCATCGCAGTGCAAATTAGACGTAGTTTCTAGCTGAAAGCTAGACAGCTCCAACACGTAAATATCTGGCGCGTCCATCATTAAGGCATCCAACGCAGGTAAACCAATATTGCCCGCCACAATGGTCTTCAAGCCTGCCGCCTTACAAATTTCACCCACCAGCGTGGTTACAGTCGTTTTGCCATTAGTGCCGGTAATGCCGATAACTTTTGCGTTTTTAGGTCGATATTGCGCAAATAATTCCACATCGCCAATCACAGGAATGCCCTGTTTAATGGCGGCTTGCACCGCTGGCTCGCTAAGCGCCACGCCAGGGCTAATAATAATTAACTCGGCTTGCAACAACACAGATTGCTTAAATTCTCCCGTATAAACAGCCATTTGCGGCATATTGCGGCGCAAGTCGTTAATATTCGGTGGATTATTGCGAGAATCGGCCGCAGATAGCACTGCGCCTTGGGTCGCCAGCCAACGCAATACTGAAAGCCCTGTTTCACCAAGGCCCAGCACTAATACTTTTTTGTCTTTAAGTTCTATTTTCATTTCATTTTTGCCACAGAGGACACAGAGCGAACAGAGTAAATCTCAAAGCAGAATCCTCTGTGTACTCGGTGCTCTCTGTGGCTAAAGTTTTTCATCTAAGTTTTAATGTAGAAAGCCCTACTAAAACTAGCATCATGGTGATAATCCAAAATCGCACTACTACTTGCGTTTCTTTCCAGCCTTTTTGCTCAAAATGATGGTGCAGCGGCGCCATTAAAAAGATGCGCTTACCTGTGCCTGTTTTAGCTTTGGTATATTTAAAATACAGTACTTGCAAGGCCACCGAGAATGTTTCAACCACAAACACGCCGCCCATAATAAACAATACAATTTCTTGCCGCACAATGACTGCCACTACCCCTAAAGCTGCGCCCAGCGCTAAAGCGCCAACGTCGCCCATAAACACTTCGGCGGGGTAGGCGTTAAACCACAAAAATCCTAAACCCGCGCCAGTCATCGCCGCGCAAAATACCAGCAGCTCGCCAGAGCCCGCCACATAAGGAATGCCCAAGTATTTTGAAAAATATAAATGCCCTGCCACATAAGCAAATAGCCCAAGCGCGCTACCCACCATCACAGTTGGCATAATGGCCAAGCCGTCTAAGCCATCGGTTAAATTGACGGCGTTGCTGCTGCCCACAATGACTAAGTACGTTAACACCACAAAGCCAACGGCACCCAAAGGCAATACTAAATGCTTAAAAAAAGGCACAATGAGCGTGGTTTCTGCTGGAGTAGTGGCTGTTTGCAGTAAAAAAATCGCCACGCCTAAGCCAATTAAACTTTGCCAAAAATATTTGGCTTTTGCCGATAAGCCTTTTGGGTTTTTGTACACCACTTTGCGATAATCATCCACCCAGCCGACTGCGCCAAAACCCAATGTGGTGACCAGCACCACCCAAATATATTTATTGTGCAAATCGCCCCATAGCAAGGTTGCCACCGCAATTGCCACCAAAATGAGTGCACCGCCCATGGTTGGTGTGCCCGCTTTAATCAAATGCGTTTGTGGGCCATCGTCGCGTACCGATTGGCCGACTTTATATTCAGTCAGCTTGCGAATCATTTTGGGGCCGACCATAAATGAAATCATCAACGCTGTTAGCGTTGCCATCACCGCGCGCAGGGTGATGTAATTAAAAACATTAAAGCCACGAATATCGTGTGCCAAATAGCGAGCCAGTTCTAGTAGCATTGCGTTTTCTCCCGTTCTATTTTTTCATCTATTACTTTTTTTGATGCTTCTTCTGATGCTTTTTCTAAAATCTGCTTAACTACCCTCTCCATCTGCATAGAACGCGAGCCTTTTACTAATACGGTAACGCCCTGTTTCATTTGGTTTTTTAATGCAGAAACTAAGCTTTCCAAGTTGCTAAAATGTGCCGCGTTTTGTCCAAATAGGTCACAGGCTTTTGCACTTAAATCGCCAAACGTATAAAATTGCTCAATCCCTTTTTGTTTGGCATATAAGCCAATATCGGCGTGCATTTGCGACGCATTTTCACCTAACTCCGCCATGTCGCCCATCACAAAAATGCTATTTTGATGCGCGGCCAATACATCAATCGCCGCTTTCATCGAATCTGGATTCGCGTTATAAGTATCGTCAATTAATACCGCGCCATTAAAACCTGCCCTACGTTGTAGGCGGCCATACACGGCCTGCATATTGCCTAAACCACGGGCAATGTCTTGGTTGCTTATTCCCAGCGCGACCGCAGCTGCGCTGGCTGCCAGCGCATTGCTAATATTGTGTTTGCCCAAAACTGCTAAGTTAAAAGTCACGCTGCCAGTCGGCGTACTGAGTTTTACTTGAGTTTGTTTTTGTTCTTTAGCACCTGCTTGTTCATCATAGGTTGCGCTTATATCGGCGGCTTTATTCAAACCAAAGGTGATGATTTTTTTACCCGCGTTGAGTGATTTCCAATAGTCCACATAGTCATCATCGGCATTAATCACCGCAACGCCGTCATCGCCAAGGCCAGCAAAAATCTCACCTTTGGCTTTGGCAATGTTGTCGCGCGAACCTAGCTCGCCAATATGCGCGGTGCCTGCGTTGTTAATCACCGCAATCGTGGGCTGTGCAATGCGCGTTAGATAATCAATTTCGCCCAAATGATTCATGCCCATTTCAATCACCGCATACGCATGTTGTTTGCGAATTTTTAGCAGCGTGATTGGCATGCCAATATGATTATTCAAGTTACCGACCGTCGCCAACACCGCGTTTGGCTGATTACTTGCGGCCTCTAAGATGTTAGTCAGCATTTCTTTTACCGTGGTTTTGCCGTTGCTACCTGTAATCGCAATCACTGGCAAAGTAAATCCAATACGCCAGCTTTTGGCTAAATCGCCCAAAGCCAACACGGTGTCTTTAACCAAAATAGCAGGGCGCGCATTACAGGCTTTATCTGAGATAACCACCGCGCAAGCGCCTTGTTTTAATGCCTGTTGTGCATAGGCATGACCATCAAAACTTTCACCCTTTAAAGCAAAAAATAGCTCTTGTTGCGCGATATTGCGGCTATCACTACCCGCACTCGCCACCCAAGCTTCTTCACCGCATAAAAGTTCGCCATCCATGTAATTAGCAGCTTCAGAGAGCAACATCACAGCAATCTCTCCTGATATTTTTTTAGTACCAACTCGGCTTGCTCCACATCGCTAAATGGCATCTTAAATCCGCCAATTTCTTGATAATCCTCATGCCCTTTGCCTGCAATTAACACAATATCGCCTGCTTTTGCGGCTAAAATTGCAATTGAAATGGCTCTAGCGCGGTCCTCCTCAATGGCGTAATTTCCCAACATATCATGCACAATATCTTGAATTATGTTATCTGGGTTTTCATCGCGCGGATTGTCCGAGGTCACGACTACCCCGTCAGCAAAATCGCTTGCAACTTTACCCATCAGTGCCCGTTTACCGACATCGCGATTACCCCCACAGCCAAACACGCAAATCAGTTTTGAACGGGCTTGCGCTTTGAGCGCGGTTAACACTTTTTCTAGCGCATCTGGGGTATGCGCATAATCAATCACCACCATTGGCAATTTGCCGCCGCCCATGGTTTGCATGCGGCCAGGGGCGGCTTTAATCTGCGCAATTGCAGTGACAGCATCTGCCAAACTTACATGAGAAGCGAGCAACGTTGCCAGCACCGCCAGCACATTAAATACATTAAAGCGCCCAATTAAATTGGCATGCACAACGGCGTTGCCACGCGGCGTAATCGCTAAAAAAGTAAAATGTCCATTTTCAAAGCGAATATCGCTGGCGCGTATATCGCCGCTTGTAACGCCGTACGTCACCACAACTGTCTCTGAATCAGCCAACTCTTTTGCCAAATTTTGGCCAAAATCGTCCTCGGCGTTTAACACCGCAAAACGCAGTGCATCCGTCTTAAACAAACGGCGCTTTGCAGCCGCATATTCTTCAAAAGTGCCGTGATAATCCAAATGGTCGCGGGTTAGATTGCTCAGCACCGCAACATCAAAATGCACGCCATTAACGCGCCCTTGATGAAGGCCATGCGACGACACTTCCATTGCAACGATTGTTGCCTCTTGTTTTAAATAATCGGCCAGCATGCCTTGCAATAATATTGGGTCTGGCGTGGTGTTATTGGTTTGCTCAATATTGTCTGGCAGCCCGTTTCCAAGGGTACCAATAACCGCAGTTTTTCGGTTTAAGTAATTAAAACATTGACTTAACCACTGCGTAATGGAGGTTTTGCCATTGGTGCCAGTGACGCCAATCACCCACATTTTGTTAGAAGGATTTTTATAAAATTGGCTAGCGATACTGCCTGCTTGTTGGCGCAATTGTTTGACTGCAATATGTTCAGTCTCCCATTCGGCTTGCCAGTCAAAACCTTCGTCGTCCCATAATACGGCGCTTGCGCCATTTTTTATTGCATCGTTAATATATTGACGGCCATCTTGCTTCTCGCCCGCATACGCCAAAAATAAGCTGCCAGCTTTAACTTTTCTGCTGTCTGCTGTGATGGCTTTTAAGGGTGATTTAAGGCTATATTTAACAGCGGTCATATCGACTCTTTCACATCTTCTGTCGGTATCACCACGTTATTATTGGGCGAATCTTGCGGTACAGACAGCATGCGTAGCGCGTCGCTCATCACCGCGCTAAATACTGGCGCGGCCGCTGCGCCGCCATAATAGCCATCTTTTTCAATGCTGGGCTCATCAATCATCACCGCCATAATTAAGCGCGGATTTGATGCGGGCGCAATGCCGACAAACGAGGCCACATATTTGTCATCCTCATAACCATGTGCGCCAATTTTATGCGCTGTACCCGTTTTTCCGCCCACCCGATAGCCCGCAACTTGCGCTTTAAGTGCAGTACCGCCTGGCTGCACAACCAACTCCAGCATGGCTTTGACGTCATTGGCCACTTGCGCAGAAAATACTTGATGACCCACAGGCGACTCGCTTAACTTAAACAAAGACACTGGCTTTAATTCGCCATCATTCGCAAATACGGTATAAGCGCGGGCAAGCTGCAACAGCGTTAAGCTAATGCCGTGGCCAAATGACATAGTGGCTTGCTCGATTGGCCGCCAGGTTTTGTATGGCCGCAAAATGCCCGATGCCTCACCAGGAAAACCAATATGCGTTGGCGTGCCAAATCCTAATTGATTGAATGCGCTCCATAATTCTTCGCGTTTTAGGCTTAATGCCATTTTAGCGGCGCCTACGTTAGACGATTTTTGAATCACTTGTGCGACTGTTAAAATACCGTGCATGTGAGAATCGTGAATGGTTGCAGGGCCAATACTCATACTGCCAGGTGCGGTTTGAATTTTTGTATCCGGCTTAAAGTCGCCAAACTGCATAGCGGCAGAGGCGGTAACGGGCTTCATGGTTGAGCCTGGCTCAAAAGTATCGGTAATGGCACGATTACGCGTTTTGCCCGCAATATTGACTGGATGATTGGGGTTATAGGTGGGCAAATTGACCATCGCCAACACCTCACCTGTTTTGGCGTCTAATATAATGGCCGCGCCCGCTTTAGCCTTGTGCAATTCCACCGCTTTTGCTAGCTCTCTAAAGGCTAAGTATTGCAAGCGTCTGTCAATACTTAATACTAAATCATGCCCATCTTGCGGCACTTTAACGGCCTCTAAATCTTCTACAATATGGCCTTGCCTATCTTGAATCACGCGGCGACTGCCCGCTTTACCTGCCAACATACTATTTTGCGCTAGCTCAAACCCTTCTTGGCCATTATCATCAATGCCCGTAAAACCCACCAAATGCGCAGTAACGTCACCTGCTGGGTAAAAGCGTTTGTATTCTCGCTGTGTAAAAACACCTGGAATATCCAAGCTCATGACTTTAGCCGCCATATCTGGAGACATGCGACGCTTTAAATAAACAAACTCGCGCGCTGTATTGGCTATTTTTTTGTCAATATCTGCGGTTTTCATGTCCAATAATTTTGCTAAAGCAAGCTTTTGCGCTTTGTCCATCTCTACATCGGGTGGACTTGCCCAAATAGACTCCACAGGGCTACTTATCGCCAATAACTCGCCGTTTCTATCGGTAATTTTGCCGCGATTGGCTTGCAATACCAGCGAGCGACTATAGCGCGCATCACCTTTTTGTTGCAAAAAGGCTTTGTGTAAACTTTGCAAGTAGATGCCACGCGCGAACAAACCGCCAAACAAAATCAGCACGGCAATTAACAGCACGCGTCTACGCCATGCTGGTAATTTAACAATGTGATGCTGCGTTGGGTTAAAGGCCATATTTATTGCGCTGGCTTATCAAGCGCCAATTCCTCTAAAGAAATGACTTGAATGCGTTTTGCATCAGGCACCAGCATGTTCAACTTTTTAGTTGCAAGCTCCTCAATACGCGAATGCATGGCCCAAGTGCTTTGTTCTAATTGCAATTGGCCAAACTCAGTTTGGTATTTTTTGGTTAATTCTTGTAGCTGCTCAAGCTCAAAGTAGTACTTGCGCGCCCGATGCTGCGAAGTCACCACGCCCAAACTCACCAAAATGAGCACAAAAAATAAGATTAGATTTAATCTTGTCATTTTTTAACTAACACTTTTGATGACAGTCATACAACCGCAGTCCGCTCTGCAACGCGCATAACTGCGCTTCTGCAGCGGGCGTTGTGTTTCACTTCTGCTTCGCTAGATTTTATGGCTTTGCCTACAGTAGTCAATCGCGGCTGCGGCAAATCTTTGGCTTTAATAGGAAAGTTATTGGGCAAATCATCGCGATTTTGCTCACCTTGAATAAACTGCTTCACAATTCTATCTTCAAGCGAATGAAAGCTGATCACTACCAATCTGCCACCTACCGCCAGCAACTTTAAACATTGCGGCAAAATTAACGATAACTCCTCAAGCTCCGAATTGACGAAAATCCGTAAAGCTTGAAAGGTCCGCGTTGCAGGGTTCTGACCCGGTTCGATCTTGGGGATTGCACTTGCCACGACCTGGGCAAGCTGTCCTGTAGTGGTGATTGCGCGCCCGTCATCGCGCTCCTTAATAATCGCCCTTGCAACCTGCTTAGCAAACCGTTCTTCACCATAATCTTTAATCACTTTCCCTAATTGTTGCTCTGAAATTGTGGCAAGCAGCTGTGCCGCCGTTTTGCCACGCGATTGATCCATGCGCATGTCTAGCGGCGCATCAAACCTAAAACTAAAACCCCGTTCAGCTTCGTCGATTTGCGGCGATGAGATGCCTAAATCCAGCAAAATGCCGTCAACGTGCGTAATGTTGTTATCGATTGCCAATTGATTGATTTCTGAAAAATGCCGATGCTCGATTTTGAATCGCGCATCGTTTATTGACTGACCTTCTGCCAAAGCTGATAAATCACGGTCAACTGCAAACAATTTACCCGTCATGTCTAGCTTAGATAAGATTAAGCGGCTATGCCCACCGCGGCCAAACGTGCCGTCAATGTAAGTGCCGCTTGGCTTTATATTAAGCGCATCTACAGCTTCATTTAGCAATACGGTAATGTGTGTTGACACTGAAGACATAACGACTGGGTTTACTTTTAATGAAGACTCTTGCTTTAAAGACACTGCGGCTAGCGCGGGCGCTGAGGTCGCGCCCAAACTCATAGTGAAAAACCTTCTAATTCTGCTGGCATCTCGATGCAGTCGCCGTTCATTACGTTATCCAGTTGCTTGCGCCAAGCGGCCATATTCCACATTTCAAAGTGACTACCTTGGCCAACCAACATCACCTCTTTTTCCAAATTGGCAAACTCGCGCAAAGCGGGCGACACCAACATGCGTCCAGCCGCGTCAATGGTAATATCCTCAGCATAACCCACCAGCAAGCGTTGCAAACTAGACGATTGTTTATCGAAGCTTGATAACGCCATCATTTTGGCCTGAATAGGCTCCCACGCAGGTTGCGGATACAGTAATAAGCAACCATGCGGGTGCGCGGTAATGACCACATTGCCCGCACTTTGCGTCAAAAGGGCGTCGCGATGCCTCGCAGGAACTGCCAAGCGTCCTTTTGCATCCATACTTAAATTTGTTGCGCCGCGAAACATTGCTAATTAAAATCCTGTCATGTCTAAAAAGTGAACGATTACTAACTTTTGTGAAAGTTTAAAAATCATGTTGAAAAGTTCCCACAAAACTCCACTTTTCCCCACAAATTGCACTATAGATAAAACAAAAGCGCTTTGCAAGCACTTTTTTGACATTTTTTCTTTACAAGACAAAGACTTAGCGTGTTTTGGTGATAAAATTAATAGCTATAATAATCAAGCAGTTAGTAAATGATGTGAATGTAGATTATTAGCGTTATTGATTATGTGATTGAATTGCATGAAAGCACAAAAAGGGCATGAATTTGTGCGAAAAAATCATATGTTTGAATGAAAAAAATAGTTGAAGCTAGCCGATAAGCCGGGTTTTGTCGTGCATCGCTGCACGTAACAGTCATTCATCTAGGCGCACAATTACTTGTACGCTCGAGCAACCTACCCGCCAGTGACGCGAGCCACGCCTTGCTATTTTCATAGCGCACTAGCCTATTTGGTCTTGCTGCAGATGGAGGTTACCGCGTTTCACATCCACTTTCCGAAGAAAGCATACTCGTCTCTGTGGCCCTATTCCTCGCCTTGGGGCTTTATTGCTAAAACCTTGCTGCGTACGGCCGTTAGCCGTCATCTTGCTCTGTGCAGCCCGGACTTTCCTCCCCTTGCTTGCGCAAGCGGCGACTGTCTAGCTAGCTTCAGGGCTATTTTAACACACTGAGTAAAAAGGCTTTCATCACAAATAATTACTGTTAAACTAACATTACAAACTGAATTAGTATTGGCCAGTTAATATGCAATTAATATTTAAGGTGGTTATTTCTAGATAGGTAAAAATTGCATATCCTGAACCGTAGCCTCTTTTACATTGAATGCTTAAGCATCGCAATCGCGCTGGTATTCGGCGTGTTATGGATAAAAAATCCAAACGGGCCATATGAGCCTATTACATTTATTTCCATCTTAGTTGGCAGTACGCTAGTTGAACTAATTCGCCGCCATCTGCCCACAATAAACATTAATATGCCGTACAACATATTAGAAACAATTGAGCCGAACAGCCCCAAGGAGAGGGTTAAAGAAATTCTTGGGGTTCCACACAGAATATCAGACAAAATTTGGCAATATCGTTTCAAAGAAGCGCTTATTGAAATTACGTTTAATGAAAACAGCGCTGTAAAAACAATAGCACTTGCGCTCACCACTGACTCTCCTAAACAAGGCTTCTCAATTCCAATGTTTGACAAACCACTTGGTCATATCTCATTTGGTGATTTTGGACGTGAATTAACTAATATCCGATACAGAACATCATTACGAACTTCAGAATTACTACTTGAAACTAGAGTTGGCCCATCTGGTACATGGTTAAATATTACATTTGGCGCCCTTTCACCTTTGACCCCAGGCGTGCTGGCAGAAACAAATATTCCAAATTTTAAAAATAATAAAATTATTTTATCTGAAGCTGTGAAGGTACATATCAATTGGGTAGCAGTATCTGGATCCTCCGATGAAGAGTGGTTTGATTGGTCGTTGGCAATTAAATTAACTTAAAAATTGCAAAGCTAGAATAGCGGTGGTGATTTTCATTGATTACTTTCTTTTGCACAAACAAAAGAAAGTGATTAGGTGTCGGGCTACTCCCGACAAAGTTCAAACACCACTGGATTCCGTGTCAAGCACGGAATGACAGAGTATTTTAAGGCTTAACAACCAAGCTATTAGTAACTGATTTAACCCCTTTTACGCCTTTGGCAATTTGCCCTGCGCGTAATTTAGTGGCTTCATCTTTGACAAATCCGCTTAAAATCACAATGCCATCTTTGGTTTCTACGCTTACTTTAAAGCTGCTAAAGTTTTTTTCGACTAAATATTTGCTTTTAATTTTGGTGGTAATTGCGCTGTCTTTGGCAGCGCGCTTGGTTTCTTGCTGTTGCACGGCCGATTTATGCGTGGCGTATTCATCGCTATTTAAGCTGCCATTATGATTTTTATCAGCCTTACTAAAACCTGCAAAATCAAATGTGCTGTCTTTTTTAATTTCGGCTGCACTTAATTTGCCATCTTTATCCACGTCCAGCAAATTAAATTCGTTTTGATACGTAGTTTGTGTGGTGTTATCTGTTAAGCCAGCAGCAAGCACTGGCGAGCTTGCTAGGGCAATTAATACTGCAGAACATACGAGTTTAAACAGTTGCATTGTTGCGCTCCTCATTTCAAAAATGGATTCCCGCCTGCGCGAGAATGACGGTATTGGAAGCAATTAAAAGTTAAATTAATTTCCAGTGTATTTGTTGGCCAGCCCTTAATAGTACTAGACTTTCATTTCCCATCGCTAGTTCATTCGGTACAGTCCAACTGGTTTTTTGCAGCGTGATTTGCTCGGTATTGCGCGGCAAGCCGTAAAAGTCTGCGCCATAAAAGCTGGCAAACGCTTCTAGCTTATCCAGAGCATCTGCGGCTTCAAACGCCTCAGCATAAAGCTCAATCGCCGCATGCGCCGTGTACATACCCGCGCAGCCACAAGCGGCTTCTTTGGTGTTTTTGGCGTGCGGCGCACTATCGGTGCCTAAGAAAAATTTTGCATTGCCGCTGGTCGCGGCTTTTACCAAAGCCAAGCGGTGTTCTTCACGTTTTAAAATTGGCAAGCAGTAATGGTGCGGATGAATACCGCCAGTAAACATATCGTTGCGATTCATTAGCAAATGGTGCGCGGTAATGGTGGCGGCAACGTTGCTAGGCGCGCTGGCGACAAAATCGGCGGCTTCTTTGGTGGTGATATGCTCAAATATGATTTTTAGGCTTGGGTAGCGCTGCAATAGCGGCACCATGTGGCGATCGATAAACACTTTTTCACGATCAAAAATATCCACATCAGAATCAGTCACTTCTGCATGCACCAGCAACGGTAAGCCCACAGCCTGCATGGCTTCTAGCGCAGCGGTGCATTTACCTAAATCTGAAACACCCATGTCAGAATTCGTTGTCGCACCCGCAGGATAAAGCTTTACGCCATGAATCATGCCACTGAATTTGGCTTTTTTAATCTCGTCAGCCGAGGTGTTGTCCGTTAAATACAACGTCATTAGCGGCTCAAACCCATACGACTCAAACCCAGCCTCCGTTCGTGGTGAGCCTGTCGAACCACTTTGTCCTTCGACAAGCCTGTCCTGAGCATGGCCGAAGGGGTCAGGACGAACGGGGTTGATTTTTAAAGCCTCTAAAATGCGCTGACGATACGCAATCGCCAGCGCTGTCGTTGTTACTGGCGGGCGCAAATTCGGCATGATAATTGCGCGTGCAAATTGCCGCGCGGTATCGGGCAAAACGGCTTGCAAAGCCGCGCCATCGCGTAAATGCAGATGCCAATCATCTGGACGAATAATCGTAATGCTATTCATGGTTTAGTTTGATTCGCTTTAATAAAATCTTCAATGATGCGTTCGACATTTTTCACATCGCGCACCGCCGCAAAGCCTTCTTTTTTAGTGCGGTTATCGCCATCACTATCGCGATAATGCTCGGTAGAAAAATATAAATCGCCCGATCCATCTGGCTTTTCAACGCGGTTAATGTGCGTCACATCTTTTGGATGGTACGCTTGAATATTAATAGTTTTACCAAACACGCAGATCAGCAAACGTAGGTTGATGACCGCATAAACAGTATTTTTGGCTTTATTTTGAATCCAAAATGGCGTTGATAGCCCGCACAATCCAATGAATATAAACGGCAAACCAAATAGCGGAAAAAAACTAAAAATATGTAACTGGCTAAAATCTGGCCAGTGAAACCCGCTTGCGCCTGCCGTCCAAAATAGTGAGAACAATGTCCAAGGAATAAAAAACAGCCAAATCAAAAAGCTGGTTTTCATCACTTGTCCTGCGATTGGCTGGGCTGCCCATACAATTTTTTCGCCCGCACGTAGCTCGGTGCGTAGCTTTTGCATTAGCCGTTCTGGCAAGTCGCTCATGCGCCATCCCCTTTGTTTTTATACGTTAAAGCCAATTCGTACAGTGCGTTTTTCTTTTCATTGGTAATTTCTGCCGCTAATTTTGCCGCTTGTTTTAGCGGCAATTCTGCCAACAAGCATTTTAATACACGTTGCGCCTCAATGCTTATTTCTTGCGCTGCTACAACAGGCGCGGCTTCAATTAACAATACAAACTCGCCACGTTGCTGATTAGCATCGGCCTGCAACCAAGCACTGGCGCGGCTTGCAGGGCAGGTGAATATGGTCTCAAAAGTCTTGGTTAATTCGCGGCAAAAAGTAATTTGGCGATTTTCACCTAAAACTTTGGCAATATCTTCAACGCTTTCGATGATTCTGTGCGGCGCTTCGTAAAACACCAAAGTGACGGTTTGCGCTTTTAAAGTTTCTAGCTGTTTGCGCCGCGCCGCGCCGCTAGCGGGCAAAAAGCCGTGAAAATAAAATCCATTTTGCGTAACGCCGCTGGCCGAAAGCGCAGCAATCACCGCGCTTACGCCAGGAATCGGCACCACTTTAATGCCAGCTTCGCGCACCATTTTTACCACAATTGCGCCTGGGTCACTCACCGCAGGCGTGCCCGCATCGGTTATTAAGGCAATATTGTCGCCATTTTTTAAAGCTAACACCAATTTCTCTGCTGATTGCTGCTCGTTATGCTCATGCACGGCGATGAGTTTTTTGCTGATGCCAAAATGGCTTAATAAGCCTGAAGAATGGCGCGTATCTTCTGCCGCAATTGCATCCACCATCTTTAACGTTTCAATCGCGCGCAGGGTAATATCGCCTAAATTTCCGATTGGCGTGGCCACCACGTATAATGTGCCTTGGCCATTTGTTTTTAAATCATTCATATTAGAATTTTAAGCTAAAGTCACTTTATCGCCTATGAAAATGAACGAAAACAATGCAGGTTTAGCCGCAGAAAAGCTGGCTGCAACTTTTTTAAGTGCGCAAGGCCTTAAACTCGTTACGCAAAATTATCATTGCCGTTTTGGCGAGATTGATTTGATTATGACGAACGCCAGCACCCTTGTATTTGTTGAGGTTCGACTACGTTCTAACCAACAATTTGGTAGCGCGGGGGCTAGCATCACGCCGCAAAAGCTGCAAAAACTAATGCTTACCGCGCAACATTATTTACAGCAAAACGCTGAAAAAAACGCTTGTCGATTTGACGTGATTTTGATGGACAAACTAGAACTTAGCGCAATTGTTTGGCTTAAGAATGCGCTTGAAGCTGGCTAAATACTAAAAATAGGCGCATCACGAGCTGTTACAACTTGCAACAATTATGTCATTTAATTTGTGTATTATACAATCGAATTCATTAGCAGTTAAAAGCCCAATTTAACAAGTATTTAAGGATTAAATATGACGACAGGCATGACACCAAGCCCAATTCAAAAGATTGTCCAATTTATTTTAGCCATCGGTTTTACAGCGCAACTGTCCTCCTGCTTACCTCTTGTGGCTGGCGGTGCGGCGGCTGGTGGCGCGGTTGCGGCCGATAGGCGTACATCGGGCTATTATGTAGAAGATGAAAATATTGAGCTTAAAGCCGTAAAAAAAATGGAAACTAACTTGGGCGAGCATGCGCATGTTAACGTCACCAGCTATAACCGCAATATTTTACTGACTGGCGAAGTGCCAGACGCAGCAGCCAAAGCCAATGCAGAGCTGTTAATTAAAGAAATTGAAAATGTACGCACAATTACCAATGAGATTGCTGTTGGACCCAAAACATCATTAAGCTCGCGCAGTAACGACACTTATTTAACCTCCAAAGTAAAAACAAAATTTGTGACAGAAAATAAATTTCCCGCTAATTACGTCAAAATTGTGACTGAAAACAGCGTGGTCTACTTGCTTGGCATCGTCACAAAAGCTGAGGCCAATGATGCGACGGCAATTGCCAGTAATACAGACGGCGTAGATAAAGTGGTTAAAGTATTTGAATATATGCAATAAAATGATGCAATACGCTGGGTAATCACAGGCTATAAAGCTGGACAATCTTAATTCAACAGACAGAAATAAAGCAATGACTGACAAAAAAGTAGCAGCAAAAAGTAGTGAAATTACCATTGAAGGCATCACCCGCGAAGGCAAACCGTTTCGCCCTAGCGATTGGGTAGATCGTATGTGTAGCACTTTTGCCACGTTTGGCGAAAACCGCAAATTGCGCTATTCGCCTTATTTACGGCCAGAAATGGTGAAAGGCGTTCGCTGCTTGGCGGTAAATTTGAAGCTGAAAGACACCAATCCAGAAGGCTTTGAGCAGTTGATGCACTTTGTGGAAGAAAATCAACTGAGTATATTAGACGAAGCAGGCAATAAAATTGCCGCGCCTGCTTAAATATACTTTTATTTTATAATTAATCTATTTCTAAACTGTTATTAATGAGTGGGCTTTAATAGATTATCAAGATATTGCTTGGTCACTAAGCCGTGCTTGGTTTTAACTAATTCGCCGCGCGGATTAAATATATAAGTGGTGGGCAACACGTCAGTAAAACCAATCTGTTTTTGCACTTGCTCGTCGCCCAGCACAATTGGGTACGAAATCAGCATGTCATTCACGTAATCAGTCACTTCTTGGGCGCTTTCGTAATCAAACGCCACGCCCAAAATAACCAAATCTTTATTTTTGCGGCTATCGTATAATGCAACTAAATCAGGCACTTCTTCTAGGCATGGCGGGCACCAAGTCGCCCAATAATTGACGATAACCCATTTACCTTTGTAATCTGCCAACACATGTTTTTTGCCCGCCATATCTTTTACGGCAAAATTACTTGCCGCGTAGCTAACGCTTTGCACGCTAAACAAAAATAAGCTTAGTAGTGACATTAACAACAGTTTTTTAGTTAACATTCGCAAATAACCAATCAAAATTTAAGCAAAAAAGTGACAAAGCATTCATTACACTCTAATATAAAGCATTAGTTGTATAAAATATTGCTTGCGTGTGAAGCATCACATTTGGAGTCTGCATGCCAATCAGCCTTAAGCTACCTAGTTTAGATGATAACCCAATTTTATTGGCTGAAACACGCTCGCATAAAATAGCTGAATTTATTCAAAAACTCCCATTTGGCGATCCAATTAGTGCGGCGGCAGATTTAATCGACGAGCTGCAAATTTTAAATAGCCAAAAAATTGCATTTTCTAATCGGCTTAACGCGCTAGAACTGTATCGGCCGACTGCGATACAAATCTATCAAGATTTGTTGCCGCATTTTAGCACTGCTGGCATGCCTTTAAGCAAAAATGAACAAGCTTTCGCCGATGTGGCGGTGCAATTGTGGCAAGAGATGGCTTACGGCTACAAGTTCTCGCTGGTGGATTTACAAAACAAAATCCTAAATATTAATAATAGTAAAGTAACCGCTCAAGTGGTTCAGCGCGCCATTCATGCAATTAAAGAAATTGCTTTGGTCTATCATCTTGGCTATCGTTCTGCACCTGCCAGTTTATGGTCTGAGCTGCATCAGTTATATTTTTGCGCGGTTCAGCAATCTGTAGAGAAATTAGCAGTTGCCGACGCGCTGGGTAACAACAATGACAGCTCGGTTAATTTAATCTACACGCAAGTGTTATTAATGGCGCTGGCCGATCCTCAACATTTGGCCAATGCTGATATTTTGAAAACAGACTCGTACTTATCCAACATTTGCATGCACGCCGAACTGCGGCCACTGGGTTTGATTGAAAACCCCGCCGGCGTTTTTTTAGTATCGCTGGATAGCAATAAAGCGCCAACGCCGTTTGCTAAGAATAAAGAATTACCCGACAGTAAAACTGACATTTTATTGCTAACACTTGGTATGGCAAGGCATATACATCAACATATTAAGATGATGCGTGAGGGTATTTTACCTAATGATGGTAGCTTGCCCGTTAATGCGTTTGAAAGCCATTTTGAAGATTTGCTTTTGCGCCTGATTAAAAACTTTGGCAAATCACCCAAAAGGCTATTTTCTAGAACCAAAAAAAGCGACGGGGTAGAACTTGGCGTGGGCCTGCAAGCTGCGCACCAAATTTTGCATGACGGCAAATATGCGGCTAATAAAGCTGCTGTGGCTATTAATGCTGGCAAGCCTTCACGCTGGCAAGTACTTAATGTAAGCGCGGGCGGCTGCTCACTACGTAAATTTAGCTCGTCTCAAACATCTGCCTTCATTGGCGATGTAGTTGCAATAAAAAATAGCAAAACTGCCACTTGGGAAATAGCCGTTCTACGCTGGGCTAATGTAAATACCTTAAGCCAATTAGATGTTGGTTTAGAATTGATTTCGCCAAACGCAACAACAGCCATTGCAAAACATGACGTTAACACGGTTGAAGGCGAAGCCCTATTATTGCCAGAACTTAGCGGCTTGAAACAAGCTGCAAGCCTATTAACTGCGCGCGGCTTCTGCAAAACAGATGATATTTTGGCTTTTACAACCGAAAGTAATGTCAACAAAATTATGGTGACAAAACTGGTGGAGCGCACTTCGCGTTTTGAGCGATTTGAATATAACTTAGTGCCTGTCAATTAGTTTGATACTTTGCAAATGTTGTTGTTATGCTTATACTATTAAGTTATATTAATGATTAAGTAGCAGATTGCTTATTTTGTTTGCAACCTAAATTAATTTTCAAGCCTAAATTTCTATACAATCCTCACAACAATCACTAGAATTGTAAAAATTAATATTGCGGTAACATTAATGCAATAAAACTGATGCTAGCACCAAGTAAGTTAATTTGAACAAACTTGGTGCCAACAACCTTAGTAACAACTAACTGAATACTAAGCCAATTATCACATTTGAAATTTGAGGTCACCATGAGCGAACATATTACCCATTTAAGCGACGCTGCTTTTGAAAAAGAGGTGTTGCAATCACAATTGCCTGTTTTAGTGGATTATTGGGCGGAATGGTGCGGACCATGCAAAATGATTGGGCCCATTTTAGAAGACATTTCAAAAGAATATGCTGGCCGCTTAAAGGTAGCCAAATTGAATATTGATGACAACCAACAAACACCGCCTAAATATGGCATTCGCGGCATACCAACCTTAATGTTATTTAAAAATGGTAATGTAGAGGCCACCAAAGTCGGCGCCTTGTCTAAATCGCAATTAATGGCTTTTATAGATAGTAATATTTAATTTTCCTAAATAATTTTAGCGCTGGTTTAGGATTTGGCCAGCTTTTTTACAAAACATTCAGTTTTAGCATCCCCATCTAGCGAGTTCCCACATGCGTCTATCAGACCTTAAACATCTTCCTGTCACCGAATTAGTGGATATGGCAATTGCCGACGAAATTGAAAATGCTAGCCGCATGCGCAAGCAAGATTTAGTATTTGCGATTCTTAAGCATAAAGCAAAAAAAGGTGACAGCATATTTGGCGATGGGACGCTTGAAGTGCTGCAAGACGGCTTTGGTTTTTTGCGTTCGCCTGATACCTCATACTTGGCAGGTACCGATGACATTTATGTTTCGCCTTCTCAGATTCGCCGATTCAATTTACACACAGGCGACAGCATTCAAGGTGAAATTCGTACGCCAAAAGATGGTGAACGCTACTTTGCGTTGGTAAAAGTTGACCTAGTGAACGACGAAGCGCCAGAAAATTCTAAACATAAAATTCTATTTGAAAACTTAACGCCGCTTTTCCCAACTATTCCGCTCATTTTAGAGCGCGATATTCGAGGTGAAGAAAACATCACTAGCCGCGTGATTGATATGATTGCGCCAATTGGCCGAGGTCAGCGTGGTTTGCTGGTTGCCAGCCCAAAGAGTGGTAAAACAGTGATGATGCAAAACATTGCACATGCGATTACAGCAAATCATCCTGATGTGATTTTGATTGTGTTGCTAATTGATGAGCGCCCAGAAGAAGTAACTGAAATGACGCGCTCCGTTCGGGGAGAAGTAGTCGCCTCAACCTTTGATGAGCCCGCAACCCGCCATGTGCAAGTCGCCGAAATGGTACTAGAAAAAGCCAAGCGCTTGGTTGAGCACAAAAAAGATGTGGTGATTTTGCTTGATTCCATCACCCGTTTAGCACGCGCTTACAATACGGTTATTCCATCTTCTGGCAAAGTGCTAACAGGCGGCGTGGATGCGAATGCGTTACAAAAACCGAAGCGCTTCTTCGGCGCGGCACGTAATATTGAAGAAGGTGGCTCGCTGACCATCATTGCCACTGCCCTTGTCGATACTGGCTCGCGCATGGATGACGTGATTTACGAGGAGTTTAAAGGCACGGGCAATATGGAGATTCATCTTGACCGTAAAATGGCCGAAAAACGTCTCTACCCAGCCATTAACGTGAATAAATCGGGCACGCGTAAAGAAGAGCTGCTCATCGAAAAAGATGTGTTGCAAAAAATATGGGTGTTACGCAAACTGCTTTACCCAATGGATGATTTAGAAGCAATGGAATTCTTGTTAGATAAAATTAAAGCGACTAAAAATAATGCAGACTTTTTTGACAGTATGCGCCGCGGTTAATTTAGTTTTGTTTAGCTAGAATTTTAAAATGTTGCTTAGCGCTCTCTAACCAAAACTTTTATCCACAAAGCTTAGTTTTGTCTAGTTTGTTTCGCTAAATATTTTCGTTCAAGTGAAATGGTCTCATTAGCGCTTGCTGCCACAGCAATATTTTGAATCATCTCTTCAACAGCCGCTTTGTAGCCGCGCTCATACA
Organism: Methylotenera sp.; assembly: GCA_014378845.1. Classification (GTDB taxonomy): domain Bacteria; phylum Pseudomonadota; class Gammaproteobacteria; order Burkholderiales; family Methylophilaceae; genus Methylotenera_A. The sequence goes on along the minus strand of JACMNB010000064.1, from coordinate 18,501 downwards.
ACCAATATTGACATTCTTCTAAATCAACTAATTTAGAAATTGTCAGCTCTTCGCATAGTGCATTAAAAGCGGTCAAACAAATATTCTCTTCAAGCAATTTCATTATTCGTCCTTTTATATCTTTGTTATTGTTTTAGTTGGTTTACTAAACAACAATAAGCAGTTATTGTGCCAATTTAAATTTGCTGGTTCAAATTTTTTGGCCAAGGCTAAAATGCTTTCAATTAATTGGCTTAGGTTAACTAGCCATTTGCAACTTGTAGCAGCCATACAAGTTTTGCGGGTTGCACTATTGTGCGTTTTCATGGATAATGCACGCCTTACTGCAACTGCTTAACATTAGAGAGAAAAGCATGAAAGCTGAAACGCATCCAAATTACCCTGAAATTAACGTAACTTGTAGCTGTGGCAACAAGTTCAAAACCCGCTCTACTCATGGCCGCGACATGAGTATTGAGGTTTGTTCACAATGCCATCCGTTTTATACGGGTAAACAAAAAATATTAGACACAGCGGGCCGTGTTGAAAAATTCAAACAAAAATACGGCATGTAATATTAAAATTTGTGTCAAATTTTTCACAAAAAAGGCAGCTTGGCTGCCTTTTTTCATTTTTGCGACTATTTAAAGCACTCAATGCTAAACTCTTATTTATTAAAGTTTAATTAGAAACACCATGCGTTTTGATTTAGATCACGACTGGCAAGGCAATATGTCAACGCCGCGCGCAAAAGTAGGTGAGCGCGCAAAAACACATCTATTGCTGGTGTTATGCGCAATTTGGCTGTGCACTGGCTTGTTTGGGCATTCGCCGTGGAAACCGTTTGAATCGCATACCATCAGCATAGTCAAAACCATTCTCGATACAGGCAATTTAATTGCACCAGGATCAGCAAGTGACGCCGATATTGCAAACCCACCACTGTATTACTTAAGCGCTGCAGCTACGGCTAAAGTCTTTGGTACCATTTTACCTTTGCATGACGCAGCCCGCTTGGCTTCTGGCTTGTGGATGGTCATTAGCTTGCTGATGATAGGCATGACTGGACGCGAGTTATGGGGCAAGGGCTTTGGGCGGCAAACCACTTTCGTTTTCATCGGCTCTCTTGGTTTAGTATTAAGCGCGCACACCTTAATGCCTGCCGTTTCTACTTTAGCCGCTGTTGCAACCGCTTTTTATGCGCTTGCCTTGTCTAGGCGCCGCCCGTACCGCGCAAGCGTATTGCTAGGCCTTGGTATAGGAACCGGTTTTTTATCAACTGGCTTACAACCGCTCGCAATCATCGTGTTGAGCTGCATTGCGTTACCCTGCTTGTTTAGTGCATGGCGCAGTGCCAGTTATGCTAAATTTTTGCTTATGGCGATTTTAGTTGCTAGCCCATTTTTATTAGTTTGGCCGCTACTTTGTCAGCACTTTTATCCCGAATTATTCAATCGCTGGTGGCTAGCCTCGCTTAGGCAATTTAGGCATGGTCGTCATTTATATTTTTTACGCACCTTGCTTTGGTATGCTTGGCCTGCATTGCCACTGGCAATTTGGGGCGGCTGGCGTTATCGAAAGCAACTACTTATTAAACCAAAATTTCAACTCATCATTACTTTTTTTTCTGTGGCTTGGATTGTCATTGGCTTTGGCTACAAAAATGAAGTATTTGCGCTGCCCTTACTTGTGCCTCTCACCATCATGGCAGGCGGCTGCATAGAATCACTTAAACGCGGCACAGCTAGTGCGCTCAATTGGTTTGGCTTAATTTTATTTGGATTAATCAGCGGCTTTATTTGGTTAGGCTGGATTGCAATGATGACGGGCAACCCCGCTAAATTGAAAGAGCGTTTGCTGTTTTTATCGGGATTAACGCAGCTGCCTTTTAGTTTGATTGCGTTTGTATCGGCGCTGATAGTCTCGCTTATTTGGCTATTGGCTATTTTACGCTCGCAGCATTCAAATCGCTCTGGCGCAACCAATTGGGCCATCGGCATGACGGCTGTTTGGACGCTTTTGATGACTCTTTGGCTGCCTATGATTGATTCGGCGCGCAGTTATGCAATAATTTTTGCCGATTTAAAACAAGCACTTCCCAGCAGTTATGCCTGCGTAACTGGAAACCATGTAGGCAAAGCGCAGCGCGATTTATTGCATTATTATGCCGATATCAAAGCGCAAACGGTTGAAACCGACGGCGCATTGAGTTGCGATTTATACCTAATTCAAGACGAGAAAAGTCGCGAGAAAGTTGAGCCAGGAAAAGACTGGAAGCTAATTTGGAGCGGTAAACGCGCCGCTGAACGGCGTGAAGTTTTTAGGTTATTTCAACACGTTTAGGCTTAAATAAAATTTAGCCAAGCATATTGATTAACCATGTCTAAACTAATGATGATAGCGGCCAATACGCTGATTAGCTTTGCGTTCCAGCCTATCGCTTATCATCAGTGCCACAATGGCTAGCAGCATACTTAATATAACCAGACGCATTGCTGGCAAATCGCCACTGGGTAGCTGCGTATAACTGTATATTGCCAAAGGCAAGGTGCGGGTTTCGCCTTCGATATTGCCCACAAAAGTAATGGTGGCGCCAAACTCGCCCAAGCTACGACTAAACGCTAGCAGCAGCCCAGTAATTACGCCAGGCAAGGCAAGCGGCAGTGTGATGCTAAAAAACACATCTAGCGGGCGCGCACCCAATGACTGTGCAGCTAACTCTAGCTCTCGATCAATTTGCGAGAATGCTAACCTGCACGAGCGCACCATCAGCGGAAACGCCATGACGGCCGAAGCGACCGCCGCGCCTTTCCAAGTGAATGCCAAATTAAAACCCAAATAAGTATGCAAATATTTACCGACTAAACCCTGATTACCCAGCAATAAAAGCAACAAAAATCCAGGCACCACTGGCGGCAACACCAAGGGCATGTGAATAATGCTATCCAACAGAGATTTTCCGACAAATGACTTGCGCGCTAGCAACCATGCGGTTGCTGTAGCAGGGATGAAAATCAACAGCACGCACATTAGCGCCACTTTTAACGACAAGCCCAGTATCGCCAATTCTGCTGGCGTAAAACGAAAAATTTCTAACATGCGCCAGTGTATCGCTTATGGCGTACTTATGCTAAACCCATACTTGGTGAATACCGCTTTCGCTTTTGCCGATTGCAAGTAATCGTAAAAATCTGTTGCTTGCGCGCTGGCGTTTTTTATCAAAGCCAGCGGATAGATTATGGGTTCGTGACTAGCATCTGGAAACTTGGCGATGGTTTCTACTTTGTTTGATACCTTGGCATCAGTTTCGTACACAATGCCAGCACCGCACTCCCCACGCGCCACAAAGGCCAAAGCTGCGCGCACATCTTGCGTGCCAACAATGCGTGTTTTAATGGTATCCCACCAGTTGAGGCTTTTCAGACTTTGCTTGGCATAAATGCCAACTGGAACAGATTCTGTTTCACCCGTACATAATTTGCCGTAAAATGCGTTGGGAAAATTAAAATCTTTGCTCATGTCGACCTTAAAAGCTTTATCTTTTGGTGTGATTAATACTAAGTGATTGCCTAGTAAGGCGACTCTGTTTGCTGGTTTCAGCAGATTTTTTTCTTGCAAATAGTCCATCCATTTATTATCTGCGGCGATAAAAATTTCTGCTGGCGCACCGTTTTCTATCTGCTTGGCTAAGACGGATGAAGAAGCAAATGAGGTCTGAATTTGTACGGATTTTTCTTTTTCATAATCAGCTGCGACCTGCGTCACAGCCTCCGTTAAGCTAGCCGCCGCAAACACCGTTATTTTTTGTTCGGCAACAGAAAGTGTTGAATATACAGAAAAAATCAGCGCGATTAGGCTGAAATAAATTTTATTGAGGCAATTTTGATTGGATTGCATGTTATTTCCTAAATTCCAGTTAATAAATTCTTGTTAATAAATTCTATTTAATAAAATGTAGTTGAATCGTGATTTTAAAAATCAAACTGCGCACGCATGCTTAGCGCATCTTCTTTATCTAAGCTTTTGATAGTCCCATTCACGCGCACTACAATTGGCGTATCGTAGTCAGTTCTAATGTAATTAGCCATTAATCGAAAATTGGGATTCAGTATCCAATTTGCGCCCAGCGTCCAGGCATCTGCTTTGTTAGTCGCAACCAGTAAACCATCTGTTGTAGTCGCTGGCGCATTGAGTAAAACACCCGTACCTGCTGCATTGGTTATTTTAAAATCAGATGCATCAAAGTTACTGTAGCGCGCTCCAACTTGCAGCGCACCCCAACCTAAACCTTGAGCATAACTATTTTTAGGTTTTAAACGGCCAAACACACCTTCTTTGTACATGTCGGCAAAGCTTTCACCTGTTACATTCCACATGGCACTGGCATACCATGCATCAATATGGCGGCTATAGCCTGCACCATCAAAACTGGTATTGATATACTCACCTTGTAATTTAACTGATTGGTAAGCCAATGCCGTTTCAAAGCCAGCGCGGCTGCGGCTCACGTTATCTTTTAAGGCATTTGCAAGCAGGCCACCACAGGCCGCTGTAACAGCTGGATTCACAGTCCCATCTGCATTTGCACCACAGTTGCTAGCAAAAAACTGCGCTCCACGGCCTTCGGTTTGGCCTACTGGTACAAAAGCTGGTTGGCGCCGTGAGCCTTGACCGCCATCTGCATAAAAACCGCCCACATGCAATACAGCATCTTTCCAATCCATCATTTCAGCTAAGTTACCCGTGACACGTGTAGTAAAATCTTTACCATCATTCTTGGCATTATTTTCATCTGCTGTACCAGTACCATTGATATAGGCAACGCTGTAGTTAAAACCTGTAAATGGTGAACCATACACCATCACACCCCTATCAAACGTACTGCCTAGCAAAGCATCTGCCATTGAGCGTTCTTGAAAATCAGTAAAGTTGGTACTCATTGCACGCTCTAAACCGTAACTTGGTTTAAATTGACCAAGTCGAAATTTTGCCGATTGAAATTTATTAATGTCGATATAACCATAGGTAAGTATTGTGCTGCCCCCAGAATATTCGCCTTCCACACGCGCTACATAGTCATTATAAAAAGTAAGCGTGCCGCCAAGCCGCGCACGGCGCAAGCTAAACGTATCTGCAGCTGTTTCATCTGGTGAAAAAAAACGATAATCAGACTGTACGCGGCCATTAATGGCAAATTTCCAATTCCCACTACCGTCCTCAAAGCTGATGCCATCTTTAAAATTGGCGAGTACTGGCGCACCTTTACTGCTGCCTTTTTCCTCAGATTTTGTAATTTTAACTTGACTGACTTGATTCTCTAGTCCAACCAATTCTTTGGTCAGTAAATCCATCTGCTTATCTTGTTCTAAACGTTGCTGCTGCAATTGCTCCACCATTTGTTGCAGCTTTTTAAGTCGCTCACTTGTATCAGCACTATCTGCTTGAGCGCTAACCGAACATGCAAAAGCGAATAGTGCCGTTAAAATTTTATAATATTGGGTTTGATTCATTGTGCATACCTGTGAGTATTAAAATTGATTTCATAGTCGCTATATTTCTAAATATATAATGAAGGCTTAAAAAAAGCACGTTATATTTTATAAAATATAACGTGCTTTTATTCATCTGGCAGAAAAGTGTTAATTATCTAATAGCAGCTCCATTAATACTTTCGTTTCAACTTGAACAGTCAAATTAGCCTTAGCCTCAATCGCACGATATCGGGTTAATATTTGCAGGCCAAACTCAGTTATTTGCGCACCGCCACCTTTGCCACCACCAACGGATGTCGCAACAACAGCCTGCTTAAAACTTTTGTTCATGGTATTCACCAAATCCCAAGCCCGCTTATAAGACATACCCATACTAAGCGCTGCCGCCGAAATTGAGCCTTTTTGTTGAATGGCCTCTAACAAATCTGCCTTGCCAGGACCCATTGCAATACTGTCATTTGCCACCAACTGAATTTTAATTTTAATGTTAGACAAAGTTGCTATACAAAGTGACTATATTAAAGTGACTAGGAAAAGCTGCTAGGGATTTAGGTGCGCTGCGATTGCCGCAATCACTTGCGCATGTAGGCCAACGCCTTGGCTTGTTTGCACATGCGCAGCAATTTGGTTACGCATATCTTTTGTCCAAAATTTATTCAGGTGATTAGCGATGTCTTTTTGCGCTTGCGCTTGATTTGGTTCTGCTTCAAAAAAATCGCCTATTTGGTTGGCCATTTTGATTAATGTATCGGTTTGCATAATTTTAGTTTTTATAAAAAATTGTTTATTAAGTTTTAATTCGTTAAGATTTTATTCGAGCAGAATGCGTATAAATCACAAACTGATTATCGCGCAAAAAACCCACCAATGTCACGCCATATTGCTCTGCCACGCGAATAGCTAAACCCGTTGGCGCAGAAATCGCGGCAAGAATGTTGATGCCTGCCAGCGCCACTTTTTGCACCATCTCAACGCTGGCACGGCTAGAGGTCAGCACAAATCCTTCGTTTTGCTTTGGCAGTTTAGCCAAGGCACCAATCAATTTATCCATCGCGTTATGGCGGCCTACATCTTCACGTAGCAGTTGGACTGCACCATCCACATTTACCCAAGCGCAAGCGTGCGTGGCGCCAGTGGCTTGTTGCAACACTTGATTTGTTTGCAAAGTGCGAAACGCAGTAATAATGATGCTGGCATTTATAACAGGGCTGGAAGGCGCATGGATGCTAGTTAGTGCGCTTATCGAATTTTCTAATGCAGGTAAGCGCAAGGCTTGCTCCAAACTTTCCGCCCCACACAGGCCGCAACCTGTGCGCCCCACCAAATTACGTCTGCGATCTTTTAGCTTTACAAATGCTTGTGTCGCTACATCCAATCGCAGCTCTATACCGAGTGGCTGTGCGACTATTTCTACGTCATACAGCTCACTTTTGCTGTGCAAAATGCCTTCACTAAGCGAAAACCCCAGCGCAAAATCTTCTAAATCTTGCGGTGTAGCCAGCATTACCGCGTGAGAAATACCGTTATAAATCAGCCCAATCGGTACTTCTTCCGCCACTTTATCTGTGGCTTCACTTACAATCCCGTTGCGCCAGCGTGTTACTGCTACTTCGCTTAATGGCGCTTGTGATTGAACAAGATTGTTCATTGACGCATCTCACACACAACTTCAAACCCGCCATTACCGCGCAGTGGTTTAAGCAGGCAATTTGCGTAGCAAATGCTCGCAAAGCGGCATTCCATGTTGAATGTTGTCATTTTCTAAAATGGATTCCCGCCTTCGCGGGAATGACGATAAGCAAAATATGGCGTCTTAGATTCAAACTACACCTTAAGCGGGCTGCTTCTGCTTTTTATCAGAGGTCTTTCCCGTGTAGGCTATTTGCGCTTCGGCAAAAGTTTTGTACTCTTTTTGCCAATCGGATAATTGATTTACTCGCGTCACTTGTACGGCGGTTACTTTAAATTCAGGACAATTGGTCGCCCAGTCACCGTTATCTGTAGTAATCACATTTGCGCCCGATTCTGGGTGATGGAACGTGGTGTATATCACACCAGGTTGCACGCGCTCAGTAAGCGTGGCGCGCAACACAGTTTCGCCAGAGCGGCTGTTAATACCAATCCAATCGCCTTCCCTTATGCCGCGCTCGCTAGCGTCATGCGGATGAATTTCCACCACATCTTCGGCATGCCAAGCCACATTTGCAGTGCGGCGTGTTTGCGCGCCCACGTTGTACTGGCTCAAAATTCGGCCAGTCGTCAATATAAGCGGATATTTCGCATTCACTTTTTCAGTCGTTGGTATGTATTGCGTAATAAAAAACTTGCCTTTTCCGCGCACAAATTGGTCAATGTGCATGGTAGGCGTGCCTGCTGGGTTCGCATCATCGCACGGCCATTGAATGCTGCCTAGCTCGTCCAATTTTTTAAAGCTTACACCTTTAAATGTGGGCGTTAAGGCGGCGATTTCATCCATAATTTCACTGGCATGTTTGTAATGCATTTCGTAACCCAGCGCAGCAGATAATTTGGCAGTAATCTCCCAGTCTTCCATGCCCGCTTCTTTCAGCTCTGGCTTACCTATATTTTTAGGCGCCATCACACGGCGCACGGGTGAAATGCGGCGCTCTGCGTTGGTAAAAGTGCCACTTTTCTCTAAGAAACTGGCGCCTGGAAAGAACACATGCGCGTACATGGCAGTTTCATTCAAGAACAAATCTTGCACAATCACGCATTCCATACTTTCAAGCGCGTGGGTTACATGCTGCGTGTTCGGATCTGATTGCGCAATATCTTCACCCACGCAATACAGCGCTTTAAAGCGGCCTTCGCCAGCTAAATCCAACATATTTGGAATGCGTAAACCTGGCTCGATACTGAGCGGCCTGCCCCAAGCCGCTTCAAACAAGGCTTTAGCCATTGGATCTGAAACATGGCGATAACCTGGATATTCGTGCGGCATACTGCCCATATCGCAACTGCCTTGCACATTGTTTTGACCACGTAGTGGGTTGATGCCAACGCCTTCGCGGCCGACATTGCCAGTCGCCATGGCTAAGTTGGCAATGCCCATCACCATGGTTGAGCCCTGAGAATGTTCAGTCACGCCCAAACCATAATAGATCGCACCATTGCCGTTTGTAGCAAACATTCGCGCGGCTGCGCGCATGGTTGTTGCGCTAACGCCTATTGTTTCTTCCATTGCTTCGGGGGAGTTTTCTGGTTTTGCCACAAAATCGCGCCAAGCTACAAAGCTATCCCACTCGCAGCGCTCTTTCACGAAATCTTCTTTAACCAAACCTTCAGTCACCACCACATGAGCAATCGCAGAAATCAGCGCAACGTTAGTGCCCGGGCGCAAATTCAAGTGATAATCTGCACGAATATGCGGCGAATTTTCGACTAAATCAATCGCGCGTGGGTCAGCAATAATCAGTTTTGCACCTTCGCGCAAGCGGCGTTTCATTTGGCTCGCGAATACAGGGTGACCATCGGTAGGGTTGGCGCCAATAATCATAATCACGTCAGACTTCATCACCGAATCAAACGTTTGCGTACCTGCTGACTCGCCAATAGTTTGTTTCAAACCATAGCCAGTCGGGCTGTGGCAAACGCGCGCGCAAGTATCGACGTTATTCGTGCCAAATACAGCGCGCACCAATTTTTGCGTCACGTACACTTCTTCATTGGTGCAACGGCTGGATGTAATGCCACCCATCGCGTCTTTGCCGTATTTTGCCTCGATACGTTTAATCTCGCTCGCCGCGTAATCAATGGCCTCATCCCAGCCCACAATTTGCCATTCGTCGTGAATGCTTTTGCGTATCATTGGTGTGGTAATACGGTCTTTGTGCGTGGCGTAACCCCAAGCAAAACGCCCTTTTACGCAAGAGTGACCATGGTTTGCGCCGCCATCCTTATTAGGCGACATGCGCACCACTTCTTCGCCTTTCATTTCGGCATTAAAGCTGCAACCCACGCCACAATAGGCGCAAGTGGTGGTGACTTTATGCTCTGGCGTGCCCATGTCGATGACGGTTTTTTCCATCAAAGTCGCAGTAGGGCAGGCTTGCACGCAAGCGCCGCAAGATACGCATTCTGAATCCATAAACAATTGATTGCCAGCCGATACTTTGCTTCCAAAGCCACGCCCTTCAATGGTTAGCGCGAAGGTACCTTGCGTTTCTTCGCAAGCACGCACGCAGCGGCTGCATACAATACATTTGCTTGGGTCAAAGGTGAAATAAGGGTTGGATTCGTCTTTTTCTGCTTTTAAATGATTTTCACCTTCATAGCCATAGCGCACCTCGCGCAAGCCTACCGCACCTGCCATGTCTTGCAATTCACAATCGCCATTAGCAGCACAAGTTAAGCAATCCAGCGGATGATCAGAAATATACAACTCCATCACGCCACGGCGCACGTCGGCCAGTTTGCCAGTTTGTGTGTGGACTTTAATGCCTTCGGCGACAGGCGTGGTGCAACTTGCGGGGTAACCTTTTCGGCCTTCAATCTCTACCAAACACAAACGACATGAGCCGAACGCCTCCAAAGAATCAGTCGCGCACAATTTAGGCACCGTCACGCCGCTTAACTGCGCCGCGTGCATGATCGACGTGCCTTCTGGCACACTCACCGTCACGCCGTCAATCTCTAAACTCACCAGTTTTTCGCTGGTTTTCTTCGGCGTACCATAATCCTTTTCGGGATCATATTTGTTCACCGAATGCGAATGCGTTGTGTATTTAATGTCGTCCATTAATGTTCTCCGTTGTATATCGCGCTTGCGCCGTAGGGGTTTGATTTATCAAACCCAAGTTCTACGCACTCAAGCCGTTGGGCGTGATAAATCACGCCCCTACCCACTATTTAACGATTTTCCAGCCCAAAATCTTCACCAAAATGATTCATCGCGCTCAACACAGGGTACGGCGTCATGCCGCCCAGCGCGCATAGCGAGCCATTAATCATAGTGTCGCTTAAATCGCGTACCAACTGCACTTGCTTGGCGTGTTCTTTTACGCCGTTAGTATCTAGAGCGTTTTTATTGGCAATAATTCGATCAATCACCTCAACCCCGCGTGTGCTGCCAATTCTACAAGGTGTGCATTTTCCGCAGCTTTCAATCGCGCAAAACTCAAACGCATACCGTGCCATTTTCGCCATGTCCACCGTGTCATCAAACGCCACAATGCCGCCGTGGCCTAGCACCGCCCAAATCTTGCTAAATTCTTCGTAATCCAACGGCGTGTCAAATTGGCTTTCGGGCAAAAATGCGCCCAATGGCCCACCCACTTGCACCGCGCGGATTGGCTTGCCAGTAAATGAGCCGCCGCCAAAATCGTACAACAACTCACGCAAAGTCGCACCAAACGCCAGCTCTACCAAGCCGCCGTGTTTGATGTTTCCAGCCAACTGAATCGGCAAGGTGCCGCGCGAGCGACCCATGCCGTAGTCGGCGTAATATTGCGCGCCTTTGTCCAAAATAATCGGTATTGTCGCTAAACTTATGACATTATTCACTACGGTTGGTTTGCCGAACAAGCCTTCAATGGCAGGCAGTGGAGGCTTAAAGCGCACTTGGCCGCGTTTGCCTTCTAGGCTTTCTAGCAATGAAGTTTCTTCGCCACAAATATATGCACCCGCAGCGCGGCGCACTTCTAAATTGAAAGTATGGCTAGAGCCGCAAATTTTATCGCCCAAATAACCCGCAGCTTCTGCCTTGGCGATGGCTTCATTCAACACTTTCAGCGCATGTGGGTACTCACTACGCAAGTAAATGTAGCCCATATTCGCGCCCACCGCCACACCCGCAATCGTCATGCCCTCAATCAGCACAAACGGGTCGTTTTCCATAATCATGCGGTCAGAATAGGTGCCGCTATCGCCTTCATCGGCGTTGCAGACGATGTATTTTTGTTCTACCTGGCAACCCAAGACTGTGTTCCACTTGATGCCCGTCGGGAAAGCCGCGCCGCCGCGACCACGCAGGCCAGAATCGGTCACGCTTTTAACTATTTCTGCACCCGTCATATTAAGTGCGTTTTTTAGGCCTTTGTAGCCGTCGTGCGCTAAATAATCTTCTAGCGAAACGGGGTCAGTAATGCCGACGCGCGCGAACGTGAGGCGCTGTTGTTTTTTAAGCCAAGCCAGTTCTTCGGTTAAGCCTAAATTCAGCGCATGTGCGCCATTATTAAGGAAATCCGCATCAAACAGAGAAGCCACGTCTTTCGGCTGCACTGGCGCGAATGCCACGCGACCCTTGTCTGTCGCCACTTCTACAAATGGCTCCAACCAAAACAAACCACGCGAGCCGTTTCTAATTAATTCTATTTCAATGCCGCGTTTTGCTGCTTCGGCTTGAATCGCTTTAGCAGTGCGGTCTGCGCCTAATGACAAAGCGCTGGAATCGCGGGGAACATAGACTTTTATCGCCATTAAACTGCCCTCGCTTCTGCCACAATGTCTGCCACTTTTTCTGCTGTCATACGGCCATACACCTCATCATCCAGCATCACCGCGGGCGAACACGCGCAATTGCCCAAGCAATACACGGGCAATAGCGTCACCGCTCCGTCTTTGGTGGTTTCGTGGTAATCAATGCCAAGAGCAGTCTTAATGTCTTTTTCCAGCTTTTGACTGCCCATCGCTTGGCAGCTTTCCGCGCGGCAAACTTGCAAAATATGCTTGCCAACTGGATGCGTATGAAAATGGTGATAAAACGTGACTACTCCGTGCACTTCGGCCACAGACAAAGCAAGCGCTTTAGAAATCGGCAAATAGCATTCTTCCGAAACCCAACCAAAATCGTCCTGAATGGCGTGCAGCAAAGGCAGCAACGCACCTGGCATGGCCTTGTGCGTCGCAATATGTACATCTATTCTTGTTAATTCTTGGGGTGATAATGCGCTTGTCACAAACATCTCCAAACAAACCTAACACCAAAAAACAGCTCTAAAATATCCATCAGCATCATATACCTTATTGCGCGCCATTTGAAGCCAGAAAACCATTAAAACTTATCAAAAGACCACGTTTTTATTGCATGATTCTACTTATGAACACACTAGCCAACAACGCACACAGCACGCCTAAACTTATCGACCAATTCAGCCGCAAGATTGATTACATCCGTCTTTCGATTACTGACCATTACGATTTTAGGCATGTGTATTGCATGGCGGAAGGCATGACTTTTTTGCCGCTCGACGAGGTATAAGCTTAGAAGAATGTGTACGACTGGAAAAAGTATTTGTGAATTTATGCGCAACTAAAGTGCGCACAACAGGCGGAGAATACTGGCGCATAAAAATGCGTTACGGCCGATTGATGGATTGGCAAGATGCAGAGTTTAAAAAAGTTAGTATTGATTAGTAACAGCAGCAGGCTAGAAACTAACTGACTGCCTTTAAGTTAAGTTTAGGATAGAAACACTTTAACATTGCGTGGCGTTACAAACACCCGCTCACCCTGTTGAATGTTGAGCTCACGAAAACGCTCTTGCGTCAGCTCTGCTTGAATAGGTTCGGCTTCTAAAGACTCAAGACCACTGCTTAGGCGTTGCAACTCCAACCTTACCAGTGGGCCAATCGCATGAATATAACTAACATGCGCTTCAAACGATTGCTCACCATTACGCTCTTTATGAACCTCAATATCATGCGGTCGCACATAAGCTAAAGCGGCACTATTTTGTGTTGCATGATGATCATTAAGCTTTATGTCAATGCCATCAATTTTTGCTTCGCCCTCGTGAATATGCCCATTAAACTGATTCACATTACCTAGAAATTGATACACAAACGGTGAAACAGGGTGATCATAAACTGCCTGCGGACTGCCAATTTGCTCAATATTGCCTTTGTTAATTACCACTATTCTGTCAGCTACTTCCAGCGCTTCTTCTTGATCGTGCGTGACAAAAATACTGGTAATATGCAGCTCATCATGTAAGCGGCGTAACCAACGGCGTAGTTCTTTACGCACTTTTGCATCGAGCGCGCCAAAAGGCTCATCCAGCAGCAACACCTTTGGCTCTACCGCCAGCGCGCGCGCCAAGGCAATACGTTGTCGTTGCCCGCCCGATAATTGCGGTGGATAGCGGTCGGCTAGCCAATCCAGTTGTACCAAATTTAATAGCTCATGTACACGGCGTTTAATTTCGGTATCGGTTGGCCGTGTTTTTTTTGGGCGCACGCGTAAACCAAAAGCCACATTTTCAAATACGGTCATGTGGCGAAATAATGCGTAATGCTGAAACACAAAACCGACTTCGCGCTCGCGCACTTGGCGCGCTGTGGCGTCATTACCATGAAAATGAATGCTGCCAGAATCTGGCGTTTCTAGGCCAGCGATGATGCGCAGCAAGGTAGTTTTTCCACAGCCAGATGGGCCTAACAAGGCGACAAGTTCGCCACTTGGCACATCTAAACTTACATCATTTAGCGCACTAAAACTGCCAAAGTTTTTTCTTATATTGCGTATTTCTATACTCATTTTCACGCTCCCAAAATAGTTGCCCAGCTTAATTTTAAAGATGCCAGTTGATTAAGTTTGTTCATTACGCCAGCTCGTTAAGGCGTGCATCGCGCGCTGCTTTCCATTCTACAAAGCTTTTCAGAACCAAGGTAAGTAGTGCTAGCAAAGCCAATAAAGACGCCACTGCAAACGCTGCGGCATAGTTGTACTCGTTGTATAAAATTTCTACATGCAGTGGCAACGTATTGGTTAAACCGCGAATGTGACCAGATACTACAGAAACCGCGCCAAACTCGCCCATGGCACGTGCATTGGTTAAAATTACACCATACAACAAACCCCACTTCACATTGGGCAAGGTAATGCGCCACAAAATCTGCCAGCCAGTCGCACCAAGCACCAAGCCTGCTTCTTCCTCATCTTTGCCTTGTGCTTGCATCAATGGAATGAGTTCGCGCGCGACAAACGGAAAAGTGACAAAAACGCTGGCTAATACAATGCCTGGAATGGCAAATATCACTTTAATATCGTTATCCAATAAAGTTGAACCAAACCAGCCTTGCAGGCCAAAAATCAACACATAAATTAAACCTGCAATCACTGGGGAAACAGCAAACGGTAAATCGATTAAAGTAATTAATATGCTTTTACCTCTAAAATCAAATTTTGCAATTGCCCAAGCAGCGGCTATGCCAAAAACCAAATTAAGCGGCACTGCAATTAGCGCTGCAATAAAGGTCAGCTTGATGGATGACAGCGCATCTGGCTCTGTAATTGCTGCTAAATACACAGCAAAACCTTTACGAAGAGCCTCAGTAAATACTGCGGCTAATGGGACAATTAAAAATAAACTTAAAAACCCCAATACCGTAGCAATCAGTAACCAGCGTATTAAAAATGGTTCTGATGTGGCGCGGCTACGAGCGACCTTGGCTTGATAATTACTATATTGTGATGACGGTATTGCCGTAGTAATAGATGGACTTATTGACATGAATTGTTCCTATTTTTTACCTAGTTATTATTTATTCAGTTATAAGATTAAAAATTTATCGTAAAAAAATTACCGCGAAATAGTTGCTCTGCGACTTACCCACCACTGCAAACCGTTAATCGCAAACAGCAGTAAAAATGATATCACCAACATCACTACCGCAATTGCCGTGGCACTAGCGTATTCATATTGCTCTAGCTTGGTAATAATAATCAGCGGCGTAATTTCTGAGACCATCGGTACGTTGCCCGCAATAAAAATCACCGACCCATATTCACCAATTGCGCGTGCAAAAGCCAACGCAAAACCTGTTAATAAGGCTGGCCAAATGGCTGGTAATATAATTTTTACAAAAGTTTGCCAACGATTTGCCCCCAAACTGGCTGCGGCTTCTTCAGTTTCTGCTTCTAAATCTTGCAACACGGGTTGCACGGTGCGCACCACAAATGGCAAACCAATAAATGTGAGTGCGACGATAATGCCAAGTGGCGTAAAGGCTACTTTGATGCCGTATGATTCTAAAAAACTGCCAATCCAGCCATTGCTGGCGTACACCGCAGTTAGCGCAATACCTGCCACAGCGGTGGGTAATGCAAAAGGCAAATCGACCAGCGCATCAATTATTTTTTTACCAGGAAATGTGTAGCGCACTAGCACCCATGCGGTAATCAAGCCAAATACTGCATTAATTAATGCGCCTATTAGCGATGCGCCAAAGGTTAATTTATACGATGCGACCACTCTAGGCGCACTCACCACAGCCCAAAACTCATGCAAACTTAACTCGGTAGTTTTAATAAATGCTGCCGATAAAGGAATCAGCACAATCAAGCTTAGGTATAACAGCGTATAGCCGAGGGATAAGTTAAAGCCTGGTAATATGTTGTTTGTTTTTACACTTTTTTTCATCAAAACTTTCTATTTTGCGGCAGACTTATGTTGCTAATGGCAAACGTATTAGGTCTGCCGCATTTTTTATCTCGTTAAAGTTTTGCGCTATAATTTTGCAATAGAAACATCCGTCGCTTTTACCAGCGCCAATACTTCAGAACCAATATGCAATGCCAGTTCTTTGATTGATCGCGTGGTAATGACCGATGTCACGATGCCAGATGAGGTTTCAACTTCTACTTCTGAGACAACATCGCCCCAAACGATTGCTTTAATTCTGCCGCGTAATTGATTACGCACATTCACTGCGATTAATGCCATAACGGTTTCTCCTTTAATATGGTTGGGCGTTAAGCCCAATAAATTGGTATTACTTATATATTGAATGACTCGCATATTGCTCACTCACTTCAAATAAATCTGGTCAAAAACGCCACCGTCTGAGAAATGTGTTTTCTGCGCTTTTGTCCAACCGCCAAACACATCATCAATGGTAAATAAATCGACTTTGGCATACTGGCTTTCATGCTTTTTTAACACCGCTGCGTTACGTGGGCGGTAAAAGTTTTTCGCGATAATTTCTTGGCCTTCATCGCTGTAAAGGTAATTAAGATAAGCCTCTGCCACTTTTTCAGTGCCATGTTTCTTCGCAAATTTATCGACAACCGTCACAGGCGGCTCTGCCAAAATAGACACTGGCGGCACCACTACTTCAAACTTTCCAGCGCCTTCTTTTAAAGCTAAATAGGCTTCGTTTTCCCAGCCCACCAGCACATCACCAATGCCACGCTCTACAAATGTAGTCGTCGCGCCACGTGCACCAGAATCTAATACCGCTGCATTTTTATAAAACTTAGTAATGTATTCTTTAGCCTTTGCATCACTGCCGCCTGGCGCCTTAAGCGCTTGACCATACGCTGCAAGATATGTCCAACGTGCGCCGCCAGATGTTTTTGGGTTAGCCGGCACAATGCCTATGCCGGGTTTAACCAAATCATCCCAAGTGTTAAGGTGCTTAGGGTTGCCTTTGCGGACCAAAAAAACAATGGTGGACGTATAAGGCGTGCTGTTATTTGGCAGATGCGTTTGCCAGTTTTTAGGAATTAGATTAGCTTTTTCTGACAACTGATCAATATCATATGCCAACGCCAGCGTTGCTACATCTGCTTGCAAGCCATCAATTACGGCGCGCGCTTGTTTGCCGGAGCCGCCATGCGATTGGTTTACTTTAACCGTATCACCCGTTTTGGCTTGCCAATATTTGCTAAATGCTGCGTTGTAATCCACATATAATTCACGCGTTGGGTCGTAAGATACGTTGAGCAAGGTCACTTCTTTGGCTAATGCCGTAATAGGTGCTACAAGGCCAGTTGTCAACGCCATCAAAGCGATGGTTAATAATGATTTCTTCATGTTTAATCCTTAAATGCGTTAAATTGTGTTTAATTTTTTTAATAGTTTTTAGCGGCAACAAGTCATTTTTATTTCCTTCAAATCTGATTTTTTCATATCTAGCGTCTTCAATTCAGCCATTTTTAGTAAGCAATCTGAAAACGCGCTAGCAGTGCATTTTCACTTTCACGATCGCGTACGTTGCTACCTGCCGCATTAATCGCCGTAATACCAACGCCCGCCCCACCATCAAATTTTGTGTGTGCGTAATTCAGTTGTACTTTTGCATTTTGATTTAAGTACCAATTCACGCCTGCAGTCCAAGTCTTAGCCGATTGCGCACTTTCCGATAGGTTGGCGTAGGTGTCAGTTGAGAACGAATTGCCCGCTTTATTTTTAAAGGTATCTTCGTCTAAGTTTAGCTCGCTGTATCGCGCAACTAATTCCCATGCACCCCAGCCACCTTTATCAATATCAAAGTCTTGTTTTGGCTTAACGCCTTTAAATGAAGAATCTTCGCCCGTAATTAAATAGGTAGCCGCAATTTGCCACGCCTCGTGACTGAGTTTTTTGGTTGACCCTGCTACCAATACAGTGGGCGCATTACCAGTGGTGCTAGTTAATAAACTAAGGTCTTGGCTAACCCGCGCATACTCGGCCAACAAACCAAATGGACCGTAATAATAGTTGGCTTGCGGCGTAAAGCGTATACGCTTGCCATCTGCGACTGACGCACTACCATATCTAAAGAACGGTTGCTGACCCTCGGTTAAATAGCTAGGTAGGCCGTTTCTAGTAGCATCTGCTGCCGATGTGTTGGTGAAATCTAAGTTTCGCTCACCATCGTTATTGGTAACCGTACCTGCAATACCAAACCCTAAGCCAGATAAAGCGTTGGCATCATCTTTAAACGGGCTGGCAAACAACCTTGCAGTAAGCTCTCTATTTCCATCAAACTCTGTGCCAGAACTGATATTGCCGCCATCCACCACCCCGTTATTAATGCCAAGCGCGTAGTTTAATTTGTCGCTTAATACATCACCATAAACTGAAATGCCTACATCGCGATTCGGCAAAATAGCATTGGTCACATAGCTGCGTTCTACAAATTTAATATCACTCGCACCTTGCAAGCGCTCTAAGCCCACAAATGGCTTGTATTTACCAGCACGAATTTTGAATGATGGGCTTAATCGGGCATCAATATAGGCATCAATTATTTGCGTATTGCCATTACCAAAATCGGGCGTAAAGCGGAAATCGTATTTGTCATTT
>JACMNB010000007.1 GCA_014378845.1 Methylotenera sp. | reverse complement strand
GGGCGTGCAATACAGTAGTGATGCATTTCGAGAAGCATTAACTAAACACAACATCACCGCCAGCATGAGTCGACGTGGTAATTGCTTAGATAACGCAGTGACTGAACGCTTTTTTAGAAGTTTAAAATCAGAAAGGGTAAACTATAAACAATACAAAACGAGGGCTGAAAGCATGGCAGATATTGCGGACTACATTGAATCGTTTTATAACCAAAAACGACGGCATTCAACATTGGGTTATATTTCGCCTGTAGAATATGAAGCTAGGCAACAAAATGTCTCTAACTAAGTGTTGCAGTTTATTAGACCATTACAAGGAGCCAGATTTCTTTTGGCGCAGTTTTAAAAGCGCCAAATAAAAAAGCACTGCAAAAATGTAGGGCTTTTTTATTTTCACAATTGCAATCTCATCAACTTGTGTTTAACGCTTTAAACAGCATGGCTAACAAGGTTATTCAATAAAAACAATCACTGTACATTATTTGCAAAGTCAACTGCGCAACAGCCAAGAACACTCGCTACTCGATCGGCAAGAAGAGAGTTGTAATCGTGCGAAGAAAAGTAAAATCGTAGTGATGTATGATGGTTTTGTTTAGGACAGAATTTGGGTAGCTTTGTTAATTTGCAATTTTAATGGTTTTATATTCTGGCGGAACAGGCGGGTGCTTTAAGTTGAGTTGTTTTAACGTATTCAGTAATAGGCTACTAATCAGTAAGTTACGATTGGTTTTAGAGTCCGCTGGCACAATGTACCAAGGTGCAAACTTGGTGCTGGTAGCCTTCATGACGGTTTCGTAAGCCACTATATACTTGCTCCACAAATCGCGCTCTTTTAAATCATTCGGGTTAAATTTCCAGGTTTTAGTTGGGTCGTCCAGCCTATCTTGTAGCCGTATTTTTTGCTCGGCTTTAGAGATATGTAAATAGCATTTAATGATAATGGTGCCAGTTTCTGTCAACATGCGCTCAAAATCGTTAATTTGCGCATAACGGCGTTTGCATTCCGCGTCATCAATCCAATCGTGTACTTTGACAATTAATACATCTTCGTAATGGCTGCGATTAAACACGGCAATTTCGCCTTTTTGCGGCACTTGTTGGTGTGCGCGCCACAAGTAATCGCGCGCTAGTTCTTCTTCAGTTGGGCCTCTAAAATTGGCTAACCTTATGCCTAGAGGATCGCAGGCACTAAATACTTGACGCACCGTGCCATCCTTGCCGCTAGCGTCCATGCCTTGCAGCACCAGCAGCACTTTGTGCTTGCTTTGCGCATACAAAATATCTTGCAACACATTGATTTCTTGCGTGATTTTTTCTAGTTGCAACGCGTCTTTGGCTTTATCACCCGAGCGCTCAGCTTTATCATTGGTATCAAAGTCGTTTAACGAGAATTTTTTAGAATTAACGCGGTATTGATTAAGATTGGCCATAAATTATCCTTTGTTTAATAACAACCATACTAATTTACCATATTAACTTTTACAAAAAGTTATTGGTGGCTAAATTTGTTGTAAATACGGCTGCCCGAACATTTTTAATCTAATATATTTGGGCGTAATGAGGTTTATAAATGCGACTTAACCAAAATAATTAAAAACCATTCTCAAACGTTAAGTCGCGTTTATTTGAAAATAGCATTTCATCCAAATAGCGCAATTAGCTGGCTTTTTTGTTGGCGGCGTTCCAGCCAACGATGCCCGCTTTCATCACTCGCACATCGGTATAACCCGCTTGCAAAGCCCGTGCAGCGGCCATGTGCGAGGCTTGACAATAACTGTTATAGCAATAAAAAACTAAGGTGGTATTTTTGTCCGTCGGCAACTCTGCCAAATTATACTGATTGTATGAAGATAACTTAATCGCACCTGGCACCATGCCTGCCTCTGTGCGCGCTTGCTCATTATTGGCATCAACAAGCACCGCTTTTGCCGGCTTCGCGCTGACCATTACTTGTACATTTGCGACGGAAACCTCGGCGACTTGGTCGGCTGCCAGCACAGGTAAAGTGATTGCACAAATAGCAAATATGACGGCGAGTAGTAATTTTTTCATGGTAAATCCTTAAAATTTAGAATACTAAATGCTTAGTCAATAAAAAGTCCACTTCATTACATTTATCAGTGATTATTTAACGTCTATTTAACGTCCTCCAAATATTTCCAAGGCAACTTCTGCATCTTTTAGGCCCATTACACTGGTTTTGCGCGTGTGCGGGTTAATACAAAATTCGTCTAACTTGCTTGCGTTAATGCCTGCTAAGCCGCGATATTTAAGCGTGCTAATTGATTGATTTAATTGATTTTTATGCGCTGTAATTAATGCCATAAATTGTGCATCAGTATATGCGTACTGCGTTATTTTAGTTGTGTTATTCGACACCTCGCCAACAGGCGGGCGCGCCATTTCAATTAAATTTTTTTGCAACAAAAGTGGCATAAACCGATGAAAGAAAAGCAACATTAACGCGCTGCAGTGAATGCCATCTGCGTCAGGATCCATCAGCAAAATAACGCGGCTGTAGCGGCACTTTTGCACATCAAAATCATCGCCCACACCCGCGCCAATAGCGTCAATTAGCGCTTTAAACCATTGATTAGCGCGTATTTTTGCTAAGCTAGATTTATACGCGTTCATCGGCTTGCCTTGCATGGGCAGCACCGCTTGCAGCTGCTGATTGCGCAAATTTCTTAGCGCCTCTGCGGCAGAATTGCCTTCTACCAAAAATAACTCGGCGCCTGAATGTATGCCATGTAAACGAGAATCTTGACACTTAATGTTGCGTTGATTTGGCACTTGATACGGTATCATTTATTTAACTTTTTGTTGCTTGCACCTTAAAATCATATACTATTTCGCTATCTAATTTTGCTATGTAATTGCAAAGTCCAACGATTTAAAACCTATATTTCAAAACATAAATTTAAAACCTAAATTCAAACCCGTCATTTTAAAGCCTCAATTTATGAAAACTGCATTTATTTTATCGGCTACGCTTGCTGTACACGCGGCAATTGTGGCGCACGAAAAAGACATCGAATCACTCGACCGCGCGATTGGTGATGGCGACCATTACACCAATATTAAACGCGGCTCTGAGGCTGTTGCAAGCATGTACAACACGCTGCTGCCCTTGCCGCCAGATGAAGTGTTATCGCAAATCGGCAGTAAGCTACTCAGCAGTATTGGCGGCGCTTCTGGGCCGTTATTCGCCAGCTTTTTTATGGGCATGGCCAAATTTAACAAAGAAAATCACCCCAAAATGACTGACCTCAACGCTAACTTAGAAACTGCGGCTGCGTTTGCTTACGGCGTACAAACGATGATGATGCGCGGCAAAGCCAATGTAGGCGAAAAAACCATGTTAGATGTGCTGGTGCCTGTTTCTACCACGTTTACAATTGCCGCGGCGCATGGCAAAACGGCTGCCGACATTTGCCGTGAAGTTAAAAATGCTGCCGACGAAGGTTTAGCCTACACGCGCGATTTAATCGCCACCAAAGGCCGTGCGGCAGGACTTGGCGAGCGCGCAATTGGCCATTTAGATCCTGGCGCAAAAAGTTGCCAAGTGATTATTCATGTGGTGTGCGATTTGATTTTAAAAAAATAATTAAGAAAAATTTGATACCGTCATTCCCGCGAAAGCGGGAATCCATTTTAAGGTTTTAAAGTCAACATGAATCCCCGCTTTCGCGAGGATGACAAATTGACGTAGGATATATATTGTGAAGAAATTCATTAACAAAGTCGATGATATGTTAGCCGAAAGCCTTGCTGGATTTGCCGCTGCGCATGCCGATTTAGTGAGTTTACATTTAGATCCTAATTATTTAACGCGCAAGCTTAAAGCGCACAACAAAGTCGCCATCATCTCTGGCGGCGGCTCTGGTCATGAGCCGCTGCACGCCGGCTATATAGGTTATGGCATGCTTGATGCGGCCTGCCCAGGCCATGTTTTTACTTCGCCATCACCCGACCAAATGCTGGCTGCGGCACAGGCCGTACAGGCTGACAAAGGTATCTTATTTATCGTTAAAAATTATGCAGGCGACGTGATGAATTTTGAAATGGCAGCCGAAATGCTGCCTTTTGAAAACGCTAAGGTATTAGTTACAGACGATTGTGCAGTCATTAATAGCACCTACACGACTGGCCGCCGCGGCGTGGCTGGCACAGTCATTGTCGAAAAATGCGTCGGCAGCTTGGCCGAAACCGGCGCCAGTTTGCAAGCGTGCAAAGCGCTTGGTGATAAAGTAAATGCCCGTACAGCCAGCATTGGCGCGGCATTAACTAGTTGTACCGTGCCCGCCGCAGGTCGCCCTACTTTTGATTTATCCGAAAATGATATTGAAATGGGCGTAGGCATTCATGGTGAGCCAGGGCGCAGACGAATCACTTTGCGCTCTGCTGACGAGCTTGTGGAAGAAATGGTTGAGGCAATATTGTCTGACTTTAATTTAAGAAGCATTAATAGCCAAACAGAAGCTTTATTACTGATTAATGGCTTTGGAGGCACGCCATTAATGGAGCTTTATTTAATCTACAACATCGCCGCTAAGCTTTTTAAAAGTAAGGACGTCAACATCGTACGGTCGCTAGTTGGCAACTATGTTACCGCGCTCGACATGGCAGGTGCATCGATTACTTTATGCATGCTTGACGATGAAATAAAACAACATTGGGATGCACCAGTTCACACGGCGGGGTTGCGCTGGGGACTGTAAGGTTAATTTTTAAGCTAATCTCAATGGGCTGATAATTGAGCTCATGATTCCCATCCATGGTTGTTATCTACCCATTTTAATGAAACCCAGTACCAAATAATAAGCGGAATCATCGGCGCAGACCACCACCAATCATCAATTAAAAATAATTTCTTAACCAATGGGTTGGCGCTATAATTTACCCATGGCACACAATACAACGTAAAAATAATACAAAATACAATCATTCCCATGGCCATTTTGCGTGTTGGTATTGCATCCCATGCCAAGCGAACCCAAAGTGGTGTTGACTCCATTTGTTTCATCTGTTATTTCCCTAATTTTATAAAATTTGCCTTTGCATCATCATGCTTAGCTTTTATAATTTTAGCAACACTTTCTGAATATTAAATGACATGGCTGGTCAAACTATTCAACTACACGCAGCGCACTTTGATAAGCCGAAATGTTCAAAATTGATCAATTATTTGAACGAACAACCTGCTTGATATTAACGATCCTAACAAAAAAAGAGTTTAGTTTCAAAAAAGGCAAAACACTTAGCCCTAAACTTAACAAGACATCTTAACTATTTTTATATAACATTGATTTTGATGAAGAAAATGATGCGTTTCAAACAATAGATTTAGCCAAAATAGAACACAAACCTGCTGTATTAATTTACAATTTTTAAATGTAAAAATAAATCGTAAAACTTAATCAAAAAAATAGAAAACTTTGGTGAAGATAAAAACCTGCGCAACGTGTCAATTAACTAATACAACACTTTATCGCGTACAAATTAGCGTGGGTAAAGAATGGATTTTTATATGCGCCGCCTGTATTAAAATCGCTAAATTATTGCCAAGCTATCGTTATGGCGGTACTTGGCAAGGTAAACGGCATTAAGCATTGTAAAAGTTAATGTTTCATTACTCCGTCAATCAACAACTGAAACGGCTCAGAGCTCACACTAAATTCACCCCGAAATGGTTTATCCATTGCGGCGATTAAAAAGATTAGCGAGCCTAATAAAATACCGCACAACACATTCACAACAATATCTAATTTTTTGTTATCAATAACCAATAACCATGTCAGCCCAATCACAATAAATGCGCCCACAAACAGCACCAGCCACACAGCGGCTGGCAAGCCTTGTTGCACAAGGTTGATATGCTCGCGGCTTTTTCGCTTAGTTTGCTATTTTGCGTTAACACCTCGGCAAAAACAATTTTATCTTTTTCAGAATCAATGACATAAGCACCCAAAATTGTTTCAACACGATTGGCAATTTTGCTGGTGCCTTTTGGTAACAGCAGTTTTTGCTGCTCAGACCAACCCTCGCCCACCATGTATGACGCATAATCTTTAAGCGCAATTTTTATTGCATTTTTATCGTTTTTTTCAAGTAGATTAACTGCGCGATACAAACTATTGAGCGCACTAGCTTCTTGTGAAATACTGGTTTCTGCTTGCTGAAAATTATCAAATGTGCCGACTGAAATTAAGCCCAAGGTAATACCATAAAATAAACCACTAACCGCCAAAAAATTGCCAACCACATCATTATTGATAGCATCTAAATCCATCCACTTTTCAAAAAACTGCCTGAAAATAAAGGCGCCAAGCAATGAAAAGCTCACAAAAAAAGCCATACAAAGCAAAAAAAACTGCCAATTTGGTATGTTGTATATCCAGTAAAAATCCATGTGTTAACCTTTATTTATCATCGTTATACAGTTAATGTAAAGCTATAATTTTATCCCTCGCGTATAAATGACTTTATCTTTTTTGACATTAAAACAATTTTAAGTAGCATGATATTCTATTAGCTTTATAACCTTAAGCTTTAATCATGACTGAAACGTTTATTCTGAGCAAAGACGCCTCGCTCGAGTCATCCATCGCCACCTTGCAAGCCAAATTATTGGTGCTTAATATTCATACTGTTGAGCAATCATGGTTAAATGAAATCGAAGGCATTTGGTCGGTGCACGTGATTGATCGCGATTGCACAAGGCTTTTTACTAATGGCAAAGGCGCCAGTCAGCTAGCCGCCCGCGCAAGTGCGTTGGGAGAATATTTTGAACGCTTAAGCACCAATTATTTTTGGACACATTTTTATTTAGGCGAAACAATCGCCAATCAAGATTTTGTGCATTATCCGCAAGAAAAATGGTTTAAAGTAAGTGGCAAAAAATGGCCAAAAGCGCTATTAACGCCAGAATTACAAGCCTTCTACAACCCAGAAGGCACGGTGCTTGCCAGTCAATTGATTGACTTAAATTCTGGCAATGCAGAGCGCGGCATTTGCGCGATTCCTTACACGCGTCTAAAAGATAATCAGGTTGTGTATTTTCCTGTCAATTTAATCGGCAATCTGTATGTTAGCAACGGCATGAGCGCAGGCAATACGCTGATGGAAGCGCGCACGCAAGCGCTGGCAGAAATTTTTGAGCGCGACATCAAATATAAAATCATCCGTGAAGGACTTTGCTTGCCAGACGTGCCAGAGGCGGTCATCAACCGCTTCCCAAAAATCGCCGCGGGAATTAAAGGCTTGCGCGATGCGGGTTATGGCATTTTGGTAAAAGATGCCTCGCTGGGCGGCCAATATCCTGTCATGTGCGTCACACTGCTGCACCCAGAGGATCAAGGCTGTTTCGCCAGCTTCGGCGCGCATCCGCGCCTTGAAGTAGCGCTTGAACGCGCGTTGACTGAGTTACTGCAAGGACGCGCAATCGACAACCTAAAAGGCTTTGCAGCGCCTGGTTTTGATATGGATGAAATTGCCGATTCTCAGAATTTAGAAATTCATTTTGTCGACTCTAGCGGCGTGATTAGCTGGGATTTTTTGCGTAACACGCCTGATTATGCGTTTGCAGACTGGAATTTTGGCAGCACCACACAGGAAGATTACAACTTTTGCGTCAACACCATCCACGCCAGCGGCCATGATATGTATATTGCGGATTTTACACATTTAGGCGTGTACGCCTGCCGCATTTTTGTGCCAGGCATGAGTGAAATTTACCCCGTGGAAGAACTGGAATGGGCAAATAATACCGTAGGTAATTTGGTGCGTCCTTATGCTTTGAAATTACAAGATTTAAGCAAAAAAGAATCTGCTGAACTATTAAAAGTGCTACTCGATTTGGATATTGCTGACGATTTGCCTGTCACCATGCTCATCGGCCTGTGTGCCGACGCCAACACGGTATGGGTCGATTTGCGCGTCGGCGAGCTTAAAACCCTTGCTGCGCTTGCCTGCGACGCAACTGACGATATTTTAGACGGTTGTGCTTGGATTGCACAATTCAACGAGCTACCCGCCGCGCGCGCCAGCCTTTATCGCTGCATCTCAAACATGGTGCAATTAAACGAAGAAATGAACAGCAGCGTGGCTTTTGAGGCGAATTTGCAACTGATGTACGGTGCTGAAACCATGCAACAAGCACACAAATTAATCAGCCACAAAGAACAATACTTGAGCCTAGACAATTTAGGCGTAAATATGGAAAACTGCAAAATGCACCAACAACTACTCGCCGCTTACGGCAAGGTTTGGCGCTGATTTTAAAAGACCATGAGCTTTCTTCAGCAACCAGTTTCAACAACGTTTCAACAGTTTTTCGATTCAGAAAAATCGAGCGGCATTCTGCTGATTATCTGCACCCTGTTTTCACTTGTAATGACCAATTCTGCATTTGGTAGCCAATACTTAAATGTTTGGCAGCTTAATATCGGTGGTCTTAGCCTAGCGCATTGGATAAACGATGCGCTGATGGCTATTTTCTTTTTACTGATTGGGCTAGAGCTGGAGCGCGAGATTTACAGCGGCGAGCTTTCTGACTTTAAAAATGCTCTGCTGCCTATTTTTGCGGCTTTTGGCGGCATTGTGACGCCTGCTTTGATTCACTTTTCACTCAACGCGGGCACGCCTACGCAAGCGGGTATTGGCATCCCTATGGCGACAGATATTGCCTTTGCGCTGGGCGTTTTGGCGATTCTTGGTGGCCGCATTCCATCATCACTTAAAGTATTTATTGTGGCTTTTGCGGTGATAGATGATTTAAGCGCAATCCTCATTATCGCGATTTTTTACACCGCGCAATTTTCAATTTGGTATCTGGCGGGCGCGTTAAGCGTGTTTTTGCTGTTGATTATGATGAATCGTTTTTTTCGTATTATTGCCCTAGTGCCCTATTTACTTGGTGGTGCTTTAATGTGGTATTTGATGCTTAAATCAGGCGTACATGCCACTGTGGCGGGCGTAATGCTGGCTTTTGCAATCCCCTACTCCACCAAAAATAATGACGCAGAATCGCCTTCACATCGGCTAGAACATATTTTGCATAAATCCGTCGCCTTTGTTATTTTGCCCATTTTTGCTTTGGCCAATACCAGTGTTGTTATTAGTGCCGATTGGATGCAAAATTTAATCAGTGCTAACAGCATGGGCATTATGGCTGGCCTACTAATCGGCAAGCCACTAGGAGTAACTTTGCTATGTTTTATAGCGGTTGCCAGCGGCTTATGTCGACTGCCACCTGGTTTAAATTGGCGCCATATTTTTGGCGCAGGCATTCTTGGTGGCATTGGCTTTACCATGTCTATTTTTATTACCAACTTGGCTTTTTCAGAAAATATTACTGTCATTAACGCTTCTAAAACCGCCATTTTGCTGGCTTCTCTCAGCGCTGGCGTTATTGGCTTTTTATGGCTAAAATATTTATCAAATAACGAAACGGCAAAGCATGAAAATCCCGCATAGATTACAACCGCTGCTTGAAGATGGATTCATCGATGATGTGACGCGCCAATTGATGAGCGGTAAAGAGGCGATGGTGTTTGTGGTGACTTGCGGCGATGACGTGCGCTGCGCCAAAGTATATAAAGAGGCGAATAAACGCAGCTTTAGGCAAAGTGTGGATTACACTGAAGGCCGCAAAACCAAAAATAGCCGTCAAGCGCGCGCCATGCAAAAAGGCAGCAAATACGGGCGAGAGAGCCAAGAAGCGGCTTGGCAAAGCGCCGAGGTAGATGCGCTGTATCGCTTGGCTGCAGCTGGCGTTCGTGTGCCTACACCGTATAATTTTTACGAAGGTGTGCTGCTGATGGAGCTAATCACAGGCATTGACGACAACGCCGCGCCACGTTTAAATGATGTGGAATTAAGCGCCGAAACCGCGCGCGAATACCATGCGTTTTTAATCAGCCAAGTCGTTAAAATGCTTGTTGCAGGCATTGTGCATGGCGATTTATCTGAGTTTAATATTTTAGTGGGTTCTGACGGCCCTGTGGTTATAGATTTACCGCAAGCGGTAGACGCCGCAGGCAATAACCACGCCAAAGACATGCTGGTGCGCGATGTGACTAACTTGGCGAATTACTTTGGCCAATTTGCGCCCGAATTATTGACAACACAATACGCAAAAGAAATTTGGGCGCTGTATGAGCGCGGCGATTTAAGTGTTGACTCAGTATTAACAGGCCAATTTGCAGAAACTAAAAAAGCAGTTGACATGCAAAGTGTAATGCGCGAAATTAAAAATGCGGAGTTTCAAGAGCAAAAACGCTTGCAAAGATTGGTTGAAGCTAAAATTACTGAGCCGCAAAAAACTTAAAAAATCTGTCATTCTGAGCGTAGCGAAGAATCCAGTTCCATGCCTTTTAAATGCTGGATTCTTCGCTGCGCTCAGACTGACGGTTAAAGGTTTAAGTGACCGATTTAATCTGCAAACACTTGCATCCACAAAGCATTTACGGTGCTTGCGTGCGTGTTCACTTGCGAATAATTCACTCGCATCTGCGTTGCACCTTGCAGTTTAAATGCATGTTGCATAAGTCTATATTCTCTATAAGCAACCGCAGTTTTTTCAGCTAAATCATTATCTATAATTTGCAACATTCCCAACCGCTTTAATAGCGCTATATTACCTTTATTATCAGTCAGTTGCGGGTATTTTTTTGCATTCGCCAGCACCAAATATTGAACCAAAAATTCCACATCAATAATGCCGCCAATGCTGTGTTTTATATCAAACATGCCCGCCACGAAAGCTTGCGCCGCCCGCATTTTCTCACGCATAGCAATTACTTCAGTTTTGAGTTTTTCAGCATCTCTGCTTTGCGTTAGCACTTCTATTCTAATCGCCTCAAAAGCCCCGCCAATGCTGGCATCGCCCGCAACAAACCTTGCGCGAGTAAGCGCTTGATGCTCCCATACCCAAGCTTTTTTTAGTTGATATTCGCGGAAAGCGCTTACGCTACTCACCAGTAAGCCGCTATTGCCGTCTGGGCGCAATTGCAAATCGGTTTCGTATAATAATCCTGCCGACGTGAGCGTATTAAACCAACTACTAATGCGCTGGGCAAAGCGCGCAAATACTTCAGCTAAGTTTTCAGCGGCTACTGCTACATCTTCTTCATAGAGAAAAATAATGTCCAAATCTGAGGCGTAGCCCAACTCTTTGCTGCCCAGTTTGCCGTAGCCAATTACGGCAAATTTCGGCGCTACGCCTTGAGCGCCTTTCACATTAGGCCAAATTATTTCTAGCGCAACACTTAAAATCAAATCGGCCAATGCACTTAAATAATCAGAAAGCGCTTCTAGTGTTAACTCGCCGTTAATATCCTGCACAGCCAATCGAAACACATTGGCATGCTTAAAATGGCGCATTGCGTCCATTTGCCGCTCAACATCGCCGGCAAATTCGCTCATGCGTTGTAACAGTTCTGCTCGCATGGCTGCGAAATTGGGCGCGGCGTATAAAGTGCGCGTGTCTAATAGCTCATCTAGCAAAATGGGGTGCTGCGCTAGGTAATTTGTTAGCCACGGGCTGCTACTACACAATTTCACCAATAAATGCATGGCCCGGGGATGTTCGGCCAACAGCGCCAAATAACTGGCGCGGCGGCAAATACTTTCAAATACATCAGTCACGCGCAGCAAAGTCACATCTGGGTTTGGCATCAGCGCGGCTTGGGCAATTGTGTGCGGCATTAACGCATCAAAACGCTGGCGACTTAGCGCTGGCAATTGCTGATAACGGCTACTATTTCGCAACATTTGCAAGCGCGCAAAGGTTTGGGCAGCGTCGCCAAATCCCGCAGTAGATAAGGCTTGCAGGGCAGATTCTGTATCGATTAAACCTTGCCAAATAGCAGTTTCATTGACATTTTCTGCTTGACCATCCACTTTAAAAGTGGCGTCAAAATGTTGCTGCGTATTTTTTCTATGCACATTTAATTGCGTTAAAAATGCTGTCCAATCGGCAAAATGCATCGATTTTGCGATTCGCGCTTTTGCCTCGTTTGTTTTTGGTAACTCGTGCGTTTGCGCATCATCAACATACATTAACCGGTGTTCGCAATTACGCAAAAAAATGTAGGCTTCGGTTAATTCGCTGACCGTTTTTTGTGGCAATAAGCCCTTGTTTTGTAATAGGTTTAATACACTTAGTGTGGGTTTTATTTGCAAGCTAATTTCTTGCCCGCCGCGAATGAGCTGAAACACTTGTGCAATAAATTCAATCTCGCGAATGCCGCCGCGGCCAAGCTTAATATTATCTTGCATACCTTTGCTGTTTACATCGCGCTGAATCTGCATTTTTAAATCGCGCATCGATGCAAATGCGCCGAAATCGAGATACTTTCTAAAAATAAATGGATTTAATAGCGTCTCTACCCTGCTCTGCAAACCAATATGATTATTGGTATGAAGCGCGCGGCCTTTTATCCAAGCGTAACGCTCCCATTCGCGGCCATTATTTTGATAATATTCTTCTAAGGCATTTAAATTTGACACTAACACGCCCTCGCCACCAAATGGCCGCAAGCGCATATCTACCCTAAAAACAAAGCCGTCTTCAGTGGTTTCATCCATGGCAGAAATTAGTTTTTTTGCCAGTTTGGTAAAATAATCTTGGTTAGAGATGGTTTGTTGGTCATGACCAGCAACAGTTGCGCCGTCACTCTCAAAGGCAAAAATCAGATCTATATCAGATGACACATTAAGCTCGCGCCCGCCTAACTTGCCCATACCCACTATAATCAAGTGTTGCGGTGTGCCATCTAGGCTGCAAGGCTCGCCGTATATAGCTTGCAGCCAAGTGTGGTGGCATTTTAAGGCCGCTATTAAAGTTACTTCTGCCAAGGTTGAGGTGGTTTGCATCACCTCATTTAAGTCTGCCAAACCGTTTAAATCGCGATACATTGTGCGTAGCAACACGCGCTGCCTTAATTGTCTTAAGGCTTTTTTAAGTGAAGCCTCATCAATGATAATTGCGGCGTCTAAAAATGGCTGCATTTCTACAGTTAAATAGATTTTTGCATGATTTTGTAGCAAATCGTCTAGCAAGTTCGCATCTTTTGCCAGCAAATGCTTCGCCCACAAACTGCAATCGCACAAATACGCTATACCCGCTCTGAAGCTAGCATTCGCGTGGGTTTGAGTTAACAAATTTTCAAGTGTCAGCATGCTAAATTTAAGGTAACATTAGAAGTTAAAGTTTTAAATATTAGTTTAATTCTATTTCTATTCAATTCTATCTTACATTAAATATTAACAAGTAGTTTGGGAGTGCAAGTCGCATGTCAATCGAATCCGTCCTACATGAAAATCGCGTATTTGAGCCGTCAGCAGCATTTAAACAACAAGCAACCATTGCTGGCATGGCTGCTTACAACGCTATTTGCGCCGAGTTTAATGCGGATTATGCGGGCACTTGGGCAACGTTAGCGCGCGCACTTTTAGAGTGGCACAAACCATTCACCAAAACGTTAAATGAAGAAAAAGCGCCGTTTTACAAATGGTTTGAGGACGGTGAGTTAAACGTTTCTGCTAATTGCCTCGATAAACATTTAGCCACAATCCCCAACAAAACCGCGATTATTTTTGAGGCAGATGACGGCAGCACAAAACACGTTAGCTATCAAGAGTTATATCACAAAGTTTGCCAGTTTGCTAATGGCTTAAAAAGCCTCAACTTACCATTCGGTAGCCGCGTGATTATCTATTTACCGATGGGTATTGAGGCAGTTGTCGCTATGCAAGCCTGCGCGCGGCTGGGGCTGATTCATAGCGTGGTTTTTGGCGGCTTTTCTGCAAAAAGCATTCATGAACGTATTTTAGATGCAGGCGCTGCTGCAATTATTACCAGCGACGGTCAATATCGCGGCGGCAAAACCCTGCCACTCAAAATTGCAGTTGATGAAGCCATTGCGATGGGCGGCTGTGAAGCCATTCAAAAAGTAATTGTGCTTAAAAAAACAGGTGCTGACGTCACGTTTAGTAGCAAGGACGTTTGGTGGAGCGAATTAATCGCAGGCTGTACTGACACTTGCGAACCCGTAATGGTAAATGCAGAACATCCTCTTTTCTTGCTCTACACTTCTGGCTCAACAGGCAAGCCAAAAGGTGTACAACACAGCAGCGCTGGCTATTTATTGCATGCGCTTAACACCATGCGCTGGACATTTGACATCAAAGATAATGACGTATTTTGGTGCACAGCAGATGTGGGCTGGATTACCGGCCATACCTACGTCGCCTATGGCCCGCTTGCGATGGGCGCAACACAAATTATCTTTGAGGGCATCCCCACTTACCCTGACGCAGGCCGTTTTTGGCAGATGATAGAAAAACATAAAGTCACCATTTTTTACACTGCGCCAACCGCCATTCGCTCTCTCATCAAAGCCTCAGAAACCACTGCTGAAGTGCATCCAAAAGCATCTAATTTATCTAGCTTGCGCATTTTAGGTTCAGTCGGCGAGCCGATTAACCCTGAAGCTTGGATGTGGTATTACCACAATGTTGGCGGCGCAAACTGTCCAGTTGTCGATACCTTTTGGCAAACCGAAACGGGTGGCCATGTGATTACGCCATTGCCAGGCGCAACCGCGCTGGTGCCTGGCAGTTGCACGCTGCCCTTCCCTGGTATTGCAATTGATGTGGTGGATGAAACAGGTAAAGACGTACCGTGGGGCACTGGCGGACTATTGGTGATTAAAAAACCGTGGCCAAGTATGATTCGCACTATTTACAACGATAATGAGCGCTACGTTGCAAGCTACTACCCTGCTGACTTAGGCGGCACAACTTACCTTGCAGGTGACGGCGCAGTGCGGGATGCCAAAACTGGCAATTTCACCATTATGGGGCGCATTGATGACGTGCTAAATGTATCAGGCCACCGGCTAGGCACCATGGAAATTGAGTCAGCACTTGTCTCAAATCCGCTAGTAGCCGAAGCGGCCGTGGTTGGTAAACCTCACGATATTAAAGGCGAATCCGTCGTCGCTTATGTGGTGTTAAAAGGTGCGCGGCCAACTGGCGAAGAAGCCAAAAAAATCGTCGAAAACTTACGCAACTGGGTCGGTAAAGAAATTGGCCCAATTGCAAAACCAGATGAAATACGCTTTGGCGACAACCTACCCAAAACCCGCAGCGGCAAGATTATGCGCAGGCTTTTACGCAGCTTGGCAAAAGGTGAAGAGATTACAAGCGATATTTCTACGCTGGATAATCCTGCGATTTTAGAGCAGTTAAAAGAAGTAGTTAAGTAATTGCTTCAATTCTTCATAACTGCTTATTAGATTCAATATAAATTGCAGCAAGCTACAAATTTTAATGAACTTATCAAATCTATGTTTCAGCTGCAGGTAAAATTTACTTTTTTTCTTACACGCTTTTTTAATTTTATTTGCCATCGTTATTTTCCTCTTTAAGAGCTAGATTGAAAAAATAATGATAGTCATAATGTATAAAACGTATGTTAGATCGAAAATTACTTTGCACTAAATGACATCCCCTGCACCACGCCGAGCAATGCAATCAGTCAAGGAGTTTTCGTCGAGGCCTGTTTGAGCCCAAAAATTTGATTGGGCGAGTTCCGCAGACGCCTTGATTGATGAGTAGCGCAGTGAAGCCGTAGGCCGTGGTGCGGAGTGTCTTTTTGTTTAGTTACTTTATGCAAGGACTAAGCAAAATAAAGTGACTCGCCCAGAGGAGAAAAAGTAGGGTTTAAACTACACCATTTTACCCTCTCCCTAGCACTCTCCCTTAAAGGGTGAGGGAACTGGATTCTTCGCTTAGCTCAGAATGACAGGTCAAAATGGATTCCAGCGTTCGCGGGAATGACGGATGTGAGGAATGGCGGATTTTGTTGGGTTTAAGGTAAAATAATATTGACGAGATGAAAATACTAAAAACTGTTCACCAATTAGCCATAAACCATGACAAAAAAAAATGATTTAATTTATTTTGAAGGCCCAGGCGATATTGTTGAAGCGTTTAGCAAATGGAAAAATCAACAAGACGTTTTAACCGAAACCTCGCGCACTTTTAGCAGTCAAGTCTTTGATTTTTGTCAAAATAATCAGCTTAATGCATTATTTATCTCAACTTTTGCAGACAAAAAGCAGGATACTTTTTTAAACCTAACTGCACAAAATATTCCCAAAAAAATATGGGCAGGGGGGCTTGGGTATCACCTATCCCAATGCCTTTATGGCTTGCGTATTATTGGCGTATGCTTAAAACATCGCCCGCGCTATTTGCATCTCACTTCTGGTGTTACGCATTGGTTTATGTTGGCACCACTTAAACTGCTCGGCATCAAAATTTTTCCGCAATTTCACAACACGTTGTGGCCAAAAGGTTTTGAACCAACCAGTGCAAAAGATAAAATAATTTTAGCGTTAAGCGCTTGGTTTTTAAAGCATATTGCTGATGCCACAATTTGCTGCTCTCCAGAAATTAGAAGCCAAATTAATCAAATAAGCGATAACCCTAAATGCTCTGATATTCAGTTTCGCGCGCAGTTTTATCGCCAAAATTTTGAACATCCGCCTGCCCCGCCAGCGCACGACTCAACAACCTTTCATGTTGTATTTGCAGGCCGAATAGAGCGCAACAAAGGTGTTTTCGATATTTTAAGCATGGCCGAAACCATGGAATCACAAGCGGTCATTTTTCATATTTGTGGCGGCGGGCCAGCAGAAGAAGAGCTTAAAAATGAATGCCAAAAACGTAATTTAACCAGTCGGGTCATAATCCACGGCAGATTAAAACGGCCTGATTTATTGGCTGTTTATAATCAAGGCCATGTGGTTATTGTGCCAACGCGCAGCGATTTTTGTGAAGGCTTGCCGATGGTGGCGATTGAGGCTATTTTGCTTGGTCGGCCAGTCATCACGTCGCGCTTAAGCAATGCGCTAGATGTGTTGACGGATGCTATTGTGGAGGCTGAGCCAGATAACGTGCAAAGTTATGTGCAAGCCATTGAAAAGTTGAAGGCTGACCACAATTTTTATAGGCAAAAATGCCAAGCTTGCAGCCAATATCGCGAGCCATTTTTGGATGGGTCGCAAGGTTTAACAAAAGTGTTAGAACAAACTTTAATCTAAATACGAATAGGCTAAAAGCCAAAACCGGCGCCGTGCGGAAAAGGAACAAAACCACTGGCTTTCAAATAACTTTAAGCTTCTTGGAACGATGGGTTCGATGCGTTTTAAGGTAAAATAGTGTTTTTCAATTTCAAACTCACTATGCTCTCGCTACAATCTGAAATCTCCCGCCGCCGTACTTTCGCCATTATCTCCCACCCCGATGCGGGTAAAACGACACTCACTGAAAAACTGTTATGGTTTGGCGGTGCTATTCAAGTAGCGGGCGAGGTGCGTGGGCGCAAGGCTTCACGCCATGCGACATCGGACTGGATGGAGCTTGAGAAGCAGCGCGGCATTTCAGTTACCTCATCGGTCATGCAGTTTCCATATCGTGAGCACATGATTAACTTGCTGGATACGCCTGGCCATGATGACTTTTCTGAAGATACTTATCGCACATTAACTGCGGTCGATTCAGCCGTTATGGTGATTGACGCGGTGAATGGCGTGGAAGCGCAAACCATTAAACTACTCAATGTTTGTAGAATGCGCGACACGCCGATTATCACCTTTATTAACAAGCTAGACCGCGAAAGCCGCGAGCCGATCGAGTTGCTGGACGAAATTGAAACCACGCTAGGCATGGAATGCGCGCCAATGACTTGGCCGATTGGCATGGGCAAATCGTTTCGTGGCGTTTACAATTTATATACCGACACCATTTCGTTTTTCGATCCGCGCGCCGAAAAAGGTACGTCAGAAGTCATTAAAGGCCTTGATAATCCGCGCCTAGATGAGCTGCTCGGCCATGTGGCCGCGCAATTGCGCGTGGATATTGAGCTGGTGCGCGGCGCATCACACACTTTTGACGCAGCGCGTTTTTTGGATGGCAAACAAACACCTGTGTATTTTGGCTCTGCCATTAACAACTTTGGCGTACAAAGCTTATTAGACGCCGTTGTGGACTTATCCCCTGCCCCGCTGGCACGCAATACAGCCAGCCGCGAAGTCGCGCCAGATGAGCCAAAATTTTCAGGTTTTGTGTTCAAAATTCAAGCCAATATGGATCCGAAACATCGCGACCGTATTGCATTTTTGCGCGTGTGTTCTGGCCGATTTGAGCGCGGCATGAAAATTAAGCAAGTGTCTACAGGCAAATTGATGGCCGTCAACAACGCCATTACCTTTATGGCGCAAGACCGCACCACGATGGACGAAGCGTATTCGGGCGACATTATTGGCATTCCGAATCACGGCACGATTAAAGTTGGCGACACCTTTAGCGAGGGCGAAGCGCTAAAATTCACCGGCATTCCAAGCTTTGCGCCCGAGTTTTTCCGCCGCGCGCGCATTAAAAACCCGATTAAAATGAAGCAGTTACAGATTGGTCTTAAACAATTAGCTGAAGAAGGCGCGGCGCAACTTTTTCGCCCACTCTTATCCAATGACCTAATTTTAGGCGCAGTCGGCATGTTGCAATTTGAAGTCGTCTCGCACCGTTTAGAGCACGAATACACAGTCGATATGGTATTTGAACCTTATGACTGTTATACCGCGCGCTGGCTGCGCGGCTCAGACGCTGACCTTAAGGCGATTGCCGATAAATATGGCTTTAACGTGGGTTTGGACAGCAATGATGAATACGTGTACCTCGCGCCGAATCGAGTCAATTTGCAAATGGCGATTGAGCGTTATCCTGAAATCAAATTTTTGGCGACGCGCGAAATTTCTTAATCTCAAACTAAAAATTAGTGTGAATCAACAAACTTTGTAATGGCGTTTAGCAGGGCGCCATCGCCGCGCAGTGGTTTTGCTAACTTTGCTACCATATCCACATGCCCATATTGTTCAAACTCAACGACTTCTACCATGCCGTAGTATTCTTTTATCTTTTTAGCTAGATTAACAGTATTGCGCGGCCAAACAATACCATCTTTTTGGCCCACAGCTAACAATATTGGTGGATTTTTGCCATCTACAAAATTGATGGGTTGGGATTTTAATTGCTGGGCCTCTTTGCCAAATATCGTTTTTAATCGATCTGATTTAAGCGGCAAAAAATCGTACGGGCCAGCCAAACCAATTACGCCCGAAAAATCTTTGGGTTGCAACGACGCTACAGCCAAATATTCTGGGTTAACACTCATCATCACCGCCATATGCGCACCAGATGAGTGGCCAGCCAGAAAGACCTGATTTACATCACCACCGTATTGAGTAATATGCGTTTTTACCCATTTAGCTGCTGTCACTGGGTCTGCCATCAATGCTGGAAATAATACTTCAGGATAAAGCCGAAAATCGGGAATGACGACAATATAGCCATGACTAACTAACGCTTCTGCTACAAATTTGTAATCTGCGCGCTCGCCAGAATCCCAGTTTCCACCATAATAAAAAATCACCACTTTTCTTTTAATAGGAGCCTGTTCAACCTCATTTTTGGGTAAATACTTGGGTATATATAAGTCCAGCTTCTGACGACTGTTAGCGCCGTACTCTATCCCCGAAATTATTTGGTAGCCAGATTCAGGAACAAGCGAATTAAGCACTTTGATAGGTGTACAAGCACTAATCAAACAAGCCGTTAACGCGACTAAATAGCAACTAAATTTATTGTGAATACTTTGCATCTAAAATTATGGACTCGAAAAACAGTTGCTTAGTTTCAGCTACTAGTAAGTTTCAATAAGCTTAAGTTTCAAACGCTTCGCATAGTTGGCTAAGCATTTGCCCAAAAATTGGCAGCACTTCTTCTTTGCTGTGCGGGCTGTCATCCTCAGTGCCCGCGATGACAAAACTCACCGTAAGCTTATCGACATTCTCTCGAAACTCGCTCCAGTGCTCGGCTTCGGCGTCGCCAATCAGTTTAAATTTATTAAATCCACTTTCAATAATGTCGATCAATTCAGCATCGGGTAAACTTGCAAATAATGTTTTTGCGATGACAACTTGTGCGGCAGTTAAATCAGGATTGATGCTTTCTTTTGTTAATGGCAGCGTTAAAAACGCAAATATCAAGGTGCCAAAGCATTGGTAAACGCTGAGCATCTCAATGTTATTTTTGTATTCCTCGGCTGGCTCTCGACCTGCTGCTTGAATGGCGCGAAAAGTTAAAAAACTCGCTAAATAATGTGCAGATTCTTCTGCTTTTAAGGTGTTTAAATCCATATTGGGCGCGCCGCCATCATGGTAAGTTTCGGCCAAGCACAAGGCGTGTAGCAGGTTTAAGCGTTTTGAATAATCCATCATAATTTCTTCTTTCATATTGAATGGCTAAATTTTTGTTGCAAGGTTTTAATTGCAAGGTTTTAATTGCAACGTTTAAATCTTCCTTCGACAAGCTCAGGACGAACGGGAACATCACAACCCTATTCGTGGTCAAACAATTTCCATTTCTGGCTACAAGCTCAGGATTAACGGAACTATCAAAACCCTATTCGTGGTAAACCAGTTCCCATTTTTGGTAACCAGTATGCGTTCGTAGTGAGCTTGTCGAACCACAAATTATCTAATCAATTTCAGGCAAAGCTTCCAGTTCTTCATGAATCGTCAGCCAGCGCTGCTCGGCTTCTTCACTGTGTTGCGTTAAATCAGCTTGTTTTCTTAGCAAGTTTTGCAATTCAGTTTTATCGGCATTTTCATACAATTGCGGCTCGTTTAGGCGCGCGTCGATGTGCGATTTTTCCATACTCCACTTTTCTAAATGCGCTTCAATTTGGCTGCATTCTTTTAACAAAGGCCTGCGCGCGACAATTCTGGCTTGGCGTTCTGCTTTATTTTGCGCATAATTGTTACTATTTTTATTATCTTGAGCTACGCCAGAAGCCGCATGGCTATTGGTTTGCATGGAATCGCTATTGTGTATTTTTTGACTCGCCAGCCAATTTTTGTAATCGTCTAAATCGCCGTCAAACGGCGTCACGCTACCATTAGCAACTAGCACAAAATTATCGCAACTGGCGCGTAATAATGCGCGGTCGTGCGAAACCAAAATTACGCCACCACCGTAATCTTGCAACGCTAACGTCAAAGCATGGCGCATTTCTAAATCCAAATGGTTAGTTGGCTCATCCAATAATAACAAATTTGGCCGCGTCCAAATCAGCAGGGCTAACGCCAAACGCGATTTTTCGCCGCCAGAAAAGTTTTCGATGCTATTTCTGGCCATATCGCCTTTAAAATCGAAACCGCCAAGATAATTCAAATGTTCTTGCTCGCGTGTTGTGTTGTCCAAGCGCAGCATGTGTTGCAGCGGCGATTCATTTAAACGCAATTGCTCTAACTGATGTTGCGCAAAATAACCGATGCGCAAGTCTTTGCCTTCCACACGTTTGCCACTTAAAGGGCTTAACTCTGCTGCCAGCAACTTAATTAAGGTTGATTTACCCGCGCCATTTTTACCCAGCAAACCAATACGCTCGCCCGGGCGAATAGTGAGTAATGCCTTGTTTAAAATGGTTTTATCGGTATAGCCTGCGTTGACATCATCTAACACCAGCAGCGGGTCTGGCGCACTGATGGGTGCACGAAACTCAAAGTTAAACTGCGAGTCAATATGCGCGGCAGAAATCATTTCCATGCGCTCTAATGCTTTTATTCGGCTTTGCGCTTGGCGCGCTTTGGTGGCCTGCACGCGAAATCGGTCAATATAGCTGTGCAAATGCGCAACCTTGCGCTGCTGCTTTTCAAACATAGCTTGTTGCAGCGCGAGTTTCTCGCCGCGTTGCCGCTCGAAATCACTATAACCGCCGCGATAAAGCGTAATGCGCTGTTGTTCGATGTGCAGTACATTATTCACCACCGCATCTAAAAAATCGCGGTCATGCGAAATCAGCACAAGCGTTCCGCGATATTCGCGTAGCCAGCTTTCTAGCCAGTAAACTGCGTCTAAATCTAAGTGATTGGTTGGTTCATCCAGCAATAATAAATCACTCCGGCACATCAACGCGCGGGC
The DNA here is from genome assembly GCA_014378845.1 of Methylotenera sp. Taxonomy (GTDB): domain Bacteria; phylum Pseudomonadota; class Gammaproteobacteria; order Burkholderiales; family Methylophilaceae; genus Methylotenera_A. Next base: position 113,968 of record JACMNB010000007.1, on the reverse strand, counting down.
TAAATTAAGCCGCACACGCCAACCGCCAGAAAAATCGCTAACAGGGCGCGCCAAATCGGTCTGCGCAAAACCAAGGCCATCTAGTAACGCAGCGGCGCGCGCTTTGGCGCTGTAGCCTTCAATATCAGTCAGCCGGTGATGTAAATCGGCAATTTTTTCGCCTTGGTGATTCTCTTCAGCTTGAATTAAAGCTTGCTCAATCTCTCGCAACTCAGCATCGCCATCTAAAGTAAATTCAAGCGCAGCTTGGTTTAAATCGGTCATCTCTTGCGCCACGTGCGCAATCACCCATTGCGGCGGAATGTCTAAATCGCCGACTTCTTGGTGTAATTCGCCGCGTAATAATGCAAAAAGAGAGGATTTTCCAGCGCCATTAGCGCCTGTTAAACCCACTTTATGGCCCGGATGCAGTTGAAAAGAGGCTGCTTCCAGTAATATTTTTACGCCGCGCACTAAGCTTAAATTTTTAAATTGAATCAACGGGTTTCCAAACTTTGGTCACAGATGTCAGCCAAATGAGCTAAAGGGCGTTATTCTAAAGTAATTCATGCACATCTCTTAATAAGTCTTTACGATTTATTAACAAAGTATTTAACTAATTTACAGTAAAATAAGCCTCTAGCCCTAACACTGCACAATACGCGTTAAACAACACGCCTTAAAAAAGTAATGACACTTAACAAAAACATCAGTAAAAGAATAAGCGGCTGGCTATCCTACTTTTTATTGCTTTTGGTGATTATTTTTATAGTGGCTTTGTTGGCGGTGCGCTTTTTATTATTCCCTAATATTGATGCTTATAAAAACGATATTGCGGCTTATGCCAGCAAAGTCGCACAGCAAAAAATATCCATTGGCAATATTTATACCTCTTGGGATGGCTTTTCTCCGCATATTGCGCTGTTTGATGTGGATTTATATGACGCACAAAACCGCGCCGCACTTAAATTGCCCAATGTAGAGGCCACTTTATCTTGGATTAGCGTGCCGTTATTGCGCCCAAAACTAGCCAATTTATTAGTCAATAGCCCAGTCTTAACCATACGCCGTATGCCTAATGGCCACATTTTTTTGGCGGGCATTCCTTTAGGCGACGCAAGTAAACCTGATTTTCCTAATTGGCTCTTAAGCCAATCGCAGCTGACTATAAAAAACGCGCAAGTGATTTGGCAAGATGAGCTGCGCCAAGCGCCGCCTCTTGCGCTCAATCAAGTCAACTTAATGCTTAGCAATCCTGCCTTTCAAAGCTTATTTGGGCGGCATACCTTTACCCTAAGCGCGCTACCATCGGTGGGCAGCAACCAAGCTATTACCGCCAGCGGCCATTTTATTGGGCGTGATGTAACACAATTAATGCAATGGCAAGGCAGCGTTTCTACCAAGCTTACCAAGGCCGAGTTATCTGTGTGGAAGCCTTGGGCCGATTACACCATTTTAAATCAAACGCTTGACGTACAAAGTGGCGTTGGAGACGCGACCATTTCTCTAGATTTTGGCAACGCCCGCATCGAGAAAACGGCCATTAAGGCCAATGTATCCAATTTATCAATTGCCAATATAAACGCGGCCACGGGCAAGCCAAATGCGCCATTTATCGCTAAAACATTTTCTGGGGATCTTGATTGGAGCGACTTTAAACAGACGCAAACCATTCGCGCTGACCATATTATGCTCACCACTAACACGGGCTTTAGCATTAATAATGGCAACGGCTATTATTCTACTAGCCTTAAAAATGGCAAGCCGTGGGTGCGTAGTGATATTAAGCTAGATGCGTTAAACTTAGCAGCCATTAATCAACTGACGCCTTATTTGCGCTTGCCTGAAATCACATTGGCTTGGTTAAACTCTCTCGCTCCAACGGGCGAACTGCAAGCGCCGCATCTGCACTGGGAGGGCGCTGGTAATAAGCCCAGCCAATATCAGTTTGCTACCGTATTTAAGCAATTAAGCATTTCGCCCACCAACAAAATACCTGGCTTTAAAAATTTAACGGGAACATTAAATACCAATGAAAAAGGCGGCCAAGTAATTCTGCAATCGCAAAATGCCCTGTTGGAATTTAAAGATATTTTGCGTTGGCCAGTGCCCGCCGACAAACTTAATGGCGAGATAAATTGGGCAATTAAGGATGGCAAAACACTCGTCAGCGCGAAAGAGCTGTTTATTACCAGCCCGCATATCACCGGCACGGTTAACGCTAGTGTTGACATAAATAATGTCAAAGGCGGCCGTTTAGATTTAAGGGGCAAATTTAGCAAAGGCAATGCCAAATTTGCGCCGTTTTACTATCCACTTATTTTGGGCGCGCCCACCATTCATTGGCTAGACACCACCATTTTAGCCGGCCGGGTAGAAGATGTGAATGTAACCGTCAATGGTAATCTAGATGATTTTCCGTTTGTAAATAGCAAAAATCAGCTTGATAAAAATATCGGCGTTTTTAGAGTCACGGCCAAAATTAGTGATGCTTTACTAGAGTACGGCACGGGCTGGCCAGAGATTGAAGGCCTAGGTTTAGACCTGCTATTTGAAGGCAAACGCATGGAACTGAACGCCAACAAAGGCCACATTTATGGCAATAAAATTATCAGCAGTAAAACCGAGATTCCACAGTTAGACGCCGATTCACCGATGCTGATTATTACTAGTGAAGTGGATAGCCCAGCGCCAGATGGCATTAAATTTGTAAACCAAAGCCCTGTAAAATTGGTGACGCAAGGGTTTACCGATGATCTAAAAACGGCAGGAAACGGCAGATTGTCGTTACTGCTTAAAATTCCAATGAAGCATTTAGAAAAATCTCAATACAAAGGCAGTTATAAAATTAATAATGGCACTATTTTTGCCAATCCTGATATCAGCCTGCCAGAATTAGCCAAGCTTAACGGCACCTTAAACTTTACCGAAAATAGTTTAAGCGCACAAAATATTAGCACCGAGGTGCTTGGCAATGCTGCGCTATTTAGCCTAAAAACCGGCGCAGATAAAGCATTAATTATTAATGCCAACGGGCGCATTAGCGATGCTAATATTAAAAAACTCACAATCAATCCGCTCACGGAAAGTATGCAAGGTAACGCCGATTGGGCAGGTGAAATTAGTATTAAAAAACCACTTGTTAATATGAGTGTGCGCTCTAATTTGTTGGGAATGGCGATCAATCTGCCAGCCCCGTTTAACAAGCCTGCTAATCAAGAAATTGCTTTAAGCTTAGAGAAAAAACAGCTTAATCCAACGAGTGATAGCGTGCAGATTAACTATGGCGACGCAATTAACGCAAAAATTATGCGTACAGAACAGGCCGGTAAATTGGCATTTGAGCGCGGCGATATTGGTATCGGTACAACTGCCGTTTTGCCAACGCAAGCAGGCATTTCGTTACATGGCAAGTTAGATTATTTGAACGCCGATGATTGGGTTGCGCTATTCAATAAACCTAGAGCCGCCAAAACTAACGCGCCTTTGTTAATTAACAAAACGGAACTTGCGGTGCAAAAGCTCGATTTATACGGCCGACGCTTGACTGCGTTAACCGTGTTAGCAGAACCAAGTGCAACCGGCCTTAAAATGGTGATTGATAGCCAAGAAATTACAGGTGACGCCGAGTGGCAAAGTGCTGGCAACGGCAAAATTATTGCGCGTTTAAAGAACTTAACGATTGCAAATAATGATGATGCGGCTAAAAAAATTGAGCCAAAATCCGCACCCAATAAAGACTTTAAAAAGCTTGGTCGCGAATATCCCGCTTTAGATGTAACGGCCGAAAATTTTCAAATTGGCAATAAAAAATTAGGCGCGTTAGAGCTTAATGCCTTTGAAACAGGCGACGATTGGACCATTCAAAAGCTTAAAATTATTAATCCTGATAGCACGTTATCGGCAGTGGGTAGTTGGCATAATTGGACACGCGGCCCCAATACCAATTTAAAATTTGTATTGAGCACCAACAACATTGGCAATACCTTGAAAAGATTCGGACAGCCCGACGTTGTGAAAGGTGGCGATGCAGAAGTGACTGGCCAGCTGCAATGGCCTGGCAGCCCGCATCAATTTGATACCGATGGCTTAAGCGGCAATGTAAAATTAGAGGCTACTAAAGGCCAATTTTTAAAAGTTGACCCAAGTGTGGGCCGTTTATTAGGATTACTCAGCCTACAAAGTTTGCCCAGACGCCTTAGTTTAGACTTTAGAGATTTATTTAGCGATGGCTTTGCGTTTGATAAAATTACTGCAAGCGCTAAAATTGATCAAGGTATTTTGCGTAGTAACGATTTTTTGATGGATGGGCCAGCAGCAGAAGCTAAAATTAAAGGTGAAACTAACTTAAAAACTAAAACGCAAAACTTAAAAATAAAAGTGCGGCCGCACATTAGCGATAGCCTATCATTAGCGGCGTTTGCAGGTGGGCCAATTGCAGGCGTTGCTGCATTTGTTGCGCAAAAGCTACTTAAAGACCCTTTTAATAAGATTATTCAAAGTGAATATGTGATTACTGGCACATGGGACAAACCAGTAGAGGTAGAATCAGAGAAGAGTGAAGCGCAAAAGCCTAGCAATAAATCGCCTTTGCATCCTTAAAAGTTAGACAAAAATAAGAAAGTGATCATGCCAATTACCGCGCGAACTAAAACGGTTAGCTTTGAAAAATCTAACTTAGCTAAATTAAGCAAAACTGATGAAGCCAACTCCAGTTTGGTCAAAGTTGCCGGCATTCAAATGGCCTCTAGCCCCAACGTTGCGTCTAATTTAATTGAAGCCGAACGGCTGATTGCAATTGCTGCCGAGCAAGGCGCAAACATTGTGGTGTTGCCTGAATATTTTTGCATTATGGGCTTAAAAGCATTGGATAAAGTCGCCGTTCGAGAAAAAGTAGGTGATGGGCCAATTCAGCGATTTTTAGCCAAAGTGGCAAAAAAATATAAAATTTGGCTTATTGGCGGCACGGTTCCGCTTATTAGCAACTATCCCAGCAAAGTACGCAACAGCTGCTTGGTTTATAACGATAAGGGCGTACAGGTTGCGCGCTATGACAAAATTCACTTGTTTGGCCTAGATTTAGGTACCGAGCATTATCATGAAGAAAACACCATCGAATCGGGCAATGAAGTAGTGGTGGTAGAAACGCCTTACGGCAAAATTGGCTTGTCAGTTTGTTACGATTTGCGCTTTCCCGAGCTGTACCGCGCGATGGGCGAGGTTGATATGATTGTCATTCCATCGGCTTTTACCGAAACAACCGGCAAAGCGCATTGGGAAAGCTTAATTCGCGCGCGCGCCATTGAAAACTTATGCTATGTGATTGCACCTGCGCAAGGGGGCTATCATTTATCTGGCCGCGAAACGCACGGCAACAGCATGATTGTTGACCCTTGGGGCGTAATACTTGATCGCCTGCCGCGCGGCTCTGGCGTTGTGATTGCCAACATTAACCGAGATTACCAAAAAAGTTTGCGTCAAAGTTTGCCTGCGTTAAAACACAAAACCATAAAAGCTATCTGAATCATTTCATCACAACCCGTTCCAACCATACTTAAACTCAAGAATTTACGTAGCGTGTATTTTGTGCGCACTGGTATAGTATAAAGTTGTAATGTTAGATATTTATAGAAATTAACCATGAAAAACGAAGCCATTATGTTGACCAAAGCCAATCATTTTGAAACCGCACACGATTTGCTGCTCAAACCCACGGGCCTTGATACCAGCGCTTTACAAAGCGTGTTAGGCAGCATCATGTCGCACCAAGTTGATTACGCCGATTTGTACTTTCAATATTCCCGCTCAGAGTCTTGGGGGCTAGAAGAAGGCCAAGTTAAATCGGGCAATTTTAGTATAGACCAAGGTGTTGGCGTGCGCGCAGTCAGCGGCGAAAAAACTGCCTTTGCTTACTCTGATGATATTAATTTGCCAGCTTTGCAAGCCGCTGCTAATGCTACTAAATCAATCGCAGTCTTAGGTTTAGAGCAAACAGGCAAGAGCATTATAGCTAAAACCGGCAATCAACTATATTTACCGCAAGACCCAATCGCCAGTCTAAGCGCAGACGCAAAAGTTAAGCTGCTGGAACGGCTAGAACAATTTGCCAAAGCCGCAGACCCGCGCGTAACGCAAGTGATGGCAAGCATCGCGGGCGAATACGAAGTAGTGATGGTAGCGCGTAGCGACGGCGTGATGGCGGCCGATGTGCGGCCATTGGTACGGGTAACAGTGCAAGTGCATGCAGCGCAAAATGGCCGTCGCGAACAAGGCTCATCGGGTGGCGGCGGACGTTTTGACTACAGTTATTTCACCGATGAAATTTTGCAAGATTACGCCAAAAAAGCCGTACATCAAGCGGTTGTCAATCTTGACGCGCGCCCTGCCCCCGCAGGCAGCATGACAGTGGTACTGGGCGCGGGCTGGCCTGGCATTTTGCTGCACGAGGCGATTGGTCACGGCTTAGAAGGCGATTTTAACCGCAAAGGCAGTAGCGCATTTGCCAATATGATGGGCAAACGCGTAGCTGCTAAAGGCATTACTATTGTCGATGACGGAACGATTGCCGATAGACGCGGCTCATTAACCATGGACGACGAAGGCAACCAAACCAATAAAACCGTGCTGATTGAAGATGGCATTTTGCGCGGCTATATACAAGATACTCTCAATGCACGCTTAATGAACATGCCCATTACTGGCAATGCACGCCGCGAAAGCTACGCGCATATTCCAATGCCGCGCATGACTAATACCTACATGCACAACGGCGACAAAGACCCGAGTGAGATTATTAAATCCGTTAAAAAAGGTTTATATGCGGCCAATTTTGGCGGCGGCCAAGTGGATATTACCAGCGGTAAATTTGTATTTAGCGCAGCCGAAGCCTATATGATTGAAGACGGCAAAATCACTTACCCAGTCAAAGGTGCCACCTTAATCGGCAATGGACCTGATGTATTAACGCGGGTTTCGATGATTGGCAACGACATGCGCTTGGATAGCGGCGTTGGCACTTGCGGCAAAGAAGGCCAAAGCGTGCCAGTTGGTGTTGGTCAACCGACGCTTAAAATTGATGGCTTAACGGTTGGCGGAACAATGTCTTAAGTCCTTAAGAAAGGGCTATTTCAATTTTGATCGTCTATCAATAAATAAGCTATTGCCCTGAGTTTTTTTGGCCTCTTTTTTTGACCGACTCATGGCGCCGGCTACTTCGTGGTGACTTTTAAAACACTCAGGTAACACTTTTACTGCCCCAATTGACATACTGCCAAATGGGAAAAAGCTTTTGTTGCCGAGCCTATCTTCCACATTGATACCGCCAATTGCTACATCATTGTTATCATAAAAATCTGGAATCACTTTGGTAATGGTAGCAAGCGCATCCATACAAAGTTGCTCCCACTTTTCAGATTGAAATAACAAAATAAAGTCATCGCCACCAATATGTCCAATAAAGTCTCGCTCGTCAATTGCTACATTACTCAAAAGATGCCCAACAAACTGGATTAACTCATCGCCTCTCCGATAGCCATAGGCATCGTTAAATGGCTTAAAGTTGTCTAAATCACAATAACAAGCCACAAACGGTTGCTCATTCTCTAACAATCGATCGATATGGGCATTGATTGGTACATTGCCAGGCAAAAGCGTGAGCGGATTGGCATACCTAGCGGCATGAATTTGCAGGTTAGTGACTTCTCGCAACAAGGAGTGTCCGTTACCCACACCAAGATAATGCTTTTCATCATCCAACACAACAAAACCATTAAGCAAATATTGCGGATTTGCATTTAAAATTAATTCGCTTAAAGCATTGATTGTCATGGATTTTGTTACAATCAGTGGCGCCTTATCCATAAACTCGATACAGGATTTTTTGCCATGTAACTCGCGTTGAAATGGCCTTGCGAAACGATTAATCGTATCGTATCGGCTAATTAAACCAATTGGTTTGTTTTGCAATACCACTGGAATTGAGTTGAGCTTAGCATCTTGTTGAAATAAAAAGTAAACATCGTCATTGCTAGATGAAGCCGTTAATGGCTCTTGATAAACCACCAAGTTGGATACGGTGGCTTGCTTACTATTAACCGTTGAGTATCCAGGAAAGACACTGATTGAGTTTCTGTTCAGCAGTACCTTCACATCGTCAGCCAAGCCTTGCTGGAATTGTGGTAAAGGTCGGCCAAACAAATAACCTTGGCCAAAGTTAATTTTTAAATCTTTAATGACGGCCAGTTCATCGCGTGTTTCAATACCTTCTGCAATTGTTGAACAATTCAATTCTGATGCAATTTTGTTAATGGCGCGGACAAACTCCAGCTTCATCGGATCGTTATGAATATTGCTGACAAAATGCTTATCAATTTTCACATAATCCGGCGCAATTTCAGACCACAAACGCAAACTCGAAAAGCCTTCGCCCAAATCGTCTAAAGCAATGCCAAATCCCAAGGCTTTATAAATATTTACTACGTCGGTCAACTGACTGAAGTCTTTAATCGATGAGCCTTCGGTGATTTCAATCACAATATCACTAGGCTTTACGCCCAAATGATCAAGCTGCTTAAGAGTAAATGCAAACTCAGATTCATTTAGCTGCAAACAATAAGGACTGATATTAACGAACAGTTTATTCTTGTTTTGCGATTGTGCGTATTCTGCCAACACTACCTCGCGGCATAAAAATTCAATTTGAGGTGTTAAATTGGTTAAATGAGCAGCTTCAAGCAAAGCCAGTGGAGAATGTAGTTGGGTTTCGACGGGACCACGAATCAATGCTTCGTGACCGAAAACGACGGAATTATTTAAGTCAATAATCGGCTGAAAAAGAGCCGTTAAATTTCTAGTTTGGATAATTTTGGAGACGTCAGTAATCAAGAGAGAGTTGCCTAATATCAGTTTAGTTGTGTCCATAATAACTGGCTAATATAAAATATTTATTACATATAATCAATTGTTTTAATGTTCTTATTTAACCCCACATGTAAATAGCCAGCTTATTCAGCAGTAGACAAAATTGCAGCACCCAGCATGCCGGCTTTATCATTGGCATTGGATACTTTTATCTGAATAGTGCTGCGCAGCACTGGTATTAAATCGGCTTCAAAGCGTTGCATAAATGCCAGTTTCATGAGTGGCCAGGCGCCTGACACACCGCCGCCGATCACCAAATTTTTTATATCTAACACTTTTGTAATGCTGGCCAAGGCTTGCGCTAATGCACTGGCGGATAACAAATAAGCTGCAATGGCGTATTTATCGCCCTCGCCAGCTAGTTTGGCTATTTGCGCGGCTGTTAAGTTTTGTTGTGTTTTATTAAAGTAGCTAATGGCAATGCCGCTGGCAGAAGCATATTGCTCCATACAGCCTTTATTGCCGCAGCCGCATTGTCGAGCGCTGGCTTCAGTCGCAGGGCGCTCCACAATAATATGGCCTATTTCCATTGCGCAGCCATGTTGACCAGTAAAAATCTTGTCATTTAATACAAGTCCGCCGCCTACGCCTGTGCCAAGTCCTGCGTAAATCAAGCCGCCGTGCGGCTTACCCGCTAAAATAAATTCGCCATAAGCGGCGGCGTTGGCATCGTTTTCTAACGTAACTGGTAAGCCTAAAATTCTGGACAGCTCAGCAGCTAAGTTAAAATAACTTAAACCTGGCAAATTGGGCGACGCGATTATTTTTTTTGAATCAGGGTCAATAAAGCCGGGGAAACCTATGCCAACTGATTGAATAGTATGGCCTTTTTCTATAAGGCTAATGATGCCACTAGATAAAATGCGCATTATTTCAAAGCTGGAATGTTCTGGCAGAAGATTGGCGCATAACTTGCAAAGGTTAGCTTCCAATCTAATTTCATCCATTAACTGCGCTTCTTTAAACACACCAAAGCGAATGTTGGTGCCACCTACATCAATGCCAATGGTTGATGCCATTGTTAAGCCCGCATTGACTGCACAATGGCATCTTTAAACAATTGTCGCTTGTTATCACTCAGCGCATTCCAATCGAATTGCCATTGCCAATTACCGACGATGGTGCCAGGGGTATTCATGCGATGTTTTGCATCTAAGCCCAAAATATCTTGCATAGGAATAATCGCCATATCAGCATTGGACGACATGGCAAGCGTGATTAAATCTTGTGGCATGTTTGGTGAAGTTGTTTTAAGCAAAGCATGCAAATGATTTTTTGCATTGTCATCTGTCGATTGATACCAACCCAAACTGGTATCATTATCGTGAGTGCCCGTATAAACCACGCTGTTAGGTTCAATATTTGCAGGCAAATAAGGATTGCTATCATCGCCCCCAAAGGCAAATTGAAGAATTTTCATGCCAGGTAAATGATGTTTTTTGCGTAGCGCGTCAACTTCTGGCGTGATAATGCCTAAATCTTCGGCAATCAATTGCAAAGCTGGAAATTGCTTACGCAGCACGCGCAGCAAATCATCCCCTGGTGCTAGTGCCCAAGTGCCGTTAATGGCGGTTTCATCAGCTGCAGGAATCTCCCAAGCAGACTGTATGCCTCTAAAATGATCGATGCGCACTAAATCGAACATACGCTGTTGCGTCAAAATGCGCCGTTTCCACCAGCTAAACCCGGTGGCTTGCATCACTGGCCAGTTATAGTGTGGGTTGCCCCAGCGCTGACCAGTCTCAGAAAAATAATCGGGCGGCACGCCTGCGACCACTTGCATATTTTTGTGCGAATCTAGCTTAAATAATTGCGGCTTGGCCCACACGTCGGCGCTGTCATACGCGACAAAAATAGGGATGTCGCCAAACATAGCAATCCCTTTTTGATTGGCGTAAGTTTTAAGCGCATGCCACTGCCTAAAAAATAAAAATTGAGTAAATTTAATCACCGCAATTTCGTGCGCATAGCGCTGTTTGACAGATGCGATTACCGCTGGCTGCTTGTTTTTGTAAGCTGTTGGCCAATCGCTCCAACTGGCGTGTTTAAACTTTTCTCTTAGTACCAAAAATAAGGCAAAGTCGCCCAGCCAAGCACTATTTTGACGGCAAAATACTCCAAACTCTTTTTGCAGTGCAGTGTTTTGATAATGCTTATAATTAAAATAAGCTTTGGCGAGAGCCGCGTGCCTATTGGCTTTTAGGTACGTAGAAGCAAACTCAGATGGGCTGTCTGGCAAGGATAGCGCTTGCGCTTGCAGGCTATGTTTATTTAAGCGTAAATCGTCACCGCTTAGTAAGTTTTGCTCGACTAAAATTTGCAAATTAATAAATGCTGGATTACCCGCATGGGCGCTTAAACATTGATAGGGCGAGCCATCATCATGCGGCATATTGAGTGGTAAAGTCTGCCAAATACTAGCGCCAACTTCTGCTAAAAAATCGACAAACCGAGTCGCATCCACCCCAAAATCTGCCATTGGTAACGAGCTAATATGTAGCAAAACACCCGCACAGCGCTTACTGGTGAGGTTTAAGTGTTCTACATTGGGATTAGCCGAGACTTTAATCATTGTTTTTTAATCGTTATTTTCAATGGGTGTAAATTAGCTTGCTTTTAATTATCAGGTTGTTAATTTTAGTGCGTGTTAATTTTCTTGCCCACGCTTCATCGTTCCGCTTAACATGGCATTGCTTAATTGCGCTAATACTTCTTGGTTAATCGGTTTTAATAAATCAGCGGGAATCGATTGCGCTAGCAATATATACAAATTGCTTAAATTGCGGCGATACAGTTGATCAAAGCTATTGACGCTAGCGGCCGAGTTGTAATCGCCTAACCACCAAAACCAATCCGAGCCTTCGCAAATGGCCAATTGATTTTCACACAACGCTAGCTGTTTTGCGTTTAAATCGCCAGTGGCTAATACCTTGTCATAGACTTTTTTGGCTTCGCACAGTAAATCCCAGCCGCGATTTTTGTCATTGCTACCAATCCATGTACTAAAGCTGCCATAAACCCAGCTGCCTGCGGCAATTTCTGGCAAATTGCCACAAAACACCTTATAAGGGCTTTGCTCAGGCGTATTAATCGCTTGGCAAATTTCCGATTGCGTCACCATCTCGATATTGGGGTGATTGGCCAAAGCCTGATAGAGCTCGGTTAAAAAATAATAGCCATTGTAAGGGTAATATTCCCAAGCATTTTCGCCGTCCAAAATAACGCTTACCACTGGGTTTTCTGGCTTTTGATAGCTTGCTTGAATGTGTTCTAACTCTCTCACAAAATCGCGCACGGCATCGGTGCTGTGCATTTTACTGTATTCAAAACCAATTTTGTCAGACAGTCTATCATCTCTAAAAAAACAGATTATTTCATCTTGCTCATTGCTGACTTTGTAAGGCTTGTACAAATACTCTGTGCGAGAGATTAACGCTTTGGTAGGGTTTGATTTATGTAAACTATTGGCCAACACGCCCTCGCCTGTCGCTGCCCATTGCACGCCCTGCCCTGCCATTAACATTAGCGCTGGTTTAGACACTGCGCCCTCCGCCGGCCACATGCCTACTGGTTGGTGTCCAAATCGGCGTTGGTGCGAAATTTGCGCATGTTTAATATGGCTGATGGCGCGTGCTTCTCCGCCATTGTATTGTGCGTTTAACGGCAAAGCTGCCCCTGGCATGGCATCAAGCGTGCTTTTAAAATCTAACAACAAAGGTAAAATAGGATGCTCATGCGGCGTGGAGGAAATTTCAATCTGGCCTTTTTGTTGTAATGCTTTATAACGCGGAATCAAATGGCTAATTATTTCGCCAATCAATGTAAATAAAGCCAATCGATCAGCATTGGTAAAGTGACTACCTTTTTCAATTAACGATATCACTAAGGCATTGTTTTTCTTAATACTTTCGCCCATCCAGGCTAAATGATACCAAACCAGTAAATCGCTTTTATATTGCGCCGAAAAGTATTGCAAGTTTTCGTCGTCGCCCACTTGGCTGGCCACTTGATACAGATTAAATAAGCGCTGATATTGCGCATACGGCGATAACATTTTTTCGTGATGGCTTTTAAAACAGCTATCGACAATTAAGTCGCACTGCTCGGCTGAAAGCTCTGCAAGGCTTGGTTTGCCAAGCAACGCCAATAAAGGATCTCTTATTTGATTAATGGTAAATTGATCAACGTAATCTTCTAATTGGTCTAACAAAATGGGCACAAAATTAAAGCTGGTGCGCGCTTTTACGTTGTTTTCTAAGTGAAAAGCCATATCAGAATAATCTTTAATGGCGTGCAAGTAAGTCCAAGGCAACACATATTCGCCCGATATCAAATCGCGGTAATCGGGTTGGTGCATATGCCAATACAGTGAGATTAAAAGCTTGGGTGGTGTGGTTGGGTGCATTAATTGGATTTCTTATTACGATTTTATTTTACAGATTAATTATAAAGTTTTAATTTTGTAGCTTTAAGTCTGGAATTTTAAGTCTGCAATTTTGAGTTTGCAATCTTAAGGTTGAAGTTTTTGAGATTGAGGAGCCTATGATTTGCCATAAGTAACAGGATGATACTGCCCTAACATTTCACGCGTAACTAATACTATGCCTTTATCTGAAACATGAAAGCGTTTTTTGTCGGCTTCTAAGTCAAAGCCAATTTCCATGCCTTCTGGCACGTGTACGCCTTTATCAAGGACAACATTATTCAATTTTGCATGGCGGTGTACTACCACATTTGGCATGATGACAGCGCCTTCAATCTCGCAGTAACTATGCACGCGTACGTTGGAAAATAGTACCGAGCTGGTGACGCAAGAGCCGCTAATTAAACAGCCGCCCGATACAATCGAATCGGTAGCTTTACCCATTCTATCGGGGTCATTGAACACAAATTTTGCGGGTGGCAATTGCTCTTGGTAGGTCCAAATTGGCCACACGTGATCGTACATATTAAGCTCTGGAATCACCCGAGTGAGCTCCATATTCGCCTGCCAATAGGCATCGATAGTCCCCACATCGCGCCAATAATGTAGATTGTTTCTAGCGCCCACACAGCTATCTTCAAAACGGTGCGCATAAATGCGCGCGCGCGAAATTAAATACGGAATAATGTCACCGCCAAAATCATGGGTAGAACTTGCATCAGCCGCATCGCGCATCAACTCATCATACAAAAAACTGGCATTAAATACGTAAATTCCCATGCTCGCCAGCGCCTGTGTTGGGTCGCCTGGCATGTGTTTTGGGTTGGCGGGCTTTTCGGCAAATTCGATAATTTTGTCTTTATCATCCACCGCCATCACGCCAAAACCTTTTGCCTCTTCCAGCGGCACATTGATACAAGCTACTGTCATATCAGCATTATTTTTAACATGGCAGGCTAACATTTGGCCGTAATCCATTTTATAAATATGGTCACCCGCCAAAATCACCACATATTCGGCTTCACCCGCTCTTAAAATATCTAGATTTTGATACACCGCATCGGCCGTACCTTTGTACCACTCCTCAGTATCGCTTTGCTGCGAAGCTGGCAGCAACTCGATATATTCATTAAATTCACCACGTAAAAATCCCCAGCCGCGTTGAATATGGCGCATCAAACTGTGTGATTTATATTGGGTAAGTACGCCAACGCGGCGAATACCCGAGTTGAGGCAATTAGAAAGTGGGAAATCGATAATACGAAATTTACCGCCAAATGGCACGGCTGGCTTAGCGCGGTGGCTGGTTAAATCTTTTAAGCGACTGCCACGCCCGCCCGCCAATATTAGCGCAACCGTATTTTTAGTAAGATTACTAACAAAGCGCGTTGAATTGATGTCTTTTTCCATGAGGCATTCTCTATTAAAGGCGTTAATGAATGGTGATTAATGCGTTAATATTTACCGCACGATTTAAACCTGCAAAAAACTAACGAGGAACCAAGTAACTGTTATGCAAAAGGCCCCATCACTTCTTCAACACATTATAATCTCAATAAAGCGTTATAATCTATTGCACAAATACTTAATTTTAATTTAATCTCACTCAATTTTTTAGACGCCCATTTTGAATACGCAAACAGAACTCAAACAGCTTCACCTAATATTAGGTGCGCAGCATCACGATCCTTTTCATTTTTTAGGTTTGCATACAAACCAAAAGAAACATTTTGTGTTTCGCGCGTTTTTGCCGGCAGCCAAACAAGTATGGCTGAAGGTTGGCTCGGCCTGGTTGCCACTAGAAAAAATTCAAGAGGATGACTTATTTACATGGCAGGGCAGCGTTAAACCAACCGCGCCATGTAGGTTAAAAATTGAATATGCAAGCGCAACGATTGAAGTGCATGATGCATACTCTTTCGCACCTTTTATTAGCGACGATGAACTACATTTATTTGCCGAAGGCCAATTAAATCACGCGTACAACACTTTTGGCGCACATGCGTGCACACTGCAAGGCGTAGCAGGCGTGAGCTTTGCCGTTTGGGCGCCAAGCGCAGAGCGGGTAAGCGTTGTGGGCAATTTTAATCACTGGGATGGCCGCGTGAACCAAATGCGCGTGCGCGGCGGTAGCGGTGTATGGGAGATTTTTATCCCACATTTAGCTGCTGGAGAGCTATATAAATTTGAAATTCGCAATCGCCAAACTGGCGCAGTTTTTAGCAAGATTGATCCTTATGGACGCGAATTTGAGCTGCGCCCCGGTACGGCGTCGCGCGTCACCACCACAAATAATTACCAATGGAACGATAAAACATGGCTTAAAAAGCGCGGCGAGGCGGACTGGTTACACGCGCCATTTAACTGCTATGAGGTGCATTTAGGCAGCTGGCAACGCAAAGAGGGCAACGCACTCTTAAGCTATCGTGAACTGGCCGAAAAGCTCGTGCCATATGTGGCGGATATGGGCTATACGCACATTGAATTATTGCCAATTACCGAGCATCCGCTGACTGAATCGTGGGGTTATCAAACGACTGGCTACTTCGGCGTGACTAATCGTCACGGCACGCCAGATGATTTGCGCTTTTTGATTGACGCCTGCCACCAAGCCAATATCGGCGTCATTTTAGATTGGGTGCCTGGGCACTTTCCTAAAGATGATTGGGCCTTAGCACGCTATGACGGCAGCGCGCTGTATGAGCATGAAGACCCGCGCTTAGGCGAGCATCAAGATTGGGGCACGTTGATTTTTAACTACGGCCGCAACGAGGTGCGAAACTTTTTAGTTTCAAACGCGTACTTTTGGTTAGAAGAATTTCATATCGACGGCTTGCGCGTCGATGCAGTAGCATCGATGTTATATTTAGATTACTCGCGTAAGGCAGGTGAATGGCTACCCAACAAATTTGGCGGTCGCGAAAATTTAGAAGTCATTGATTTTATTAAACAACTTAATACCATTGTGCATCAGGATTTTCCTGGTGCGCTAACAATTGCCGAAGAATCAACCGCTTGGCCGGGCGTATCACGCCCTGTGTATTTGGGCGGACTTGGCTTTAGCATGAAGTGGAATATGGGTTGGATGAACGATAATTTGGCCTACATTGAGCAAGACCCAGTGCATCGTAAATATCATCACGACAAACTCACTTTTGGCCAGTTATATGCCTATAGCGAAAATTTTGTGTTGCCGTTTTCACACGATGAAGTGGTGCATGGCAAAGGCTCATTAATCGGCAAAATGCCAGGGGATGAATGGCAAAAATTTGCTAACTTGCGACTGTTATTAACGCTGCAAATGACTAGCCCAGGTAAAAAACTTAATTTTATGGGTAACGAAATTGCGCAAGGTAGCGAGTGGAACGTCAATCGTAGTCTGGATTGGCATTTGCTTGGCAGCAGCTTGCATCAAGGCATACAGCGCGTTAGCAGCGATTTAAACCATCTTTATCGCAATTTAAAATGTTTGTATGAATTGGATTTTGAGCATAGCGGATTCGACTGGATAGATTGTCACGATTCCGATCAATCGATAATTAGCTTTGTGCGGCGCGCTATTGATGGCAGTTTTGCTATAATAGTGCTGAATTTTACGCCTGTGTTGCGGCATCATTATCGTATTGGCATGCCAAAAGCTGGCAGCTACACTGAGATATTTAATAGCGATGCAGTGACGTATGGTGGAAGCAACCAGGGCAATGGTGCTGGCTTAACAACTGAAAATATCGCTTGGATGAACTGTAACCAATCCGTGTTGATTACATTGCCGCCGCTGGCTGGTTTAATCATCCAGCTTAGCTGAACCTAGATTAAACCTAGTAAAATACACAGTAAATTACTTAATAATTTACATTAAATATAAATTATAACTAAATATTTTAAATAATAAATGACAACATTGACTCAATTCCCTACTTGGCAAAAACTTTGTGCGCACCAAAAAATGGTCGTGCCACTACACATGCGGGATTTGTTCGCAGCCGATTCAAAACGCTTTGAAAAATACAGCCTAAAGTTTGATGATTTACTGTTCGATTACTCCAAACATCGTATTACCGATGAAACGCTGCCTTTGCTATTACAAATGGCGCGCGAAGCTAAAATAGAACAATGGCGCGATAGCATGTTTGCGGGTGAAAAAATCAACATCACCGAAAATCGCGCTGTGCTGCACACCGCCCTGCGCAACCGCGCCAGTACGCCAGTGTACGTGGATGGCAAAGATGTGATGCCTGATGTAAACGCGGTGCTGGCACAAATGCGCACCTTTAGCGATAAAGTGCGCAGCGGAAACTGGCTTGGCTTTACTGGCAAACGCATCACCGATATTGTGAATATTGGCATCGGCGGCTCCGATTTAGGCCCTGTCATGGTTTGCGATGCGCTTAAGCCTTATGCCAGCCCTAATTTAAATATTCACTTTGTATCGAATATTGACGGTGCGCATTTGATGCGCGCGCTAGAAAAATGCAAATCTGAAACCACGCTGTTTATCGTGGCTTCAAAAACCTTTACCACGCAAGAAACCATGACCAATGCGACCTCTGCGCGCACTTGGTTTTTAGAGAGCGCAAAAGATAATAAGCATGTTGCCAAGCACTTTGTGGCGCTATCAACCAATGCCATAGCCGTAGCTGATTTTGGTATTGATACTGCCAATATGTTCCAATTTTGGGATTGGGTCGGCGGTCGCTATTCGCTATGGTCTGCCATCGGCTTATCCATTGCCTTGTACGTGGGCATGGATAATTTTGAAGCCTTGCTCACAGGCGCGCATGAAATGGACGTGCATTTTAAAACCGCACCGTTAGAGCAAAACATGCCTGTGATTTTGGCCTTAATCGGCATCTGGTATAACAACTTTTTTCATGTCGATACGCATGCCATACTGCCTTACGATCAAGGCATGGCGCGCTTTCCAGCTTATCTGCAACAAGCCGATATGGAAAGTAATGGAAAATTTATCTGCCGCGACGGTAGCCGTGTGCAATATAAAACGGGCCCAGTAATTTGGGGCGAGGCTGGCACCAACGGCCAACATGCCTTTTACCAACTTATTCACCAAGGCACGCAAATTGTGCCTGCCGACTTTTTAATGCCTGTGCATAGTCATTATGCGATTGGCAAGCATGGCTACGCACACCACAAAATTTTGCTGGCTAACTTCTTTGCACAAACACAATCGCTTATGTTGGGTAAAACCAAAGAACAAGCGCGCGCGGAGCTTGAAAAACAAGGCTTAAGCGGCGAAGCATTAGAAAATCTACTGCCGCACAAAGTGTTTGAAGGCAACCGACCTAATACCTCTATTATGTTCGACACGCTTACGCCAAACACCCTTGGCAAGCTAATTGCGCTGTACGAGCACAAAATATTCGTGCAAGGCATGATGTGGGATATCAACAGCTTTGATCAATGGGGAGTGGAATATGGCAAGCAAATCGCACAGCAAATCTTGCCGCAATTGACGAGTGATGAGGTAGTGAGCAATTACGACAGCTCGACTAATGGGTTGATTAATCATACCAAAGCGCTGAAATAGGCTGGTGATAATAACTACCGTCATTCTGGCGTAGGCCAGAATCCAAACTAGTTGGAACTTAAAGTAGTTGCCTATTAAAGCCAAGTTAAGCATGTGAGTTGCATGAATTCCAACCTGCGCTGGAATAACGGAGTAGAAATATGAAAGATTTGTTAAAGAACTAGCGGCGCCGCATTCACTTGATTTTGACTTTAAATCCCCTGCTGCCGCGCCGAGCAGCACAGTTAAAGCGGGAGTTTTCGGCGAGGACTGCCTGAGACTGAAAGTCAAGTTCCGCAGCTGCCCGCTTTGGCGAGAAGCGCAGGAAACAAGCGGTAGGGGGTAGCTTTTTCTTTGGTTTCTTTCTTTTGGATAAACAAAAGGAAGAAACTCGCCAGTCGCGCGACAGCGGCAAGTTACAGCCTTAAATTATGATTGTTTAAACTGTAATGGTGTGCAAATAATTCAACTTGCACACCCTACTTACTAAAGTCATATCAATAGCAATTCAGGATTTTATTGGGGATAAAATACATATACATTTCAGTTATATTACTAATTTTGATATTTGTTTTTGCCATTTCTCTAGGTGAAATTAGAAAAAGAGTTTTTAAAACAATTATTAAGTTGGTTGTGTTATTAATCGCAATTGCTTTTATATTAGCTTTTCTCGCGGTAATTTGGTTTGGTGGAATCTGGTTATGGAGTATTTATCCTTCGATTCGTATTTTGATAGTCTTTGGTACAATTGTTTTTGTGGCTGGCCTTTTAGTTTATGAAATCATGAACTAGCTCGTAAATAGCGTGAGTTCGTAGTCTAGTGGGGTGGGTTCTTGAACCCACGCGGTTGTTGCAAATTTCACCTTTATAACGCGTGGGTCACATGTGACCCACCCTACAAAATCTGCTAGCTGAATTCCATCCAAAGCACGGACTGGCTCTGCGGCTTAAACACCTACCTTAACTGCAAGCCTTTTGTAAGCGCATCAATCCCAATCGATTGCGCCATACTCGCGCCAAAGCGTTTAGCAAAGCGGTCTACCACGGTTTCTTGAGTGGTGTAATCAATAATATCTTCTTGCTTAATCACTTCACGCGCTACAAAATGTGCGCTGCCTAGCGAATCGGCCAAGCCCAACTTAATGCTTTGCTCACCACTCCAAAATAGTCCGCTAAAGGTTTCTGGTGTTTCTTTTAGACGGCTACCACGACCTTGTCGCACCACAGTCTTAAACTGCTCATGCACTTCGTTTAGCATGGCTTGCGCCAGCGTTTCATGTTTTGGGTTGAGCGGTGAAAACGGATCTAACATGCCTTTGTTTTCGCCTGCGGTCATTAAACGGCGCTCTACCCCCACTTTTTTCATGACTTCGGTAAAGCCAAAGCCATCCATTAACACGCCGATTGAGCCAACGATACTGCCTTTATCCACATAGATTTTATCGGTGGCAACGGCAATGTAATAACCACCCGATGCGCAAATATCTTCCACCACGCCATAAACAGGGATTTTTGGGTGCAAGGCTTTTTGGCGTTTAATTTCATCGTTGATAATGCCCGCTTGCACGGGGCTGCCACCTGGCGTGTTAAAGCGCAGAATAATGCCTTTGGTGCCAGCGCTGTCATACGCGTCGTGCAAACTGCTGATAAATGAATCTGCATTCACCGCACCGCCCGCTTCGATTACGCCGTTGACGTCAATTAAAGCAGTGTGAGGGCTGGCGGTATTTTTACCACCTAACCAGCCAGACGCCATGATTAACAAATAGCCTAAGTAGGCAAAAGTCAGCAGTTTAAAAAAGATGCTCCAACGGCGCGCGCTTTTCTGTTCTTTATAGCCAGAAAGCGCCAATTTTTCGATGGTTTGTTGTTGCCAATTGTTATCTTGAGGGTTAATTTCGTTTGCCATTTCGGTTTCCTAATTGATCAATTTTTATCTATTTGTGAAGCTAATTGTTATGTGCGAAGGTTAATTTATTTGAAGATAATTGTTTTGTGCAGTTTATCTAAGTGAATCGTAATTTGATGATTCTGCTCTGTGACTGGCAATGCATGCAAGCTTTTACCTTTACACGGGCCCATCACGCAGTGGCCAGTATCGGGCGCATAATGCGCGCCGTGCGTGGCGCAGATTAAATAATCTTTACTCGCGGTAAAAAATTCGCCTTGATTCCAATCAAGCTCCACTGGCACATGCGCACATTGATTAACATAAGCGTGCGCTTTGCCGTGAAAACGCACCACAAATCCTGTAGCAAAATCGCCCAATTGCGGCAATTTAAAGCGTAAGCCAAGTGATTTTTCCTGCAAATCGTGACTATCTAAAATAATGGTGTTGTTGTGCATTTACTTGTAATTAAACACTTAAAAGCCAAGCGCTTAAATCTTTAAAATCATCAAACATGGCAATGCTATTGTAACCCAATAATTTATCGCGCGATTGCGCACCAAAGGTTACCGCTGCGGCGGGCACACGCGCATTGCTAGCCATTTGCAAGTCATAGCTGGTGTCGCCAATCATCAGCGTGCGTTCTGGCCGCACAATCAATTCGTCCATCAACTCGTCTAGCATTTGCGGATGCGGCTTAGAAAAGCATTCATCTACCGTTTTGGTGGCGTGAAAATAAGGCGCTAAACCGCAATGCTCTAACGCCAAATTAAGCCCGCGCCTACCTTTGCCTGTGGCCACGGCCAATTTAAAGCCGCGACGATTCAGCTCGATTATCGTTTCTTTTGCGCCTGCAAAAAGCGGAATCTGTGCCTCGCCGGCATAATAATTGGCAGTGTATTGCCGTGCCAATGCCTGCGCTTTTTCTGCAGGCAAATCGCCAAATAACGCATGAATACTCTCTTTTAACCCCAGGCCAATAATGCTACGCGCGGCAGCTGGGTCTAATATCGGCAAGCCCACTTGCTCGGCCGCATCTACTAATGCGCTGGTGATCATGCCTGTGGAATCGGCCAGCGTGCCGTCCCAATCCCACACAATTAAATCAAATTGCTTACTCATAAATCCTTTTTCTTTTCTAAGATTATTTACTGACCAAACTGGTCATAAATTTTTGTAATTCCGTGGGTAAAGCTGCGCTTAACTTTAACTGCTCACCCGAAACAGGATGCTTTAAATTTGTTTCAGCCGAATGTAAAAACATGCGTTTTAAACCCTTTTTTTGCAGCGCTTTATTATTGGCAAAATCGCCATATTTGTCATCGCCAATAATAGGAAAACCCAAATGCGCCAACTGCACCCTTAATTGATGTGTGCGGCCAGTAATAAGTTGCGCTTCAAGCAAACTAAAGCCATTAAACGCTTGTTTTAAATAGAAAATGGTTTCCGAAACTTGTGCTTGGTCGTATTTATCTTTGCTTTTATCAAGCACCACATTCACGCGCCGCTCGCCATTGGGCAGCACGTATTTTTGCAAATCTAGCCTCACGCGTTTTTTCTTTTCCGTCCACTCGCCCGCCACCAGCATTAAATAGCGCTTGTCGGTTTGGTTGTTGCGAATCATTTCGTGCAGCGCCACTAGTGCAACGCGTTTTTTAGCTAACATCAACACGCCAGACGTTTCCCGATCTAGCCTGTGTACCAGCTCTAAAAACTTGGCTTTAGGCCGTTCCATACGCATTTGTTCTATCACGCCGCGACTAACGCCACTGCCGCCATGCACGGCGAATCCCGCAGGTTTATCAATCACTAATAAGGCATCGTCCTCAAAAATAATCGTACTTTCTAGCACCGAAGTTGCAGCCGCGCTGTTTTGTTTTAAATCAAAAACCTCTTTATCATTGGCTGCAATGCGTATTGGCGGCACGCGCACAACATCGTTCAAAGCTAATTTATAAGATGCGTCGATACGGCCTTTGTTCACGCGCACTTCGCCACTGCGTAAAATGCGATAAATATGGCTTTTGGGCACGCCTTTAAGTGTTTTAGCCAAAAAATTATCAATGCGTTGCCCGTCCGAAGCCTCGTCGATTGTCACATTACTGGCGGCACTTGCACCGATTGTGTTGTTTTGATTCATTAAATGACTAAATTGCCTTGAAAATTGGGATGATTAATTTTGCTTAAACTGTTGATTGCGCCTATACTAACCAAGTTGTTGAAATAAATCATCAACTTAAAAACGTTAGCCAATATGCTTGGTTGCATCCATAAATTTTGGTTAAATCGCTCGCCATATTTTAAGTAGCGATAAAAATGTAGTAATAAAATAGTGCGCCTTAGCCGCCGCAGACAAATAAACATAAACGCGACTAAAGTGTCTAAAGACCGAATTTTAACGGATTTACGCTCAACTTAGCGATAAAACATCGATACAAAACAATTTCACATGAAAATTGTTTGCATCAAACTGTTGAGCATAAATACTAAGCAGCACCCAGATTTCTTAAATTAACTTGGCTTGTAACATAACCAAAAATTGCGCTTTATTAGCCGCGATTTTCAAAAAACGCTCCAGTGCGTCAAGTTAATTTTTAGCGGCCCAGTAGCAAAATGGCTGCATTAATGCGCGTGTTCAGTTAATTAAGTGCTAAATTTGCGCTTTTAATTCCCTCTTAAACACTTTAGTCTCCTATACGATTCTGTCTGCCCGGTACACGCGCGGGAGTACACCATGAAACGCATGTTATTTAATGCAACGCAATCAGAAGAATTACGCGTTGCGATTGTCGATGGACAAAAATTAGTCGATTTAGATATTGAACACGCTGGCAAAGAACAGCGTAAAAGCAACATTTACAAAGGTGTGATTACCCGCGTAGAGCCTTCACTAGAAGCCGCTTTTGTCGATTACGGACAAGAGCGCCACGGCTTTTTACCCTTTAAAGAAATATCACGCAGCTACTTTTCAGACAAATCTGAAGGCGGCAAAATGCGTATTCAAGATGTGATTAAAGAAGGTCAAGAGTTAATCGTGCAAGTGGACAAAGACGAGCGCGGTAACAAAGGAGCAGCACTCACCACTTTTATCTCACTCGCTGGTCGTTACTTGGTTTTGATGCCAAACAACCCGCGTGGCGGCGGCGTTTCGCGCCGTATTGAAGGTGAAGACCGTAACGAATTACGCGATGTGTTAGCGCAATTAGAAGTACCAAAAGGCATGAGCATTATTGCGCGCACCGCTGGTATTGGCCGCAATGCAGAAGAGTTGCAGTGGGACTTAAACTACTTAACGCAACTGTGGACAGCGGTTGAAGAAGCTTCGCACATTCAAGCTGGCGCTTTTTTAATCTACCAAGAAGGCAGCTTAGTGATTCGCGCGATTCGCGATTATTTTAGCGCCGACATCAACGAAATCTTAATCGATACACCCGATGTTTACGAGCAAGCCGTGCAATTTATGAACCACGTGATGCCAGGCAATGTGGCGCATGTAAAGTTATACCAAGATGAAGTGCCTTTATTTTCGCGCTTTCAAATCGAACATCAAATCGAATCCGCTTTTTCAAGAGAGGTTTGCTTGCCTTCTGGCGGCGCGATTGTAATTGACCATACCGAAGCGCTAGTTTCGGTGGACGTTAACTCTGGCCGCAGCATTAAAGGCAGCGACATTGAGCAAACCGCCTTTAACACTAACTTAGAAGCAGCAGAAGAAGTAGCGCGCCAATTGCGCTTACGCGATCTTGGCGGCTTGGTGGTGATCGATTTTATTGACATGGAAAACCCAAAAAATCAACGCGACGTAGAAAATACCCTGCGCGACGCTTTGCATGCAGACCGCGCGCGCGTACAAACGGGCAAAATTTCACGCTTTGGTTTGCTAGAATTATCGCGCCAACGCTTGCGCCCAAGCTTAGGTGAAACCAACCATGCGGCTTGCCCGCGCTGTAGTGGCACTGGTCACATTCGCGGTATTGAATCAACCGCTTTGCACATTTTGCGCATCACCCAAGAAGAAGCAATGAAAGACAATAGCGCGATTATTCAGGTGCAATTGCCTGTTGAAGCGGCCACTTTCTTGCTGAATGAAAAACGCGCCGATATTCATAAAATTGAACAGCGCATGGGTGTTGAAGTGGTTTTAATTCCTAATATTCATATGGAAACCCCCAATTACACTATTGTGCGCATTAAGCATGATGATGTGAATGAAGAAACCTCGCAAGCTAGCTACAAAATGGTTGATTTACCTGCAGAGACGGCTTATGTGCGTAGCTTAAATGAGGAAACTGCGCCAAAAGCGCCTGAAGCGCTAGTAAAAGGTATTAAGTCTGCAACATCTGCGCCGCTGGTGGCTGAGCGCAGCGTTGAAAGCATAGTAGAAACAAAAGCCGCTGCGCCAATTGCCAAATTAGGCATTTTTGGACGCATTAAGCAATTAATTGTTGGCAAACCAGTTGTGGTTGAAGCAAAAGCGGAAGATAAAACGGCAATCGAAGCGCTTGAAAATGCCCGTAATCATAATGGCGATCGTAATCGTGGCAATCGCGACCGAAGCAGTAATCAAGAACGTAATCGCAACCGCGACCGCACTGCCAATAGCCGCGACAGAAACAATACTGCTGAGCGCTCTGAAAAACCGCAACAAGGGGCGCGTGCACAGCCGGCTAATAATCAACAAGCTAACCAACAGCCGCGTCCTGAACGGTCACCAAGGCCTCCAAGACCAGCGCAAGAAGTCAATAAAGCAGTTGAAAATGTTGAGACAAAAGAATTTGCAGCAGCAACCACCGCGCAAGTGGGTGTTGAAGCCAATACGCCGCGCCCAGAACGCACTGGTCGCAGCCGCCGTGGTGGCCGTAATCGCAATAAAAATCGTGACCGTGACCAAAATCGTGACTTAAATCTTGAATCGCCTGCGTTTGTTCCAAACGATGTTGTTGCAGATACTGCGCCAATCGTTGTTGATGTGGCACCAGTAGAAGCTCCTATTGCAAAAGTAGCGAAAGAAAAACCGTTAAAAGCAGCGCCAAAAGCAAAAGTAGCGCCAAAACAAGCTTCGTCACCCATTGCTGTTGATGGCAGTATTGAAATTGTTGCCACTAAACCTTTAGCTGCGACTGTTGAAACGCTTGCTAAACCAAAAGCAGAAAAACAGCCTAAAGCAAAAGCAGCCAAAAAACCTGTCGCCAAACTTGCAAAAGCAGCGGCACCCATGACTGGCGATTTACAAATGATAGAAACCAAAGGCAATAATAACGTACCGTCAATCGTTGAGGTAATTCAACCCAAAGCGCCGCGTAAAGCGCCCAATTGGAAACAAGAGGCAGAAGCTAAACCAGCTGATGCGCCGCTTGTGATGGTTGAAACGCAGAAATAGAAATTTTTTGACAAACAAAAAGCCCGACATGTTCGGGCTTTTTGTTTAGCGCAATTACTGGTTACAATCTTTAAGCTTATTGGCAGGGTCGCCAGAACCCGCCCTTATTGGGCCGACGCGCTTCCATTTTTTATCGATAATCTCATAACTGGCGGCTTGGCCACAACCAAAAGCTTCGTACTTGGTGTCGCTTATCTTATCCATTGTTTGCGCGCAACATAAATCATGACGTGCAAATCGTGCAGAATCAAGTTCACTTTGCTTAACAATTTGGCCGTAGGCTAGGTTATATCCACAGCCAGCCATCGCGCGCGATGCAAGTCCAATCAGTAAAAATTAATACATACGATTTGCTTTAGTCTTGTTAGTTTCGCAGTGAATGTATAAGCATAAACCCAATAGCCGTCATCAGCAAACTGCCAAAAACATGGCTTAGAATATGGCCTGCCGCCCAAGCGTATTGCTCTTTTTGCAGGAAAGTAAAAGCTTCAGCAGAAAAAGCAGAAAATGTCGTGAGGCCGCCCAAAAAGCCCGTCATTACAAATAATCGTAGTACGTTATCGGGTGTTGTATTCATAAAATACGCCACCGCCATGCCCATTAATAACCCGCCGCCTAAGTTGGCAATCAGCGTACCCATCGGCAACGTGCTGACATTAAGCGCGATGCCTAAGCCCCAGCGAAGCCACGCGCCTAGCGCCGCGCCGCCGCCCACTGCCAACCATTGTGATGCAACCGTTTGTGTTGACGCCATATTCAATCTTTCACCTAAAAACAATTTATAATGACAATATATCATTTTTTTGGTGACCTATTTTGCGCGTTTTATTTGCCACATCTGAAGCTTACCCGCTAATTAAAACGGGCGGCCTTGCCGACGTTAGCGGCGCCTTACCTAAAGCCATTAGCCAACTGCCTGACTTTAAAGGTGATATTAAACTATTATTGCCAGCTTACAGCGCAGTTTTAGCTAAACTAAAAGCATTCAAAACTATTGCAAACATTATCGTGCTTGGCCAAGATTGCAGCTTAATTACTGGCAAAATGCCTGATTCTGATATTGAGGTGATTGCCATTAAAAATGCTGCGCTATATGAGCGCACAGGCGGCCCGTATAGCGACGAAAATGGCATCGATTGGCTTGATAACCCGCTGCGCTTTGGTGTGCTGTCGCGCGTGGCAAGTTTGCTATGTAGCGCTAATAGCCCCCTAAAAACCTGGTTGCCCGATTTAATCCATTGCAACGATTGGCAGACGGGTTTGGCGCCTGCGTACATGAAACTACTGGACAACAGCAAGACTAAATCTATTTTAAGCATTCATAACATCGCGTTTCAAGGTTGTTTTAATGCAAATTGGCTAACACAACTAGAACTGCCCGCCGCGCATTTCGACATGAATGGCTTTGAATACCACGGTCAAATTTCATTTTTAAAAGCTGGCTTATTTTACGCAGACAAGCTCAGCACGGTGAGCCCAACTTATGCAAAAGAGATTCAGACAGCCGAATTTGGCTTTGGCTTAGAAGGTTTATTGCAAACGCGAAGTGCTGATTTAATGGGTATTTTAAATGGGATTGATGCCGATGAATGGAATCCTGCAACAGATAAACATTTGCCCAAAAACTATAGTAATAGCCGCATTACCGGCAAACATGCGGTTAAGCACGCCTTGCAACAACAATTAGGATTAGACACAAATGCGAATGCCCCATTATTGGGCGTTGTAAGCCGTTTAACGCACCAAAAAGGCTTGGATTTATTGCCGAGTTTGATGCCCAAGTTGGTGGATTTAGGCTGCCAGTTTGCTATTTTAGGCAGCGGTGAAAAAAAATTGGAGGCTAGTTTCAATGCCCTAGCGGAGCGTTATCCTGCGCAAGTCAGTATGAATACCGGTTATCACGAGCATTTATCGCACAATATTATGGCGGGAAGCGATTTTTTTATTATGCCTTCACGTTTTGAGCCTTGCGGCCTAAATCAGTTATATGGCTTGGCTTATGGCACGCCGCCCATCGTTTCTAATACGGGCGGATTGGCAGATTCGGTGTGCGACACGACAACATTAACGCTAAAAAACAACAGTGCAACGGGGTTTGTGGTAAAAAATGTCACCAGCGCGTCACTTTTGGTCACAATTCAACAGGCGCTAGGCTTTTGGCAAGATAAAAAAATTTGGCGCAAAATTCAAAAAAATGGCATGCTGCAGGATATTAGCTGGGTTTCTAGCGCAAAACCTTATTTAAGTTTTTATCAACAAACGCTTAAATAGCAATTTAAAAAGTTGGCACGGTGCATGCTTAGTATTAACTAAGCTTCTCCAAAGCTAACTTCTCCTCCCTCGGGGTGATACTTTTAAAGTCTCACCCCTTTTTTTTGTCTATTGTTTATGCAATCCAATTATGCGCAGTAGTTTTGCTTATTATTTCTGCCTGTTATTTCTGCCTGTTATTTAACGATAAAATGTTCACGATAATATTTCAGCTCATCGATTGATTCGTAAATATCGGCCAAGGCTTCATGCTTACTGGCTTTCTTAAAGCCCGAGTAAATTGATGGTTTCCAGCGCCGCGCTAGCTCTTTAAACACGCTCACATCTAAATTACGGTAATGAAAATAGGCCTCTAAATCTGGCATATAGCGCGCCATAAAGCGCCTATCTTGACAAATAGAATTGCCACACATCGGTGATTTTCCTGCAGGTACGTATTGTTTTAAAAAGGCAATCATTTGAACGGTAGCGGCTGCTTCATCCAATTTTGACGCTTTAACTTTGTCTATTAAGCCGCTACGTTTGTGTGTGCCTTGGTTCCACGCATCCATGCCAGCCAATACCGCGTCAGACTGTTGGATAACCAACACGGGTGATTCGCCCAACACATTCAATTCGGCGTCGGTTACTACCACGGCAAGCTCTAATATACGGTCGCTGTCGGGCAATAAACCGCTCATTTCCATATCAAGCCAGATTAAATTATCGTTATTTTGATTGATTTTTGGTGCATGCATCATGATTTCCATTAAAATAAAGGGTTGCGGCATCGCGCGTGAACCAAAATCGCGCAAATGCTTCAGAATATCAGCAGTTTACACTTTAATCTATTGAGTAAGCTCATGAATTTATTGATTAAGATAATGTATTTATTTAGAAAGCGCATGATTTAAACTCTTATGGCATCAACACTGACACTTATTTTTATCGCTTTATTATTGGTTACCACGCTTACGCGGCTGTGGTTGGGTTCGCGTCAAATTAGCCATGTACAAGCACACCGTGCGCAAGTGCCCGCCGCTTTCGCTGATAATATTTCATTAGAAGCGCATCAAAAAGCAGCCGACTACTCAACAGCAAAAACCAAATTGGTTTTGGTTGAGGTCGTCGCACAAGCCGTTTTATTAGCGGCTCTGACTATCGGCGGCGGTTTGCAATGGATAGACGATGCTTGGCGAAATATTTTACAAAACCATGAAATTATACGCGGCGCGCTGGTTATTTGTAGCGCAATGCTCTTGAGTAGTTTGATTGATTTACCTTTTGAATACTATAAAACATTTACGGTTGATGAAAAATTTGGCTTTAACAAAATGACCAAATCCATGTTTTATGGCGATTTAATTAAACACAGCTTGGTTGGTTTATCGCTTGGATTGCCGATTTTATTTGCAGCGCTTTGGTTGATGCAGAGTGCTGGTGCGTATTGGTGGATTTATTTATGGGTAGTTTGGAGCTTATTTAATATCATTATGTTGGCGGTTTATCCGACATTTATTGCGCCTTTATTTAACAAATTCACGCCGCTAGCCGACGAAAGCTTAAAAACACGGATTGAGGCGCTATTAATCAAATGCGGCTTTAAATCGCAAGGTTTGTTTGTGATGGATGGCTCTGCGCGCAGCAGCCACGGCAATGCTTACTTTACGGGTTTTGGCAGCAGCAAACGTGTGGTGTTTTTTGATACGCTGTTAAGCCGTTTAAATGGTGAAGAAATTGAGGCGGTATTGGCGCATGAACTCGGCCATTTTAAGCATCATCACGTGATTAAACGCATTGTAATGATGTTTAGTTTGAGTTTGTTAGGCTTAGCCTTGCTTGGCTGGCTGATTAATCAAACTTGGTTTTACAACGGCCTAGGTGTCACTGCCCCCAGCAATCATATGGCCTTGATTTTATTTTTATTGGTGTCGCCAGTGTTTTTATTTGTTCTGCGCCCATTTATGGCTAGCTACTCGCGTAAAAATGAATTTGAGGCCGATGACTACGCCGCAAAACACGCCAACGCCAATCGCTTAGTTGACGCACTTGTTAAGCTGTATCGTGATAACGCGTCTACGCTCACTCCAGACCCACTACATTCAGCGTTTTACGATTCGCACCCACCTGCTAGCATTCGCATTTCTAAATTAGCCGCTTATACTAGTTGATATATTAAATGAATATGCGTTAAATGGAGACTGAAGGATGCTGAAATTAATCTTTATTTGTTCAAGTTTACTCAGTTTATTATGCGTTAATGCAGTTGCAGAGTCTGTAGCAAACCCACTATTTGCCAAAGCAGATGTGGCGGCTGGCAAAGCTTTGCATGCAACAAATTGCGTCTCGTGCCATGCCAGTAGTTACGGCGGCGATGGCTCTGGCATTTACACACGAGACTACGCCAAAGTAAAAACCAGTAAAGGCTTAGTTGCGCAAGTACGCAACTGCAATACCATGATTGGCTTAAAATGGTTTGAGGATGAAGAGCTTAACGTCGCTGCATACCTTAACCACACTTACTATAAATTTGAAAAATAAAAGCTCGCTTAACGACACCCGTCCTGATATGCAAGATTTAAAAAATGTCACCCTCAAGATGTTAGGTCCAAAATGTTAAACCCAACATGCTAGGCTTAGTTGTTGCCGCATATGGCAAGCGTTATGAAGTTGAATTAAGCGACGATTTAACCGACAATGTAACGAGCCAATTGCGCCGCATTAGCTGCGTTACCCGTGGCAAAAAAACTGATTTGGCTTGCGGTGATTTGGTTAACATCAAACTGACCGATAAAGCGGAAGGCGTTGTAGAATCAAGCCTGCCGCGAAAGTCACTGCTGTATCGCAGCAACGCAATTAAAAGCAAAATACTGGCCTCGAACGTTACGCAAATCATTATTGTTTTAGCAACGCAGCCTAGCTTTTACGAAGCGTTGCTTAATCGTTGCTTAATCGCCGCAGAAGCTGCAAAAATTAAGCCTTTAATTGTACTTAATAAATGCGATTTAGCTGACGCGGCTGACGCTAAACACAAATTAACACTGTATCAAGATTTAGGTTATGAAGTTGTGCATCTATCTGCCAAGCAAGATATCAGTGCGCTTACCCCTTATTTAAACCAGCATCAAAGCGTGCTGGTGGGCCAATCGGGCATGGGTAAATCCACTATCATTAATGCGTTGTTGCCTAACCAAAACGTGCGCACGCAAGTGATGTCTGAAGCGCTTGACAGCGGTAAACACACCACCACAGCGACGCATTTGTATCATCTTGACGGCTTAGGGTTAAGCTCAGATAGCAGCTTAATTGACTCGCCAGGTTTGCAAGAATTTGGCTTAAACCATTTATCACAGCAAGATTTAGAGCTGGCTTTTATCGAATTTAAACCCTACCTTGGCCATTGCCGCTTTAATAATTGCAAACATGATCATGAACCCGACTGCGCGGTGATAAACGCCATTAAAAATGGAAAAATATCTGCGAGTCGACTTGCAAACTATCGGGCCATTTCCCAAGAACTGATGCAAAGCCCATGATTCGCCATTATAATTAACACTAATTGTAAACAATCATTAACTTCGCTAAATGCGCTTCACAGCTCTCTGAACTTCACTTAGTATGCTTTGTGCAATTTTGTTTTTCTGATTTTTATAAGTGCCCTATAAAATAAATAATCTTCAATATGATTGACATTAAAAAAGAATTAATCGATGTGTCTAGGCTGTCAATCGGTATGTATATCTCCGATTTAGACAGGCCCTGGGAAGGCGCGCCATTTCTTATGCAAGGTTTTTTGCTAGAAGATGAAGCCGATCTTGAAAAATTAATCTCATTATGCCAACATGTTTATGTAGATCGCACAAGATCAGTTGCAAGCCATTTTGTTGCGCCGAAAAAAATAGATATAAAAATCAAACGCGAAGGCGCGGTCATTCGCGTTAAAAACCCTTTAACCATCACCTCTATTGGTGATAACGCTGGCCTTAAAAATGGCGCTGACAACACTAAAGGTGCGCCTTTATTGAATGAAAAAAGCTCATTCTTTGATATTCTACGTGAGTTAAGAAATTATCAAGCCCCGCAAAATGAAGTGCTTAATAGTCAGGAAGGCGTTATCTATAATATGCAATATAGTGGCAATAACGCAGCCGCCGCACACACAAACTACCATTTAAATCCATCTATTGAACAAACTTCTGTTGCCAAACAACTAGCAAGCGATGTGGGCGGTTTTATAGGCGGCTTATTTAAAAAGCGCGAAAAACTCAGCACAGTTATTAGTAAAAATTCTGATATGCATAAAGCTGAGGTTGCAGGCGATGACGGTTATCGTATAACTATTTATGAAGAAGAGTTGCCAGTAGAGCATGAAATTGCAACTATATTGCCGGTTTATGAGCAATCTCAAATAGCCACGCGGGCGATTTTTGATACGGTTGCCAATGATCATGACCTTGATTTAACCGCCGTTAGTGAAGTGTTAGACAGCATGGTCGATAGTATCGGTCGCTCTCCAGACGCGCTGTTATGGTTAGCTAAGCTTAAGCAAACTGATAACTATGCCTATAATCACGCTTTGAATGTATCGATAACCTTAATGGCGTTTGCCAATTTTTTGGCACTTTCTAAAAATCAAATTAAAGACATTGGTTTGGCTGGTTTGTTGCAAGACTTAGGCAAAGTAAAATTATCTGCCGATATTTTGTTGAAGGAAGGCAAGCTCACGCGTGAAGAGTTTGAGCATGCCCAAAAGCATGTGGAAGAAGGCTTGAAAATTTTAGAAAATACGCCAAATATTCCCACTACTGTGATATTTTTGGTTGCGCAGCACCACGAAAGAATTGACGGAAGTGGTTATCCGTATCAATTACGTGGTAGCCAAATTGGCATACCTTCACAAATTGCTGGCTTAATTGATACCTATTGCGCGCTTACCAGCCATAAATCCTATGCAAAAGGCGTATTTCATCAGCAAGCACTCGATGAAATTCATCGTTTGGCTGGGCATCAATTTAGTAGTGAGCTAATTGACCAGCTTGTGCAATTTATGGGCATGTACCCTGTGAGCTCGCTAGTAGAACTCAATACGGGCGAAGTGGGCGTGGTCGTGCAGCAAAATCAAGTAAGGCGCATGTTGCCGCGTCTACTGTTATTGCTAGACCCTAACAAAGTGCGCTATCATGCACCGGTCATCTTAAATCTACTCAATAGCCCTGTTGCGGCAACTGGCGAG
This sequence comes from Methylotenera sp., assembly GCA_014378845.1. Lineage (GTDB taxonomy): Bacteria > Pseudomonadota > Gammaproteobacteria > Burkholderiales > Methylophilaceae > Methylotenera_A. The sequence continues at coordinate 80,372 of JACMNB010000007.1, read as the reverse complement.
ATTTATAAGATTATTAAAAGTCTGGCGCCTGATAGTTATGGCTTAAACCCAAATGATTTTTATGCATAAGTTTACATTTCAATCATTAACCGAACTGTCAAACAAGATATGCGCTTATGTCTAAACAAGAAAAAATAGCGACCGAAGCAAGCCAAGAAGTCGAAATATCATATACCGAACAAGCATTTAAAGACAAATTAAGCACGCAAGGTCTTAACTCGAACCAAGTCACTTTTGCGCTAAAAGTGAATAAACAATGGCTGGCACAGGCCGAGCAAGCGCAATTTAATTCTCAATCAGCACCTGCAGAAATCAATGCTTATCTAGCCCAGCTGGCTTACATTCTTAATACTTGGCAAGCCTGCACTAGCTTTGCAGGTTTTTCTATTACCATCAATCAGTTGATTTTTCTATGGCTAAATGCCATGCAAGATGGCGTCACTACGCAAACAATTTTGCGCTACTTGCGCTGTTTTGAATTGAATTCCACATTTGGCATTAATCAGTCGCCTAAACTACATTGTTTTTTATTTGAATTAGTGGCCGAAACGCTACAACAGCATCACCTTTTACAGCTTGAATATGCGTTAAATTTTGATGCAAACACACAACTGCCGCACGCAAATCAACTGTTACTTGATGTAGATAATTTAATTAGTCATAGTCATACCAATCAATTGACTGCGGTGTTTTCTTTGCGTTTTCAAGTAGCCAAAAACAATCCGATTTTTTCGCACACGATTGCGATGAGTTTAAGCAAACAAATTGCTGCTGTTTTGCTGCAAAATATACAAAGCCATCACAAACTATATTTTAGTAGCAACTTACAATTCGATTTGCTGATTCCTGAAGTCAGCAATATTGTGCAATTAAATATATTGGCCGCCAAATTAAGCCGTGTTTTTGAAGAGTTAATATTTTTAGAGTCTCAATCAGTGTTAGTCACTCCATTTATTGGTTGCGCACTACTCGATCAATCTTATCAAAAAATTCAAGATTTACCAGCTTGCGCTAATCTTGCGCTAGAAAGTGCGCTAATTAGCAAGCAAAGTTTGGTCATATACTCTGAAGATTTGCAGACCCAATTAACCAAACAAAATGCTTTAGAAAAAAGAGTGCTAGATGCATTTGCTAGCGACAGCTTGACACTGTTTTTTCAGCCAATTATGGATTTAAAAACAAGTACTTGCGTTGGGGCAGAGCTGCTATTGCGCTGGTCAGAAAGCGCTGGGCCAAGCGTTTACCCGAGCTTAACGGTTGAAATTTTGAACAAAGTAGGCAAAGGTAAATTATTTACGCGCTGGCTTGTCAATTCTGCCTGCCGTTACGCGAGTGAATTATTGCGAGAACATCACTTAAATGTTTATTTAACCCTCAATTTGCGTGCAGAAGATTTATATGATTCAGAGCTTCCGCACATGTTGACTCAAGTCCTAGCATTATGGACGATAGAACCAAAAAATATTATTTTAGAAGTAACCGAAGATGGTATTTTAGAAATGAATGAAACTACCAATGAAGTCATTAAGCAACTGGCTGAAAGTGGTTTTAGGCTTGCTTTAGATGATTTTGGTACTGGCTTCTCATCTTTATCTAGATTACGCACCATGCCAATTGATTTAATCAAAATCGACCAATCGTTTGTGCGTAATATCGAACATTCAAAGGATGATTTGGAAATTGTTAAATCAATCGCCTTGCTGGCCAACAGCCTAGGCAAAGAAGCATTGGCAGAAGGCGTAGAAGACGAAGCCTGTTTAAATATCATCAAAAAATTAAACATTCATAAATGCCAAGGTTATTATTTTGCAAAACCAATGCCTTTTGAGCTTTTTACAGTTTGGGCCAAACAAAACGGCGCTTAACAACGATTGTTTAGCCCTACCTAAGAACATCAGTTTTAAAAAGTATCGCCCTGCTATAATAATGTTCTGAACATAATCCGAATTAGTATTTCATGCAAATCACCACCCGATTAGAATTTGATGCCGGCCATCGCATTCCCAACCATAATAGCCAATGTCGTAACTTGCATGGTCACCGTTATACGTTAGAAATTACTTTGTCTGGCGATATTATTGCCGCAGATAACGCCAGCGAGACAGGCATGGTGATGGATTTTTCGGACGTAAAACGCATCGCTCGGATAAGCGTTGTAGATCTGTGGGATCACGCTTTTTTGGTATTTAAAGAAGATAAAGTAGTGCTGGACTTTTTAAATGCGTTGCCAAATCACAAAACCGTGGTGTTTCCCAGCGTGCCCACCGCAGAAAACATGGCCGCTGAAGCGTTTAAAATTCTTAAAACCGAATACAAAGACACCTACGGCAATCATTTAAAGTTAGAGCGCGTGCGACTTTACGAAACGCCCAATAGCTGGGCCGACGCGCTTAGCTAAAACTCTAAGCGATGATGTCAGCATTGTGGGCTTTTTGACTTAAAGAAATTTAACCACAAACGTTCATTTAATCGAAAAAATCTGAGTTTTCGTCTTTCCATTGTAAGCATAAAGGTCATCCCATTAGAATATATCCGCTAAAGCGTATTATTCACAGGTGAAAGCTTGGGGTGATGCAACTGTTAGTTTTTAACGTTGAAATTTGCTTTGTGCAAAGGTCTTTATTATTAATCGCGAATAAATTCGCTCCTACTAGTAGCTTAAAATATTTCTAGATTTTATTGTAAGTGCTGACTTGGCCGTAGCTATCAATGCACAATTAAATGATGAAGTTTTGCATTACTTGCTGTAAACCTTGCTGCCAAGTTGGCAACTGTACATTAAACACTTGTTTTAATTTTGCGTTATTTAATCGTGAATTTGCTGGGCGCGCTGCTGGCGTTGGATAGTCAGCCGTCGTTATCGCGGAGATATTCTCTATCTTCGCTTTAAGTGTTGGCCAATCTTTTTCTTTGACTAACGCATTGTATTGACTCACAATTTCGCAACTAAAACCGTGCCATGAAGTCTCGCCATCATTGGTAAAATGATAAGTACCAGTTTGATTTTCTTGCGTGGCTTGCCAAGTACTCACTAATTGTACAACGGCGTCTGCAATACTCTCGCTACTGGTTGGCGCGCCAAATTGGTCGCCTACAATACGCAAACTATCGCGCTCTGCCGCCAAGCGCACTATCGTTTTTAAAAAGTTTTTTCCATAAACACCATACACCCAACTGGTGCGCAAAATGATGTGCGGCAAACCTACTGCGCGAATGGCAGCCTCACCCGCCAATTTACTTTTACCGTAGACGCTGACAGGATTAACCTCGTCTGTTTCTACATAAGCGCTAATCTTTGTGCCATCGTATACATAGTCGGTAGAAAAATGAATCAAGCCTGCATCAAGCCTAGCGGCTTCTTCCGCCAGTACTTGCGCGGCTGTGGCGTTAATAGCAAAGGCTAATTCGGGCTCGGATTCCGCTTTATCAACCGCCGTATACGCTGCTGGGTTAATGATAATATTTGGCTTAATATCGCGCACAATTCTTTTAATATCATGCGTTTTTGTTAAGTCTAACTGCTCGCGCGATAACGCAAGTACTTCATAATCAGCCAATTTGGTTTTTAAGGCATGGCCAACTTGGCCATTTACACCTGTTAGAAGAATTTTTTTCACAATATGATTAATTAATAAAATTTCTTCGCATCTTGCAAACTTAGTCCCAAATTATCTTTAGCAGACAATAATGGCTCGCCCTGCAAAGGCCATTTAATGTTGACTGTAGGGTCATCCCACTTCAGACAACATTCATGTTGCGGCGCGTAAAAATCAGTCGTTTTATACAAAAACTCAGCCGTATCTGATAGCACTAAAAAGCCATGTGCAAAACCAGGCGGCACCCACATTTGTCGCTTATTCTCGGCTGATAAATTTGTACCCACCCAATAACCAAAAGTAGCCGACGCCGCGCGCATATCGACTGCAACATCAAACACTTCGCCTTGGGTAACACGCACTAATTTACCTTGAGCATGCTCAATTTGGTAATGCAACCCGCGCAGTACATTTTTGGCCGATTTTGAGTGGTTATCTTGTACAAAATTAATGCTTAAGCTGGCTGCTTCAAAAAAAGCTTTTTGATTAAAACTTTCGAAAAAGAAACCTCGCTCATCACCAAACACTTTTGGCTCAAAAATAATTATATCGGGAATATCTGTCTTGATGACCTTCATTAAAATACCTGCTCGGTTAATACTTGTTTTAAATAGGCGCCATAGCCATTTTTGGCATATTTGTTGGCCAGTAATTCTAATTGTGCCGCATTGATAAAACCCATTCTATAAGCAATTTCTTCTGGGCATGCAATTTTTAAACCTTGACGTTTTTCAATGGTTTGAATAAAACTGCCCGCTTCAATCAGCGAATCATGCGTGCCCGTATCAAGCCAAGCCATGCCGCGCCCCATTACCTCAACTTGCAAATCGTCCCACTCCAAATATTGGCGATTGACGTCGGTTATTTCTAGCTCGCCGCGCGGCGATGGCTGCATATTTTTCGCGATTTCAACCACACGGTTATCGTAAAAATAAAGCCCGGTTACCGCGTAGCGCGATTTTGGTTGTGTCGGCTTTTCTTCTAGGCTAATCGCTAAACCAGCGGCATTAAATTCTACTACGCCATAACGTTCTGGGTCTGTCACAGGGTAAGCAAATACAGTGGCGCCTTTGGTTTGTTTAGCCGCTTTTTGCGCCATTTGCGCTAACTCGTGACCATAAAAAATATTGTCGCCCAACACCAACGCGCAGCTATCTTTGCCAATAAACTGCTCGCCAATAATAAACGCTTGTGCCAAGCCATCCGGGGAAGGCTGCACGGCGTACTCAATATCCATGCCCCACTGCGCGCCATTGCCTAACAACTCTTTAAAGCGCGGTGTATCTTGCGGGGTTGAGATGACCAATACCTCGCGAATGCCTGCTAACATTAAGGTCGATAGCGGATAATAAATCATCGGCTTGTCATACACGGGTAATAATTGCTTTGAAACCACTTGCGTGGCTGGATACAAACGCGTGCCTGAACCACCTGCTAAAATGATGCCTTTCATGCGAGCTCTTCTCCACGTTCTTGATAGTTAGTATTCACCCAGTTTTTGTACTCACCGCTGGTTACATTTTGCACCCAAGCTTGGTGCGCTAAATACCATTTGACCGTTTTTAAAATGCCCGTTTCAAAGGTTTCAGCGGGTTTCCAGCCTAGCTCTCGCTCAATTTTACTGGCATCAATCGCGTAACGCGCATCGTGACCTGGCCTATCCGTCACAAAAGTAATTTGATCGCGATAACTACCTGATTGTTTTGGTTTTTCTTTGTCTAATATGTCACATAAAGTATGCACTACATCTAAATTGGCCTTTTCGTTCCATCCGCCAATATTATACACTTCGCCCACTGTGCCCGCCTCAAGCACACGGCGAATAGCGCTACAATGATCTTCAACATATAGCCAATCGCGTATTTGCTGGCCGTTGCCATAAATAGGCAGCGGCTTGCCTGCAAGCGCATTGTGAATCACCAGTGGAATGAGTTTTTCAGGAAAATGATATGGCCCATAATTATTCGAACAATTGGTGGTTAATACTGGAAACTTATAAGTATGATAATACGCTCGTACCAAATGGTCAGATGCCGCTTTAGAGGCCGAATACGGACTGTTTGGTTGATACGCGTGGGTTTCAGTAAAGGCAGGTTCGGTCGCGGTTAACGTTCCATACACTTCATCTGTTGAAACGTGCAAAAACCTGAATTTATCTTTGTATTCATCGCCTAAATCATTCCAATATGCGCGCGCAGATTCGAGCAAATTAAAGGTGCCAACAATATTGGTTTGAATAAACTCGCCTGGCGCATGAATCGAGCGATCGACATGACTTTCGGCAGCAAAATTCACAATGGCGCAAGGCTGATGTTGTTTTAGCAAATCATCCATTTTCGCGCTATCTGCAATGTCGCCATGCACAAAAATATGTTGTGGATTGTGTTCAATAGCGGCCAGATTGGCTAAGTTGCCAGCGTAAGTCAGCTTATCAAGATTAACAACTTGGCCAAGGCCGCCTTTTACCCAAGCATTAACAAAGTTGCTGCCAATAAAACCTGCGCCGCCTGTGACGATAATACAATTATTCATTTTTAACCTTATTTAACCTTTTATTTTTAATCTTTAATCTTTAATCTCAAAAAAAAACATTACCACGCTATTGCGCCAGCTTTACCTAAACTTTTTATATATTCTGCATGCTCAGCCAGTTCTTCGTCAGACGCGTTCATCACTTTTAAAATGCGCGCCTTTGTTGATGATGCTTGCTGTGAAAACGTAGGTTGCATTTGCACTAAATCCATCATCAAACTCTCTTGGCCGCGGGTCATGGCCATATAGACTTCTGCCAGCAACTCGGCATCCAGCAAGGCGCCGTGTAAAGTTCGCATGGCATTATTTACACCAAAATGTCTACACAATGCATCTAAATTATTGCGTTGGCCAGGCCTTGAATCTTTCGCCATTTTTAAAGTATCAGTAATTTTATCGCAAAATGTAGTCACTGGCTGTAGCCCGATACGGTCAAGCTCGCTATTTAAAAAGCCTACATCAAATGGCGCATTATGGATAATCAATTCAGCATTATTTACAAAGTTGATTAAATCTTGCGCAATACTTTCAAATAAAGGCTTGTCTTGCAAAAAATCTAGGGTGATTCCGTGCACTTCTTGCGCGGCAGGGTCAATTTCGCGTTGCGGGTTTAAATAGACATGAAAATGGTTTTTGGTCGGGCGCCGATTAATCATTTCCACCGCCGCAATTTCAATAATGCGGTGACCTTGTGCAGGATAAAGTCCTGTGGTTTCGGTATCTAAAAATATTTGACGCATGGTTTTTCCTATCAATTTAAGCAAGCTTATAAAAAAGGTGCTACACCTTCATTGGCAAGGCTGTCAGCACGCTCATTACCTACATTGCCGGCGTGACCTTTTACCCAAATCCAATCGATTTTATGTTGATTGGCTAGCAAATCAAGCGCTTTCCACAAATCATCATTTTTAACGGGCTTTTTATCTGCAGTGCGCCAATTGCGCGCTTTCCAGCCAATTATCCACTCACTAATCCCCTTTTGCACATAAACCGAATCGGTATAAATTTTAACATTGCAAGGCCGTTTAAGCGCCTCAAGTGCCCGAATGACCGCAGTCAGCTCCATGCGATTATTGGTGGTCAGTTGCTCTCCGCCACATATGGATTTTTCTTTGCCATCATATTGTAACCAAGCGCCCCAGCCACCAGGACCAGGGTTGCCTTTACATGCGCCGTCGGCATAAATTGTAACGACACTTTTAATTATTTCTACAGAATTCATGATTTATTGGATTTGATGATTAATGCGCGTTATTAGTTTACTGATGGTGTTTTTGCTTTTGTTTTTGTTGCTGCGGTCCCGATTTTGGCTTGCTGCTTACACCAAGGCTTTGTGGCAATAACCTTTTTTTCCAATTTGGTTTTAAAAGCGTAATATTGACGACGCGCTTTTTGGCTACAATAAAATAAATACCGCCCAACATAGGCCACCACTTTTCACCCATTGTATCCATACAATTAAAGCGTTTAAGCCATTTTTCATCGTTAAACGGCGGCTCGTAAGCGTGCATGCTGCCGCTCACAAATTCTAAGCCCAGCAAAGCCAACCAATCTCTGATACGCGATAATGTAAAGAAATGGCCTTGCCAAGGATAATTGTCGCCTTGGCTGCCATTTGACTCTTTAAATAGCGTTTGCTTAAGGCCCCAAGCGCTAATTGGGTTAAAACCCGTTAATATCAAATGGCCTTCTGGCACCAACACGCGTTCGGCCTCGCGTAAGGTTTGATGCGGGTTACGGCTAAACTCTAGCACATGCGGTAAGCAAATTAAATCAATACAACTCTCGGCAAACGGTAAATAATCGCTTTCGCACAAGGCATCGCCCTCGCGGTTGCCCACACGCATCACATTGGGTATGCGCGAGCTTTTGAGCGCATTTAAATGCAATAAACCCAGTTGCAGCGCGTTAAAGCCAAAAATATCGCTTACCACCGCGTCAAACATGGCTTGTTCGTGCGCCAATACATAGCGCCCAAGTGTACTTTCAAGCCAAACACGTTGTGACTCACCCGTTTGGTTATTGCTTGGCGCACTTTTATTTTGATTGCTTGGTTGCATTGCTAGACAAACAAAACTACTATGAAAATTATGCTTAACATTATGCCTATCCCCGCGTTTGATGACAATTATATATGGCTTTTGCATAATGGGCAGAACGCTGTTGTGGTTGACCCTGGCGATGCGAATCCGGTGATTGAAACGCTTTTGGCCTTGCAGCTCAATTTAAGCGCTATTTTAATCACGCACCATCATGGTGACCATATTGACGGTGTAGCCGGGTTATTAAAGCATCCGTCCACACTTGCGCCTGTAACCGTTTATGCGCCGCAGTACGAGCAGTTTAATTTTGAACATATTAAGTTGGCAGAAGGCGATGTAGTTAATTTGCCACAAATTGGGCAAAATTTTAAAGTGATGTGGCTGCCAGGCCACACTTTAGGCCATATAGCCTATGTCAATGATGCCTATTTATGTTGCGGCGATGTGCTATTTGGAGCAGGATGTGGGCGATTATTCGAAGGCACGCCAGCGCAAATGTTGCATTCTTTACACCGTTTAAAACAGTTAAGCCCTTCAACGCAAGTATTGTGCACACATGAATATACGGCTAAAAACATTGATTTTGCCTTGACTTTAGACCCCGAAAATAAAGATTTAATTGATAGAAAACAACAGGTTAAACGATTACGAGCCAAACATCAACCAAGTTTGCCAAGCAGCATTGATTTAGAATTAAAAACCAATCCTTTTTTACGTTGCAATCAAGCTAGCATCTTTGCACATTCAAAAGCCAACAATAATAAAGAATTAACGGTGTTCACCGCAATTAGAAGCTTAAGAAATCACTTTTAAATTTAAAGTTTTTTTATTCGTTAGCCTTAAATAAATCATTATTAATCATCCACATACCATTTACTTATAAACAAGAACTTTTACTTGACTATTCGTTTTTGCGTCGCTACTATGCAGTTGATACGTCAGTAGGAAATCACCAAAAATGCATGTTAATCCATATACCTATACCACTTTATGCCTGCGCAATTTAGCTAATGCAAGCGCACATTTACATCTTCAACGTTCTATAACTTTCATCTTTTTTAGTGTATGTCTGGCCTGCGCGGCATTTCATGCGCCGCTAGCAAGCGCCGACAATAACGTATCGACCAATGTGTCAACCAACGTTTCTGACGTACAAATTGAGGTGATTGATCAACCCGCTAGTGGTGATTTAGTCACTGATCCAATTCAAGCTTACATTGCCACTACCAATCTTGATGAAGATGGTCAAGTAGATCTATGGGGCCGCATTAAAGACGGTTATGGCATTCCTGATGTGGAATCAACTTACGCTACAAAACAAGAAACTTGGTACGCGTCGCGTCCAGATTATATAAAACGCATGGTTGATCGCAGTCAACGCTATTTATTTCATATTGTTGAAGAAGTGCAAAAGCGCAATATGCCGACTGAAATTGCGTTGTTGCCAATGATTGAAAGCGCATTTAATCCGCAAGCCAATTCCACCAGCAAAGCTTCTGGCATTTGGCAATTTATTCCCTCAACTGGCAAAAGTTTTGGTTTAAAGCAAAATTGGTGGGTAGATAATCGCCGCGACGTGACCGCCGCAACCAATGCCGCGCTGGATTATTTGCAAAAATTACACGGCATGTTTGGCACTTGGGATTTAGCATTAGCCGCTTACAATGCGGGCGAAGGCACAGTACAACGTGCAATCGATAAAAATCGTCGCCAAGGTTTGCCAACCGATTATCAAAACTTAAGTTTGCCAGAAGAAACGCGTAATTACGTGCCAAAATTGCAAGCAATTAAAAATATTGTCACCGATCCTGAAAAGTTTGGTTTAAAGCTCAGTTCGATTCCCAATCGCCCTTACTTTGCGCGCGTAACAACCCCTAAACAAATCGATTCAAAATTAGCTGCGCAATTAGCCGAAATTTCTTATGACGAATTTATCTCGCTTAACCCGAGTTATAACCGCCCTGTTATTACCTCACAAGGCGAAAAAACGCAATTGCTGTTACCCGTTTGGGCGGCAGAGCGCTTTGCTGATAATCTTGCTAATTACGATAAGCCACTGACTAGCTGGCAAACTTACAATGCCAAACGTGGCGAGCGTATGGATAATATTGCCAGCAAATTTGGCATCAATGTTAGCCAATTGCGCAATGTTAATGGCTTAGCGGCTACTGGCAAGTTACGTAATTCACAAGCGATGTTGGTGCCCGCAGTTTACAGCGGCAAGCCTTTAAGTAATTCCGATGAAATTCGCTCTGATAGCATCAACTCGGCTGAAATGGAAAATAATAATCATATTGATCAAACTGCCGAAATTGAACCAGTTGTTAGCCGTCCCGTCATACAAAAAGTAAAAAATGGCGATACTTTAGATGGATTGGCAAGCAAGTACGGCACGAGTGCTAAAAATTTGATGCAAATCAATCATTTAAAAAGTGCTAAGTTAAAAGCTGGGCAATCGCTCAAAATAAATGAAGTGGCAGTTACAAGAGGTAAGTTTGTTAAAGTTAGCTATAATACGCACAACTTTAAGTCGAACAACCCTATAAAATCGAGAGTTAGTAAAATCGCTAGCAGGCACAAAACTGATAATAAAATAAGTAGCAACAAATCACGCGCTTCAAAACACATCAGTGCTAAGGCGCATCACCGACTAAAATAATTAAACTATGAAAAAATTGGCATTTCTAAACAACAGCTTAACCAACAGAAATGCTAAAAATGGCAGTGTATTTTTATTGATATTCTTGTTGACCGCATGCGGTCAACCTTCGCAACAAACCAAGCAGCAAGATCTCAACAAAACCTACCCCAGCCAAGCAGGCGGCACGCTTATCGATGCGATGCTTGGCGAGCCGTCTAGCCTTATTTCTATGATTGCGGGCGAAGCGCCTTCATCTGCGATTACCGCCAATATTTTTAACAAGTTATTAAAATACAATAAAAATTTGGATTTGGAAGGTGAGCTTGTGACTGGCTGGCAAGTGTCTGCCGACCAAAAAACCATCACTTTTAAGCTTAAACCAAATCTAAAATGGGCTGATGGCAAACCGCTTACCAGCGCAGACGTATTATGGACTTGGCAAGCGGTGACTGCCGATAAAAACGGTAGTCCGTATGCGTCTGATTTTCAACTGGTTAAAAAAGCTGAAGCACCCGATGCCCTCACTTTTAGCGTCACCTATAGCGAGCCTTATGCGCCAGCGCTAGATAGCTGGGCAGGTTTACAGGTGCTGCCAAAACATTTACTAGAAGGCAAAGATTTACATACCACCGCATTTGCGCGCAAACCTGTTGGCAGCAGTTATTATCAGCTGGATAATTGGTCAACAGGTGAAAACATCAAATTATCGCGCAATCCTTCATCGGTATTAGGTCAAGCGAATATCGACCACCTCGTTTCACGCATCATTCCCGACACTTCTGCACAATTTTTAGAGTTGATGGCTGGCAATATCGACAGCATGAGCTTGGATCCAACGCAGTTTTCGCGCATTGTGCCAGCGCGACCCCAACTGAATGAAAAACTGAATTTATACAAAGAATTAGGCAGCGGTTATACTTATATGGGCTTTAACTTAAAGCACAAGCCGTTTGACGATGTGCGCGTGCGCCAAGCCATTAACTACGCCATCGACAAGCAAGAAATCATTGATGGCGTGTATTTAGGCCTTGGCATTAATATCGCGTCGCCTTACAAACCAGGCACGCGCTGGAGCAACCCCGATTTGCAACCTTACCCTTATAACCCCACAAAAGCCAAAGCCTTGTTGAAAGAAGCGGGTTTTGTCGCCAACAGCAACGGTATTTTGGAGCGCGATGGCAAACCGCTTACCTTTGAGATTATCACCAATCAAAACAAAGAGCGCGAAAAATCTGCTGTGCTGATTCAACGCCGCTTAAAAAGCGTTGGCATCGATGCGAAAATCCGTGCCATTGAATGGGCAAGCTTTATTAGCCGCTTTATTAAAACGGGCGATTTCGACGTGGTAGTGCTGGGCTGGAGCCTAGGCCTAGACCCAGACCAATATAGTATTTGGCATTCTAGCCAACAAGGCGGCGATAAATTTAACTTTATTGGCTATGGCAACCCCGTCGTTGACAAGCTGCTAGAGCAAGGCCGCACTGAGCTTGACCCTGATAAACGCCAAAAAATTTACCACGAATTTGCCAAAGTTTTATTAGAGGACAGCCCTGTGATCTACTTGTCGGCAGGCTATGGCTTAAGCGCTATTCATAAGCGTGTCAAAGGCATCGCCAACCCAATTCCGCCCGCTGGCGTCGGATTTGAATCTGAGAAATGGTATATTCCAGAGCCATTACGTCGTAATGAAATGACGGCGAATTAATATGTTAAGTTATATTATTAAACGCACACTTTGGATGATTCCTTTACTGATTGGAATTAGCTTAATATCCTTTTTTATCATGCATTTAGCGCCTGGCGACATCACCAATAATGAGGCTTCTTTTAACCCAAAAACTAGTGCAGAATCTCGCCAAAAACTGCGCGAACTGTACAATTTAGATAAACCCGTCATCGTGCAATATAGCTTGTGGATGAAGCGCATGGTTACTTTAGATTTTGGCAATTCATTTGCCAGCCACCGCAAACCTGTGTTTTGGCAAACCACCGATAAAGATGGCAACGTCACCAAAGGCATGATTCAAGAAGCGCTGCCAATTACCTTGCTGATCAACATGATTGGACTTGCGTTAACCTTAGTATTGGCTATTCCCATTGGCATTATCGCGGCGCGAAAGCACATGCGCTGGCAAGATCAATCCATCACGCTATTTAATTTTATTGGCTTTTCTATTCCTGGTTTTTGGTTATCGCTGATGCTGATGTATTGGCTGGGCGTGGCCAACAATTGGCTGCCGATTTCTGGCATTCACAGCCTTAATTACGAATCACTAAGCACTTTTGGCAAAATGAAAGATTTGTTAAGCCATTTGTTTATGCCCGTCATCATCCCTTCTGTCACAGGTTTGGCTAGCATCACCTTGTTTGTTAAAAGCGGCATGTTAGATGTGTTGCATCAAGATTACATCACCACCGCACGTGCAAAAGGACTTAACGAAAATAAAGTGGTGTATACGCATGCGCTTAGAAACGCCCTGCTACCGCTTATTACTATTGTCGGCTTATCGATTCCTGGCCTTATTGGCGGCTCGGTCATTTCAGAGCAAATTTTCGCGATTCCCGGTATGGGCAAGCTATTTTATGGCGCGGTCATGGCACGCGATTTTCCCGTAGTGATGGGCATTTTAACGATCGGCTCTGCGCTGACATTAATTGGCAATCTAATTGCCGATATTGCTTACGCGTGGGCAGATCCACGTGTTCGCCGCGGCGTAGTGAGGGGTTAGGTATGAATAAAAGCTTGCTCATGAAAGCCCTTACAAACCCATTATCTAAAGCGGGTTTCATCATTATTGTGGCGGTATTTTTGCTCGCCATGTTAGCGCCATTCATCGCGCCTTACGACCCCGATGACATCAACGTCAAAGCGATTTTAATTGAGCCAAGCTGGCAACATTGGATGGGCACAGACGGCCTTGGGCGCGATGTGTTAAGCCGCATGCTGTTCGGTGGGCGCATTTCCTTGCTTGTAGGACTGGTGGCTGTTGGCATTTCTACAATTATTGGCATTATATTGGGTGCAATCGCGGGCTATTATCGCGGCTGGGTCGATACCTTCATCATGCGTTTGGTTGATGTCATGCTATCGATTCCTAGCTTCTTTTTGATTCTCGCCGTTATCGCGTTTCTAACGCCGTCGATTGTTAACGTGATGATTGTAATTGGTTTAACTTCTTGGATGGGCGTTACGCGCCTTGTTCGCGCCGAATTTTTAAGCTTAAGTGGCCGCGAATTTGTGCAAGCCTCGCGCGCACTTGGCGCAAAAGATGCGCGATTGATTTTTACGCATTTATTGCCCAATAGTTTAACGCCTATTATCGTTAGCTCGGTGTTGGGCGTGGCTGGCGCGGTGCTACTAGAGTCTGGCTTAAGCTTTTTAGGGCTTGGTGTGCAAGCGCCGCAAGCCTCATGGGGCAACATTTTAACTGACGGAAAAGACTATATTCAGTTCGCTTGGTGGCTGTCACTGTTCCCTGGTTTGGCTATTTTAATTACGGTATTAGGGTATAATTTACTGGGTGAAGGCTTGCGCGATGCACTTGATCCGCGAAGTGGGTCAAGCAAGTAAAAGCATCCGCGAAGCAATAACACCAAATAAATTATTCAACTAAAATCAATGCAGGCAGGAATTATTATGGGATTTTTAGCAGGTAAAAAAATATTAATTACAGGGCTATTAAGCGACCGCAGTATTGCTTATGGCATTGCCAAAGCCATGAAACGGGAAGGCGCAGAGCTGGCTTTTACCTATCAAATGGAAAAACATGAAAAACGCGTGGCTGATTTAGCCGCGCATTTTGATTCAAAAATTGTGTTGCCTTGCGATGTTGCCTTTGATGAGCAAATTGAGGCATTATTTCCCGCGTTAGCCAAACATTGGCATGGCTTGGATGGTCTTGTGCATTCGCTTGCATTTGTGCCAAAAACTGCGCTGGATGGCGATTATTTAGACACAATTAGCTTAGACGGTATTAGTCGTGAAAACTTCCGTATCGCACACGATATAAGCTCTTACAGCTTCTCGGCCCTTGCCAAAGCCGCTTATCCGATGATGCAAGGTCGCAATGGTAGTTTATTAACTCTTTCATACTTGGGCGCAGAGCGCACCATGCCTAACTATAACGTGATGGGCGTCGCCAAGGCCAGTTTGGAGGCCAATGTGCGCTATTTAGCGCAAAGCCTAGGGCATCGTGGCATCCGCGTTAATGCGGTGTCTGCAGGCCCCATTAAGACGCTTGCGGCGTCTGGCATTGCCGACTTTGACAAAATGATTGGCTTTAACGAGCAACACGCTGCGCTGCGCCGCAATATTACGACAGATGAAGTGGGTAATGCCGCCGCATTTTTATGCAGCGACTTGGCATCGGGCATTACTGGTGAAATAATGTATGTAGATGGCGGGATGAACATCACCGCTGCTGGTCAAATTTAATAAGCTCAAATAATTTAACTAGTTACGTCTAATCAGTATTAATTAAATAAAAAAATCCGATACCAATTAATTTGGCATCGGCTTTTTAATGACTAAGTTAGCCTATTGTTCTGATTTGGCTTCCAGTAATTTTCGATTGACAGTCACATCACTTTTGGCTTTTAGCGATTGTCCATAAGCGCTCACGTACTCTGCTGCCATGGCGGCTTGCAACTCTGCTTCGGCAGCACTCTTGGCTGCTTCATCTTTACCAAGCGCATTTGAAACACTCAAAACCTTAACAATGGTGTAGCTAGTTTTGCCGTTGACAAAGCCTGCGTAGGCTGGCAATTTGCTAGCGTCTATTTTAAACACTTGATTCATCACAATATCGGTTAAGCCTTGCGCATTTTTACGGTCAACGGTGACGGGCTCAATCCAACCTAAATCGTTCCCTGCATCCCCCGCCTTTAACTTCGCCAAATCCGCAGTGCCTTTATCGGTCGCCAATTTAACAGCTTGCTCCAGCTTTAATACTGCCTCAATACCGCCTTTAACCTCATCAAAAGTACGCGGCGCAGACGCTTTGTAATCAACCACGCGCGCCGACATCATATTGTCAGGCGAAACCTCGATGGCTTCCGTGTTACGTTTTTCTTTAAGCACTGGCTCTGAAAATACACTATTCATTAACTTTTCATTTTTAAAAAATTTAGCTCCATCATCACGGCTTAACCAGCCACTCGTTTGCAATTGAAGATTAAATTTATCGGCCGCAGGTTTTAGGCTACCAGATTGCTCGTACACGGTATTACTAAAATCATCCGCCAACTCGGCATATTTGGCTTGTGCCTTTTGCCAAAGTAAATCACTTTTAATTTGCGTTTTAAAGCTGTCAAGCGAAGGGTTCTGACCAGAAATGCCATCAAGACGAATGATGTGATAACCAAACTCTGACTCGACTAAATCGCTAATTTGCCCTACTTTCATGTTAAATACGGCCTCATCAAACGGTTTAACCATCGCGCCGCGCGCAAATGTGCCCAAATCGCCGCCTTTAACCGCAGAGCCAGGATCTTGCGAATTTTTGGTCGCGAGCTCTGCAAATTTTTTAGGGCTTTTCTTTAGCTCGGCCAAAATGCCAGCAGCCTTTTCTTTGGCAGCTAGCTTATCTTTATCGCTAGCACCAGCTGCAAAGCCAATTAAAATATGGCTGGCATGGCGCTGCTCATCATTTTGAAACTTAGCCGAGTTCGCGTCGTAAAAATCTTTAATTTCTTTATCATCTACCTTCATTTGCGCAACGTAAGTTGCCGCAGACAACATGGCAAACTCCAATTTAACTTGCTCTGGCACCACAAATTTATCTTTGTGCAAATCGTAGTACGCCTTAATTTGTTCTGGTGTAATTTTAATTTGATTAATAAATGGCGCGGTTTTAATTTCTGCAGCCGATACTTCACGCTGTTGATGCGCAAATTGCAAGGTTTGCGATGCTACACTTTTAGGTATCGAAACTAATGCTACTAAGCCATCACGGGCTTGCTGGGTTAGTAACTCAGTGCGCCGATCATTTTCAAATTTAGTCGCAGTCATTTTGTTTTGCGCTAAGGTTTTTTGATATAAATCTTCAGAAAATTTACCATTTTCTTGAAACTCTGGCATGCCCAAAATATGCTGGCTTAATTGCTCATCACTAATTTTGAAGTTTGCCTTACCAATCTCTGCATTGACTAGGCGGCGGGTTATCAAGCCATCTAATACCGATTGTTTTAGTTGCGGGCTATCGAGTAAAGCCTTATCCACTTTGCCGTCGGCCTGCATACGATTACGCACATTTTCAATGGCATTGCCGTATTCTTGAATGGATATTTTATCGCCATTAACCTTAGCCACCGCCACATCTCTACCTGCTTGATTCAAATAAGAATCAATGCCAAATAAAGCAAATGGAATGGTAATGAGCGCTAAAATTAATTTAGCCATCCAACCTGTGGTGTGTTTTCTTATCGCATCTAACATACAGTTACTTTCAAAAGGTTATCACTCAATAGGGTCTTAAAGCGCTTCAACGGAGCATTATATAACAGTTGCATCAAAAGGCGCCGACAAGTTGATTATGCAATCTCTTGATTATTAACCGCATCGATAAGTTTCTTAAATATGTACAAAAAATAGCCAGCTAATAAAAAAAGCGACCCTTTGCAGGATCGCTTTTTTACTTGTTGGCGGAGTGGACGGGACTCGAACCCGCGACCCCCGGCGTGACAGGCCGGTATTCTAACCAACTGAACTACCACTCCAGTCTTAAAACTTAACATTACTTTTCAACTAATTTTGCAAATCAACCGTCAATAAAAAAGTGCTAAAAAAATCTAGCACTCTTGAATATATTCTGAGGCGATAAGCAAAATTTTGGTGGGTGCTAACGGGGTCGAACCGCTGACATTCGCCTTGTAAGGGCGACGCTCTACCAACTGAGCTAAGCACCCCGAAAGCTTTATCAAATTACAAATAAAGCTGACTTTTTAACTTAACTTACTATGTAACTACTGATTAATTGCTTAACCACTAAAGACACTTAGTTTACAGCATCTTTCAGCGCTTTACCAGCCCTAAACTTAGGAGAATTTGCAGCTTTTATTGCAATCGTTGCGCCAGTGCGAGGATTACGGCCATTGCGTGCTTCGCGTTTGCCTACGTAAAATGAACCGAAACCAATCAAAGTCACTAAACCGCCTTTTTTTAAGGCTTTAGTAATTGAAGCGGTTGTTGCATCTAATGCACGACCTGCAGCAGCTTTGGAAATGCCAGCGGCTTTTGCAATATCATCAATTAATTCTGATTTATTCACGAGTAATCCCCTCTAATGTTAATAACTAAATAACAGGCCAAAGTTATTAATGTCCTGTAATGACTTTATAGCAAGCTGCAACAACCCGTGTCAAGGCTTTGCAGCCGCTTTTAGTGTGATTAATGTAAATAAATTGAAACTAACGCATTTAAATATAAAATCTATATTGCTTACTATATTGCTTTCTTCAATGCGTTATTGCGGCATTTGTGTCAACAATCACTTCAGCTACCGCTGAAACAATTTCAACTGGCTTTTCTTCCAGTGGTTGCGGCATGGTTTCTAGCGCAAGTTCCAGCACTTGATCAATCCATTTTACAGGGTGAATTTGCAAGTGACTTTTAATGTTATCGGGAATATCCACCAAATCTTTTACATTGGATTCTGGAATTAACACCGTTTTAATGCCGCCGCGATGCGCTGCTAGCAATTTTTCTTTAAGGCCGCCTATCGGCAAAACCTCACCGCGCAAGGTAATCTCACCCGTCATTGCAACGTCTGCGCGCGCGGGAATGCCCGTTAGCACCGAAACTAAGGCCGTGGTAAGGCCAATGCCAGCGCTGGGCCCATCTTTTGGCGTAGCGCCTTCGGGCAAGTGAATATGAATGTCTTTTTTCTCGTAAAAATCTTCGGCAATACCTAGGCGTTTAGCGCGGCTACGCACCACGCTCATGGCGGCTTGCACCGATTCTTGCATCACATCACCCAGTTTGCCAGTGGTGATGGTTTTGCCCTTGCCAGGCAGCATCACAGCCTCAATCGTTAACAGTTCACCGCCAACCGATGTCCAAGCCAAACCAGTCACCTGCCCTACTTGATTTTCTTTGGCAGCCACACCGTAATCGTAACGATATACACCTAAGTATTTCTCAAGATTTTTAGACGCTACGTTTATTTTCTTAGCAGCTTTTTCATTGTTTTCTGACTTGGCTTTGGCTTGCGTAGCACTTAGCAATAGCTCTTTAACTACTTTACGGCAGATTTTCGCAATTTCTTGCTCCAGCCTGCGTACACCTGCTTCTCGCGTGTAATAACGGACAATGTCGCGAATCACCGATTCGGAAATGTTAATTTCAGTCGGTTTTAAACCATGCGTTTTAAGCTGTTTTGGCAGCAAATATTTCATGGCAATATTAATTTTTTCATCTTCGGTATAACCTGCAAGACGAATAATCTCCATGCGATCTAAAAGTGGCGCAGGAATATTCATGGTGTTGGCAGTTGCCACAAACATCACGTCAGATAAATCGTACTCGACCTCAATATAGTGATCGGCAAAGGTATGATTTTGTTCAGGATCAAGTACTTCCAACAATGCTGACGATGGATCACCGCGCATGTCTTGACCCATTTTATCGACTTCATCCAGCAAAAATAATGGGTTTTTAACCGCCACTTTAGTCATACTTTGCATGACTTTGCCTGGCATAGAGCCAATATAAGTGCGTCTATGGCCGCGAATTTCGGCTTCATCGCGCACACCGCCCAGCGCCATGCGCACAAATTTGCGATTCACTGCTTTGGCAATGCTTTGACCAAGCGAGGTTTTGCCCACGCCAGGCGGGCCTACCAAGCATAAAATAGGCGCTTTTAATTTACCTACACGCTGTTGCACCGCTAAATACTCGACGATGCGCTCTTTTACTTTTTCAAGCCCATAATGATCTTCATCCAAAATGTCCATCGCGGCTTTTAAATCTTTGCTGATTTTGGTTTTACGCTTCCACGGCAGTCCAACTAAAGTGTCAATGTAATTACGTACCACAGAGGCCTCAGCCGACATCGGCGACATCATTTTAAGTTTTTTAAGCTCCTGATTTACTTTTGCATGCGCTTCTTTACTCATGCCTGAGTTTTTAATGCGCGCTTCAAGCTCGTCCATTTCAGCATTTTCGTCTTGCTCGCCTAACTCTTTTTGAATGGCTTTTACTTGCTCATTCAAATAATACTCGCGCTGACTTTTTTCCATTTGGCGTTTTACACGACCGCGAATACGTTTTTCTACCTGCAAAATATCAATTTCAGATTCCATCAAATGCAGCAAATGCTCCAAACGCTCGGTCACGCTCAACATTTCAAGAATTTTTTGTTTTTCTTCTAGCTTCAGTGTTAAGTGCGCAGAAATGGTATCTGCCAAACGGCTAGCGTCGTTAATCGTGGCCAGCGAAGTTAAAATTTCTGGCGGAATTTTTTTGTTAAGCTTAACGTATTGGTCAAACTGCGTAAAAACCGTGCGCATTAATGCTTCGGTTTCGCTGTCATCTTCTTTGGGGTCGTTAATTTTTTCAGCTTTGGCTAAAAAGCACTCTTCAGTTTCAACAAAGTCTGAAACATGCACGCGATATAAGCCTTCAACCAATACTTTTACCGTGCCATCAGGCAATTTAAGCATTTGCAACACAGTTGCCATGGTGCCAATACTGTATAAATCCTCGGCATCTGGCTCATCTTTATTGGCGGATTTTTGCGCAACGAGTAGAATTTTTTTATTGCCTTCAGAGGCAATTTCTAGCGCTTTAACTGATTTAGCGCGGCCTACAAACAAGGGAATAACCAAGTGCGGATACACAACCACATCGCGTAGCGGCAAAAGTGGCATCATGCCGTGCTGGGCCTCATGATTTAAGTCGTCTGAATCTTTTTGCAAAGGCTGTTCGGTCATAAAATACTTTCAATTTCACCAAGGTAATCATACCTAAGCTTTTAAGTTGGGAACATTCTTTGATACTTCAAGTGCTTGGGGCCGCTAAATTAAAAATATGGCGGCGTTAACAATGACAATTGCTAAAAAATTGATAAAACTAAATGACTAAACGTTATTTGTAATAGCTTTTTTGCCTATAACTTAATTGCTTTATATAACTATTAGCACGATGATAAATACAGCTAGTTAACGCAAGACGCTATTTGCTGCCAGATTTAACCGCGCTTGGTTCATCTTGATAAATCAAAATGGGCTGAGAATCGCCTTTAATCGTGCCTTCGTCAATCACCACTTTGCTTAAGTTTTTAATGGAAGGCAAATCGTACATCACCTCAAGTAGCGAATGCTCCATAATTGAACGCAAACCGCGGGCGCCTGTTTTGCGTTCTAACGCTTTTTGCGCAATTAGATGCAAAGCAGACTCTCTAAACTCCAATTCAACGCCTTCCATTTTAAATAGCTTAATGTATTGTTTGGTCAGCGCATTTTTTGGCTCGGTCAATATCGTCATCAAGGCTTTTTCATCCAGCGTTTCTAGCGTGGCAACCACTGGCAAACGGCCGATAAACTCAGGAATCAGCCCAAATTTGATCAAATCTTCAGGCTCAACCTCTTGCAAAATTTTGCCGATATCGTTGGCATCTTCTTTACTTTTGACTTCTGCGCCAAAGCCAATGCCACCTTTTTCGCTTCTTCTACGAATGACTTTATCTAGGCCATCAAACGCGCCGCCGCAGATAAACAAGATGTTGGTTGTATCCAACTGCACAAATTCTTGGTTAGGATGCTTGCGGCCGCCTTGTGGTGGTATAGAAGCGACGGTTCCCTCAATCAACTTAAGAAGCGCTTGTTGCACGCCCTCGCCAGACACATCGCGGGTAATCGACGCGTTTTCTGATTTGCGTGAGATTTTATCGACTTCGTCAATATAGACAATGCCACGCTGGGCTTTTTCGATGTCGTAATCACATTTTTGCAGCAATTTTTGCATAATGTTTTCGACGTCTTCACCCACGTAACCCGCTTCGGTCAGTGTTGTCGCGTCGGCCATCACAAACGGCACATCTAGCATGCGCGCCAATGTTTGCGCGAGTAAAGTTTTACCCGAGCCAGTTGGGCCAATCAGTAGAATGTTACTTTTTTGAATTTCAACATCGTCTTTAACCGTATTTTGCGAAATATGATTGTGACCAAGCCGTTTGTAATGATTATAAACCGCGACAGATAGGTTCTTTTTGGCTTGCATTTGACCAATCACATATTGGTCTAAAATCGCGCAGATTTCTTGCGGCGTTGGCAAAGATTTATCGGTAGACTTAATATCGCTTAGACTTTGTACTTCTTCTTTGATGATGTCGTTGCATAAATCTACGCATTCATCGCAGATAAATACTGATGGCCCTGCGATTAACTTTTTGACTTCGTGCTGGCTTTTGCCGCAAAAAGAGCAGTAGAGTAACTTTTCACCTTCGGCTTTAGTGGCCATTTAAATCCTTAAACTTGCAAAAACTGTTGTAGACGCAAACGGTTGACTATTAAGCTTTTGTGTTGGCTGCCGCGTCACGCGTCGCAATCACTTTATCAATCATGCCATATTTTACCGATTCTTCCGCGCTCATAAAATTATCGCGCTCGGTGTCACGATCAATTTCCACGGTGCTCTTGCCAGTATGATTAGCTAAAATGGCATTTAATTTTTCGCGCAAATACATAATTTCTTTGGCTTGAATTTGAATGTCAGAAGATTGGCCTTGAAATCCGCCACTTGGCTGATGAATCATCACACGTGAGTTAGGCAAACTAAAGCGTTTACCTTTTGCGCCTGCCGCCAATAAAAACGCGCCCATGCTGGCCGCTTGGCCAATGCACAAGGTGCTGACATCGGGCTTAACAAATTGCATGGTATCGTAAATACTCATGCCCGCAGTTACCGAGCCGCCTGGCGAGTTAATATAAAGCGAAATATCTTTATCTGGATTTTCAGCTTCTAAAAATAACAATTGCGCCACAACCACGTTTGCTGTCATGTCGTTCACTGGGCCAACCAAGAAAATCACGCGCTCTTTTAGTAATCGCGAATAAATATCATAAGAGCGTTCGCCGCGGCCGCTTTGTTCGATAACCATGGGAATATAGCCCAAGCCTTGCGGTTCTTGCATGTTATTCACTTGCATGTGGTTTATTAAATTGTTCATTGCGCTCCTGCCATTAAATCATCGAATTTAATTTTTTTAGCGCTGACTTTTGCTTTTTCTAGCACCCAATTAACCACATTTTCTTCTGTGGCTAAAGCTGCTGGCTCGTCCAAACGCTTTACATCGGCGTAATACCAATCGACTAACTCTTGCGGTTTTTCGTAGCTATTAGCAAAAGTATCAACAACGGCGCGCACTTGGTCTGCATTGGCTTGTAGCTTGTTGGCATTGACCGCTTCGCTCAAAATAAGGCGCAAGCTTGTGCTGCGCTTGGCTTGCTCTTCAAACATAGTAGGCTCAAGTTTAATATCTTTAGCGGCCATGCCGCGCTGCTGTAAATTTTGCGCGGTCATTTGCATCATACGATTGATTTCTGCGCCAACCAACGACTTAGGCACTTCTAGCGCAGCTTCTGCAACCAAGGCTTTAAATACATTTTCTTTAATGCGCGCTTTAACGCGTTTTTCCGCCTCTTGTTCGATGCTTAACTTCACTTCAGCGCGCATTTTCACCACGTCGCCATCCGCTACGCCTAAACTTTTGGCAAACTCTGCATCAATTTTTGGCAAAACTGGCTGCGAAACGCTATTAAACATCACTTCATAGGTGACTTTTTTACCCGCCAATTGCGCAGGATTGTGATCTTGCGGGTAAGTAATATCAAATGTTTTGGCCTCGCCCGCTTTTCCGCCAACCAAGCCATCGTCAAATTCTGCCATACGACCAGGCTCGCCCAGCACCAAATCCATGCCACGGCCAGCCGTATCTTCTACCTGCTGTCCATCAATGCTTGCTTTTAAGCTGACATTTACGCGGTCTTCTTTTTTGGCCGCACGCTTAACGGGCTCAAAGCTAACGCGTTGTTTTAACAGCACATTCAGTGTTTTATCGACATCGGCATCAGCAATTTCTAAACTGGGTTTTTCGATTTGTAATTTGCTTAAATCGCCCAATTTAACTTCTGGAAACACTTCAAAAGTGGCTACATACTCAAAATCTGTCGCCGCATCTGCAAATGGCTTGTGTTGTATGTTAGGAAAGCCAGCGACGCGCAATTTATTTTGTTCAACTGTTTCAGTAAAGCTGGTTTCCACCGCTTTAGAATACACTTCATCGCGCACTTGATCGCCATAATGCTGATTCACCAAGCCAACAGGCGCTTTGCCAGGCCTAAAACCCGCCACTTTTGCCGTGCGCGAAATTTGGATAAGGCGTTGACGAATTTCGCCTTCAAGCGAAGCCAAAGGTACTTTGATGGTGACGCGACGCTCTAAATTGCTGATTGTTTCAACCGCTGCTGCCATGTTGCAATTCCTGTAAAAGTTAAATTTGCACTCTGTACGACCAGCGCAATAATGATTAGTTTAAATCTAAAGGCTTGCTTTAGAACAAGAGTCGAAATATATCACAACTTGCACTTGAAATAAACCTAAAACGCTGATGTTGGCTGTCGATAAAGACTGCTGATATAGACTGCTGATAAAGCTTAGATTGCAACTGAGTTTTTAAATTGAAAAAGCCCATCACTTTGCATGACGGGCTTTATTTTATTGCCTAAAAGAATCTAATTTTTGACTGATGGCGGGCCTTTAAAGCGTTTATTTTCGCCGAAGACAAACCAGAACAAGGCCATAACCACCAACATGGCAACGGTTAGATAGAGCACTTTTTCGTTAGGCGGTTGCATACCAACGTAGGCTAATAATGAGCCGCCCAAAACAGCAAGCACACCGATTAGTTTTGAAAGACCACCAAGATTAAATGGACCTTTGTGCGTCCAGCTTTTGCCTTCAGCCAATAAACCAGCTGCGGTGGGCATGACATACGAGATATACAAGAATACGGCTGAACCAGTAGCCAATACCAAGAATGCATCGCCGTATAAGGTCGCTGCGATTGCTAAAATGGCCGATGTCCAAGTCGCATTGATGGGTGTTTTAAATTTGTCGTGCACTTTTCGTAAAGAGTTTGAGAAAGGTAAGCCGCCGTCTCGAGAGAAAGCAAACATCATGCGAGAGCAAGATGTTAAACAAGCTAAACCACACAGAAAGTTAGATACAAAAATACCGATCGACAACAAAATTCGGACGCTGTTTGGTAACTGGTGAAGCAAAGCATCAAAAAACGTATAGCCCTGTTTTACGCCGTCAGCTAAGTTTGGCATAACCAATACAAAAGTACACACCATAATAAAACCAAAGATGGCCGAATAAATAACCGCCTTGATAATGCCGCGTGGCACATTAATAGCGGCGTCACGCGTTTCTTCTGAAGTATGCGCAGAGGCATCAAAGCCAGTAATGGTGTAGGTTACAAATAACAGACCACTTAAAAAAGGCAATATAAATCCATCTTGCTTAGGCCACACACTGCCTTCTGCACCAGTAAAGTTTATGAAAGTGAATAATTTAGAAAAATCCAGTGGTGTGGTTGTAAATGCCAACAAAGAAACCACAAGCGCAGTTGCTACAGCAAAAATCAAATAGCCTGAAATATCGGTAAGTTTGGTGGTGAGCTTAGGATAATACGCATTTAAAATCGCTTGAATGATGGTGATGATGGCAATAAATCCAATCTGAAAGCCTTGCCCCATACTCTCTGGCGCGATGCCTAGCATAGGCGCTATTAGGGTTTTGAAGAAAGGATCATAAACACCAAAATTGACCGATGCCACCACAAAAATAAGACCCAGCAAATTAAACCAAGCAGTTGTCCAGCCATAGCCTTTGCCGCCTAGAATACTACCCCAATGATACAAGCCTCCGGCAGTAGGGTAAGCCGATGCAATTTGCGCCATTGCCATTGCAACAATAAGTGCAAAAACTCCGCCAACTGGCCAACCAACACCCATAGAAAAGCCGCCGCTGGCGCCTAAGCCTTGATTAAAAGCGCTTATACCGCCTGCTAAAATACAAATAATTGAAAATGAAATCGCAAAATTAGAAAAACCACCCATGTGCCGGTTAAGCTCTTGCTCATACCCCATTTTTTTTAGTTCTGCGGCGTCATGGTCTAGCACTTGCTTTATATCACTCATTTCTTTACCCCTTTAAAAAGATGAACGTCTAATAGCTGCTGAATATTGCCTTTATAATGTTTTATAACATTTGTTAATTTTACAAAAACAATATCAGTATAAATTTATAATCAACGAATGCAAGTACCAGTTTGCGACAACGATACATACCATTTACGACATAGATAGCAAAAGTAAGCTAATTTGGATACGAAACTACTAAATGTGCATAGTAAAAAAATCCCACTATACGCAAGCGCAGAGTTGGTAGGGTTGAACCAATTAAATTAGCGATTAATTGACAGCATCTATTCTTTAATAATCGGTGGGCCTTTAAAGCGGTTTCGTTCACTTAATACAAACCAGAACACTGCCATAACAATAAGCATGGCAATCATCAAATAAAACACTTTTTCATTGGGTGGTTTCATGCCAATAAATTGTACAAATGCGCCGCCAATCACTGCCAGCACAGCCAATATTTTGGAAAATCCGCCCAAACTAAATGGGCCTTTGTGTTTCCATGTTTTGCCTTCTGCCAATAAGCCTGCCGCAATTGGCATGGTGTAAGAAAGGTGTAAAAACACTGCACTGCCCGCAGCCAATACAAAAAACGCGTCGCCATATAAAGTAGCTGCAACAGCAAGCGCGCCTGAAACCCACACAGCAGCAACAGGGGTTTTTAATGTGGGATGAATTTTTCGCAAAAAACCTGAGGCTGGCAAACCACCGTCGCGCGCAAAGGCAAACATCATGCGTGAGCAAGAGGTTAAGCAAGCCAAACCGCATAAAAAGTTAAGAATAAATATCGTAATACCTAATATGGTTCTTAAGCCTGTTGGCAGTGAGCTCATTAGCGCATCAAAAAAGCCCAGTCCTTGTTTAACGCCTTCTGCCAAGTTTGTCATCACCAATACAAACGTACACACCATGATATATCCAAAAATCGCCGAATAAACCACGGCGTTAATAATCCCTTTAGCCACGGTTTTGGCAGCATCGTGCGTTTCTTCAGCAGTATGGGCAGAGCCATCAAAACCAGTGATAGTGTATATGCTCAGCAATAAACCCGTTATAAATGGCAAGAACATGCCTTCCATTCTCGGCCAAATACTGCCTTCTGCACCAGTAAAATTGGTAAATGCTACTAGGCGCGAAAAATCTAAATTCACGGGGCTATAAATTAATAAGGATATTGGCAAAACCAAGGCAGTTATAAAAATGAAGTAGCCCGATAAATCGGTAACCCTAGTTGTCAATTTTGGAAAGCGATATATCATCACGGCTTGAATAACCGTGATTGCAGCTATAAATGTTGTTTGGAAAAAGTAATTCTACTGTCTGGGTTAATGCCTAATAACGGCGCAATCAGCGTTTTAAACATGGGGTCATATACGCCAAAATTAACCGATGCCACTACAAAAATAATACCCAATAAATTAAACCAAGCAGTGCACCAACCAAAACCTCTGCCGCCTAAAATAGAGCCCCAGTGGTACAAGCCGCCTGCGGTTGGGTAGCTAGAGGCAATTTGTGCCATGCATAGCGAAACGATGATGGTAAATGAAGCATCAACTAACCAACCAATACCAATAGATGCGCCGCCGCCAGCACCTAGCGCTTGTGGAAAGGCAGTAATGCAGCCCGCTAAAATACAAATAATAGAGAACGAAATCGCGAAATTAGAAAATCCGCTCATATGTCGGTTTAATTCTTGCTCGTAGCCCATTTTTTTTAGTTCTGCGGCATCGCTATTAAGTACGGTGTTAGTAAGTTTTGAATTATTCATTACTTTCTCCCTAAAAAAATTGATTCGTTATTTGTTTGGTAATTCGACGATTGAATTTTGCTTAAATGGCAAAGTAGAATGTTTTATTTTCCAGTGATTGTCATCCACCATTTCGCCAAAAGAAATTTCCATATCTAGCCAATCTAATAGCTGCGCACGGTCTGGTTTATGCACTTGTATGGCATTAATTAATGATGGTGCTTTAGGTAAACTTGTCGCGCGCGGTCGCGCATAGGCAACGTAATCAGCAACCAGCATTAAGTAGGCATGGATTTTTAAACCTTTGCGATTAATACCCGTTGTCATCTCAAAAATACAGGGTTCTTGGCTATTTTTAAGTCGTCGCCAAACCTCAAGATAAGCATCATCCACGCCAGTTTCAATCACGGTATCGGCATCGGTAAACACCATTTTGCCAATATCACGCGCATCAGTCGGGGTTTGGTAGTCTATCTCGCGCACCCATTGACATACGTCAGATGATTGCGAGGTGTTTGATGTGACATGCGTTAAGCCCGCAAAGCCTTGCTGACTCGCTAACAACATCAACTCTTCATCAGAATAGTCTTGCAATGCGCTCACAGCTTGGAACCCAGTGCATGTAGCAGGAATACGCACATCAATGTGGTAATGCTGCGATTGCATCCACAATACCAGCGAGCTATCGTCTTTAATGGTGGTGGTTTCAAGCAGATGCCGTTGCCATACGCCAATGTAATGAGCAGGTACAGGCTTGCTAGCGAGTGTTTTAAGGACTTGTCTTGTCGTTGCAGATTGCATATTAGCTCCACGGTTATAAAAGCAATAAAAATTGAAAAGCAGCATTTAAAAAACGCGCCTCCCGGGCTTTTATCCCTCCGTGTAGCCAAATGAAGTTTAGGTAAACCAGTTTGGCCGATAACTCTTGGACCAGACACTCTTGTAAAAAAGTCGGAACCCTAGTTGTCTTTTTGATACTTTTTGTTACAACTTTGACTATAGGCTTACTTAAAATTAATTACAACTATTTTTAAATTTTAATGTTCAATCTTGTTGCACGTAGTCAACCTATCTTAAAAACATGCTTGCAATAGCCTTGAGCTCAGTTGCATAATAAAGCCTTGTACGCAACGTTTATTTAAAGACAAAACATGAGCGCATTTCATTATAGTGTTGGCACTCAAACCTATCAGTTTGCTGATTTAAAAGCTGTGCTTGCAAAAGCAACGCCAGCGCGATCGGGTGATTATTTAGCGGGTGTGGCGGCAGATACTTATGCAGAGCGCATGGCCGCGCGTATGTGCTTGGCAGAAATTCCGCTAAAAACCTTTTTAGAGGATTTGATTATTCCGTATGAAACGGACGAAGTGACGCGGCTGATTGTCGATACACACGACAAACAAGCCTTTGCGGAGATTGGCCATTTAACCGTGGGCGATTTTCGCGATTGGTTACTTTCGGATATTGCAGATTCTGCCACTTTAAAACGCGTTGCAGCTGGTATTACGCCAGAAATGGCGGCCGCTGTGAGCAAATTGATGCGCAATCAAGATTTAATTTTGGTGGCCAAAAAATGTCATGTGACGACCGCATTTAGAAACACCATCGGCTTGCCAGGCCACATATCTGTTCGCTTGCAGCCCAATCACCCGACTGACGATATGCGCGGCATTGCCGCTTCTATGCTCGATGGTTTGCTTTATGGCGCGGGTGACGCCGTGATTGGCATTAACCCGGCAACGGATAGCTTGCCCGCGCTGATGGATTTGTATTACTTGGTGGATGAAGTGATTAATCAGTACGAAATTCCTACGCAATCGTGCATTCTCACGCATGTCACCAACCAAATTGAGCTGATTAACCGCGGCGCACCGCTAGATTTAGTGTTTCAATCGATAGCGGGCACCGAAAAAGCCAATAAAAGTTTTGGTATTGATATTGCATTGCTTAAAGAGGCACAATCGGCGGCGCTGTCACTCAATCGCGGAACAGTAGGCAACAATGTGATGTATTTTGAGACTGGCCAAGGTTCGGCGCTGTCTGGCAACGCTAATTTTGGCGTCGATCAACAAACTTGCGAAGCCCGCGCTTACGCGGTTGCGCGGCATTTGTCGCCCTTACTCACCAACACCGTTGTTGGTTTTATCGGACCTGAATACCTGTACGATGGCAAACAGATTATCCGTGCTGGGTTAGAAGACCATTTTTGCGGCAAACTACTTGGTGTGCCGCTAGGTTGTGATGTTTGTTACACCAACCATGCAGAGGCTGACCAAGACGATATGGACACGCTGATGACGTTGCTGGCAACGGCGGGGCTGACTTTTATTATGGGCATTCCAGGTGCGGATGACATTATGCTGAACTACCAAACGACTTCCTTTCATGACGCGCTCTATTTGCGCAAAGTGCTCGGCCTAAAAGCCGCGCCAGAGTTCGAAGTTTGGCTTAAAAAAATGCAGATTATGGATGCAAATGGACAAGTGCAGCCGATTCAAAACGCGCACCATATGTTGCAAAATATGCCAAAACATTTGTTGAGCGCAGCTTGATGTTATACAAATATACACTCAACCGTCATTCTGAGCCTAAGTTTTTTCTAGGTGAAGAATCCATAATCAAGCTGCAGAAAACTGGATTCTTCGCTTTGCTCAGAAAGACGGTAAACGATACGTTATATATGGTGTATAAAACGTATGAAGGCTTTTATGACTGACAAACCAATAGGACACCATCTGCATACCGACCCGTGGCAACAGCTTAAAACCTTCACCCGCGCCCGCATCGCGATTGGTCGCGTCGGCAGTAGTTTGCCTACTAAAGAAGTGCTCGACTTTGGCCTAAGCCACGCCATGGCGCGCGATGCCGTACATTTGCCTTTGGATTTTAACGCGCTTGAAGCGGATGTGCAGGCGCAAGGTTTTAGCACGCTTCGCGTTAAAAGTATGGCAAGTGATAGAGCGACATATTTACTGCGACCCGATTGGGGTCGCCGATTGAGCGAGCAAAGTTTAACCGCACTCACGCAGCACAAATCCACTAAACCGATTGATTTTTTAATCGTGATTGGCGACGGCTTGTCGTCTCTTGCGGTCTCGCGACATGTTGCGCCGTTGCTGGCCGAAATGCGCAATCACTTACCAGGCGATTGGCATACTGGCCACGTAGTAATTGCCTCACAGGCACGTGTGGCCATAAGCGATGAAATTGGCCAAGCGTTGCAAGCACGTATGGTAGCGATGCTGATTGGCGAGCGGCCTGGCCTAAGCTCACCCGATAGTTTAGGTATTTACCTGACTTACAATCCTAAACTTGGCTTGAGTGATGCAGCCCGTAACTGTATATCCAACGTACGCCCTGAAGGCCTGCACTATGCCGCAGCGGCCAAAAAGCTAGTTTGGCTAGCTAAAGAGGCCATGCACTTAAAAATGACAGGCGTGGCCTTGAAAGATGAAAGTGATGTGAAAGTGATTAAACAGCCAAATCAAATAATTTAAGATTAAATTAGGGGCTGTAGTAGATTAGCACTAAATATCAGCCCACTTCTTTAATATTTTCAGTTGCTGTTTTGGGGTGTCTTAATTAAATCTAAACTCACATTCTTTGAGGAATAGTGGGAACGATTCTTTAGGAATCCCGTTATATTTTCTTAACATGCGCCTGGCTTGATTCCAAAAATTCTCAATACTATTAATATGATTTTTACCGCGTCCAAATAGCTTGCTGTGGTTAATGCGCTCATGGTAAAAATCACTCACATCTAATGCGTTATAACTGCGGTAGCAATCGGTATAAACAACGCTGCCATGCTCTATTTTACTGGCTATCAGCGGCATTAGCGTCTCGGCTTTGGTGTTAATCACCACCTTGGTGTACACCTTGCCACCGCGCTTTAATATACCAAAAAACAGCGACTTTGCCAGCCGCACCTCAACCACGTTTACCTTTGCGTACACCGCCAAAGTAACTCTCGTCTAACTCTATCGCACCACCAAATATTTCATGCGCTTCTTTCTCTAAATAGTGCACGATCACTTCGCGTAATTTACGGTAAAACAAGGCTGCACTGTTAGGTTGAATATCCAATAAATCAGCAGCAAATCTAGCCGTTACTTCTAGCACAAAATATTCGAGCAGCATTAACTGCTGTTTTCTTAACAACTTACAATGACTTAGCTTCATTTTATTAGCTTAACATCTAAGCTAATCTACTACAGCCCCTTAAACTTTAGTTATTAGTCATTCAAAACATTGGCGGGCTATACGCGCTAACGAGCATACGAAGCTCACTTCCAGCATTGCGAAAGCGATGCTTGTCATATTGGGTGTATATTAAAGCGCGATTGTTCTATTGAAAAACAGCATGACTTGGTCTGGCAACAGTGGCTTGCTAATCAAGTAACCTTGTATTTCGTCACAACCTAAGGCTCTTAATAAAGATAACTGCGCTTTTGTTTCAATACCCTCGCTTACAACGCGAAGTTTTAAAGCGTGCGCCAAGTTGATGATGGCCGTCACGATTTCTGCATCATCGTTATTGCTTAAAATATTGTCAATAAAGCTTTTGTCTATCTTAACAGCATCAATGGGCAAGCGCCTTAATTGCCCAAGGTTGGAGTGCCCAGTACCAAAATCGTCAATATACAAATGCAGCTTAAGTTCGTGCATTTGCTCTAGTGTTTTCAGCGTCATTTCTGGGTCATCCATGGTGGCGCTTTCTGTAATCTCCACATGCAACATCGACGACTCCATGCCAGTCGAACTAATCGCCGCTTTTATGTCGTCGATAAGAGATGGATCGCTGAATTGACGTGGTGAAATATTAACCGCAATAGGTGGTGGATTCAGGCCTTCGTTATTCCACATTACCCATTGCGCGCAGGCTGCTTCAATAACAAATCGTCCTATCGGTATAATCAGGCCTGCATCTTCGGCAATTGGAATAAACTTATCGGGGCCAATCATCACGCCTGTTTTGGTTACCCAGCGCACCAGCGCTTCTAATCCGACCACTTGATTGGTACGCAAATCAACCTTGGGCTGATACATGAGCAACAGCTCTTTTCTTTCTATCGCTTGCCTTAAGCCGTTTTCAATTTGTAATTGCTCATGCGCTAAAATATTCATTTCTTCACTAAAATATTCAAAGCCGCTTTGCTTGCTTTTGGCTTGGTACATGGCTAAATCTGCCTGTCTTAACAAGGTGTTAGCATCATTGGTATCGTTGGGATAAACACTGATGCCGATGCTGGCGCCAACACTATAGCGCCTTGCATTCAGCTCAAATGGTTGCGATATAATGTTGATGACTTTTCTGGCCAAATTACTAGCGGCGTTGTTTACTGGAGGATGGGTAAATACCACCGCAAACTCATCGCCGCCAAGGCGCGCCACAAAATCATCGCCGCGCAGAACATCATTGAGTCTATTCGCAACAATTTTTAGTACCGCATCCCCCACCTCATGCCCTTCTGAGTCATTGATTTTCTTAAAACGATTCAAATCAATAAACAATAGATACACCTGATACTTTTGCCTTTGCGCATGGGCTAGACTACGGCTGATAAAATCTTGAAAATACATGCGATTAGGCAAGCCAGTTAAGGGATCATGGTTTGCCAGTTTGTTGAGCTCAGTCTCAACATGATTACGTTCAGAAAATGCTGCAGCAACAAATAAGCCGCCTACAATCATCAACACAAGGCCGATTTTAAGCATTAATAGTGCTTGCGCATATAGCTCATGGTTTGGCGTGCGGTCACTAAAAACAAGTGTAATAAGCGCGAAAATAGTTGCGGTAAAAATCGCCAATTGTGCAATTGTGCTGTTAAATCTAAGCGATGCCCATAGCACAAATACCAATAACACTAGAATTAGAATTTCAGAAGAGCCGAGCAATTGACTAAAATGCATTGCCAGCCATGATACCGCGCCCATGCCAAGCAGAATCGCAACTACCTCAATCTTCTCATGTGTTGAAAAATGCACTTTTTTATATGAGAGCAATGAAAGTAGCAAAGGCACTGTTAAATAGGCAATCAATAATTCATCAAACCACCACATCAGCATGCCCTTCGCTACGCCATCCCAAACCATCAAATTATAATGCTGCAAAATTAAAGCCGTACATGCAGTATGAACAGCGCACACGATAGGTGTTACAACAAAAGCAAAAGTAGCTACAGCGGAAACTTGATTAATAACAACAACTGGTGGGTGAAACAACCTAAACAAGTAACTGAATAAAAAGGAAGCCATTCCAGCACTTAAAGCCAGTGCCAGCGTAATATGCCAAGGCAGGTACAGTAGATGATAAATTACAGACCCTAAAATTGACCCTAAGACACCCACCCATCCATACCTAATCGCAAGTACTGCAGCAATCGCAATTGCAGATAGTTCAAAAAATTTGATGGTATTAATGTAAGGTGAAAGGTAGACGCCAATATAGGCTACTATAAAATAGCCTAGGCTTATCAGACTTAACTTTAATAAAAAAGATTTTGTTTGCTCAAGTGATGGAATGTAGGCTTTTAATATCATGGTTGATTTTTTAATTTTTACCTAATTTTATACAATTTATTCTAGCATATTATGCTTATTTTACAAACACTTAGAGTATGGTCATGCTAAAACGTCGGTGGACAGCACGAACTTACCAGCGTACAAACCTCGTTTCCCGCGTTACGAAAGCGGTGCGGCGTGCGGCTATTAAAATAATAGGCATCGCCAGCACCCAATATCCGCGTGGCTTCACCCACAGTCACTTCTAAGCGCCCACTCAAAATCACACCGCCTTCCTCGCCTTCGTGTTGCAACATAATCAAGCCCGTATCTGCGCCAACTTCGTAGCGCTCACTTAAAATTTGTAATACATGCCCTGCTTTTGCCGAGCCGATTTGCCGGTAGGAAATGCCATCGCCACCGCTAATTTCGGTAAGATTTTCAGCGCGATAAAACACCTCGCTTGCCACACCTGGCAACTCATCCGAGAAAAATTCTGCCAATGTCATGGGAATGCCCCCCAAAATGCGCTTAAGCGCACTGACAGAAGGACTAGTGCTGCCGGATTCGATGAGTGAGATACTGGCATTGGCCACGCCGGCCTTTTTAGCCAGCGCGCGTTGGGATAAATTGAAGCGCAAGCGCACCATTTTTAGCCTTAAACCTACATCAATGTCCATGAATTTAATCCGACTGTTTAAAGTGTTAAATATACAATAACAGTTAATATTTTAATAGCAATAAATTCAATGACTTAGTTTTTGTAAAAACCATTGTTGACACAGCATACTAAACACTTAAACTAATCATAATTAAGTTTTTAGGATTAATGTCATGTCTAAAATCACACTTCCTGATTTGTCGCATTACTGGGTGCCATTTACTGCAAACCGCCAATTTAAGGCCATGCCACGCTTATTTAAAGCCGCCCGTGGCCATTATTTTACGACAATGGATGAAAGACAGGTATTAGATGGCACTGCAGGCTTATGGTGCACGCCAGCAGGCCATGCGCGGCCAGAAATTGCTGAGGCTGTTGGCAAACAATTATTGACGCTAGACTACGCACCTGCATTTCAAAGCAGCCATCCATTGGCGTTTGAGGCAGCCACCAAGTTGGCAGAATATATGCCTGCTGGGCTAGACCGCATCTTTTTTACTGGCTCAGGTTCAGAATCTGCTGATACTGCGCTGAAAATTGCGCTGGCCTATCATCGTGTTTGCGGCAACCCGTTACGTAACAAATTAATCGGTCGCGAGCGCGGTTATCACGGCGTTAATTTTGGTGGCATTTCAGTGGGCGGCATCGCGGGCAATCGTAAAGCATTTGGCAACGCATTAAGCGGTGTTGACCATATTCGTCATCCTTTAGACATCACAAAAAATGCTTTTACTAAAGGCGTGCCAGAGGACGGCGGCGTGGCGCTAGCCAATGAATTTGAAGCGCGCATTTTAACGCTGCACGACCCTAGCACAATAGCCGCGTTAATTGTAGAGCCAGTGCAAGGCTCGGCTGGTGTGCTTGTGCCGCCTGCTGGCTATTTAAAACGCTTGCGCGAAATTTGCACTAAATACGGCATTTTGCTGATTTTTGATGAAGTGATTACTGGCTTTGGCCGCTTGGGTACTAAGTTTGGCGCAGATTATTTTGATGTATCACCCGATATTTTATTGTGTGCAAAAGGCCTGACTAATGGCGTTGTGCCGATGGGAGCGGTGGCAGTTAAGCGTGAAATTTATGACGCGTTTATGGAAAAGTCTCCAGCTGGTGCAATTGAGCTACCACATGGTTATACCTATAGCGCAATCCCCATTGCTTGCGCGGCTTCAATTGCCACTCTGGATATTTTTGCGCAAGAAAAATTAGAGAACCGCGCTGCGGATTTAAGTGCATATTTTGAAGCCGCCGCACACAGCCTAAAAGGCTTACCAATGGTGCGTGATATTCGCAATATTGGTTTGGTTGCAGGCTTAGAGTTTGAGCAATTTGTTGATAAAACAGGCGCCACGAAAATGGGTGCGTTTTCAATGGCGGTGTATTTAAAATGTTACGAGCTTGGCCTGCATGTACGTTTCACTGGCGACATTATTGCTATATCGCCACCATTAACCATCGAGAAACATGAAATTGACCGTATTTTTAATACGTTGGCCGATGCGATTAAGTTTGTCGCAAATCAAGGTGAGGCTGGCATATTGGCCAATAATTATCTTAAAAGTGAGCAAAATTGGGCAGCGCAAATTGCTTTAGAACATGCCGCATTGCTTGAGCTTGGTCACCATACTCATCGTGCAGAGGAATCTTTACACGCTTAAAACTTACACCGTCATTCCCGCGAAAGCGGGAATCCAAGTTCAACTTGACCGATTTTTAAAATGGATTCCCACTTTGCGAGCATTCGCTACGCGAATTGCCTGCTTAAACCATTTCGTGGGAATGACGAAAAGAAATATGAATTAAATATCATTGAATTGGAGCAAACAGCATGAACACCGCAAACTTAAATACCAAAATAATTGGCCATTACATTAACGGTAAACACATCACTGGCAGCGGCAGCCGTTTAAGCGAAGTGTACAATCCCGCCACTGGCGAGGTTTCGGCGCACTTAAATAACGCAACGGCAGCAGAAACAACAACCGCAATTGATGCTGCGCAAGCAGCTTTCCCAGCTTGGTCCGCCACACCAGCCTTGCGCCGTGCCAGAATAATGTTCAAATTCAAAGCATTGCTAGACGAACATGCCAATGATTTAGCCAAAGCCATTTCGCTAGAACACGGCAAAACCATTTCAGACGCGCGCGGCGAAGTCACGCGCGGCATCGAGGTGGTGGAATTTGCTTGTGGCATGCCGCACTTAATGAAAGGGGATTTTAACGATCAAGTTGGCACAGGTATTGACACTTATTCCATGCGCCAACCTTTAGGTGTCGTTGCAGGTATTACGCCGTTTAACTTTCCCGTCATGGTACCGCTGTGGATGATTCCTGTTGCATTGGCTGCTGGCAATACATTTGTACTAAAACCTTCTGAAAAAACGCCATCAGCAAGCTTAATGTTGGCAGATTTATTGGCGCAAGCTGGTTTACCCGCAGGCGTATTTAATTTGGTGAATGGCGATAAAGAAGCGGTGGATGTATTGCTTAGCGACAAACGCATTCAGGCCATTAGCTTTGTCGGTTCCACCCCAATCGCCGAGCATATTTACAGCATAGGCACTAAAAATGGCAAGCGTGTGCAAGCGCTGGGCGGCGCGAAAAATCATTTAGTCGTCATGCCAGATGCCGATATTGACCAAGTGGCAGATGCCTTGATTGGCGGGGGTTACGGCTCGGCTGGCGAACGCTGCATGGCGATTTCAGTCGCCGTAACAGTCGGCGATATTGGCGATAAACTGGTGGCAAAACTGCAAGAAAAAGTGAAAACCATCACCATCGACCAAGGCCTAAACGAGAAGGCCGATATGGGCCCGCTAGTGACACCGCAGCATTTTGCAAAAGTGAAATCTTATATCGATTTGGGTGTAACTGAAGGGGCTAACTTAGTCATAGATGGCCGCGGTTACTCACACAAAGGCCATGAGCAAGGCTTCTTTTTAGCGCCATGTTTGTTCGATAATGTCACCAAAGACATGCGTATTTACAAAGAGGAAATATTTGGGCCTGTGTTGGCGATTGTGCGTGCTGCTAATTTTGAAGAAGCACTAAAATTGGTAAACGACCATGAGTTTGGTAATGGCACAGCCATATTCACCCGCGATGGCGAAGCCGCGCGTGAATTCACGCAACGTGTGCAAGTCGGCATGGTTGGCGTTAACGTTGCAATCCCCGTACCTATTGCCTTTCACAGCTTTGGCGGCTGGAAACGCTCGCTGTTTGGTGATCACCATATTTACGGCATGGAGGGCATTCGCTTTTATACGCGGCTTAAAACCACCACCTCGCGCTGGCCTTCTGCCAGTAAAAATATAGGTTCAGAATTTGTGATGCCAACCATGAAATAAGTACTCTCTGTGTCATTCACGCGTGGCTGTAGCAGGGGTTTCGCACAGCATGCTGTCGCGCCTGCGTAACGGTTGGCTTATGCAAAAGCCCTTACGTAAAAACCAAAGCGCCCTGCAAGGGGGAATCCAGTCAAGGTGCAATTAGCGGTGATTGTTGTGCTGATGGTTGTGTTGCTTAAGCAAGCAAAAAACAAAACTAAAACGGCAACCTAATGCGATATTTCATCGCAAAATAGCGCAGCAAAACCGTTGCAAGCACACCAAACAGCATGGCGGCCAAATTGGCCAAACCAAACTGTATGCTCACTAAAAACACAAAGCTACCCGCCAAAGCACAAGTGGCATACAGCTCGTTACGGTGAAACACTTTGGGTATTTCGTTACATACAATATCGCGCAATACGCCGCCAAATACCGCGGTAACAGTACCTAGCAATAAGCTAATATAAAAATCGCAGCCTGATTGCTGCGCAATATTAGCACCCACTGTGGCGAATAAACCAAGCCCTAGCGTATCAAACACCTCAAACGCGTTGTTGACCAATTTATTGTCGTAAAATGCCGCACCTAACAAACTAGAAGCCAACGCAAAACCCAATAAAGTCAAGGCATAGCCAGAATGCGTAATCCAATATAGTGGGTAATTACCAATTAATAAATCTCTGATAGTGCCGCCGCCAAACGCCGCCATCATGCTTACGGTATAAACGCCGATTAAATCCATGGCTTTTTTGCGCGCTTCAATAATGCCTGTAAACGCAAAGGCAAGCACGCCGAGTAACTCGACAACTTCGATAGATTGCGCGATTGAATGACTAAATGAAAGCATAAATTCTCTGATTTATCTCCCTCCCCTTTCGGGGGGAGGGCTGGGGTGGGGGTAGCATGTGCTTTGAAACATTGAACCCCCATCCTAACCCTCCCCCTAAATAGGGGGGGCAATTAGTGGCTAGCTTGAATGAACGTAAACTGGCACTTTTACGGCTGGTAGAGGGCTGCGGCCACGAATCACATCGGCCAATTTTTCAGCCATCATAATGGTTGGCGCGTTTAAATTACCCGTCACTATACGCGGCATAATCGAGGCGTCGATGACGCGCAAGCTCTCCATTCCGTGAACTTTGCCGTCTTTATCGACCACCGACATGTCATCGTAACCCATCGCGCAACTGCAAGATGGATGATACGAAGTCTCGCCATGCTTGCGCACAAACGCATCAATTTCGGTATCGGTTTGCACGCTTTCGCTGGGGGAAATTTCTTTACCTAAATACGGTGCTAGTGCAGGCTGCTGCATAATATTGCGTGTAATGCGAATGCCAGCGCGGAATTCGCGCCAATCCTCTTCGTTAGACATATAGTTAAACAAAATACTCGGGTGATCATGTGGATTCTTAGTTTTGAGCCTCACGCGGCCACGACTATGCGAGCGCATAGAACCCATATGTGCTTGAAAACTATGTACTTTTATCGGATTACTACCGTTGTAATTCACCGCAATCGGTAAAAAGTGATATTGAATATTCGGCCAAGCAAAACTGTCGTCACTGCGAATAAAACCGCCCGCCTCAAACTGATTGCTCACGCCAATTCCTGTGCCGAGAAACAGCCATTCTGCGCCTATCAGTGCTTGATTATGCAGCTTAAGTGACGGCGCGATGGATACGGGCTGCTTACATTCATACTGCTGATAAATTTCCATATGGTCTTGCAAATTCGCGCCCACTCCTGGCAAATCATGTACTTGTGGAATATCTAATTCGCGTAACAAACTTGTCGCGCCCACACCAGAACGCTGCAAAATCTGTGGTGAGGCGATTGCGCCAGAACACAATAAAACTTCGCGTCTTGCAAAGGCTTGCTGCGTTTGATTACCTAATAAATAGGCTACGCCCGCAGCGCGTCTACCCACAAATAGTATTTTATCGGTAAGCGCATGCGTCACAATCGTCAAGTTTGGGCGTGGCCTTTTCTTATCTCTATCTCGCGCCAAATCTAAATAGCCCCGCGCAGTGCTACTGCGGCGACCATTCGGCGTGGTGCTTCTATCCATTGGGCCAAAACCCTCTTGACTGTAGCCATTTAAATCATCTGTGCGCCTGTAACCCGCCTGCACGCCAGCTTCTATAAAGGCTTGATAGAGAATATTATTGCCATTTTTAGGCGTGGTGACAGAAGTTGGGCCTTGCGCCCCGTGATAATCATTGGCGCCAATATCGCGCGATTCGGCCTTTTTAAAATAAGGCAAACAATCAAAATATGACCAATTTTCTAAGCCTTTAAGTGCTGCCCAACCATCGTAATCCAGCGCGTTGCCACGTATATAACACATGCCATTAATCAGCGATGAACCGCCCAAGCCTTTGCCACGGCCACATTCCATGCGACGATTGTTCATAAAGGGCTCAGGGTCAGTTTCGTAAGCCCAGTTATAACGCCTGCCTTGCAATGGGTAAGCCAGTGCGGCAGGCATTTGCGTACGAAAATCTAGGCGATAATCAGGGCCACCCGCCTCTAATAGCAGTACGGTTACATCGGCGTCTTCAGTCAGGCGCGTAGCTAGCACGTTGCCCGCCGAGCCTGCGCCAATAATGATGTAATCGTATTCTTGTGGTTTACTCATATTCAACATTCCAGTTCAACCAACTACAATCCACAAACCAGCTCCTTCCCCTACAAGGGGGAAGGTTGGGATGGGGGTTGGATGTTTCAAATTGGAATTATCTCACCCCCACCCTAGCCCTCCACCTTCTTGGGGAGGGAATTACTAATATGTTTTTACTAAAATACTGAAGTATAACCACCCAGCTCCACTTGAATGGATTTTACACGCGTATAATTTTGCAGCGTCATCAGGCCATTCTCGCGCCCAATACCAGATTGCTTATAGCCGCCAACAGGCATTTCAGCTGGCGATTCGCCCCAAGTGTTAATCCAGCAAATACCAGCTTGCAATTGGTGAATCACGCGGTGTGCGCGGCTTAAATCGTTCGTCATCACACCCGCCGCCAAGCCATAATCGGTATCGTTGGCGCGGCGAATTACTTCTGCTTCGTCATCGTAAGCCAAAATACACATCACAGGGCCAAAAATCTCTTCTCGGGCTATCGTCATATTATCCGTGCAATCGGTAAAAACAGTTGCTTGTACATAATTGCCATTTTCCAATGCGTTATCGGTTGCGCGAGCGCCACCAGCAATCAGTCGCGCGCCTTCTTTTTTGCCAAGCTCAATATAATTAAGCACTCTATCCATGTGCGCAAAACTCACCAAAGGGCCAAAGTTAGTGTTTTCGTCCAGCGGGTCACCCATGCGAATACGTTTAACACGCTCAAGTATTTTTAGTTCAAATTCCGCTACTTGGCTGCGATGCACAAACACGCGGGTACCATTGGTGCACACTTGGCCGCTGCTGTAAAAGTTCGCCATCATCGCCACATCGGCCGCACGGTCTAGATTAGCATCGTCAAAAATAATAAGGGGAGATTTGCCGCCCAGCTCCATCGTCACATCTTTTAATGTGCTGCTGGATGCGGCCGCCATGACCTTTTTACCTGTCACTGTGCCGCCCGTAAAGGATATTTTTTCGATACCGCTGTGCTCGGTCAGCCAAGCACCAACCTCATGCCCAAGCCCGTTTAGAACATTAAACACACCAACTGGCAGCCCTGCTTCGGTGTAAATTTCAGCCAGTTTTAACACAGATAATGGTGTAATCTCACTCGGTTTAAAAATCATGGCATTGCCCGACGCTAATGCTGGTGCAGATTTCCACAGTGCGATTTGAATGGGGTAATTCCATGCGCCAATGCCTGCCACTACGCCTAATGGTTCACGCCGCGTGTAGACAAAGCTTGTGTCGCGCAAAGGAATTTGGCTACCTTCTAAGGCCGGCACTAGGCCTGCGTAGTATTCCAACACGTCTGCGCCAGTGACAATATCTACAACGCGCGTTTCTGAGATTGGTTTGCCAGTATCTAGCGTTTCTAATTGTGCTAATTCGTCATTTCTTTCGCGCAAAATCTCTACTGCGCGTCGCAAAATACGTGAGCGCTGCATGGGCGTCATTGCAGCCCAAACTTGCTGACCAGCTTTTGCAGATTTAACCGCCTCGTCCACATCGGCGCGGCTTGCCGCTTGCACGTCGGCCAATATTTCGCCATTAGCTGGGTTGAATGTTTGAAAAGTTTTGCCGCTGGTCGCATCTTGCAGGCGGCCACCAATATAAAGCTGTTGTGGTTCAAAACGTGGCAACTGACTTCTCCAAACTTTGTTAATAGAAACATAGTAAGAGTTTGATAGGCCAAATACAATACACATTGCGACTTAAGTTTAACCAAAACCGCCAGGCAAATGACAGGCAAAAAAATGGGTGCTTGCGCACCCATTTTTAAATTACTTAACTATTAAGCTAATTATTACCAGCTACGTTTAATAAAGAAACTAATCATGTGAGTATTAGTTTTCTCACCATTGTCATCATAATAGTAAAAAGTATCTTTAGCGCATTGTTCTGTAGCAAAAGTACCCGTATAAGCAGCACCTGCATTAAAGCCTTCTAATGGTTTTCCGCCAGTTGGCAACGAGAAGTTTCTGTTCAAACCAATCAAAAAGTCTTTTTGATTCATACAAATATCAGGAGAGCGCTGATAACCCACTTTGGCAGCCAAGTTTAAATCTGCAAATGGCAAAGTGTAGCCGTATTTCAACTCGTGATATTGGTTACCACTACTATCAGCTGACGCATTTGCAGGGGTTGGTAAACCTGGCGCATCATTCCTTGTATTACCAATTCCATACCAGTCAGTAAAGGCATGATAAAACGTGTAAGTAAAGCCATAAGCAGAAACATTCACGTTACCTTCAAAGGTGTTTTGATTTCTATTATGATACGATTTTTCGTATTCTGGATACCAAACATAGTTACCACCAACACCCAAGGTAACAGGGCCAAATGCATGTGTATAACCACCATACCAATCTGTTTCTACATGGTTGCCACGACTTGTAAGCGGGTCTGTAGTGTTTGCATATAAATTAGTAAAAGTACCTGATGCACCTGTCCACTGTGGGTTAATGCTAGAAAACCATGCACCTAAATAAAATCCAGAGCTATGCGCCCAATCAATACCACCTTGTACGGCAGGTCCAGAACTATTATTGACACCACGCGAGATGTAATTAGTAAACAAACCTAGGTTGTAAGTTAGTGTATATGGCGGTGCTGGTTCGGCTGGCGCAGCGGCTACAGTAGGTGTCACATCGGCAGCTGGTGCTTCATCTGCAAAAGCCAGATTAGCTAATAAAAGTGGAGTAGCCACTAGCGCGCTTAAAACATGGCGATTCAATAATGTATTCAAACTTTTCATAAAAACCCCTTTAAAATTTACTTTAAGACTTAATTTGCTTTAAAACTTTTTCTTTACATTTTGTTACAATTCTACCATTAGCATTATTAAATACTTAACCATGCTAAAACTCAATAATAGCGACATTAACTATAATAAAACCGACTAATTTTTATGCCTAAATCATTGTTTAATAACTCTTGAATGTCATATTGAACTGAAATATTTGGGCTTTCAATACAAAATTGCAATAAAAGTTAAAATTCATCATAAATACAACAGTTTCTAGGTCCACTATTTGGTGCGTTTAATCAATTTTCGCACCCATTTTGTGCATAACCGTGTTAAGTATAGATTTAGTGGCGTTAATAGCAATTATTGCCTATGATTGTGTATTTAAGGCCTAAGTAATGTTACTTAGCTCATTCTGTGAAAGCAGTTATGCCATATAAAGAAATGTCGCAAATTAAACACGTTGGATTTTTAACGTTGAATAATTTCTCGCTGATTGCTTTTAGCAACGCAATAGAGATTTTGCGTATGGCCAATTACTTGCTGGGCGAAGAGGCGTATCAATGGTCGGTTTATGCAACCGATGGTGAACCTGCGGTGGCCAGCAATGGCTTAAGCCTTAGCAAGACAACTCAACTCAATTATTCAAACATGCCTGATGTGTTATTGGTGTGCGGCGGCGTGGATATTCAGCATGCGGTGACGGCGGACGTGATTAAATTACTCACGCAAGCCAGCAAGCATAACATGTGGCTAGGCGGGCTGTGTACTGGCAGTTATG
Organism: Methylotenera sp.; assembly: GCA_014378845.1. Classification (GTDB taxonomy): domain Bacteria; phylum Pseudomonadota; class Gammaproteobacteria; order Burkholderiales; family Methylophilaceae; genus Methylotenera_A. The sequence goes on along the minus strand of JACMNB010000007.1, from coordinate 35,961 downwards.
CGCTGGCAAAAGCAGGTTTGCTAGATGGCTACAAATGCACGATTCATTGGGAAAACATGGCGAGTTTGTGTGAGCAATTTTCTGGCATTAGCTTTATGGAAGAGTTGTTTGTGATTGATCGTAATCGCTGCACCTGCGCGGGCGGCACAGCGCCGCTAGATTTAATGCTGGCCTTTGTTGCCGCACGCTTTGACAAAAACTGGGCGGGTAAAAATTGGGCTGGTAAAAATCTAGTTGCCGAGATTTCAGATCAATTTATGGTGGTGCGCGCGCGTGATAGCAAAGATCAGCAGCATATTCCCGTAGCAGCTCGCGTCGGTTATAGCCATAAAGCGTTGGTAGAGGTTTCTGCACTAATGGAAGCCAATATAGAAGAGCCGCTTAGCTTGGACGAGCTAGCACGCTTGGCCGATTTATCGCAGCGCCATTTGCAGCGCATGTTTAAGCACACACTTAATATGACGCCCATGCATTATTATCTCAACTTACGCCTGCGCCGCGCCAGAGCTTTGTTGTTGCAAACCGAGATGTCGGTAATGAGCGTAACCGTGGCTTGCGGCTTTCAATCATCTTGCCATTTTAGCAAATCGTATCGCACACTGTTTGGCTACTCGCCCAGCATGGAGCGTAACCAGCACAAACACGCGCCGCCAGTGCATGTAATAAGTAGCGCAGAAAACAAATTAGCGAAACAACCCAGTTACGCTTAAATAGCGCATACTTAATGGCGTGTTTATGCAATATTCTGTCGCAATTTAATACTTGTTTAAACAGCGCACGCTATAAGTTATTATTTGTTACATTGTATTTTTGTTTGTCATACTTTTGGGGGGTTAATGAAATGAATCAATTTGCAAAGTCAGCCTTAATTAAATCAATCGTCGTCACCGCTTTACTTACGCTAATATTAACCGCATGCGATAAAAAAGAGGAAGCAGCCACACCTGCCGCCGCCGCGCCTGCGGCAACCGCCGTTGCTGGAAAAGAAGCCGATACCTGCGCCACTGTAAAATTTGCCGATATTGGCTGGACGGATATTACCGCGACAACTGCGCTATCATCCACCGTGTTAGAGGGCTTGGGCTACAAAGCCGAATCGACTATTGCCAGTGTGCCAATTGCATTTGCAGGTCTTAAAAAAGGGCAAATTGATGCGTTTTTGGGCTATTGGTCACCTTCTATGACGCCAATTGTTGACCCATTTTTAAAAGACAAAGCCATTACCGTGTTAGATAGGCCTAACTTAGTTGGGGCAAAATATACGCTTGCCGTACCAAAATATGCTTACGATGCAGGCTTAAAAAGTTTTGCTGATATTGGTAAATTTACAAAAGAGCTTGATGGCAAAATCTATGGTATTGAGCCAGGTAATGATGGCAACAAGTTAATTGCTGACATGATTACTAAAGATGCATTTGGCCTAAAAAGCTTCAAAATGGTGGAATCGAGCGAGGCTGGCATGCTGACTGAAGTGAGTCGCTCGGTAAAAGACAAAAAATGGATTGTATTTTTAGGCTGGGCACCGCACCCTATGAACGTGCAACAAGATATCGTATATTTAAGCGGTGGCGATGACTTTTTTGGCCCTAACTATGGTGAGGCGAAAGTATTTACCGTTACCTCTAACGATTTGGCCGCGCGTTGCTCAAATGTAAATAAATTGATGACCAATATTGAGTTTAATGTTGGCATGGAAAACGAAGTCATGCTGCCAATTATGGATAAAGTCAATCCAAACCAAGCAGCAAAAGCGTGGCTTGCTAAAAACCCAGAGTCTCTAGGCAAATGGCTGGCTGGCGTTAATACAAAAGATGGCCAGCCAGGTTTAGAGGCGGTGAAAAAGTATTTAGGCGTTTAAGCTTTATTAAACGCTGATATTTAACGTGTGAATAAAAAACCACTGCAAATTTCACGCAGTGGTTTTTTCATTTAAAGTGAATTTTTTGTTTCATCAGCGCCAAACCGTTGGTACAGCATTGGTAATAAAATCAGCGTTAGTAGTGTACTCGTGATTAGCCCACCAATCACAACAATGGCCAGTGGCTTTTGAATCTCTGAACCTGGTCCCGTAGCAAACAACAGCGGTACCAAGCCAAATGCGGCTATGCTGGCAGTCATTAATACGGGGCGCAGCCGTCGTTTTGCGCCTTCAATCACCGCTTCTTTTAGCGCCATGCCTGCAGCTTGCAATTGATTAAAATAACTCATCATCACAACGCCATTTAGCACCGCTATACCCAGCAAGGCAATAAAACCAACTGAAGCTGGCACTGATAAATATTCGCCTGAAATCCATAGTGCAAATACGCCGCCAATCATGGCAAATGGGATATTCGCTAAAATTAATACGGTTTGGCGAATGGAATGAAAAGTGGAAAACAGTACAATAAAAATCAGCATTAATGCAATGGGAATAACGATTGAAAGCCGTTTTGCTGCGCGTTGTTGGTTTTCAAACTGGCCACCAAATTGTATGCGGTAGCCTGTTACTAGTTTAATTTGTGCTGTTATTTTTTGCTTGGCCTCTTCTACAAAGCTGACCAAATCGCGATCTTTCACGTTGCTGGTGACAACAACCATACGGCTTGCGCGCTCACGGTCGATTTTAACTGGGCCTTCAACGCGCTCTAACTTGGCTAAAGTGGCTAGTGGTACGCTCACGCCATCATTTGACGTAATGCGAATATTGGCAAAATCTGTAGGTGACAGTCGCAGGTCGTCGCTGCCTTTAATTACCAACGGCGTGCGGCGGTCAGCCTCTTGCACAATGCCCAACTGCAAACCCTCAACCTGCATGCGCAGCGCATCTTGAATATGCGTAATATCAAAACCCAGCCTGCCTGCTTTTTCGCGGTCAATATTCACCGATAAATATTGCACGCCGTCATTTTGTGGGCTGTATACATCTTGCGCGCCTTTAATTTTGCTTAAAATGGCTTTAATTTTTTCAGCATTGACGGCTAGCTTTTTTAAATCTGAGCCATATAATTTAATCGCTAAATCGCCGCGCACACCCAAAATCATCTCATTCACGCGCATATCAATGGGTTGCGTAAAGCTGTAATCGATGCCTGCAAAATCCGCCATAACTTTTCTAATGCTTTGGTTAATATCATTTTTGTTTTGTGTACGCCATTGCTCGCGTGGTTTTAGTATCACAAAATTATCCGTTTGGTTTAAACCCATTGGGTCTAAGCCTAGCTCATCACTACCCACACGCGACACTACTTGCGCCACTTCTGGCACGCCTTTTAAAATAGCTTTTTGTATCGCTGTATCTGTATTAACACTTTGCGCCAAAGTAATTGAAGGTAACTTTTCTGTACCCAAAATAATATCGCCTTCATCCATTGTTGGCATAAAAGTTTTGCCAATTTGTGTGTAAACACCAAACGTAATGAGCAAAAACACCAGCGCTATGCCAATCACCAAATTACTGCGTCTTAATGCTAATGTTAAAACAGGTATATAAAGACGCACCGCTTGACGTACCAACCAAGGCTCACCACTGTGTTTAGTATTCAGCAACATGGCAGCAAAAACAGGAATAACTGTTAGTGATAAAATTAAAGAAGCCGCAAGTGCAAACACAATAGTGAGTGCAACCGGTGCAAATAATTTGCCTTCTAGGCCTTGCAGCGTAAGCAAGGGCAAAAATACAATAATAATAATGGCAATGCCCGTTAATACTGGTGCGCTGACTTCTTTTACTGCGTGCAAAATCAGCTCGCGCTTAGTTGTGTTTCCATGCTGACCTGCTAGTTTTGATTCCACATTTTCTACCACCACCACTGCCGCATCTACCAACATACCAATGGCAATGGTCAAGCCACCCAAGCTCATTAAGTTGGCGCTAATGCCAAAATAGCGCATCAACATAAATGTTACCAAAGCAGACAGCGGCAACACCAGCGCCACCGTTAGCGCGGCGCGCATGTTACCCAAAAATAAAAATAATAAAATCAGCACTAAAACAGTGGCCTCAGCCATTGCTTTAGAAACACCATGAATGGCTTTATCGACTAATTTACCGCGATTGTAAAAAATATTCAGCTTCACACCTTTTGGCAAAGTTGACTCAATTTCATGCAACTTGACGGCAACATCTTCCACCAATTTTTGTGCATTAGCGCCGCGTAAACCCAACACCAAGCCTTCCACTACCTCGCCTTTGCCGTTTTTAGTCACGGCTCCGTTACGCGTCATATTGCTAATATGCACCGTGGCAACATCTTTCACCCTAACAACCGCGCCGTCTTCGGCCTTAACGACTGTATTGAGTATGTCACTCATGTTGGCAATGCGGCCTTCAGAACGCACAATCACCGCCTCTTCATTTTGGCTTAAGCGCCCAGCACCATCGTTGCGATTATTTTGTTCCAGCGCATTTTTCAGGCTATCCAGCGTAATGTTACGCGCTTGCATAGCGCTTAAATTTGGCACGATTTCAAAACTTTTTGCTTTGCCGCCTAGCGCATTTACATCGGCTACGCCTTCAATACTGCGTAATTGCGGACGTATCACCCAATCCAGCAAGCTGCGCTGCTCTGTCATATTTAAACCGCCGCCTTCCACGGTAAACATCAACATCTCGCCCAGCGGCGTAGTCATTGGCGCAATGCCGCCAGTGGCATCGCTTGGTAAATCACCGCGTATGGCATTAATGCGCTCTGCTACTTGGCTGCGCGCCCAGTAAATATCGGTGCCGTCTGCAAAATCCACCGTAATATCGGTTAAGCCGTATTTAGCCACCGAGCGCAACATGGTTTGATTAGGCAACCCCAGTAACTCTACCTCAATGGGCGCGGTAATACGCGCTTCTATTTCTTCTGGCGTTAAACCAGCCGATTTCATGATGATTTTTACTTGCGTACTGGAAACATCAGGAAAAGCATCAATTGGCAACTCTTTTGCTGCATACAAGCCGCCGCCGATTAAGCAAACAGTAAAAATAATAATTAATAGTGGGTTTTTAAGTGAGAGTTCAATGAGTTTATGCATGTTATTCGCCGCCCATACCTAGCCAACTGGCTTTAATTGCAGCTGTGCCGCTAATGGCAATTTTTTCTGTGCCTGCAAACGCGCCAGCAACCTTGCTAATGTTGCCCTGCGAGCTAATTAGGTTTACTTCACGCGCATCAAAACCAGCAGCTGTTTGCACAAATATAATATGACGCGCTTGATGATTCACCAAGGCGGCAGTTGGTAGGTTAAAACTGACTTCATTAGCACTGGCGCTGCTTACAGGCGTAATCATGGCATCCACCATTTGGCTGGGGAACAAATTATCCACGCCTTGATCTATTGCTGCACGCACTATTGCCGTTTGGTCTTGGCTACGCATACTAGGCAGTATGGCAATTACCTTGCCACTGGCATCAATACCTTTAATATTGACTAGCGCGCCTTTTTGAATATTACCTTTTTTAACATCCACAAGCGGCACATGCAGCTCTACCCACAGCGGGTTTAGCTGCGCTATTTTTAATAGCGGCATGGTGGAATCAACACGTTGACCTTGCGCCACCATCACGTCTAATACCACGCCAGCAATAGGCGCTGTGAGCGCAATGCCGTTTTGAAAACGGTTTTTATTTTGTAAGTTTTGAATCGCGCCGTCAGATACACCAGACATTTTTAACAATTGGCGCTGCTCGTTTTGCAACGCCAGTGTTTCACGATAAGCGCTTTGGCTGGCTTGCAGCCGTTTTTCGGCAATAATGCCATCTTTAAACAAGGCTGCGTCGCGGTCGAACGATTGTTTTGCCAGCCGTATTTGCGATTGACTTTGCAAAAACTCGCGCTGCATGGTCACCAGCTCTGGGCTGCTGATTTGCGCTAATATCTGGCCGCGCTTAATGGTTTGGCCTGTGGTCACAGTGAGTTGATTGATTAAGCCCGCGTGCGCCGTGCTTACCACGCGCACTTGGTCAACTGGCACAATGACTTCGGCTGGATAGGCTTGCGTTGAAGCTTGGCCGTCAATAAGGATGCTGCCTTGCAAAATAGTCGTTTTAATGCCAAGGTTTTTTTGTTGTAAGGCAGACATTTTGATTGCATCTGCCGCCAACACTTGGCTGCAAAGTAGCAACCCAAATAGACTCATTAAAATTTTATTCATGGTAATTCTCCTACTGCTTGGTTGTAGCGGGCGGTGTTCCAAAGTTGTTGAATTTGTTGATTTTTTAAGCTGCGCTCGGCATTAAATGCCTGCGTTTGAATGCGTATTAAATCGCTTAAATCAAGCTCGCCTAATTGAAACGCTTTGCGCGTAACGCTTAAGCTTTGTTGCGCAATGTTGTGCTGTTTTGTTAACACATCTATTTGCGCACTGCCTACTTCCAAATTATGTTCAGCCTCGTGCATGGCGGCGGCTAGCAATAATTTTAACTGACTTAAATGTGCTTGATTTTCAGCATATTGCATCTCTGCCGCCGCCTGTAGCGGTGCATTGCGCGTGGCAGATTGCAAGGGAATGCGTAGAGTGATGCCCAAGCTGTTGTTATATGCAGTGTCGCTTGCGCCGCGCAAACTGCGTGTACCAATTGTCACCGTAGGATTATCGCGATTTTCAATACGTACTAAATTGCGCTGCTCGGCACTTAAGTTCAATTTACTATTAGCATCAATCAAGGCTGGGTGCGCTTCTTGCACATTTATTTTGGCCGATTTAATCTCGGCAAACTCGGCGGGCATTATGCTTAAACCCGTTAAATTTTTATAGCGAAATTTTGCATGCTGCACTTCGGCATCGGCATTAATAAGCTCTGACTCTGCTTGCAGCCTTTCGGTTTGCGCAATGAGTAAATCTTTGTGCGCCATATCGCCTAAGCTAACGCGTTTTTCAATATCGCGCTGCAGCTGGCTTGCGGCCTCATGTTTGGCATTAGCAATTGTAACCAAACCTTGCATTAATTGAATATCCCACAGCGCATCGCGCACCATGCCAGAGAGTTGCAGGCGCAAATACTGTGCATCTGCGCTTAAGTTTTGGCTGGCCATATTAGCAATGGCTTCGCGCGCTTTACGCTGACCGCTAAGCCAAATTGGAAACTCCAAGCCTGCCTCCCACTCGGTCTCATTATTGCGGCTTAATAGCTGGTCATTTTGATTGCGCAAAATGATGGATGCCGAACCTGGTAGCAGACTATTCGCTTGTATTTGATGTGCTTCTAGCGCGAGCTTTTTAGCCGCCAATAATGTGCTATTGGGGTAATTTGGCAAGGCTTTTTCAACTAAATCGTGCAGTGTGAGCGTGTTATTTACTATTAATGCATCTTCATGCTGCTCTTCTTGCGCAAACGAAAATGATGAATTAAAAAAAACAACAAGCAAAATGCACGCAACGTGCAGTGGCTTAAACATAGAAACTCCTAATTAAATCAACTGGTTAAAATTAACCAACAACAAAATTTGATTTAATTAGCGAGGTGGCGCGCGGGAGTGGTGCAGCGAATAAGCAATTCGCTGATAATTTGCAGTTTGAAAACGAGATGGTACGAACCGGCTTTTTAAATTGAAAATCAGCAAAACAAAGCTGAATAAAATCGCTATTAAAGCGATGTCATCCGCAAAATGATCTGCAAGAGAAGTTTTAATGCCGCTTGCAACTGTAGTTATAGCACCGATGATTTGATTTTCACTTACATGAGCTTGACCTAATGCAGTATTAGCATTGTTTACGTTGCTGATTTCATCAGTATGAAAATGAAAAATATGTTCTTTGTAGCTGTCATGTCCAAACTCATGGGCGTGAATAAATGGCACAACTATCTGCAAACAGATTAGACAATATAACAAATATTTTTTTACAGTTTCTAGCACCGCGTTACTCTACGCGATATAAAATATATTGGCAACAAACTTAAAGCGTAGCATTAAAAATGGCTTTCAGGCTTCAATCACTTGCGTAATTAGTCCAACCATAGCCTGCCCCGATATTAAGATCATGCGTAAACTTTATGATCATTTTAATGTCCTGCTTTTAATAGCTTAATTATCAACGTTTAGGTTAATAAAAAAACAATAAGGCATTAAGGTATATCGCAAAAAACGACATGTCGCATTTGTATAAAAAGCAGTCTGTTGTAATACAATCTTAACAAAGCTAATCAATGAAAATGCTTACTAAATAAGCTATTAAACCATTTAATCGTCACATAACGGATCGCAATTGAAAAAAGATTATTCCATTTGGACGCTACTTAGCCAAGGCCTTAAAAACCATGTTGGTTGGCAGCCCACTTGGCGCAGTTCTGCTTTAAAAGATAGTTATGATGTCGTGATTATTGGCGCGGGTGGGCATGGCCTAGCAACCGCGTATTACTTGGCTCGCGAGCATGGTGTTAAAAATATCGCCGTGCTAGAAAAAGGTTTTTTAGGCGGCGGTAACACAGCCCGCAATACCACCATTGTGCGCTCCAACTATTTGTGGGATGAAGCAGCGATGTTGTACGAACACTCACTAAAATTGTGGGAAAGCTTAACCGAAGACATTAACTACAACGTGATGTTTAGCCAGCGCGGCGTGTTTAATTTAGGCCACACGCTGCAAGATATGCGCGATATTGAGCGCCGCGTGAATGCCAACAATCTTAACGGCATTGACGCGTTGGCACTTAACGCGCAAGAGGTAAAAGATCGCATCCCGATGATTAATATCAGTAAAAATACGCGCTTTCCGATTATGGGCGCAAGTTATCAGCCGCGCGCAGGTGTGGCGCGACACGACGCAGTGGCGTGGGGCTTTGCGCGCGCTGCTAGCCAATATGGCGTGGATATTATTGAAAACTGCGAAGTTCAAGGTATGGACATCGCTAACGGCCAAATGCAAGGCTTGCAGACCAGTAAAGGTTACATCAAAACGGCGCGCGTGGGCTGTGTAACAGCTGGACATTCATCTGTAATCGCCAAAATGGCCGGCATTAAAATGCCAATTGAAAGCCATCCACTGCAAGCATTTGTTTCTGAGTCGCTCAAACCGATTTTAGACACGGTTGTGATGTCCAACGCTGTACATGGCTATGTTAGCCAATCTGACAAAGGCGAACTGGTAATTGGCGCGGGTATTGATCACTACACCAGCTATACACAGCGCGGTAGCCCGCATATTATTGAGCACACGGCCGCTGCGATTATTGAGCTTTTTCCCATGTTTTCGCGTGTGCGCATGAATCGTCAGTGGGGCGGCATTGTTGACACTACGCCTGACGCTTGCCCAATTATCAGCAAGACAAAAGTGAAAGGTCTGTATTTTAATTGCGGCTGGGGAACAGGCGGCTTTAAGGCAACGCCAGGATCGGGCAATGTATTTGCCCACACAATCGCGCATGATGCACCGCATCCGCTTAATGCCGCATTTTCATTAGACCGCTTCCACACTGGGCATTTGATAGATGAGCACGGCGCGGCTGGCGTGGCGCATTAGAATCTCCCTCCCCTTTTTAAGGGGAGGGTTGGTGTGGGGGTAAATTGCAGCAAGTTTGATCGTTGCACCCCCATCTTAACCTTTCCCCTAAAAGGTGAAGGGACTGGTAGTTGAAAGAACTTGCAGTTTATAAAACTTGAGCATCAGTTTTTCGAACACATTGAGCAATATAGAAGGAAAAATGAATGTTTGTAATCACCTGTCCACATTGCTGCGAGGCGCGCGAAGAAGAAGAGTTTCACTACGAAGGTGAAGCGTTTATCGCGCGCCCAGTCGATCCTGAAGCAGAGTCTGACGAAGCTTGGGGTGATTATTTATTCACAAAAAAGAACCCAAAAGGTTGGCACTGGGAAATGTGGAATCACGCCACTGGTTGCCGCAAAATTTTGGTGCTTAAGCGCAATACTGCGAACCACATTATTGCTGGCAGTTGGACTTTATCAGACGCGCGAAAAGAATACGACAATGAACGGGCAACAGCATGAGTAGAATTAACAAGCCCAGAATAAAACATAAGCATAGCCGCGTTAATTTAAGCAAGCCGCTCAATTTCACCTTCGATGGCAAGCCCTATATTGGCTACCAAGGCGACACACTGGCCTCTGCCCTGCTTGCTAATGGCATTAAGGTGATGGCGCGCAGTTTCAAATATGGTCGTCCGCGCGGTATTGTGGGCAGCTGGGCAGAAGAGCCCAATTGCTTAGTGCAAATTGATATGGGCGCAAAAACTACGCCCGATTTAAAAGCCACGCAGGTTGAACTTTATGAAGGCTTGGTTGCAGGCCGCACCAGTGGCTGGCCGAGTTTAGCGTTTGATTTAAAAAGCATTGGCGGTCATTTTTCGCGCTTTATGCCCGCTGGTTTTTATTACAAAACCTTTAAATGGCCAGCTAAATTTTGGCCACTGTATGAGCATGTTATTCGCAAAGCAGCGGGTTACGGCGCATCGCCCATTGAGGCCGATGTTGAGACCTATGACCACAAACATCACCACACAGATGTTTTAGTGGTGGGCGGCGGAGCGGCTGGTTTGTTAGCGGCGCAGCTATCAGGCCAATGCGGTGCTAGCGTTATTTTATTAGATGACCAAAGTGAAATGGGCGGCTATTTACTTAGCACACCAAACACAACCATTGGCGGCAAAAACGCGCTTGAATGGCGCGATAGCGTTATCACCGAATTGCAAAGCTTACCAAACGTGCAAATACTCACGCGCACCACAGCGTTTGGTTTGCACGATATGAACATGATTCAAGCGGTGGAGCTGCTACAAGACCACCTGCCTCACCATCAGCGTAATGCAATACAGCGCCGCGAGCGTTTACACCGCATTCGCGCCAATAAAGTGGTGCTGGCAACTGGCGCATTTGAACGACCTTTAGTATTTGGCAATAACGACGTGCCAGGCGTGATGACAGTTTCTGCGCTTGCCACTTACTTCAACCGCTATGGCGTCGCTTGTGGCAAACATACGCTGATTTTAACCAGCAACGACTCGGCCTACCAAGCAGTTGCCGATTTAGCCGCAGGCGGCGTAAAAGTCACTCTCGCCGATGTGCGTGACAACATTAATGCGGAATGGGATGCGCATTTTAAACAACTTGGCATTGATGTTTTTACGGGCTTTGGCATCAGCGAGGTGTTAGGCAGCAATTCAGTAACGGGTGCGCGACTAAGCAAACTGCACCCAACAAATCCAATGGAAAATTTTGAAAAAGATTTGTTAAGACGGCGCGTAGTGAATGTAAGAGATATTAGCTGCGATGTCATTGCCAGCTCTGGCGGCTTATCGCCCACCGTGCATTTATTTTGCCACGATGGTGGCCGCCCTACTTGGAGTGATGAAAGTTTAGCTTTTGTAGTATCGGCCAATGGCCGCGCTAATGCTGGTATTTACTGCGTAGGAGCGGTGACTGGCGAATTTCAACTGCAAAAAGGTTTAGAAAAAACGGTGCAAACTACGCAAGAAATGCTGGCAAGCCTAGGTAAAAGCGCTACCAACACAATGGCACTCAACACTAACGAAATTGCACCTAATCCTACTAAAGCGATTTTTCACATTGCTACCAGCAAAAAAGCGTTTGTCGATTTTCAAAATGATGTTGCAGTGACGGATATTCAACTTGCTGTGCGTGAGAATTTTAAATCGATTGAGCATATTAAACGTTATACCGCGCTAGGGTTTGGCACCGATCAAGGCAAGCTTTCTAACGTAAACGGCTTTGCGATTGCCGCAGAAGCGCTGGGCAAGACCATTCCCGAAGTCGGCACTACAACGTATCGCCCAGCTTACACGCCCGTTTCGTTTGGCGCATTGGCAGGCGCGCATGTGGCTGAAACGTTTGAGCCGCGCCGCTACACGGCCATGCAAGCCAGCCACGAGCAATTTGGCGCAGAATACGAAACCGTTGGCAATTGGATGCGGCCTTGGTATTTCCCCCAAAATGGCGAAGACATGCAAGCCGCGGTAAACCGCGAATGCTTGGCTGCGCGCAATGGTGTGGCGATAATGGACGCTTCTACATTAGGTAAAATTGATATTCAAGGCAAAGACGTGCGTGAATTTTTAAACCGCGTTTATAGCAATTCCTGGAGCCAGCTTGCATCAGGCAAATGTCGTTATGGCTTAATGCTGAATGAGGCTGGTATGGTGATGGACGACGGCGTAACCGCGTGTATTACTGACACACACTTTTTGATGACAACCACTACTGGCGGGGCTGCTAACGTATTGAATTGGCTAGAAAAATGGCACCAAACCGAATGGACAGAACTAGAAGTGTATATGACTTCTGTGACTGATCACTGGGCGACCGCCAGCCTAGTTGGCCCAAAAAGCCGTGAAGTGCTGGCTAAACTTTGTAGCGATATTGACCTAAATAAAGACGCTTTTAAATTTATGGAATGGCGCGATGGCACAGTGGCAGGTGTTCCAGCCAGAGTATTCCGCATTAGCTTCTCTGGCGAGTTGGCGTATGAAATTAACGTAGATGCCAGCTATGGTAATTACGTTTGGCAAGCGTTGATGGCTGCGGGTAAAGCCTTCGACATCACGCCCTACGGCACTGAGACCATGCACGTATTGCGCGCCGAAAAAGGCTTTATTATCGTTGGCCAAGAAACTGATGGATCTGTGACGCCGCTTGACCTAGATATGGCATGGGCAGTCAGCTTAAAAAAACCGTTTAGTTTTATTGGCAAGCGCTCGCTAGCCCGCAGCGATACTGTGCGAACAGACCGCAAGCAACTGGTAGGCTTGCTGACCGAAGACCCAACTATTGTGCTTAAAGAAGGTGCGCAAATCATCAATTCTAGCAATATATCGCCGCCAGTAGCGATGTTTGGGCATGTGACTTCTAGCTATTACAGCGCGTTTCTGGGCCGCAGCATTGCCTTAGCCTTGGTGACAGATGGCTTTAAACGCCGCGAAAACGTTGAAAGCATTTTTGCGTATGCTGAAGGCAAAGCAATAAAAGCTAAAATCGTCTCATCGGTATTTGTGGATGCTGAAGGAGCGCGTCATCATGGCTAAAAGCTTATCAAACATAGAACTCAATTTGAACCAATTTTCGCCTATTGCGCAGTCAGCTTTACAGCACTTTAATTTAAGCGCTAGACAAGAAAAAGTGAGCTTCGAAAAAGGTGTTTGGGCAAACGAAACGCCTCCTGCGGGTTATATTCGCTTGCGTGGCAATGCTCAAAACCCAGTATTTTTAGCGGCCACTCAAGCAGCCCTTGGCGCGCACATACCTTGCCTAGCCTGCACCAGCATCAAAACTGAATTTGGCAGCCTGTACTGGCTGTCGATTGACGAGTGGTTAATCGTCACCTCGGTTGAAAGCCGCGCGACATTACAAGCCAAACTTGAACAATCACTCACTGGTATTCACAGCTTGGTCGCAGATCAATCAGGCGGCATGACCACGATTAAAGTGCTTGGCAAACACGCAGCAGACGCACTTAGCCACTGCACGGTGTATGATTTGCACGCGCTAAATATGGGCAAAGTGGTGGGCACAAGCTTTGGTAAATTGAGCGTATTTTTATGCGCTGACCATGACGGCTACCGCCTTTTGTTTAGGCGCAGTTTTGCAGATTACATTTGGCGCTATTTAGAACGTGCCGCAGAGCCTTACGGCTTTGCCATCGCAAACTTAAGCTAATATGCAATATCCGCATATTTTTACGCCCATGACGATAGGTAAACTGCTGTTACCCAACCGCATTTACAGCACCGCGCATGCCGAGGTATATGCAGAATCTGGCGGCATGCCGGGCGAGCGTTATATTAAATATTACGAAGAAAAAGCCAAAGGTGGCTTGGGCATGGCGATTTGCGGCGGCTCCAGCCCTGTCTCGCTCGACGTGCCACAAGGCGCTTGGAAGCCAGTCAACCTCACCACCGATTTAGTCATCGAGCCGCTCGCCAAACTTGCCGAGGCGATGCACAAGCATGGCAGCAAAATTATGATTCAAGCCACGCATATGGGTCGGCGCTCTGCCTTTGCGGGCGACCCGTGGCCGCATTTGGTGTCGCCCAGCGGCATACGTGAACCAGTGCATCGCGGTAACGCCAAAACCATTGAAATTGAAGAAATCACGCGCATTATTGGTGATTTTGCCAAGGCCGCCAAACGTGTGCAGGCAGCGGGGCTAGATGGCATCGAAATCTCTGCCGCGCACCAGCACCTTATCGACCAATTTTGGAGCCCACGCACCAATCAACGTAACGACGAATACGGCGGTAGCCTGCAAAATCGCATGCGTTTTGGCTTGCAAGTGCTACAGGCAGTACGCGATGCTGTTGGCGCAGATTTTTGCGTCGGCATGCGTATGTGCGCAGACGAGTTTTATGATGATGGGCTGGACCACCCAACCCTCAAAGAAATTGCCGCAACTTACTCACAAACAGGCTTAATCGATTTTATCAGTGTCATTGGCTCGGGCGCGGATACGCACAACAAAGTCACCAATTGCATGCCGTCTATGGCCTTGCCGCCAGAACCTTTTGTGAATTTAGCGGCTGGTATTAAATCGGTTTCTAGCGTGCCAATTTTGCACGCGCAAGGCATTCGCGACATTACGCAAGCTGAGCGTATTTTGGCGGGCGGCTTGGTGGATATGGTGGGCATGACCCGCGCCCACATTGCCGACCCACACATTATCCTAAAAATTCGCGACGGCCGCGAAGACGAAATTCGTCAATGCGTAGGCGCCAATTATTGCATTGATCGCCAATACTTGGGCCAAGACGTGCTATGTGTGCAAAACGCGGCAACTTCGCGTGAGTCGACCATGCCGCACAAAGTGATTAAAAGCACAGGCTTAAAACGTAAAGTTGTTGTTGTCGGCGCAGGACCAGCAGGGCTGGAAGCGGCTCGAGTGGCGGCAGAGCGCGGCCACGAAGTTATTTTATTCGAGAAAAACACAACCGTTGGCGGGCAAGTAAATTTAGCCGCAAAAGCGCCGCAGCGCGAACAAATGGCGGGCATTATACGCTGGCTAGACATGCAAACCAAGCGCTTAAAAGTGGATAGACGATTGGGCGTTGCTGCCGATGCAGGGATGATTTTGGCCGAAAAACCCAGCATAGTCGTCATCGCCACTGGCGGTTTAAGCAACACCGAACAAGTGCCCGCTTGGGGCGTGGATAAAGGCTTGGCGGTGAGCGCATGGGATATTTTAACCGAGAAAGTTGCGCTTAAGAAAAATGTGTTGTTGTACGACACCATTGGCACGCATGCCGGTTTTGGTACGGCAGATTTTATGGCTAGCCGCGGCAGCCAGGTTGAAATCGTTACCCCAGATGTCAAAGTGGCAGATGACGTGGGTGGCACGACCTTCCCCATTTTTTACCGAAGACTTTATGCGCAAGGCATGATTGCTACACCCAATTATTGGCTAGATAGCGTGTACCCAGAAGGCGACAAAAAAATCGCCGTGTTGCGTAATGAATATACTGAAGTGTTAGAAGAGCGCGAAGTCGATCAAGTAGTGATTGAAAACGGCATAACGCCCAACACTGCCTTGTATTGGACGTTGAAAGACCACTCGAAAAATCATGGCCAAACTGACATTTCAACCTTGTTTGAAGCCAAACCGCAACCTGCTTTAGCAGAAAAATTGGCCGAAGGTGAGTTTTTGCTATTCCGCGTGGGTGATTGCGTGTCGCAGCACAATATCCACGGCGCAATATATGACGCTTTAAGGCTGTGTAAGGACTTCTAAATGAGGAAACCACGCACACGTTCCTTCCCCTTTTTAGGGGGAAGGCTAGGATGGGGGTTAGTTAGTTCGAAGTTGAACCCATTCGAACTCCACCCTAACCCTCCCCCTGCTTGGGGGATGGAATTAGATCGTGATTCTACGCAGGATTTTGAGAACACTTAACCGTGCTCAATTACTTCATCACCGCTCTATTCTGGCTCGCTACTTTCATCCTGCTTGTCGGCCTGTGGCGACGAGCGCAACTTTGGCGCAACGGCCAAGCTGCAGAATGGAAACTGACGCAATTATTCACTATTCCCAAACGCTATTTTGTCGATTTGCACCACGTTGTTGCGCGTGAGCCCTATATTGCCCGCACCCACGTTGCCACGGCGGGTGGGGCAGTTGCAGCGATTGCATTGGTCGCTATTAATTATGGATTGATGTTGTATTCCACTATGCTGAATTGGGCAATCGTCATCGCGACTTGCATCATGTTTATTGGCGCATTTTTCGTGTGGTTGCGACGCACGTCACTCATTACAAACCAGCCGCCAAGCCGCCTTTCAAAAGGTAATTGGAGTCGCCTGCCCTACTCTCTACTCGCTTTTTCACTTGGATTACTTCTGCTTACTTTACCAATCACCACACTTTCTAACAGCATCGCGGTAATCGCGGCATTATTGCTGCTGGCAGGTTCGGCAGAATTAGCGCTTGGTATCGGCATGGGCGGGCCGATGAAGCACGCGATTGCGGGGCTTTTACATTTAGCATTTCATCCAAGGCAAGAGCGCTTTAATGACCAATTATCAACTGCGCTAAAGCCATTAAATCTTCAAGAAAAAGAATTTGGCATTAACAAACCTTCTGACTTTAACTGGAATCAATTACTAGGTTTTGATGCCTGCGTACAATGCGGCAAGTGCGAAGCGGCATGCCCTGCCTTTGCCGCAGGGCAGCCTTTAAATCCAAAAAAACTCATTCAAGATTTAGTTGTGGGTTTAAGCAGCGGCACAGATGCCAGCTTTGCAGGTAGCCCGTATGCTGGAATACCTGTTGGAACACATGCTGGCTCACCTAACCAAGCAATTGTGCCTGCGCTGATTGAAGCGCAAACGTTATGGGCTTGCACAACTTGTAGAGCCTGCGTACAAGAGTGCCCCATGCTAATCGAACATGTGGATGCGATTGTTGGCATGCGTCGCAATTTAACGCTCACCCAAGGTAGCGCACCCAATAAAGCCCCGCAATTGCTAGAAAACTTGCGCCAAACCGCCAACCAAAATGGCGAAGATAACCTAGCGCGTTATTACTGGGCGATTGATTTGGACGTTAAAACAATAAGTCCGATTACGCCTGTCGATGTATTGCTGGTAGCGGGTGAAGGCGCGTTTGACATGCGTTACCAGCGCACATTGCGAGCGCTTGTAAAGCTGTTAAAAGCCGCAAAAGTGGATTTTGCAGTGATGGGCGCATTAGAAAATGATACGGGTGACACCGCGCGGCGGCTGGGTGATGAGGCGACTTTTCAGATGTTAGCTAAACGCAACATTGCTAACTTTAACACGCTGAAGTTTAAGCGAATTTTAACGGCTGACCCACATGTATTGCATTGTCTAAAAAATGAATATCCTGCTTTTGGTGGACATTATGAAGTGTTGCATCACAGCACTTTTTTAGCACAATTAGTTGCTAATGGTGCTTTAAAATTAAGCAAATCAACCGAAACACGCAAGCTAACTTATCACGACCCCTGTTATTTAGCGCGCTATAACAATGAAACCAAATCGCCACGCGCTTTATTAAAAAGCATTGGTTTGCGCGTGAATGAAATGGAGCGTTCTGGCCTGCGCGGGCGCTGTTGCGGCGGTGGCGGCGGCGCGCCACTCACCGATATTGCAGGCAAGCAACGTATTCCTGATATTCGCATTGCTGATGCACGCAGCATAGGCGCAGAAGTGGTTGCCGTGGCCTGCCCACAATGCACGGCGATGTTGGAAGGCGTGATTGAGCGTCCTGAAGTATTAGATATTGCTGAATTGCTTGCAGCGAGTTTGGTAGTTGCTAGCTCGGCAGTTACAGGTTTAGTAATCGAAAGTACAGTAGTAGCAGCATGACGACTCGCATCAACCCACATCGCCAAGCGCAAGTTTCAGCAGATGACTTAAAGCGTGAGCCAGCAACTATTAAAAGAATAGTGCTAAGTAAGGCGCAAATCGCTGTAGAAGCGCATCCAGCCAAATGGCTGCGCACACTAAGTAAGCCAAAAGCCCGGCTATTGGTGATTGCCCACAGCGATAGAGGCGCGGTTGATGATCACGCGTTACAGGCAATCGCTGCTGCCGCGATTTTGGCAGATGCAGAAACTGCAGTGGTTGCCTTAATACTAGGTGAATTAAATGATAATTTAATCAATGAAAGTTTAAAACAGGCAGGCGCAGATGAAGTGTTAGTGCTACCAAGCTTAGATTTTCAGGTTTTTCAACCTGACATTGAGCTGTCTGCAATTTTAAGTATGATTGAATCGCTTAAACCTTCGCGTATTTTTATGCCTGATAACTTGATTGGCGATGGCAGTTTAGGTAGGCGACTTATCGCAAACAAACAGCTAACGGCAGCAACGCATGTGATAGAAATTGATGCTAACCATGTCGCTAGCGCCCAAACTGGTGGAAGTTTATTGGCGATAAGTGAGTTACCAGAAGTTATTTTACTTTCACCAAATACAGTTGAAAGCGAGTTGCCTTTTACTGGAAAAGCAACACGCATTGAAGCGCCAAAAATAATCATTGAGAATAGCCAAAATACTGTTACCTATCAAGACCTTGGTATGCAAGGCAGTAAAGCCGAAAATATTGCGCTAGAAGACGCTGACTTTATCGTTTCTGCAGGTAACGGCGTTCAAAATTTAGACACATTAGCCAATTTAGCAAACGCGCTGAGCGCCAGCATTGGTGCCAGCCGAGTGGTAACGGATGGAGGCAGATTACCACGTAGCAAACAAGTTGGTGCAACAGGCAAAACCGTCACGGCTAGCACTTATATGGCAATTGGCATCTCTGGCGCGGTGCAGCATTTGCAAGGCATTAAAGATTGCCGCCATGTAATTGCCATTAACAAAGATGCCAGCGCGCCTATTATTAAGCGCGCCGACTTATCCATTATTGGTGATGCGGAAGAAGTGATGCAAGCCCTGATTGCCGAGATTACAAAAGCCAAAGTAGGTGCGCCATGACCGATTCTTTGAAGCGCATTGCCGTTTTAGTTTCTGCAGGAAAGCACCCTGTCAGCGGCCAGCCACGGCATTGTCGCAACGATAGTTTGGCTTTACAAATGGGCTTAAATTTAGCAAATGACATACTGGTATTGCATGCTGGTGAGTCTGAAAATCCTGCTTTGCAAGATTATTTAGCGCTCGGCGCGCCGCAAATTAACGTGATTCCAACAACTGACAATATCGTCAATAATCTTGCTACTCAATTGACCAATACTGACCTTATTTTATCTGGTACGCGCGCTGAAAACGGCGATGATAGCGGCTTACTGCCTTATTTATTAGCCACCAAGTTAAACTTGGCATTGGTTGCCGATGTAGTAGAAATAAAAGCTTACGAAAATAAAATAGAAATTTTACAGTTTTTACCCAAAGGCCGACGGCGGCGCGTGACGGTTTGCTTGCCTGCGCTCGTGGTGGTGCATCCATCTGCCGCAGTAACACTCAATTTTATTCATGCGCGACAAAATTTGGGCAGCATTAGCACTTTAAGCGCTAGCAATTTCGACGCAAAACACTCACAATCCGATTTAAAACAATGGCATACATGCCCAGCGCGCAAGCCAATTAAACTAGCTGCAAGCAGAACGTTAACAGGCCATGAGCGACTGATGGCAGCAATCAGCAGCAAAGCCAAAGGCGGCGCTGTCGTAAATGAGGGAAATAATGTCGAAAAAGCACAAGTGATACTCGACTATTTGCGCGAACATCAACTTATCGACTTCTAAAAAAATAAAAAATCAATAATAAAAAATTGAGGAATAAATTAAGGATTTGCCATGAACATTTCATCTGACATTCGCAATCTCATCAGCAATCGCCGCACGGGCTATACGCTGCCTGCCGCTTTTTATTTAAGCAATGAAATCAATCTCTTAGATATTGATGTGATTTTTGGTCAACACTGGATTTTTGTCGCAGTAGAGCCCGATATTGCAGAGCCTGGCGATTACGTTAAGGTGGATATTGGCCATAATTCGGTGATTATTGTGCGCGACGACGATATGTCAATTAAAGCGTTTCACAATGTGTGTCGCCATCGCGGATCGCAACTGTGCGACGCGCAAAAAGGTAGCGTCGGCAATATTGTCTGCCCTTATCACCAATGGACTTACAACCTCTCTGGCGAGCTGATTCACAACGAGCACATGGGCGAGGCGTTTGATAAAAGCCAGCATCATTTAAAGCCAGTGCATGTGGGCAATATCGCTGGGCTGATTTTTATCTGCTTGGCAGACAAACCACCAGCCGATTTTGAAGACATGAAAGCCGCCATGACGCCTTATATTGCGCCGCACAGGCTAGCCGATTGCAAAGTGGCCTTGCAAGAAGATATTGTCGAAAACGGCAACTGGAAGCTCACCATGGAGAATAACCGCGAGTGTTATCACTGCGTGGCGAATCATCCTGAGCTACTCGCCTCAATGTATGAATTTGGTTTTGGTTACCAACCATCGCCAGAAAATGCCGAAAAAGTACAAGAGTTTCGTGATTTAATTACATCAGAAAATAATCGCTGGGCGGCATGTGGATTGCCATCCAGCGAGATAGACTTATTAGATGGCTGTCCCACCGCATATAGAACGCAAAGACTGCCATTAGAAAAAGCGGGCGAATCGCAAACCATGGATGGCAAAATTGCCAGCCAAAAATTGCTGGGCGAGCTGACGCAGCGCAACTTGGGCGGGCTATCGTTTTGGACACAGCCGAACTCTTGGCACCATTTTATGAGCGACCATATTGTGACTTTTAGCGCATTGCCGATTGACGCCGAACACACGCTGGTGCGCAGTACTTGGCTGGTGCATAAAGACGCGGTTGAAGGCGTGGATTACGATATTAATAGACTCAGCGAAGTATGGCGCGCCACTAATAAGCAAGATTCTAACTTGGTGGAGCGCACGCAACGCGGTGTTAAAAGTGACCAATACGAGCCAGGTCCCTATTCACCTTACACCGAGGAGCTGGTAGAAAAATTCACCAACTGGTATATTCAACGGCTAGAGATAGCCATTGCCAATAAAGCCAATGTGATACCCATTAAAGCGGCTCAATAATGACACGCAACACAGCAGAATATTGGACAAACTCTCATCCAACTTGGAATGCAGACCATCCTCTAATTTGCTGCCACATTACGCAAGAAACACATGACGTTAAAAGTTTCTTTTTTAAGCCAGAAAAATTTGCAAGTTTTCAGTTTTTACCTGGCCAATTCATTACGCTAGAGCTGTCTATAAACGGTGAAATCATTCACCGCAGTTACACGGTCTCAAGCTCTCCTGCTCGCCCGCATACAATTTCCATTACCGTTAAACGTCAACCCAATGGCATCGTTTCTAATTGGCTGCATGACCATTTGAAAGTGGGCGATCAGCTGGCAGTATTGCCAATCGCGGGCGATTTCAGTTGTTCGCTTCAAGTTTCAAGTCATACTGCAACACAATATTTGTTTTTATCGGGTGGCTCTGGCATTACGCCGCTCATGAGTATGTCGCGAAGTTTTCACGATTTGGCAGAAAATACCGATATTGTATTTATACACAGCGCGCGTACACCGCAAGATATTATTTTTCGCAAAGAGTTAGACTTAATAGCGTTTAATCAGCCCAATTTTCGCACCGCGTTTATTTGCGAAAAAGCCGATGCTGCTTGGACGCAGACCACCAATTCTTTTGGTGGCTATTTGAATATCGATTTATTGAAGCAAATGGCGCCAGATTTTTTGCAGCGTGAAATCTTCACCTGTGGCCCAAGCCAGTATATGGCGGCGGTACGCAATATGTTCAAAATTGCTGATTTTAATATGGCGCATTATCATGAAGAAAGCTTTAATTTTGCTGAGATGAGCGCGCAACTTGAAGAGACAGCAGAAATTAGCTTGCCCGTAATCAATGGAACTGGATTTTCTGTAGAGCTTACCAAAAGTGGCGCTACCATTAGCTGTGCAGCCGATCAATTTGTGCTGAATGCCGCGCATAAAGCAGGTTATCGGCTACCATCCGCATGCAGTAAAGGTTTATGCGGCACCTGTAAATCTAAACTTATTTCTGGCACTGTTGATATGAAACATAACGGTGGCATTCGCCCGCGCGAGATTGAACAAGGCATGTTTTTGCCCTGTTGCAGCAAGCCGTTGAGCAATTTAGTGATTGAAAGATAAGGTTCAAAGATAAGGTTGAAAGATAACATCCGCATTTTTAGGGGAGTGTGATGGAAACAACAAGTGAAGCAAAAGTAGTCGTCAAAAATTTGTACAAAGTGTTTGGAAACAAACCAGATACCGCATTACAGATGCTATACGACGGCAAGCACAAAGATGATGTGCTGCGCGAAACCGGCCAAGTAGTGGGCGTGCTAGACGCTTCGTTTGAAATCAACCAAGGTGAAATTTTTGTGCTGATGGGGCTTTCTGGCTCGGGCAAATCTACGCTTATTCGTTTGCTTAATCGCTTAATAGAACCAACTGCAGGCAGCGTAATTGTCGATGGTCAAGATGTAGCCAAAATGAGCAAAGAAAATCTGCTCAATTTACGCCGCAAAGACATGAGCATGGTGTTTCAATCGTTTGCCCTACTACCTCACCGCAGTGTGATTGAAAACGCTGCGTTTGGCCTAGAAATAGCTGGCGTAGAGCTGAAAGAACGCGAACAACGCGCGATGCAAGTGCTAGAACAAGTTGGCTTGGATACATTTGCACGCCATATGCCATCGGAGCTGTCTGGCGGCATGCAGCAGCGCGTGGGGCTGGCGCGCGCGCTCACGGTTAACCCATCACTCATGCTGATGGATGAAGCGTTTTCTGCGCTTGATCCGCTGCGCAGAACCGAGATGCAAGATGTGCTGATTAAATTGCAGCAAGAGCAAAAGCGCACCATCGTATTTGTATCTCACGATTTAGATGAAGCCTTGCGTATTGGCAACCGCATTTGCATTATGGAAGGTGGCCGCGTAGTGCAAGTTGGCACATCCGACGAGATTTTGCAGCGCCCTGCCAATGATTACGTCAAAGCGTTTTTTAACGGCGTAGATACCAATAAATACCTCACCGCCAAAGACATCGCACAAAAAGAGCAAGTGACCATTTTTGAGCGGCCCGATGACCCTGCCAATGGCTTTAGCGCGGCCTTAGAGCGCATGCGCTTATACGACCGCGTTTACGCATTTGTGCTAGATGAACAACAGAAAATTGTCGGCATTGTGTCAGCAGAGTCGCTTGTACACTGCATTAATCAAGGCGGTAAAAAATTACGCGATGCGCTATTGCCTGGTGACTTCGCGATTCCTGAAAATACGCCGCTCAATCAAATACTGCATAAGGTGGTTAATACCCCTTGCCCGCTACCAGTTGTTAACGCTTATGGTGAATATATTGGTGCAATCACCAAAACTGCACTGCTGCGTAAATTGTGTAAGGAGAAACTAGCATGAGCTATAAACTACCGATAGGCAACTGGGTGGCTGCTGGCGTTGATTGGCTAGAACACAACGATCACGGCTTGTTTGACAAAATTGGTAAAGTGATTGATGCCTCAACTGGCTTGATTGAAAGCGGATTAGCCTTTATACCGTTTTGGCTGCTGGCACTGATATTTATTGGCATTGGCTACTGGCGTTTGGGCTGGAAATTTGCGCTATTTTGTGCCGCTTCGTTCTTACTAATTGCCAATATGGGCTTTGCCAATCAAACAGTGGTTACGCTAGCACTTATTTTTTCAGCCACTTTAATTAGCTTGACGCTGGGTATTCCACTCGGCATTTGGGCGGGGCGTAACGACAGCGCAGAAGCGGTTATTCGGCCGATTTTAGATTTTATGCAAACCATGCCTGCCTTTGTTTATTTAATCCCCGCCGCCATGTTTTTTGGCTTGGGTCGCGTGCCTGGTGTGATTGCTACCGTGATTTTTGCCATGCCGCCTGTGGTAAGGCTCACTTCGCTCGGTATTCGTCAAGTCAATAAAGAGCAGGTAGAAGCCGGTATTGCCTTTGGCTGTACGCCGACTCAGCTATTGTTTAAAGTGCAAATTCCCAGCGCAATGGCTAATTTATTTGCCGGTATTAATCAAACCATTATGATGGCACTGTCGATGGTGATTATTGCATCAATGGTCGGCGCGGGCGGCTTGGGCAACGACGTACTATCAAGCATCTCGCGCCTCGATATTGGTTTAGGTTTTGAAAGCGGCTTGGGCGTGGTGCTTTTAGCGATTATGTTAGATAGAATTACCGAAAGTTTTGGCGTAAAACGGCCGGTAAGATAACCCATTTAAAAGGCAATAAAAAAAAGGGCTTCTCGCAAAAGAAACCCTTTTTTATGATTCTGTTACAATAATTTTGGTGCGAAAGAAGAGACTCGAACTCTTACGTCTTACGACGCTGGTACCTAAAACCAGTGCGTCTACCAATTCCGCCACTCTCGCATTTATTTAAGCTAACTTTCTGCCTAAACTGGTAAAACGCGTATTGTACGCAGGTTTGCTGCTTTTGATAAGCAAAAACCACTTCTTATGCACAATTTTATGACAGATTGATTCTATACATTGACAAGAACACCTTACAAACTGCAAGATACGTCTTGAACCCTCATTTATAAAGATAATACGATGCAAAATACCACTCAACATCATAACAACAGCGCAGAAAGCAACATGCTGCGTTCTGAACTAGAGCTATTAATGAAAGAACGCGAAACCTTGCTGATTATTGCTGGCGCAGCGGCAGGCTTGATTGCCGAGCTGAATACGCATGATTTGCCTGTGCGCACTGTGGAAGCCGCGGATTTGCTGGCTACCACCATTAATAAGCTGCCAGAAGAAACACTCCAAGATGCGCTTAATTCCGTTCATGCCAGCATTGAAAGCTAGCTTTTAAAATGAGTGTTTAATGCACTTGCAACGCAATCGTGAAATCGACTTCCCAATCAAACTATTTGATAGCCATGCTAAATATGTGCTTGTTAGCAAGCGCTTGCGTAAACCAGCCCTACGAAGCCAAGCCGATTGACGCGACAGCGATTAGCTCTAAACTTGCCAACAAAGACATCAACAACCCAGACTTTAAAGCCTATCTAGCCAAACAAGGCATCAACCAACCAATTAGCGAATGGGGTGTGGATGAATTAACACTCGCGGCACTGTATTTCAACCCAAAATTAGACGTCGCAAAAGCGCAATTGGCGCTGGCAAATTTAGCGGTTAAAACCGCCAATCAAAAGCAAAGTCCAATCGTTAACGGACGCGCAGCGCGCAGTAATCAAGCCAATGGTGATGTAAACCCTTGGGCGTTTGGTTTAGAAGTAGAACTACCGATTGAAACTACCAATAAACGCCAAATTAAAGTCGAAGAAGCGCAACATTTGCAAGAAGTTGCCCGCATTGATGTGGCGGATGTGGCTTGGCAATTACGCAGCCAAATCGCAAAAGACCTACTCAGTTTTTATGAAAACAGTGCGCAACAACAACAACTGACTAACGAACTAACGATTCACAATAATCTGGTTAAATTGCTTGAAAAGCGCGTCCAGCTTGGCGCCGCATCCAACACCGAGTTAAACGTTGCTAAATTGCAGCAACAAAAAGCGCAATTTTTGCTTAATTCAGAACAAAGTAAATCGACTGAAATTCGCGCTGCGCTTGCCGCAGACGTGGGCTTAAGCAGTGAAAAATTTGCGCAACTGCATGTAAAAACCGCAGATATTCAATCTGCACCAGCAGCCACACCCAACACCGCACAATTACAAGACAACGCTTTGCTCAACCGCTTGGATATTCGCCGTAGTTTAGCCAAGTACGCAGCTGCTGAAAGCAAAATTAAACTCGAAGTGGCTAAACAAACACCTGACATTTCGCTAAGCCCAGGTTTTGCGTTTGAATTTGGCGACAGTATTTGGTCGCTCGGATTCTCTAGCTTATTGAATTTACTCAATAAAAATCCCACACTAATAGCTGAGGCCACGCAGCTACGCGAGATTGAAGGCGCACAATTTGAGGTGCTGCAAGCCAATGTCATTGCCGAGCTTAGCCAAGCGAACGCTGCGCTTATCGCAAGCCAACAAAACATTGCGCAAGTAAAGCAGCAGTTAGCCGCGCAGCAAAAAGTCACACTTAAATTACAGCGTCAATTAGACGCAGGGCAGATTGATCGACTTGATTTAACCCAAAATAAGCTGAATACCACGTTAATAGAACAGCAACTCATCAACGCCCAGTTTCGGCATTTAAACGCCCTATTGGCGCTGGAAAATAGCCTGCAAAAGCCTTTAAATGCAAGTAATATTATTAATGATAAAACCATTCAAATTCAACGAGTTAATGAATGAATAAAAAACCATGAACAAAAAACTAGCTCTGATTATTGGCGGACAAGCCTTATTGATAATCGCGCTATTTTGGGTGCTCATTTTTTATGGCAAAGATGAGTACGAAGCCTTTCAAAACAGCCATGAAGATGAGATTGCGACGCCAAACCATATTAGCGAAAAAGATAACATTAATGTTGTTAGCTTATCGGCTGCAACCCAACAAAATAGCGGCATTACAACGGCAAAACTAATCACTAGCCACTTTGCAGGCAAGATTAAAAGCACGGGTATGGTGATTGCGATTGATAGTTTAATTGAAGCCAAAGCCAATTATTTACGCACACAATCAGAAATTGTCTTGGCGCGCGCGGCCAGTGGCAATAATAGTCAGCAATATCAACGGCTTAAAACCCTTAATGAAGACGACAAAAATGTTTCCGATAAAGTAGTGCAAGACGCGCTTGCGGCTGTGAATGGTGACAAAGCTAAAATTACCGCCACCGAATTACAACTAAGCTATTTAAAAAATGCCATCAAACTGCAATGGGGTGATACGCTCGCTAATATAGTGTTTGGCGATAAATTAGTGCCGCATTTAGCCAATTTATTGAACCGAAAAAATGTGCTGGTGCAAGTCAGTTTGCCGCCAGAATCACCTACTCCAAGCGTTGGCTCTGTGCTGAACATAAGCCCGCTCAACACGTCAAGTATGATTAAAGCCGTTTATGTATCGCCTGCGGCACAAGGCGACGCCACTGGTTATGGCAAAACTTTTTACTATAGTGCGCCTGCCGAGCAGCTGCGTATTGGCATGCGCGTGATTGCCGAGATAGATGCGAGTAGCAACCAAGCCACGAGCGATAGCAAAAACACGAGGGACAGTGAACCCAAAAGCGGCGTGGTGATTCCCAATCAAGCTATTGTTTGGTTTGGTGGCAAGTCTTGGGCCTATTTTAAACAAGGGACAAACAATGCAGCTGAAGACCAATTTGTGCGCAAACCGATAAGCACCGATACTGAGATTGCGAGCGGATGGTTTAACCAAGGTATTGATGCACAAAGCGAAGTTGTCGTTAGCGGCGCACAGTTGCTACTTTCTGAAGAATTTAAAAATCAAATTAAAAATGAAAATGGTGATTAACTTGACTTATTTAATTGAAGCCATGTTCATCACTCAACATCCCCTCCCCCTATCAGGGGGAGGGTTAGGGTGGGGGTTACCTCTCAAAACTCTCGCCACCCCCATCCCAACCTTCCCCCTTACATGGGGAAGGAGTACACTCAAATGCAGGCATTAAGCAAAGCATGATGTCATCAATCGTCCGCTTTGCGATCCGCTACTCTGGCGTGGTGATTGGCTTGGCGTGCCTTGTAGTGTTGTATGGTATTTATAGCCTCACCCGCAGTAATTTAGACGTGTTTCCTGAATTTTCACCGACGCAAATCATCATTCAAACCGAATCGCCAGGCTTATCAGCAGAATTGGTTGAATCCTTGGTGAGTCAGCCCATCGAAACTAGCATCGCAGGTAGCGTGGGAGTGGCCAGCATGCGCTCGCAATCGATTCCGGGATTATCGATTGTGACGGTTATTTTTGACGAAAGTAGTGACATCTATCGCGATAGGCAAATTGTCGCCGAGCGGCTAAGTACGCTAACTAATCAAATACCACGCGGCATTACGCCCAATATCACGCCGCTCACCTCCAGCGCCAGCACAGTGTTGGGCTTTGGCTTTACATCCAAAACACTTAGCTTAATGGAGCTGCGCACACTGGTCGATTGGACCATTACGCCGCATTTATTGGCGATTCCAGGTGTGGCGGATGTGAACGTATTTGGCGGCGAAGTACGGCAATTTCAGGTGCAAATTGATCCTGAAAAACTCAAACGCTATAACCTATCGATTAACGAGGTTGTTATCGCCGCGCAAAAAGCCACAGGCGTTTCGGGTGCAGGATTTATACAAAATAATAATCAACGCATTATTGTCAATACCGAAGGCCAAACCACGACCGTTCAGCAATTAGCTAAAGCTGTTATTGTGCATAAAAACGGGCAAAGTATTCGTTTGGGCGATATTGGACAAGTAGTGGAAGGCGCTGCGCCATCCATCAGCAGCGCCGCTATTAACCAAGAAACAGGCATTTATCTATCAGTACAAGGTCAGCTGGGGGCCAATACCCATGCGGTTACCCAAGCAATTGAAGCCGCCATGCAAGTGCTAAAACCCGCGCTAGAAAAACAACAAATCACGCTGCACGAAGGCTTGTTTCGGCCAGCCAATTTTATCGACACCGCGATCGCTGGCGTACGTAGTGATATTTTGATCGGCTCCATTTTAGTCATTGCCATTTTGTTTTTGTTTTTATTCAATGCGCGTACAGCATTTATATGCGCCACTGCCATTCCGCTGTCACTGTTAACCGCTATAGTTGTGTTAAGTTACTTTAAAATCGGCTTAAATATCATGGTGTTAGGTGGGCTGGCGATTGCGCTCGGCGAAGTAGTTGATGATGCGATTATAGATACCGAAAATATTTTTAGACGTTTAAAAGAAAATCGGCTGTTAATAAACCCCCGACCGATTCACGAAGTAGTGTTTAACGCCTCGATAGAAGTGCGCAGCTCGGTGGTGTACGCCACTATCATCGTTGCGCTAGTATTTATGCCGCTACTTACGCTTAGCGGCGTGGCGGGCAAGTTATTTGCGCCGCTTGGCTTGGCTTATATTGCGGCCATTATGGCGTCGCTAGCGGTTGCATTAACGCTAACGCCCGCGCTGTGCTTTGTGTTGCTTGGCAAAGCTAAATTAGGTACACAAGATTCGCCAATTATTCGCCGCATTAAAAGTGGCTATGTCACGATGTTATATGCGATTGAAAAGCGTTATAAGTGGATGATTGGCATCAGTTTTTTGTTGATTGCGCTTGGGCTTGGCATTTTGCCGCTGTTTAAAAGTCAGTTTATTCCGCCGCTGCACGAAGGCCATTTTATTATGCACATGACCGCCTTGCCCGGCACGTCAGAGCTGCAATCGTTAAGCCTTGGTAACCAGGTTGCCAGCAAAATTGCTAACATTAAAGGCGTTAAATCAATCACGCAATGGGTTGGCCGCGCGCCCAATGCTGCTGATACATTCGGCACACATTACAGCGAATTCGAGATTGAAATTGGTACGCTAAGCGGCCAAGAACAAGGGCGTATTGTGAAAGAAATCCGTGAAACGCTTGCAGGTGAACGTGAAGGCGGGAAGGGAAATCAAGGCTTTGTCGGCGTTAATTTTGCCATTAACACTTTTTTAACTGAGCGCATTGAGGAAACCATTTCTGGCTACGCAGCTTCTACGGTTATTAATATTTATGGCAACGATTTAGACGCGTTAGACCGCGACGCACAGCAAATCGCCAATGTTGTTGTAGGCACCAAAGGTGCGACGGACGTGCAAGTGCAATCGCCACCAGGCACGCCACAAGCAGTGATTCGCTTGCGGCCAGATAAGTTAGCCCAATGGGGCATCCAGACCACAGATGTGTTGGATACGATTCGCGCGGCCAATGAAGGTGTGCCGATTGCGCAAATTTATTTGGGCAGCCGCGCGGTGGGTTTAAGCGTAGTATTAGACAAAGCAGCGCGTGATGACGTGGCTGATCTGGGTGAGATTCCGCTCATCAGCCCAGAAGGCAAGCCATTATTACTCAAGGATATTGCGTTTATCACGCAAGAAGGTGGCCGCGCAAAAATACTACACGCAGGTTCAAAGCGCATTCAAACCGTTACCGCTAACGCGACTAATCGCGATTTGGCTAGCTTTAACGCAGAGTTGCAAAAACGCATCAAAACCGATGTGCAGTTAAGCGCAAGCAATTATATCGAATTCACGGGCGAAGCCGAGGCCAATGCACAATCACGCGAAGACTTAATCGTGCATTCACTACTCGCCATTGTCGCAATTTTTCTGATGCTGTATATCGCGTTTGGGCGGCTACGTAACTTACTACTCACCTTTGCTAACTTGCCATTCGCGCTGATTGGCGGCGTGATGGCGGCGCTGTTTACTGGCGGTTGGTTGTCTTTAGGCTCGCTGGTGGGGTTTGTCACGCTGTTTGGCATCACGCTGCGCAACAGCATTATGATGGTTTCCCACTTTCAGCATTTGGTGGAAGAGGAACACTGCGTTTGGAACCTCGAAACCTGCATTCGCGGAGCAACTGAACGGCTGCCATCGGTACTAATGACTGCACTAGTCACTGCGCTAGGCTTAATGCCTTTGGCGATAGGTAGTGGTCAACCAGGGCGCGAAATTGAAGGCCCAATGGCCACGATTATTGTTGGCGGCTTGATTACTTCAACTATTTTAAATTTGCTGATATTGCCGACGATTATGTTGCATTTTGGGCGGTTTGAAAAAGTGAGAAATTTGAACACCTCTGGATTGTAAGCGTAATGTCTAATTTCGGCCAAAAGCCGTCATAGCAACTTTTCGATGCTACTGGGCTTTTGGCTTAAAGCAGTCAATGAAGGCCTCTCATTTAGTTTATTTGTACAACTTATTTAGGATAATAAACCTCTTAGGAAATGTCCCTTAAACTAGACCATTACAGACCGCATTTATCGACGAGGCAATAAGCTTGCATCGTCAATCCTTGGGTTGTTGAAATAGGCTTAAATCCTTTCGACTATTTCACTGATGGGCATTTGACCGCGCAAATGCCAACGCATGTTACACTTAATATCTCATGTAATGATGTATCTCTTGCTCAGTTTGTGAGCAGGTTAGAATTGCTTCGTGAGTCAAAATTAAATGCGTATTTCTAAGCTAGGTGAGTCAATATTCGTTGCAATATAACAGTCAGAACAAGGTCTATTGATTTCAGCAATTTTATTTCGTTTACATTTTAAATTTAGTTTTTAATCACTATGTATGTTAACGCACTGACTAGCGTAAGTTAAGCTCATATTATGATTATGATCTGTAGTTACTTACTAAGAGTTTTTTTGATTGAGTTAGGAAAACGCATGAACTACTTAAACTTTCTTTCAAAACGCTCACTTTTGTCTCATTAGTAACATTTTACCTGCCAATAACCTAATATAGTCTTTTAGAGCATCATCGTCTTAACTATGCTATCAATTTAGAGGCAATTTTTAGGTAATGCTACGATGGACAAGCTTAATTATTCTGACGATCTTGCGGCAAATATACCCTCTCAAACAGCAACAATTTCATCCGCGCGCTTCACAGTAGAAACGGTATTAAGTCTGCGTTACTGGACGCCGAACTTGCTTTCTTGTCGCACTAGTCGCGACCCAAACTTTCGCTTTACGCCTGGACATTATGCGCGGCTTGGTCTTCAGAGCAAAAAAGACAATGTGATTTGGCGACCATTCTCAGTCGTATCTAGTAAGGTTGATGGGTATCTTGAGTTCATCGCTACACTCATCCCTAATGGTGAGTTCTCTGATCCTTTATCGAATATCCGCGAGGGCGACACCATTCAAGTCGATAAGGCCAGTTATGGCTTTATGACCATTGATGGTTTCGCACCAGGGAAAGATCTTTGGCTCCTCGCGACTGGTACTGGGCTTGGTCCATTCTTATCAATATTGCGTGATGCAATCACATGGAATGCCTTTGAAAATATAGTTTTGGTGCATAGCGTTCGCTATGCTGTCGAGCTTGCTTATCGCGACGAGATACAGGCAATTATTCAAGATCATTTATTGGAAACTCTGCCAGCGCGATTGCGTTATATTCCAGTGGTAACACGCGAATTCTTGCCTGATATGTCACCGGCGCGCATTCCACAACTAATCGAAGATGGTCGGCTGGAGATTGCCGCAAATTTAAAGTTTGATTTAAAACGCTCTCGAATCATGGTGTGCGGCAATCCAGAAATAATACGGGAGCTGCGTGGATTATTTACTGCTAGAGGTTTTCAGACAAATCGGCGTGCCGCGCCTGGGCAACTTGCGTTCGAAAATTACTGGCTTAATAAGCCGTGATTAATTTTTACTAAATCAGATCCAGTTCACTGCTTTGAATAACAAATTCTGGGCAGGTTACCTAATATAGGTTGCAATCTAATTCCATTAATAAATTATGTTAGCTAGCGCACATTTCGATATTTATTTTTAGAGCATTCTATGTTGAATAACAAGTTATGAGACTTAAGGTGGTTTACAGATGAAGTTAACTTACCTCTTAATTTAGTAATTAATAAAAAAATTTGAGAGGTATATAAATTTTTAACAGCTTAAAGAGGTGAATAATATGGAACCCATAAAAAAAGTAGTTAATGAATTTGATGATAAAAATATAGTTGAGACTTATAAAATGACAGCACAACAGAAACAATCTGATAGGAATGCAACTTTACCTGGTGTTGGAAATGAAAAAGTAAACGATACAAGTATTCCATTTGAAATCGACGGTGATGATGAGGTTCAGCAAAGAGTGAATGATCCAAAATTTCCAAATGAAACTCCTATGAAGCGCGATAAATTTATCTACCCTGATAAAGAAGATAGATTGCCAAAAAAAGATAGAATTCCTTCCGAAATAAGAAATGATGACAATCCAGCTGATGTGGATATTTAACTTAACATAATTGTAATAATTCATTTATATATATTAAAGGAGCAGTATGTCTAAAGAACCCGAAAATAAAGTTGATGGAAAATCTACTAGTGTCAGGCTTGGGATAAATGCGAATATTGACAAAGCTGCACTTAAGGATCTAACGAGCAATGATGGAAGTGAAGATCCAGGATCTGAATTAGATAAAGTGTTTTCAGATAATAAAAATAAAGTTGCCAAGGTGGCTGATACACCTCAGACCTCAGGCACTCCACCTAAAGGGGAGGAGCTAGATGCGTTTACCAATAATGCTTCAAAAAAAGTAGGTAAAAAGCATCCTAAACCTCAAGCAGATTCAATCATGAATCCTGGATTAAGTAGCGAAAATGATATTTAAAAAAATGACTATGGAATTAAATGGAGTTACTAAGGGCAAGTAAGCCTTAATTCCTTCTATAAATTTAATATTTAATCGCTCACGACGCTCAAGTTCACGCTACTCACGCGCTACGATATGCTCAATAGTTTCATCGCTGAGCGATAGCTGATTTATCAAATCTTGATTAAGGACAATCGCACCGCTGGACGCAATCGCACCTATCGCGAACTCTTCGTGACTAGGCAGGCTCAGTTTTCGCACCACAAAAATATCCAGAGGCAGGTTGAGCGCCTCAGCAACTTCAAAAGCAACTGGCAAACCGCCACGCGGTAATGCAAGAACCATTGCGTCCGGATAATTGGCGTAAACAGCAAGGCGATCTGCTAATTTTCTGCCTGCTTCGGTTCTATCTCGGAAAAACATTTGATAAGACTCCCCTATTTATAATTGGGATACATATTTACAACGAAATGCAACATCCAATGGAACCTAGAGGCTTAATATAATGTACTTGATCTAACCCCGGTTTCCATACACTATAACCGGGCAAATTATGAAATTGCCTGCTTTGATTGGCGAGAAGTTTCCCAGTATGTGCGTGAGAAGATTGCGCCTAACTGCCAGCCGAGTCTGTGTGCTAGCGAACATATTCAGGTTTTAATATTTAGTCCAGCCTCAAACCTTCCGGCAGTGTGGCTAGAAAAATGTTCGAATGGCTTCTTGTACCGAAGCTATGTCTGGTGCGAGCATGAGAGAAATGTAGAGGTGCTAATTTCGCCCTGCTGCAAGAGTAAAAAATCTTTTGCCGGATGTGCGGTAGCACACAGTGTGTACGAGCTGCGAAGTAGACAATAGGGGTAACGGTTGATAGAGCCAGAACTTTTGCAATGTCATATTGAGGTGAGGGCATTAGCGCTGAATGATCGTCAAGCAAACTCGCGGAACACGTCCGCGCAGTTGGCGCAACCTAGCTAAATGTAATTCTACAGATTGGAGAAATGTCATGCCACTAAAAAAAGGGACAAGCCAGGCAGTCGTCAGCAGTAATATCAAGACACTGGTGCACAAGTGGGGAAAGGAAGGATCGATAGGCAGCAGCCATTTCGCGACGAAACAAAAAGCGATCAAGCAAGCCGTTGCGATCTCGATGAAAAAACCGGGTAAAGCCGCAACGCCTAGCCTCGCGGCCACAAAAAGTGATTTCCGGATACTCGATTTACTATCGTCCATAGCACTCGCTCTCGTCGTAAGGTTGGTCATACTGCCCACAGGTGCGTTTGCCTATAACGTTTGTGTGGACCTGCAACAGCGACGGTTACGTTCACATGTTGGTCGATAGTAGTCGGGACTATGTGACGAAGCTCTGTGGGTCGGGGTTAACCATCGCCGCTGGCGTAGCTGCGCTGAGAAAAGTGGTTGCCCATTGTGCCCGGCGCTACGCATTTGTTCGAAGAGCCGGGCGTGCTCGAACAGGTGGCGTTCCACGCCTGGAGTGGTTCGTGCGGCGCTTGCCGCCTGGTTCGAATGTTCCAACGGTTGACGCCTGAAGTGAAGCCGAACCAATGTAACAACCGATTTAACAGAGGAGAAACTTATGGCTAAATGCGATGGATGCGGAAATGAGTACGATAAATCTTTTCAGGTGATGACTTTGGGTAAAACCTATACTTTTGATAGCTTCGAATGCGCGATCCACGCGCTTGCGCCCACCTGTGCGCATTGCGGTGTACGCATCGTCGGGCATGGCTTGGAGAACGGCGGCCGGATGTTTTGCTGTAATCACTGTGCCGTGAAGGAGGGCGTGACGGAACTGCGCGATCGTTCGTAAGTCGCGTTTTTTATTGATGTTTAAGACAAGGAGATAGATATGCAAGAGCTTAAAGATTTGATGAGCCGGGATGTGCAGGTCATCAGCCCAGACGAAACGATCAAGGAAGCTGCGCAACAAATGCACAAGGGTAATTTCGGAATGATGCCCGTGGGAGAAAATGATCGCATGATCGGAACGATATCAGATCGCGACATTGTCATTCGCGCCGTGGCCGAGGGCAAGGATCCGAGCACCAAGGTGCACGAGGTCATGTCCGAAGGTATCGTTTGGGCATATGAGGAAGATTCCG
Source organism: Methylotenera sp. (assembly GCA_014378845.1). GTDB lineage: Bacteria > Pseudomonadota > Gammaproteobacteria > Burkholderiales > Methylophilaceae > Methylotenera_A. The sequence continues at coordinate 675 of JACMNB010000007.1, read as the reverse complement.
TGGACGATGCGGTAAAGCTCATGAGTGATCACCAGATTCGGCGCTTGCCGATTGTAAACGCCGATAAGCGACTCGTGGGAATCGTGGCGCTGGGCGATCTTGCCGTTGAGAGCGCCGATATCGAGATCGCCGGTGAAGCGCTTTCGGAGATTTCGAAACCCACGTGATTTAATCCGGCTGCCGCCATGAACAAAGGCGGTACCGGTTTGGACTTGACACTTCCCGCACTGAGTTTCGCGCTGTAGCTCGATCGCATCATGAACGGCATATGCCGGCCTTACTTCGGTTGGGTGTCTGATTTCATTTCTAATTTAAAACGATGTTTTTGTAGGAGCAGGTCATGCCTGCGAACCAGAAGATCGCGCGCATGGCGCGCTCCTATACCCGCATCATTGATTCACATTTGAATTAGAAACGGAATGACACCATCGGTCGCGAGTTGACCATGTCCATCTTGCCAATCAAAAGGGCTCACGCTCGATTTATTTTTCTGTCTAAACTATTTCGAGCCTGGTTCCCTTAATTGCTGACATGTGGACCTAGTCAATAAAATGGACAAGCATCCCCTCATAAGATTACATTCACTTTATATTTTATGAGGAAAGACATGACCAAACGCTACAGCACACAATTTAAGCAAGAAGCACTCATTTTTGTACAGACACATCCGAGCTT
>JACMNB010000063.1 GCA_014378845.1 Methylotenera sp. | reverse complement strand
TTCTCGGCCTCTAAGGCTTAAATACGCTGTTGCTCTGGCGTTAATGCTTTGGCTAGTGGTGTAACGCCGCGTAACTCCTGTTTATATTGACCAACCCAGCGTTGCATGGAAGATAAACCAACCTGCATAGCACTGGCATCTTGGGCGATACCGTAGCCCTGATTGACGACTAAATTGACACATTCTTGCTTAAATTCTGTTGTGAATTGATTTCTGGCTTTGCTCATTTTTACACCTATTAAAGTTGATTATAACCTCTAAAAAAGTGTTGCGTTAAACTAGACCATTACATTGCGCAAGCCAGCTGCTTGCGATTGCGTAGCCAACAGCATTGCGCTAATGAGTAAGCTGGCTTTAAGAATCTTTTTAATAATCGTCTCCTTTATTAAAATTTGTTTCAGTTTTATGAAACAAGCAGATAATAAACGACAAAAAATATGGTGTAAATGTTGTTAAACCTAACTAATAGGTCCTAAAAAACGATTAATCATTCAGAACTATTTTAAAATAAAGTAACCGCAATAATTTTTATGCAAGATGCAGGTTGTGCGGGTATTCTTTGTAAATAAGGTAGGCAAATTTGATTTAGCTTAATTGCTAAATTGTGATTGCTAAATTGAGAGTTTAATCAGGACTGCTAAAGTATTTGATACTTGTTAGGATTAACGGCGCCAAAAAAAATAGGCCATTATTAAAATGGCCCAATTAAGCATAGATGACGCAAATAACTAAGGTTACATCAAAAATTCATTGCCCAAGGAGTTGATAATACGTGATTTTCTCGGTCAGCTTTCCGCGTATTAACAAATTGATTTAGGTAACCAATTTCAAAAGCATTGTGCTTATTCAATTTGTAACCAAGGCCATTAAACGCCCTGTTTTGATCGAAACCACTGGCTGCGCACCAATCGGTACTGTTGGCGCTAAAAAACAGCTCATCAGACAAAATAATACTGGTATTTTCTAAGGTAGCGGTTTTGTAAACTTAACCATTTGGCGCAGTCTATAACCAATATCGTCTTTGCCTTCAATACTGCGCTCCTCTAGCCGTGTACGACTGGCTATTTTCCAGTCGGCTATAGGATAAAAACTATAGCTAAATTGCTGCAACAGTCTGTTTTCATACGTATTTTGTTTAGTTGACGAATCACCGATAACGCGGGCATAACCAAACCAAAGGCTAGATTTTGGCGAATCATCATAAAATATTGCGGGGCGAATAATAGTTTGATCATATTCTGAACCCTCTTCACGCCACCTTGGTTGAACTTCTAAATAAGCATTTAAGCCTTTAATAGGCGACGGCGTTTTCATATTAATGTTTAACCAAATGCGGCCGTCTTCATCAATATTATCTGCAAGGGCAGATTAGCTAACTGCGGTTAAAGCCATTAAAAATGCAAAAAATATGTTAACTTGATTACTTTCATTTCTTCACCCAGTAATTAAACTAGCTTGTGAAGCCAGTAACATTATTAAAAAAAAGGCGACCAAGGTCGCCTTTTTTAATTACTAGTGCAAATCTTATGCTTCGGCAACTACCTTCACCACAATATCAACCACAATATCGTGATGTAATGCAACGGTTACAGCGTGGTCACCCACGGTTTTTAATGGGCCAGTAGGCATACGTACTTCTGATTTAGCCACTTCAAAGCCAGCAGCCACAAGGCCTTCAGCAATGTCACCATTGGTTACAGAGCCGAATAAACGGCCATCAACACCCGCTTTTTGAGTGACTGTTAATACGTAAGCCGCCAATTTGGCGCCGCGCGCAGTGGCAACGGTTAAAATGTCGGCTTGTTGTTTTTCTAATTCTGCACGGCGGGCTGCAAATTCAGCTTTGTTAGCTTCCGTTGCACGTTTTGCTTTACCTTGAGGAATTAAAAAGTTACGGCCGAAGCCATCTTTTACCTTAACAATATCGCCAAGCGTACCAAGATTTGCTACTTTTTCTAATAAAATTAATTGCATGTTATCTCTCCTTAACCCTAAATTAACCTGGGTGTTTGTCAGTGTATGGTAGCAAAGCTAAAAAACGTGCGCGTTTTACCGCGGTTGTTAGTTGGCGTTGATATCTAGCTTTAGTGCCAGTCATACGGGCTGGGATAATTTTTGCATTTTCTGAAATAAAATCTTTCAGTAAATCCACGTCTTTGTAATCTACTTCTTTGATGCCTTCTGCACTAAAACGGCAGTAACGGCGGCGTTTATACATTTCTCTTGCCATGTGTGTAACTCCTAAATATTCTTTAAATTAGCTTCTAAATGTTCAATTTCAAGCTGTTGTATTTCTAACTGTTCTATTTGTAACTGTTGTATATGCAACACCAATTGTGTACTTTTTGCGCTGCGTTTAGCTAAAAAACCTTTTACCTTAACGCTTGAACCTGGCTGAATGTGGCTGGTTGCAAGGTTACCCAACGCAACAGCATTTATTGTACATTCCACTTTTCTTTTTAAACCTGCTTCACTTTGCTCAGAAGCATGTTGCAACAAAAAACTCAATAACGGTATGCCTGCTGGTGTGTAGCGTATTGGCTGTAAACTAATCACCACGCCACTTAACACCATGTTATTTAACACAGGCTTTTCAACACTTAAGCTGCTGCAACCTCGGGTACAACAGCTGGTGCCGCTACTGGCGCTGGCGCTGCTGGCGTTTCATCGCGACTAAGCACTGAACGTGATTTTTCTTCTTTCATCATCGGGCTAGGTGCAGTTGCAGCGGTTTTGGTGCCCATGGTTAAGTGGCGCAACACTGCATCGTTAAACTTAAAGCCATGCTCAAGTTCTGCCAATGCTTCTAAGGTGCACTCTATGTTCATTAACACATAATGCGCTTTGTGGATTTTTTGGATTGGATAAGCCAATTGACGACGGCCCCAATCTTCTAAACGGTGCATAGTGCCGCCGGTAGATGTAACTAGCGCACGGTAACGCTCAATCATCGCAGGCACTTGCTCGCTTTGATCGGGGTGCACAATAAAAACTACTTCGTAATGTCGCATGAAATCTCCTTTTGGAATAAGCCACCCGCTATGCTGGCGGTGTGGCAAGGTTGGAAAAGTCGCGATTATAGTCAATTTGCGATCACAAATCAAACTAATTAGCTGACAGCTGCTAGCTAATGTTGAATAATGGGCTAACTATTACAATAAATAAATAAAATGACCAAACATGCCTATTGTATGGAGTTAATAAGTCAAGCGAATTGCACCAAAACCAATTCATATACGGCGAGCAATTTGCGACCACCCGTACTCCCTCGGTGCTTGGCTGGTCATGCATAACATCAACTTCACCATTGGTATGCTGGTTGCCTTTCAGATGTTCTCAGGCAGACTCTCTGCGCCCGTCCTCAGATTGGTCGGCCTATGGCAAGAGTTTCAACAAGCCGATATTGCCGTGAAACGCTTAGGCGATGTGATGAACGCGCCAGCAGAACCAATGACGCTGATTCCCACCCGTGCTAATGTGAATCAAGCGACGAATATTACAGTGGATAGCCTGGGCTTTAGATATGGGGATGACTTACCATGGCTGTATCAAAACCTTAGCTTTAACATTCAAGCTGGCCATTGCGTGCTCATCATGGGGCCGAGTGGTTGTGGTAAAAGTACCTTAGCTAAACTCTTACTAGGCTTTTACCGACCACAAGAAGGTAATATTAAACTCAATGGGCAAGATATCAGCTACCTAGCTGCCAATGAACTGCGAAATCACTTTGGCGTAGTACCGCAAGAAACAACATTATTTGCAGGCACTATTTACGACAATCTCATCTTAACTAATCCACACGCCAGTTTTGAGCAAATCATTCAAGCCTGCCAATTGGCTGAGATTCACACTACCATCGAAAAATTGCCCCAAGGCTATCAAACAGTGGTGGGTGAGCACGGTAAAGGCTTAAGTGGTGGGCAAAAGCAGCGCATCGCTATTGCTAGAGCCTTGCTTAAACAACCTAAGGTACTGATATTTGATGAAGCGGTTTCTAACCTCGACCAACAAACAGCAGAACACTTTGCGCAGACGGTGAATAAGCTTAAAGGCAAGGTCACAATCTTATTCATCACCCATCAATTGCCCAAAGGGCTAAATGTGGATGAGGCGGTGATATTGGGGAAAGACAAGAATATGAATGGTGAAAACCAACAAACAACAGCAATGTAAAACTCGCTTGATGAGGAGAAGCAAAAGTGAGCGAAATTAACAAGTTATTTCACGGAATTAAAAACAATAATACTTTTTGGAGGGTCGCAGTATGTTTGGATTAATTGTACTGGTTGTTATTGGGCTATATTTGTTAATCTCAGTTGGTGTAGTGCGTTGGGCAATTGGCTATGCACGCAAAAACGGCAAGAACGCCAAGCGTTGGGGTTGGGGAGCAGCATTTGGAATGTATCTTTTGGTATTTTGGGATTGGATACCGACGGTGGTAGCGCACAAATATTATTGCTCAACCGAGGCGGGATTTTGGGTGTACAAAACACCAGAGCAGTGGAAGAAGGAGAATCCGGGGGTGATGGAGACGTTGGTGGAAAATAAAGGTGCGCCGTCAACGCGGCAAGGCAAAAAAGGCGGCTTTACTGACACATATTTATTGAACCACCGTATTAACAAAATCGTGAAGGAGTATCGCGCATCGTCTGTGTTGCCGGTTTATCGGCTGGAACAAGAAGTCGTAGATGCAAGCAATCATAGAGTCTTAGCACGCTATTTAGACTTCTGGACAGGCTACGTTGATGGGTGGGGCGACATTAAATTCTGGATGACGGGGAATAAGCATTGCAACGATGGTGGAGCGCACAGAGATGTTGAATTTAACGAGTTTAAGCATCAACTTTTAGGGAGCAAAAAATGAGTATAGTTACTTCTTTGTTTGACCAAGCACAACTATCCGAGGCCGCATATGCGAATTTTCTTAATAGTGCTGGTAATTTACTTACTGATGTCGATAGTGTAAAAACCGCGCTCACCACTGGCGACGGTAAATTCTCCCCCGCTCAAGCCACCTACTTCGTAGCCCACTGGCAAGTGGTGAGCCAATATACCGCACCCCCTGGACTGTTTGGCATTACCGATGGCACAGGTTTTTCTGGAACGGTATTTAAGCATATCGCTACTAATGAATACACATTTTCATTGCGAGGCACTGAACCTGGCTATTCAGACTTGCTTGGTGCTGATGCAGGCGACATTGTTGCCGATGGCCTTGCACTCGACCAGATTATGGATATGTACAACTACTGGCAAAGCCTCACCCACACTGGTGTCTATCAAGCCAAACAACTAGTGACCATGACAACAGAAACGGTAGCCTTGAATGCTGCTTATGCCATCAGTTCGGTAGCCGGCTTGGCTTATGAGGCTACCCTGCGCGCAAATGCTAGCATTATTATCGATTACCCCAGCAAGCGTAGGATGGGTTGAGCAAGGCGATTCCCATCATTAATCTATAATCAAACCCCACTCTAATACACTTCTTCATTTCGCTAAATTGCTTTGTGGGTATCGGATACGCCTCCACCCACACTACTCGTGGCTGACACTCAATTTTGCATTTTTATCGCCTGCCCAGTCCATTTGTAATTTGCCTGCTGCAATATATTTATGGATGTAG
>JACMNB010000062.1 GCA_014378845.1 Methylotenera sp. | reverse complement strand
CCCATGCCAAAGCCAATTTCGAGGATTTTCTTGCTGTCTTTTCTGCCAAATAGCGCGTCTAAATCGATGCCTTGCAAGCCATATTCCACGCCATACTTAGGCCATTGCGTTTCTAATGCACGTTCTTGGCCTTTGGTGACGCGGCCTTGCCGCAACACAAAACTGCGTATGCGGCGGTTTTTTAGATCTTCGTTTTCTACTTCATTATTTTCAGTCATGGGTGTAATTATACTGTAGGAGCGACGAGGCGTCGCGAAGCAATGGCGTAAAATCGCGACGAGACGTCGCTCCTACAAAGTATGCGCTTTATCACCATTTTTAAAGCCGACTAAATCTTCGTCAAAGTTTTTGCTAAACGCAATCACCTTAAACAATTCGCCCATTTCGGCTGGCGATATTAGCTTTTGCGCGGCGGCAGCAAGTGGTGCGTAAACTGCCATATTGCTTGGCGAAGTTTGCCCTAAAATATCAAGCATGCCGCAATTGATTAAAAAACTGGCTTGGTTGCAATAGCCCGCCAAACTTAGGCCTTGCGCAACGCCAGCATCGGCAATTGCCGTAAAATTAACATGCGCGGTAATATCTTGCAGGCCAATATTAATCAGCGGATTGCTATGCGCATAATGCTGATAATGACACATGAGCGTGCCTTGGTTGCGCTGCGGGTGATAATATTCTGCCGCGCCAAAACCATAATCCAGCATTAAAATAACACCTTGTTTTAGGCAGTCTGCCAAACTATTTATCAAACCTATGGCGGCTGGGCAAGCTTCGGTTAAATAATCGCTTGGCAGCGAGTAAGTGCTAACTTCATCATGCAGATTGCCTTTTTGTAATGGCTTATTTTGCCAGATAAATGTTTGCTCAAACGAAACGCCACGCTCACACAAGCCCGCTTCGGTATTAACAATTAAATGCGCGGGTATTGCATCAAGCACTTCGTTGCCAATAATTAAACCTACAAAATTAACTGGCAATTTTTCCAGCCAAACCACGCGCTTAAATAAAACTTGTGGTAATTTTTTTTGCAAGGTTTCATGCTGAATTTGGCGTAAGTGGTCGCTTACTTCTAAAATAAAATACTGGGCTGGCAAGGTGTTTAATGCTTGTAGTTGCAGCAATAAATCAGCCGCCAATTTGCCTGTGCCTGCACCCAGTTCTAAAATATGCGCATCGTCAATAGCCAATATTTGCGCCGCTTGATTTGCTAACGTTTGCGCAAATAATGGTGAAATTTCTGGCGCGGTGACAAAATCGCCTGCTAGCCCAAACTTGGTTGCGCCGCCGCTGTAATAGCCAAAACTTGGCGTGTATAAGGCCATGTGCATGAAATCTGCAAAGCTAATCCAGCCATTATTTTCTTTTATTTTTTGTTGAATTAAATCGGCCAATTGTTGGCTAAGAGCTTGCTGCTGGGGCGAAGGGATAGGTAATGAAGCCATTAGCCATTATAATATTTTGAAATTAAGGTGAGTAAAAAATTGAGCCATAAGCAATTAAAAAATCAGCTAGAAAACAAAGTGGTGCTAATTACTGGCGGGGCAAAACGCGTGGGCGCGGCCATCTGTCGCGAGCTACATGCACACGGTGCGCAGCTGATGATTCACTATAAAACCAGCATTAACGAAGCGCGTGCGCTGCAAGCTGAGTTTAATTTGCAACGCGCCAATAGTGTCGCGATTATTCAGGGCGATTTACTTAATCTTGCAGTATTACCCAGCTTGGTGAATGAAACAATTAAACAATTTGGACGTTTAGATGTGCTGATTAACAATGCCAGCACCTATTACGCCACCGAAATTGGCAAAATTGATGAAGAAAACTGGCACGATTTAATGGGCAGCAACCTAAAAGCCCCCATGTTTTTAGCGCAAGCCGCCGCCTTTGAGCTGCGTAAAAACCACGGCTGCATTGTGAATATTACCGATATGCATATTGAACGCCCGAAAAAAGGCTATGTGGTGTACAGCGTGGCGAAAGCGGGTTTAGTTACGCTGACTAAATCACTCGCGCATGAGTTGTCGCCAGAAGTGCGCGTGAATGCAGTTGCACCCGGCCCTGTGCAATGGCCAGAAAATAACCCGCAATTTGATGAGGTTTACAGACAACGCGTGATTAACCAAACCTTGTTAAAACGTGTTGGTGAAGCAGCTGATATTGCCAAAGCGGTGAAGTTTTTGGTAGCTGATGCGCCATTTATTACTGGCCATGTGCTGGCGGTAGATGGTGGACGCAGTTTGAATTTGTAACATCAATTATTATCATTTTGCCAACGTTGGCAAACCGATAATAGGTTACAAAGGGGCTATAAAAACAGTTGATAACTAGCGTTGCAAATTGCGCATTGCTTCAACAATCTCTTGTGTTTGTACACTCACTGTACAAACCTTTGCTAGCAGATTAATAACGTGTTCTTTGTAATCTGCAAATTGGTAAGTATTAAATTTTTCGCGAATCGTTGGGTCTTTGGGTTTGCTTTCTTTATATTGGTCTAGCACCCATTCTAGCGCGCTACGGTTACCTAGCTTGTAATCCCAAGCACTTGGCGGAATGCAGCTTAATGTGGTGGCTTCATCTACAATAATTTCACCTTTGGCTTTATCGGCTTTAAGCTTGGCTTTAGGTTTAGCCACTTTTTTATTAGTGCGGGTTAAGTCAAACGGCGCGGCCGCTTCATAGCCAATATGCGCTTGCATTAAGGTCTCACCCCAGTTTGCCCACTGCCAAAAATCTGCATAAAAAGGCACGCGCGGAAATTCACGCTTTAGGTTTAACGCATATTTCTCGCGATAAACTGGGTCATGCAACACCGCATATACATAATGAAAAATCGCTTGTTTGGTGATTTCTTTACCGTCATTGCGAGCGCCAGCGTGGCAATCCAGACTGCTACTGGATTGCTTCGTCGCTTCGCTCCTCGCAATGACGGTGGACGGTTGGTAATGCTGCACAAACTGCGCCAAACCCCAATCGGTGATGTTATCGGTGCAGTTGCCTGCTTTGTCATAAACATAAAGGGCTAAACATTGCGCAGGGTCAAGAGAATAAATAGCATAATTTGGCAAAGCATTACCAGCAAGAGTAGCAAAATCTAGTCTATTTCCTGCCACTATACTAATATATTGATTCTTTGTATTGGTCTTACCAAACAACCAGTTAAGCTGATACTGCATTTCATTCAATTGCTTACTGAAATAAAGTTGCTTTTTAACAAAGGGGCGATATAAACTTTCTACTATTAAATCTTCATCTAACTCATACTTTACGCCTTTTTTAAGGTCGTTTTTTACGGCACGCGTCCATTTAATATCGGTATCTAATTCACTTGTTATATCTTTTTTATTTGATTTTACAGACAATTTTTTAACATCTTGGTTGTAAGCGTTAATTAAAAAATCAACTTTTTTCTTGAGCGATTTTTCATTATCGTCATAAACCCATTCATCACGCGCAGTCACCACCCCCAACGAATACAACTTAAACAAAGCATTTTCCTGCGCCTGCGTTTTAGCCGCTTTGGTTTCTTTATTCGCGACTGGAATCAAACTATCAAAGTCGTTATCACTTAAGTTAATCCAGTTATGGTTTTTATCGGGCGTGATGGCTTGAAAGGCTAAATCATCTAATTTACTACTGGCTAAAAAGCTTAATTTCTCATCCGCTGTTTCCATTTCTGGGCGACGCAAATAGCGGATTTTGCAGCCTTGCTGTTTTGAGTTTTTCACCAAAAAGCTAATCGCTACGCCAGTTTGTATACCAAACACATTATGCGTGGTGCCGCTTAACTTGGGGTTGGCGCGTACATCGCCACCTAAATCTACTATGCACACTTCATTAAATTCTTGTTCAACAATCTTACGAAAACCATCAAAGGTACGGCTTTCTATAAAGCTGCGATTGGTAATAAAAGCCACTACGCCGTTTTCGTCTAACCTATCGCTCGCCCAACGCAAAAACCTTGCGTACATATCGTATAGCTTGGTTTTTTGCGCAGTGCTTTCGGCAATGTAAGTGTCTTTAATGCGTTTATCTATTCCACTTTTGCCATCTTTACCACCATATATACGGTTTTTATTGTTGTCGTTTTTAATTGAGTTGGTTAGCGTTATAAGGCGGATTGCCAATAATCACACTAATTTTTTTAGCGTTTTGCGCTTTTACCCGCTCGGTATTAATCGCCGTCATACCAAAATCTAAATCACCATGCGCGCCACTATGTTTTTGATCAAAACCTAAATTATCTAGCGTATCTACAAAGCAAATATTAGGAAACTCGGCATACTCGCCCATAATTTGCGAGTAGGTAAATTCAATATTTAAGTTGGCAATGTAGTAAGGCAAAATAGCGACTTCATTGCAGTGCAGCTCGTTTTATTTTTGTAAGCCAGCTCATCTTTATTGTGCTTAAAGTGTTCTATCAAGTCAGTAATAAACGTGCCTGTGCCTGTAGCGGGGTCTAAAATTTCTACGCCACGGCTAATGAGCAATTTGTTAAAGTGCTGATGAATTAAGGCTTCTGTGCTTTCTATCATAAAGCGCACAATTTCGTTTGGGGTGTAGACTACGCCTAATCTATCGGCTAGTTTTGGGTTGTAAACCTTATAAAAATTTTCGTAAATGGCTTTTAAAAACTGTTGCTTCTCATGGTGGTTGGCAATGCCGCTAGCACTTTGTTTAATAGCACCATAATAGCTTTCTAGCCCTTTTAAGGTATTCTTTTTGGTGCTGCCCGTAAAAAATGTATCCGCCACTTTTTGTAGCTCACGCGCAATGTTGTTTTCGCGGTGAAACTGCGTATCGCCAAACACGGTGTTAAAAATGTCTTCCGTAAGAATATGTTGTATCAGCATTTCGCGCGCGTCATCTAACACAATGTCGGCGTTGATGTTGTCTTGGCAAAGTTTTAGAAAAGTTTGCAGTGCGGTTTTAAAGTTGGCATTACTAATTTGGTTCGCATCAATCATCTGGCGCAAAGCGTGTAGCACTTCTGGCATATCTTGCTTAAATTGGGCAATGGCTTGCCTAAAAGTTTGCAGCTCAGGGCGCTCGAACTCAATAAAGCGGCGCACCAGTTTATCTAGCGCTGCGGCATCTTTCATACTTACGCGTAGAATTTGTACGCCATTTTGCAGTAGCACGGCGGTGATGCTGTCTTCAAACAAAATATTATCTGACGGATAACCTTTTTTTAGCTTTTTCTCAATTTCAACGTCAATATCGTCACTCTCATCTTTGGCTTCCCAATAGCCATGCGTGAGGCGCAATGCATCTTTAATCGTGCCATCTGGCACTACGCGGGTATTGAGTTTGGTGGTGAATTCCAGCTCATCTACTAAGGTTAAATCGTGTGGTTTGCAGTAAGTGCTAAGCAAGTTAGCAAAAGCGCGGCGGATACTGGTTTCTTTTTTGTCGCCGCCATATTGTATGTATTTGGCAATTTCAGAATGGTATTGGCTAATTAGGAGTTCACTCATAATTTTTATTTTCAATTCTTAAAGTCTAGCGAAAATCATCTTCACGCTGATGCCTGATAGCCAGGATTGTAACCGTTTTTTCTTCTTCTATCTCAAACAATGCCACATAGCCATTTGTGCCAAAGCTAATAATTAGCTCTCGAAAAAAAGGTGTATTAGTTTGTGCTTTTCTACAAGTAAATGGGAATGTTTTAAGTAGCTCTATAGCTTTGTTAATGGCTTCTAGTGCTTGGTTTGCGGCTTGCAAATCTCGTGCAAGCAAAAAAGCGTAAAGCCGTTTAACATCATCGCGCGCAGCTTTGGTAAAGCGTATTTGATAGATCACTTTTTTAATTTAACCCTACTGCGCCTGTTTAAGCATTTCACCCAATTCGGCCAATACACTTTCTGCCGAGTAATATTCTTGGCTAATTTTAGCTTCTTCGCGCGATACTAACCCGCGCGCGATAAAAGCTTGGTTATGCAGGCGTCGCTCTATATTGTTGCGTAATGATTCTTCTACAAAGCTTGATAGCGTTTCACCGCTGGCAAGCACGCTTTGTGCGGCTTCGCGTAGTTTTGGCTCTACCCGTAATGCGGGGATAGTGGCTGTTTTCATGCTTAACTCCTATCTGTAATTCATTTGCATTACATTAGCATATTTTAATAATGGCGCAAAAGGTTTATCGTTAAAAAATTAAGCTTATCTCGTATAATACGCTTTATGATTAAACACTTACCCGACAACCATTCCAACAATTTTATTAAGCTGCGCAATAGCTTAATTAGCGCCACGGGCAAGGCGATTGGCGATTACAACATGATTGAGGATGGCGACACGGTGCTGGTGTGCATGAGTGGTGGTAAAGATAGCTACACCATGCTGATGATGTTGCTGGCGCTGCAAGAACGCGCGCCGATTGATTTTAAGCTCATCGCGATGAATTTAGACCAAAAGCAGCCGAATTTTCCTGCACATATTTTGCCTGAATATTTTAAAAGTTTGGGTGTGGATTACCGCATTGTTGAGGCGGATACTTACTCGGTGGTGAAAGAGAAAATTCCTGAAGGCGCGACAACTTGTAGCCTATGCAGTCGCTTGCGCCGTGGCATTATTTACACCGCGGCAAAACAGCTGGGCGCCAATAAAATAGCGCTTGGGCATCACAGAGACGACATTGTAGAAACGCTGTTTTTGAATATGTTTTTTGGTGCCAAATTGAAAGCCATGCCGCCAAAACTGGCGACTAACGATAAGCAAAATGTGGTGATTCGCCCGCTGGCATATTGTGCTGAAAAAGACATCGCCAGCTATGCACGGCAAATGGAGTTTCCCATAATCCCTTGCGATTTATGCGGCAGCCAGCCAAATATGCAACGGCAAAATGTAAAAGCGATGCTGCAAGCGTGGGAGCTAGAGCAGCCAGGCCGCATTAACAATATCTTTCGCGCAATTGGTAATGTGGAGCCATCACATTTGGCGGATTTTGATTTGTACGATTTTAAAGGTTTAACACAAGCCAAACCTGACGACGAGGATCCACTATTTGGTGATATTGCAGAGAAAGAGAATTTAAATCAAACTAGGCAATTATTTGATATTCAAATGCCAAATATGAGTAATAAAACTAACAAAATAACCTTTGCGCGCGGCAAAAAAGATACCTTGGCGCACGATTCTTAATATGCCGCTTGCCATAAACCCTATACTCGAATTGCCATTTACTAGCTTTATGCCGCAAGCCAGCAGCAATGCGCAAGCCGAGTTTTTAAGCCATCTAGAGCATGGCGGCATTTTGTTTTTACCCAATTTAGGTTTTGAATTTGCGCCTAGTGAAACCCGGTTTTTATCGCCCGATTGGTCAGATGGCCAATCGAAAAATATTTATCTTCGCGGCAACAATCGCACTATTAAAGGTGCAAAAGGTAACGTGGAAGAATTGGCTGCAATGTCGGCGCTGATAGAGCGTTATTCTAGTCGCGCAACCAGCTTAATAGCGCATTTGCTGCCCAGTTATATGCCGCATGCCAAACTAGCCAATAGCAGTTTACGCTGCGTTGAGGCGGCTGGCCGTATTACTAGTTGGCGCAAAGATGACAGACGTTTACACGCGGATGCTTTTCCTTCAAAACCCACCGCTGGTACACGCATTTTGCGCGTGTTTACCAATGTAAATCCGCAAAATAAGCCGCGCGTATGGAATGTGGGCGAGCCGTTTGCCGATATGGCTGCAAAATTTTTACCAAAAGTGCCAGCCTATACTCCTTTGCAAGCTAAACTCATTAACGCGCTTGGCATCACCAAAAGCTTGCGCGGCGAGTACGATCATATGATGCTGCACTTGCATGATTTAACCAAAGCCGATGCAGCATATCAAGCCAATGCGCCGCAAATGCGGGTTGAGTTTCCTGCGAATAGCTCTTGGGTGGTCTATTCCGATTTGGTATTGCACGCGGTTTTAAGCGGCCAGCACATGATGGAACAAACGTTTCATTTGCCGCAAGAAAGCTTAACTTTTTCAGCTGCTAGCCCAAAAAATATCCTCGAGCGCTTGGCAAAACGCGCTATTAATTGCTAATTAAGCTTTAAATTTATATTCTTTATATTGTCTAGTGTGCAATTTGCTTGTTATTATCTAGTCAATTCCAATTGCTACCCCTTCAAACTCTAGGGAAACTCAGGTTTAAATGTCCAAACTACTCATTGTAGAATCACCTTCAAAAGCTAAAACGCTGCAAAAATACTTGGGAAGCGACTTTGAAGTGTTAGCAAGTTACGGCCATGTGCGCGATTTAATTCCCAAAAATGGTGCGGTTGATCCGCTGAATAATTTTGCCATGAAGTACGATATTATTGAGCGCAATTCTAGGCACATGGATGCGATTGCCAGAGCGGCCAAGGCGGCAGATAGCATATACCTAGCAACCGACCCAGACAGGGAAGGTGAAGCGATTTCGTGGCATATTGCCGAAATTTTGGCTGAGAAAAAATTACTTAAAAATAAGCTGCTCAAACGCGTAGAATTTAACGAGATTACGCAAACCGCCGTCAAACATGCCATTGATAACCCGCGCGATATTGCGATGGATTTGGTGAATGCGCAGCAAGCACGCCGTGCGCTTGATTACTTGGTTGGCTTTAATTTATCGCCGCTGTTGTGGAAAAAAATCCGTCGTGGCTTATCTGCAGGCCGTGTACAAAGCCCAGCGTTAAGATTAATTGTCGAGCGCGAACTAGAAATTGAAGCGTTTAAAAATCAAGAGTATTGGACAATTCATTTAGATGCGCTAAAACATGCGAATAAATTTAATGCTAAATTGGTGCTGCTAAATAACCAAAAAGTAGAGCAATTTACGGTTGTAAACCACGACCAACAAGCCGATATTGTGGGTAAATTGCTGCTAGCCAGCGCGGGTAAAACCACCGTTAGCCGTGTAGAAAAAAAACAACGAAGCCGCAGCCCTGCCGCGCCATTCACCACTTCTACCTTGCAACAAGAGGCAGTACGTAAACTTGGCTTTACAACATCTCGAGCTATGCGTGTGGCGCAAGGGCTTTACGAGGGCGTGGATATTGGCTCTGGTACGGTTGGTTTGATTACTTATATGCGCACCGATTCATTTAGCATGGCATCAGAAGCGGTGATGAGCATTCGCGATTATGTGAAGAAAAATTTTGACGCCGATTATTTGCCAAAATCAGCCATTATGTACAAAACTAAAGCCAAAAACGCGCAAGAAGCGCATGAGGCGATCCGCCCAACAGACATCAATCGCGCACCTGCTAAAATGCGCCAATATTTGAGTGATGAGCAATTTAAACTCTACGAAATGATTTGGAAGCGTAGCCTTGCTTGCCAAATGTCGCCCGCCAAATTTGATGCCGTAAGCGTCGATTTAGCGGTGGGTTCTGAGGCCAATTTATTCCGTGCCACCGGCCAAACGCTAGTATTCCCAGGCTTTATCGCAGTATATATGGAGGGCCGCGATGATGACGATGACGAAGATGGTGAAAGTAAACTACCACATTTAGAAACAGGCGAAATTCTCACAATAGAAAAAATCTACGGCGACCAGCATTTTACCGAGCCACCGCCGCGCTATGGAGAGGCAAGCCTGGTTAAGATTTTAGAAGAATACGGCATTGGCCGGCCTTCTACTTACGCTAGTATTATTAGCACCCTGCAAGATCGCGAATACGTAGTTTTGGACAAAAAACGCTTTACACCGACCGATGTAGGGCGGGTGGTGGTTAAATTTCTAACTGAGCATTTCACCAAATATGTGGATTATGATTTTACCGCCAACTTAGAGACCGCGTTGGATAACGTGGCCGACGGCTCGCGCGAGTGGATTCCGCTAATGGATGAGTTTTGGCAAGGTTTTAACAACCAAATTATTAGCAAATCCGATGTAGACCGTCCAGGTAATGAGCTAATTGACGAAGCTTGCCCAAAATGCGGCAAACCGCTGCAAAAGCAACTCAGTCGCTACGGCACATTTATTGGCTGTACTGGTTATAACGACGAGCCAAAATGTGATTACAAACGCAGCTTAAATGGTAGCGCGCAAGCAGGTGCAGACCCTGTGACCATTGGCGTGGACGCGGAATCTGGCAAAGAGATTTACTTAATGAACGGGCCGTATGGGCCATATTTACAGCTTGGTGTGGCAGTTGAGGGTGAAAAGAAAAAACCTAAACGCGTAAGTATTCCTAAAGAAATTCCGATTGCTGACATGGGCATGGAAACCGCCAATATGATACTATCGCTACCACGCGATTTGGGGCTTCATCCTGAAACCAGTAAAAAAATCGTCGCTAACATTGGCCGCTTTGGCCCGTATGTGAATCATGATGCTAAATTCAAATCGATTCCAAAAACGCACAGTGTTTTTACCATCGATAATTCAGAAGCAGTTGCGCTGTTAGCTGCCGCCAATACTGGCCCGGCACCTATTGCAGATTTAGGTGCGCATCCAAGCGGTGAAGGCCGCGTGGAGATTTTTGCAGGCCGTTACGGGCCATATGTGCAACACGCAAAAGTGCGCGCGACGATTCCAAAAAGTGTTGAGCCAGAATCGCTAACCATGGATGAAGCGCTTGGTTTACTGGCGGAAAAAGCAGCAAAAGATGAAGTGGCTGGTAAAACTGGCGGCAAAAAAACGACTGCGCGAAAACCAGCTGCCAAAACAGTCGCAAGCAAAACAACGGTCATCAAAGCAACGGGTAAAAAACCAACTTCTAAAAAAGCGGTGGCCAAGAAAAAAGTGGCTAAAAAACCCGCTATTAAAAACTAAAAAGCTTCATTATTTAAGCCAATTGTTGTTTGAATTAACATAAAAAAGCGCCCTATTCTTTTAGAACAAGGCGCTTTTTGTTAACTGTAAAACTTAACTTAACGGGCTAAGAAATTCTGCCAGACATCACCAGCGTTTGACCTGCAGAAGTCGGTACGCCGTTAAATTCCATCCATTTTCGTATGCGGTTAGCATCACCAATACGCGTTAGCTTGCCATTCGAGTTCAGCAAAACCACAATCATCGGCTCGCCCGCAATCGTCGCCTGCATCACCAAACAACGGCCTGCTTCGTTAATAAAACCAGTTTTTGAAAGGCCAATTTCCCAGTCGCCTTCGCGCACCAAACCATTGGTATTCTTAAATAACACAGGGAAAGCGCGGCCCTCCAAATACACTGCGCGGTCAGACGTTGTTGTTGCGGCGCGAATTTCTGAATATTGATAGGCCGCTTGCACCATTTTAGCCAAATCTTCTGCGGTTGATACGTTTTCTGAATCCAAACCTGTTGGATCGACAAAATGCGTATTGGTTAAACCAATTAGGTGCGCTTTGGCGTTCATTGCCCGTACGAACAAAGCTCTGCCACCTGGATAATTTGATGCCAAAGTGGAGGCGGCGCGATTTTCTGATGACATTAAGGCCAATTGTAAAAATTCACCGCGCGTCATTTGCGTGCCAATTGTTAAACGAGAACTAGTGCCTTTTAAATAATCAATGTCATTATCAGAAATTTCCAGTACTTGATCTTGTGGCAATTTTGCGTCAAGCATCACCATGGCCGTCATTAATTTGGTGATTGATGCAATGGGTGTGGGTATATTGGTGTTTTTTGCAAACAGCACTTCACCGGTATTTTGATTAATAATCAATGCATTACTAGAAGCTAACTCTAAAGCGCCACTACCATCAAAATTTTCTGCGCTCGCATATTCGCGCTGTAATTGCAAAGTATGCCCAGCGCGCAATCGTACGTTAATTTGTTGCGCTCTCATCCTGCCAAATTGATGGCGGCTACTAATGGCATGTTTACTAAGCCCATTTTTTTTGCTTGATACAAGCTTGCTAGAGGTGTGTTTATGATTAGAAACTAGCCGTTTGCTAGATTTTTTATGTGCAGCTAATGCCTCGGAGGGCACTGCAACCAAGCCAAAAGCCAAATAAGCCAGCAGCATATGTTTAAGTAAGAATTTCATCATCACGGCGTTACCTCACAAAACTATTCCATCAAGTTAAGAATTAAGTTTTTTAACTTTTAAATGTCACACATTAAAAATAATAATAACCATAAATGACTTACTTGTCATTAACTTAGCGCATATTTAAAAAATAAATATTAAGTTTATAACTGTTGTGACTTTTATACGACTTAATTTAATTATTGCAATTAATAGAATAAAATAAATAGAATAAATCGTTTAACTTAAACTTTGTGCGAAAATACGACCTAAATAAATTGACTGATATTGAGTTATGACCATGAAATTTCCTAGTGAGTTGCATTTTACCGCCGAACATTTATGGGTAAGCCAAGCCGCTGATGGCAATTGGCTGGCTGGTATTACGGATTACGCACAAGATTTGCTGGGCGATATTGTGTTTATTGAGCCGCCTAAGTTAGGTAGCACGCTGATCAACGCCCAGCCTTGTGGCATTGTAGAATCTGTCAAAACAGGTTCTGATTTACACGCGCCCATGAACGGCGTGGTGACAGCAATTAATGAGGATTTATTAAACGCACCCGAAGGTATTAATGATAAGCCTTATGCGGCGTGGATTTTTAAATTTAAGCCAAGCGATACGTCACAAATTGCACATTTTTTAAGCGCTGAGGCGTACAAAGAACTAGTTGGCGGCTAAATATTGGTTAGAAGTTTGTTTTGGCGCGAATTTAAACAGGCTATTAGTTGGGCAAGACAAATTTTACTTTTAACAGTAAAGCTTGCAACTCTTCAGTTAATTGATTGCGCAAATCTAGCTCTAATTTTGGCAGTGTAGTTGCCAAAATTTGTTGAATATTCTCGCGCATCACTGCTTGTACCGCAGGCAATTCGGCATTAATAGTCGTTAAAAAGCTTGTGCGCAGCTGCCCGCTTTGCTCAGTCATTTCATCGGCAAACTTGGCTTTTACATCCTCACCAGCAGCCCCGTAAATACTCGGTATAGCCGCAATTAAGGTGCTGCGCATTTGCTCAACTGCATCAGTCTGAATACTGTTTAAACGTTCGGTTAAATCGTCTTTAGCATTGGCACTTAGCGATTCAAAATGATTAGTCAGCGACTGCGCTAATTGCGTTTGGTGATTATCAATTGATTGCGTCAATTGGTTATTTTGTTGATTAAGCGAATGCGCTAACAGCGTTTGATGGCTGCTAATAGATTGCGTTAATTGCGTTTGCAGCTGCTCTATCGACTGCGCTAATTGCACTTGATGTTGGTTAAGCGATTCCGCTTGAAGCGTTTGCATTTCTTGATGTAACTGTTGACTAATTTGCGCTGTAATTTGTTCTTGCTGCTGCGCAATCGCATCGGTGTAAATGGCTGGCATTGCCTCGGTAAAGCTTGCGCGCAACTGCGTAATCGCATCAGTTTGTAAGCTATCTAACTGCATTTGCATCTCTGATTTAGCGTCACGATTCGCTGACTCAAAAATATCGGTCATTTCTTGGCGCAATAAGGTTTGTTGATTGCTAGTGGCATCGGCTTGAAACGCTTGCATCTCTACGGTTATTTCTTGCTTAACTTGAGCGCTTTTGGCAACTTGCGTATCCTCAATTGTGGATTGCAGCGCGCTCGTAGCAACTTGCAAGCTTTGCTCGGTTAGCTGCGATATTGAGCCATCTAAGTTGGTAATCGCCTCTGTTTGTAAAACGGCCACTTTCTCTGCAAGGCTCTTATAGACCAAATCGGCACTGTTTTGATACATTTGCGGTAATTCAGTTTTAAGGTCTGCTTTGGTTCTATCAATATAGTTGTTGGTATTGGTTTCTAATGCTATTTGGGCGCTTTTTATCTCGGCTTGCAAATCTTGCAATATATCTTTTCTAAGCACATCACGCATACTAAGCATCACCGATTGGGTAATTTCTGCCTCAAGCCGCGGCCTGACGTGGCCCGTGACGCGCGCAATCAATTCTGGTGTAATTAAAGTTAAATCATCTAATTTTGGGCTGGGTGTTGGCTGTGCGTTGGGTTTTGGTTGATAAACCTCGGTCAGTAACGGAATTTTTTTGTCGGCTACCATATTAATTATTTCCTCACTATTTTCTTGACATAAGCATGACTAAACGATTTTGAACGAGGCAATTGTGTACTAAAGATTTTGGGCATAATTGATGCTTTTAATTTCATAGCCTCGATCACGATAAAACTTAAACCGCGCCCGCGCAGCTATTTTGTCTTGTTCATCATCGCCCACTAACTCGATTAAGTGCGTAAATCGACTAAAAAAGTTGGGCTGCTCTAACCTTAAGTTAATCAATAACTCATCGTGATGCAAAGCCATTTCTGCCCAATGAATGACGACGTGCGTATGTGCGGCCGCAACATGATTCGCAGCCACATTTGGCAAAAAACTCGTAGGCTGCTGCTGCCACAAGTTCATGCTAACAGTAGCTGCGCTGCTTTCATCTGCAACGCAAATCGTGACTTGGCGCCGCTTGTTAAAGGCTGTTTGTACCAACTCAGCCAGCGCTAGCGCTTTATTACCCACATTAAAATAAAAATCAATTCGCGTCACAGTTTAAACAATCAAATTCTACTATTTGGCTTTTGCAGCGCGATTCACTAAAAACGTCGTTAAAAGCGGCACTGGCCGACCCGTACCGCCTTTTTCTTTACCACTTTTCCACGCCGTGCCGGCAATATCCAAATGCGCCCAATCATATTTTTTGGCAAAGCGCGATAAAAAGCACGCCGCGGTAATACTGCCACCCGCGCGGCCGCCAATATTGGCCATATCGGCAAAATTGCTATCAAGCTGCGTTTGAAACTCTTCCCACAACGGCAGGTGCCATGCGCGGTCGTGCGCGGCTTCGCCTGCGGCCAATAATTCGTGTGCTAGCGCGTCTTTGTTACTAAATAACCCACTTGGATGATGCCCCAGCGCGATGACGCAAGCGCCTGTAAGCGTTGCAATATCCACCACGGCAGATGGCTCAAAACGCTCAGCATAGGTTAACGCATCGCATAATATTAAGCGACCTTCTGCATCGGTATTCAACACTTCAATGGTTAAACCAGACATACTGGTTAAAATATCACCTGGTTTTATCGCGCCTGCATCGGGCATATTTTCGCAAGTGGCAATTAAGCCAACTACGTTGATGGCTAAATCAAGCTCGCCAATGGCTTTAAAGGTGCCTAAAACACTGGCAGCGCCGCACATATCGTACTTCATTTCATCCATATCGCCGCCAGGCTTGAGTGAAATGCCGCCCGTATCAAAGGTAATGCCTTTGCCGACCAGCACAATTGGTTTTTCGCCTTTTTTCCCTTTTAAATGTTGCAATACAATAAAGCGCGGCGGCTCTACACTGCCTTGCGCCACGCCTAAAAATGAACCCATGCCAAGTTTTTCAATTTCTTTTCGGTCTAACACTTCCACTTTAAAGTCGTACGTTTTGGCCAGCTCTTTTGCTTGTTTGCCTAAATAAGTTGGGGTACAAATGTTGGGCGGTAGATTACCTAAATCTTTGGCCAAATTAACGCCAGCACCAATAGCCAAGCCATGCTTAAGGCCTGCTTCGGCGGCGGCATGTTCAGTTTTATCTGCAACAATGGTTATTTTTACTAAGCTTGTTGGCTGGGCTTTTTTCTGCTTAATCGCGTTTATTTGGTAGGTTGTATCCAGTACAACCTCGGCCAATTGCGCGACTTTAGACTGCGTATCCGATTGTTCTATTGTAATTTCGTTGATTAAAAAACCTGCGGTAGTGACGCCTTTAGGCAAAGCCTTTACCGCTGCACGCACCGCTTGGCGATAATTTTTTTCGCTAAACTCCGCTTGCTTGCCTAAACCAATTAGCATCACCCGCGCAGCTGCAATGCCCGCAAGCCCATGTAAAACCAAACTAGCCCCTAGTTTTCCTTCCATATCGCCCGATTTAAGCACATTTACAATGGCTTTGTTACTGGCAGCGTCTAACATTTTTGCCGCATCGGTTAGCTTGCTGCCTTCAAAAACGCCTACAATGATGCAATCTGCTGCAAGCTTTTCAGGATTTGTGTTTTTTATGCTAAATTCCATGTTGTCGCCTTTTGTTAATGTTAACTAAATTTAATGTTGATTATCCAGCGTTTTGACGCGAAATCAAAGCGTAAATTCACACTTACTCACAATTGAAACTATTTAAAAAATCTTTATCGCACGAACTTATTAACACCGCAGGCGCGATGTTCTTAATTCTTGTCGGTATTATTATTGCCCAGCGCGCCGGCTATTTTGTGCAATTGGCCGCAAAAGGCGTGTTACCCAACGATGCCATCAGCACATTATTAGGCTTTAACATGGTGAAATTTTTACCCATGATATTGTCATTAAGTATTTTTTTAGCGGTGTTACTCACATTAAGCCGTTGGCACCGCGATTCTGAAATGGTGATTTGGTTTAGTTCGGGCTTAAGCATTATGCAATGGATTCGGCCGATTTTAACCTTTGCCCTGCCAGTGGTTACGGTGATTACGCTGCTGAGCATTTTGGTGATGCCTTGGGCTATACAAAAAGGTGAATCGTATCGCCTACAACTCAAAAGCCGCGATGAATTATCGTCTATTAGCCCTGGCGTGTTTAAAGAATCATCTAGCGGCGACCGCGTTTTTTTTATAGAAGGTTTTGACGAGCTGGGTAATGTGGTCAAAAATATCTTCGTACAAACCACACAGCATCAAAAAACGGGCGTGGTGGTGGCAGCGAAAGGCGGCCGCAAAAAAGAAAAAAATGGGGATAACTTTTTGGTGATGGAAAAAGGTCGCCGCTACGAAAGTCAACCTAATTCGGCCGAAGTGTCGACGACCGAGTTTGAGCGTTATGCGGTACGCATACAAACCAAAGAAGCCGCGCCAGAGCCCTCTACCAGGCAAGCCCTGCCTACGCGGCAGTTATTACAAAACGCTGATGCGGGCAACAATGCCGAATTGCAATGGCGCATGGCAATACCAATCTCTGCGCTAATATTGGTGTTGTTGGCTATTCCGCTTAGTTTTGTCGATCCGCGTGCTGGCCGCTCGCTTAACGTGGTTTTTGCGCTGTTGATTTATATTATCTACAATAATATGCTGAGTATTTTTCAAGCGTGGGTTACGCAAGGCAGACTAAGTGCGCTAATTGGCCTGTGGCCAGTACATGTGTGTTTTTTAAGTTTGGCGTTTTATTTGTTTTATCGTCGCAATCATTTATTGCCTCTGCTACCCAGTTGGATCACCAGCATTTCACAGCTTTGGAATAAATCGGCCAAGGCTCAGGTTTCTAAGGTTCAAGTTTCTAAAATTCAAGCATCTAAAGATTCCATTGCATAAAGATTCAAGTGCCTCAAGTTAAAAAATAAAAATTCCTTAATATGAACATTCTAAACCGCTATTTTTGGCAAGAAACCTGCATCACCATCTTGATGGTTATGCTGGGTTTATTGGCAATGTTTTCATTTTTTGATTTAATTCAAGAGCTAGACAGCTTAGGCAAAGGCAGTTATGGCATCAGCAAAATGATCGCCTTTGTTTTGTTAAGTATTCCTGGCCATATCTACGACGTGGTGCCTGTGGCCGTGTTAGTTGGCATGATGTACAGCCTAGGCACGCTGGCGCGTAATTCTGAACTGATTGTTATGCGCGTGAGCGGCCTGTCTTTGCTCAATATTGCCATTACACTACTAAAAGTGGGCTTGTTATTCACCATCATCACTTTTTTTGTGGGCGAGCTGATTACGCCAATTAGCGAAAAAATGGCGCATCGCCTGCGCGTAAAAGCCACCGATTCGGTGTTGGTGCAAGATTTTAGATCTGGCTTATGGGTTAAAGATGGCAACAGTTTTGTGAACGTAGAAACCGTATTGCCAGATGCAAGTTTAATGAATATCCATATTTATGAGTTTGACGATAATTTTAAACTTCGCAGCATTAGCAATGCCAAACAAGGTGATTTTGCTGATGAGCATTGGAGTTTAAGCAATGTAACGCAATCGAAATTTAACACTTTTAAACAAATTGAACAAAACAATGTGCAAACGCAGTCTTTTAACAAAGCTAATTGGAAATCACTGATTCGCCCAGAATTGCTCAATGTGCTGTTGGTAGCGCCAGAAAAAATGTCCGCTTGGAATTTATACTCATTTATCAATCACCTAGAAACCAATAAGCAAAAAGCCACGCGCTATTGGGTGGCGCTTTGGGCAAAAATGACCTACCCGCTGGCGTGCATGGTCATGGTAATTTTAGCCTTGCCTTTCGCATTTTTGCAACAACGTGCCAGCGGCACCAGCACTAAAATTTTTATTGGCGTGATGTTGGGCGTGGTGTATCAAATTTTGAATCGCGTATTTATCCACTTAGGCGTGCTTAACGATTGGCCGCCGATGATGAGCGCGATTACGCCGACGATATTGTTTTTAATTGCTGGATTGAGTTTATTGTTTGTGATTGAGCGGCGCTAGACTTTTTGTATTTCCAGTTTCTAAAATAAACTAGTTTTAAAAGCACTTCAATTTCTAAAGCGCATTAATTTTAAAGTGCTCTAATTTTTAAAGTAATTTAGTTTCTATAAACCGCGTTTTAAGTAGTCGATCGTGCAAAAATAAGCGATCTTTATCCACCAACATCCAAAATAGACTTAAGCCACCTGCAAGCATTAATGCGCTTGCCAGGGCATATCGCACTATTGCATGGCGCAAGCTTAAGCTATTACTTTGCTGATTAACTAACTTAATTTTCCACGTTTTGGTGGCCAATGTTTGGCCAGATTTATGCCAGCAAAAAACAAAATAGGCGCCTGTTATCATCCACAAAATCAACTGCAAAATATAGCGTTTGTTACCCGTGGTAGCCTCGCCAAACAGGCTGATAAAAGCCCAAGTACACAGCATCCAAAGTGCAATCAACAACAACAGCTCATACACACAAGCCGCAAATAACTTCAAACGTGACGCATTCTGATTCATACTATTTCCATCAGCAAAAAAGCCCGCTATCTGTCAAATAGCGGGCCTATATTCAATCAACCACCATTATAATTCGGGTTCAAAATCCCATTCAGCCGATTCTCTGCGTAACTTTGCGCGCTCGGCGTCGGGTAACTTTTGATAATCAGACCATTTTTTACGCACTTCATCTTTTTTATCAGCGCTTAACGCACTAAACTCTTGATAACGTTTACGCGCGTTTTCGCGCTCGTAAGGTGTCATGCGGCTCCAGCTAATAAGGCGTTTTTGCACCAGCTGTTGTTTTTGTGCGTCCATTTTTGGGTAATCGTGGGCAATATCCAACATTTTTTCCCTTTGCCAAGGTCTTAATGTATCCCACTGTGAGCCGAGCGGTGCTAATACTTTACGCTGATCATCAGTCAATTGGGCCCAAGTTTGTATAGGCCCAGCGGCCGATTCGCCATTGAGCGACGATTTCAAATTCCCGGAATTGATGCTGCCCGATTTGATACTGCCCAAGTCACCCAAGGCCACTTGAATATTGTCGGTAGCATAAGCCAAGGTAGTTGCTTGCAAGCCAACCATAACAACTGCCAATAGGACTAAAAGTTTATTCATTTAATCAATGTTTTCTAGTTTTTCTTTAAAATTACTACAGTTTAATACTACAACTTAACGTGCGAACTGTTAAGCGAAGGCTCAAAACCTCTATCAACAAAGGCTTCTGGCGGTAAATCGGCGCTCAATAAAAACGCATCGCTAGATTCTTGATGTTTAAGAGATTGCATGCCAATAAAACCAGCTAAAATTGCAGCCAACACAATGCCTGCAGTCACTAGGCGGTGATGGTCTGCCCAAGCAGACAAGCCAGAAAAAGTGCCATCACGATTAACACTTAAGCCAGAAACTTGTGCAGCATGCGCTTTTACAGCACGCTCGCGGCCATTTTCTAGTTGTTTAAGGGTGCGCATGCTCAAATGATTGGCGTGGACATCTAACAAGCCCGAAATTTGCTTGGCTTGCACGTCTATGTTTTGAGCGCCTGCTTCATTGTCTATTTGATGGTCTGGTAAATCATTTGTGCTCATGATTCTGCTCCTAATTGCGATATTACTCTGCTGCCTAAGCCTTGTTTTTGCAACAAAGCGGCAAGGGTGTGTACAGCGCGCGAACAATGCGTTTTAACGCTGCCTTGCGAGCAGCCCATCATTGATGCGGTTTCTGCCACGTCCATGTCCTCCCAATAACGCAATACAAAGGCTTCTCGTTGACGCGCGGGTAGTTTTTCTAATGCTTTTTCAATGATGCGCAAGGTTTGGCTACGCTCTAACTGAATAGCGGGGTTGGTGCCTTCGTCTTCTACATCAATGGTGTCGAGCGGATCGTGGTCTTCCTCGCCATCTTTACCTGCGCCAAAGCTAGATAATAGCGTTGTCCATAAGTTGCGCACTTTTTGTCTCCGCCAAAAATCGCGCATGGTATTTTGCAAAATGCGTTGAAACAGCATTGGGTATTCGCTGACGGGTTTATCGGCGTATTTTTCTGCCAACTTTAACATCGCGTCTTGCACAATATCAAGCGCTGCGTGGTCGTCGCGCACAGCGTACACCGTCTGCTTAAACGCACGCCGCTCCACATCGCGCAAAAAATCTGATAATTCTTGGGTACTTGCCATGAGGTTTGCTAACTAATCAATTATTATCAGTATATCAGTTTTAACTTTTATGCTCGGTTCTGCGATTTTAAGTTTTTGTATGGCCGCTTATGATACATTCCAGTACGTTTGTAAAATGTGCGCTTTTAGATACAATCATGTTAGTAAATTTTGGTTTCTAGATTTGGGTTCTGGATTAGCACAACATTAGTATAAGTTAAGTAAAGGCCATTATGACGCGCATTTTAATACTCATTGTTTTAGGCTTTATACTGTTTAAACTACTTAAACGTCTGCTTAACCGCACAGATGCTAAGCCATCCGCCAGTCAATCCAAACCATTAGCCGAAGAAAAAATGATTCAATGCGCCAAATGTGGTTGTCACGTGCCAATTAGCGAAAGCAACAGCAAAAATAATCAACTGATTTGCAATAACCCCGAATGCCAAAATTAAACGCTATAAAAAACCTTAAAAATTGATATGCCGAATGATTTAATGAACAACATAAGTGACCACCTAACTGCCACGCGCTGGCGAACCTTAAAGTTATATAACATTTATCGCTTGCTCATCACGCTGCTATTACTGATTACGCAAGGCTTAATTGTAACCAGTGGCTGGCAACACACGCTAATCGCTCACTTATTTATCGACACATTTTCTACCTTAGTAAGTAGTTATTTTATTTTTAGTGTCATTGCGACAATTTTTACTTGGCAAGAAACCCCCGATATTCACCTAAGCGTACCGCTACAAATTATCACCGATATTGTTTTTATTGTATTGCTGATGCATGCACAAGAAGGTGGCCAAGGCAGCATCGGTTTGCTATTAATTATTGCCATTGCCAGCGCCAGCTTAATTAGTGATGGCCGTTTAGCCTTATTCTACGCGGCGTTAGCCAGTATTGGCATGCTTTTAGCACAAACATATCGTGTGTGGTTTTTTGCTGGCACAGCTGAATCTTATACGCCCGCAGTATTATTAAGTTTAGGCTGCTTTGCCACTGCATGGCTGGCTTACAGTTTGGCTAAGCGCACTAAAGAAAGCGAATTATTGGCATCGCAGCGCGGCTTAGATGTGCAAAATATGGCGCAAATTAATGCGCTTATTACGCACGAAATGCAAGATGGCGTACTGGTTGTCAATCCAGACTTTGTGATTAAACATTACAATACTCAAGCGGAAAAACTTTTAGGCTTAGAGGCAAAAAATTGGCAAGGTGATGTACTTAATAACGTTTCACCAGAGATTAACCAACTTTTGCAAGACTGGCTAGATGAAACCAAGTTGACGAAGGCTTATGCGCCAAGCGAAGTCGCGTCCCCAAGCTTTATGCCAAATTTTATTAAGCTAAGCACGCAATCGCGCGAATTACGACTGCGCTTTTTGCCAATCGCAGACAATCAGAAATCGGTCAATCCTTATTCAAATAATAACTATCAAGGCGCGGTGATATTTATTGAAGATTGGTCACAAATGCAAACGCAAGCGCATCAAGTAAAACTGGCGGCCTTGGGCCGCTTAACCGCTAATATTGCACATGAAATCCGCAATCCTTTAAGTGCCATTAGCCATGCCAACCAATTGTTGCAAGAAGAAGAATTTAACCCTGCTAGCAAGCGTATGTTGCAAATCATTGCCGACAATGTGCAACGTGTTGACCAGATTATTAAAGATGTTTTAGAGCTCAATCGGCGCGATCGCACCAATCAAGAGCCAATTGTGCTTGAAAATTTTATATTGGATTTTTACACGCAATTTTGCGCAGTAGAGAAAATTCCAGCAACTTGTTTTAAACTCACGCTGATTAACGCAGAAACCACGGTCTCATTTGACAGACGTCATTTAAACCAAATTCTATGGAACTTGTGTAAAAATGGCTGGCGTCACTGTAAAAAACTCGAAAATAGCCTAGAATTAAGCCTTAATTTAACCGATAAAACAAAAGCTATTCATATAAAGATTGAAGATGATGGCGACGGCGTACCAGAAAGCATACGTAACCATTTATTTGAACCTTTTTTTACCACTGAAAAATCGGGCACTGGCCTAGGCCTGTACATTGCGCGTGAATTGGCCGATGCCAATGGCGCTAAATTAGAGTTTGAGGCAGTTGATTCTGCAATTAGCTCGGGTTCAATATTTACGGTTCACATTAACAAAGTTTAAGAGAAACATGAAGAAAAGGGTTGGCTAACAATGGCACAACAATTTAATTGCTTAGTGGTAGACGACGAAACAGATATTCGCGAACTAGTGGTATTAACGCTAGAGCGCATGGATATTCGCGCCGATAGCGCAGGCAATTTACTAGAGGCCAAACAATTATTAGCACAAAGAAGTTACGATTTATGTTTAACCGATATGCGCTTGCCCGATGGCTTGGGGCTGGAGCTGGTGGAGCATATCGCTGCAAAATATACAGGCTTACCGGTGGCAGTAATTACCGCGTATGGCAGCGCAGATAACGCCGTTTCGGCTTTAAAAGCAGGCGCGTTTGATTACTTAACCAAGCCTATTTCACTCAAACAATTGCGCCCGCTAGTCGAATCTGCACTTAAATTATCCAGTAGCGACGCAAAAGATACTAAAAATACCGTTGATTTGATTGGCAATTCGGCCGCGATGGCAGCCGTGCGCATCATGATTGAAAAACTGGCGCGTAGCCAAGCGCCTGTTTATGTTAGCGGAGAATCGGGCAGCGGCAAAGAACTCGCTTCGCGGCTGATACACAGCAATAGCTCGCGCCGAGATAAAGCATTTGTAGCCGTTAACTGCGGCGCGATTCCCGAAAATTTAATGGAAAGTGAATTTTTTGGCTATAAAAAAGGTGCGTTCACCGGCGCGGCGCTAGATACCGCAGGCTTATTTCAAGCGGCTAACGGCGGAACCTTATTTTTAGACGAAGTCGCCGATTTACCGCTGGCCATGCAAGTGAAGTTATTACGCGCAATTCAAGAGAAAAAGGTGCGCACCGTGGGCGGCACTGCAGAAGAAAGCGTGGACGTGCGCATTATTAGCGCCACCCATAAAAACCTAAGCACGCTGATGGAACAAGGCTTGTTTCGGCAAGATTTGTATTATCGCTTAAATGTGATTCAACTAAAGATGCCTGCGCTGCGTGAGCGCCCCGAAGACATTCCCGAGCTTGCGCAAAAATTGTTACAAAAACTGTGCTCTGCGCAGTCAATTAACCTGCCAAAATTAGAAGAAAGTGCGGCTAAACTAATCGCAGAGCGTCATTTTGCAGGCAATGTGCGTGAGCTTGAAAATATGCTAGAACGTGCATTGGCCATGTGCGACGGCCAAACCATCACCAGCGATGATTTAATGATGGGTACTGAGCCTGCCGCTAAAATTGCCAAGCAATCGGATGCAGAAAAACTTGGATTTGTGCCGAGCCGCAACCTAGAAATAGGTTTGCCCGAATACCTAGAAAACATCGAAAAAAGCGCGATTATAACGGCGCTAGAAAAAGCCAATAACAATAAAACTGCAGCGGCTAAATTGCTTGGCGTTAGTTTTAGAACCTTGCGTTATCGTCTTGCCAAACTAGGTTTGGCTAAAGACGAAGACGATAATTTAGAGGACGAAGAGCTGACTTAAACTATTTGGCTAACACCTAGCTTAACGCAATAAACAAATACGTCACGTACAGCGCGCCGTTTACCATTAAATGCCACACCCGAATACCGCCTTTAGCCATTAAATAACGCAGCCATAACGCCGCAATTAATGTGATTACAATGCCTGCGAGTACTTCTTTACGCGGCACCCAAGGCGTCAGCATGATACCAATTGCTGGTAGCAATGTGCCTTGAAACACCATTGCGCCGGTGATGTTGCCAAACGCCAGCGTGTCTTTACCTTTACGAATCCACAAAATGCTATTTACTTTTTCGGGCAATTCAGTTGCGATGGGAATAATCAACAAAGACAGCATCAGCGGTGAAATGCTTAAGATTTCAGAAGCCGCTTCAACGCCATTGATAAAACCTTTTGCGCCTGCAATTAACAAAGCTAAGCCAATAACTAGCTGCAAAATAATGGTTGCGCTGTTGGTGGGGATGCCGAGTTTATTTAAAAACATATCGCTTTCTGCCTCAGTCGCGTGACCTTCCTCAACCAAGTTTTTTGAGGCGCGAATAGTTTGCCACACATATACCACGTACGTTAACACCATTAAAATACCCATGCCGTATCGCGCGGCAACATTGGTGTGCGGTACATACAACGCGGCGGCGGCAAACACAAATGCCGCAATAAAAAAGTTTAAATCGCGCGTTAAGCCTGTGCGCTCTGGCCGTAAATGGCCTTGCGTGCCGCGCCGTTTCCACACCGAGGCTGCCATCAAGAAAATTGACAATGTTGATAACATTAAAGGCGCGCCTAAAATCGCACCTACGCCAATTTCATGATTAGTAACGTTATTGCTGGTGCCAGCAAATATTGCCAATAACGGCACCATGGTTTCGGGCAATGCCGTGCCAACTGCCGCAAAAATAGAGCCTGTTACGCCTTCTGAAATGCCGAGCTTTTCGCCCAAATGTTCGAGCGCGTTGGTAAACACCTCGGCGGCAATTAAAATCACCAATAACATTGCTAATAATTGTAAAAAAACCATATTTAAAATTCTTTCAAAACAAATTTGTATAAAGAAACATTACATTAAAAACTAGGTAAAATATCATTTTATAGGATTAATGGCCATCTTCGCCAACAAACCGTTTATGCGTGCTATTAAAATTGCTTCACCCGAGAATAAATTACCTGAAATGAATTCGCTTAATTCGCTTGTAATTAATTCGCTTGGCTTTGCAAACGCCGCAAAACAAATCGCCTCACCAAATTTTGATGCACGGCCTGCTGCTGAAATTAGCATGATTGTGATTCATAATATTAGTCTGCCTCCCAATCAATACGGGGGTTCTGGCGTAATTGAGTTATTTACAAACGCACTGAATCCCAATGAACATCCCTACTATGCCCAGATTTATACGCGCAAAGTGTCATCACATTTTTTTATTCGGCGCGACGGCGAGCTGCTTCAATTTGTATCTTGCGTAGAGCGTGCTTGGCACGCAGGCGCATCAACTTGGCAGGGGCGTGAACGTTGCAACGATTTTTCAGTCGGAATAGAGCTTGAAGGCAGCGACTTTGACGCATTTGAATCCGCGCAATATCAAACGCTGAATAGTTTAATTAAAGCCTTAAAGAAAACCTATCCTATTCAACAGCTTGTAGGTCACAGTGATATAGCCCCAGGGCGCAAAACCGACCCTGGGCCATATTTTGAGTGGCAAAAAATAAAAGTGTGATTCTTAACAGAACAGACCTTACAAACCATATTGAAATCAAATAATGCATAAAATTTCTACTTACTTTTTTGTTGGCTTATTAAGTCTTTGTTTGGCCACTTGCAATAGTAAAGACGGCAAACCTGACGATAAATCTGCAATTAAAGAGGGTGAAAAAAAAGCGGCAAAAGCCACATTAGTGACGGTGACAAAAGTCAGTAATCAAGCGGTTGAGACCACACAAATTGCGATTGGCACACTTGAAGGCTTAATTAGCCCAACCGTGGCGGCAGAGGTTTCGGCGCGCGTATTAAAATTTCACGTGGTGACGGGCGAGCAAGTGAAACAAGGTCAACTCATCGCAACCTTAGATGCGTCCGACTTTGGCATGCAACGTAGTGAACAACAAGCTGAAATTGGCCGAATTCAGGCACAAATTGATAATCAAGTCAAAATTGTTGAACGTAATCAAGTGCTAGTTAACAAAAATTTTATTTCCAAAAATGCTGTTGATAACGATATTTCGCAGCAAAAAGTGCTGCAACAACAGCTTGCCGCGGCTAGGGCGCGCGCTGGCACCATTAATCACGACAGCAATAAAACCCGCGTTGTCGCGCCCGTCAGCGGCGTTGTTGAAAAACGCTTGGTGAGCCAAGGCGAATTTGTGCGCATTGGCGACCCAATTGTGCAAATAGTTTCTAGGCAAAGATTGCGCGCGCACTTGCCTTTCCCCGAGCAAATTGCCGCGCAGTTTAAGGCCGGGTTAAAAGTGCGCTTAACCACGCCAACCAGTGATAAAGCGGTTGAAACGACGATTCATGAACTGAAACCGATGGTAACTGAAGGCAGTCGCAGTATTGATATTATTGCCGATATTCCTGATGGCGCGCCAGGTTGGCAGCCAGGCGCCAGCGTCACGGGTACAGTCATATTGGGCAAAAGTGCGGCTGCAATGATGATTCCTGAACAAAGCTTAATATTGCGCCCCGCTGGCGAGGTGGTGTATGTGGTACGCGATAACATGGCTTACCAAGCCGTTGTTAAGGCTGGTCTGCGCCAAAATGGTTTGATTGAAATCATAGAAGGCTTGCAAGAAAAAGATGTCATTGTGGTGGACGGCGCAGGTTTTTTAACTGATAAAACGCTTGTGAAAGTTGCGACTACTAAATAACTCCTTCCCCTTTGTAGGGTGAGGCTGGGATGGGGGTTAAATTGTTTGACAATATATACCCCACCCCCACCCAACCCTCCCCCTAAATGGGGAGGGGACTGTTGTAGAAAATTTAAACATTTTATGATGTTAATCTGGTACAAAATAATTAAATGACACTACCCGAACTATCCATCAAACGCCACGTACTCGCTTGGATGCTCTCCGGCGTCATCATTCTATTTGGCTTAATCGCCTATCAACGCATTGGTGTCGACCGCGTTCCGTCAATCGATTTCCCTGTCATTATGATTAACACCACTTTACGCGGCGCGAATCCTGATGTGGTGGATACCAGCATTACCAGCGTCATCGAATCGGCCATCAACACGACTCCTGGCATCGATCATATTCAATCCGCCTCGTCGCCTGGCGTGTCTAGCATTAGCATTACGTTTGCGCTGGGCAAAAATATTGATGTCGCTTATAACGAAGTGCAATCGAAGGTAAACCAAGTATTAAAGCGCCTGCCGACCGATACCGACCCGCCCACCGTACAAAAGGTAGACACCAACGCATCACCCGTGATTTGGCTGGCCTTAAGCGGCGATCGCACCATTCAGCAACTTAATTTATACGCCAATAACATCCTCAAGAAAAAGTTTGAAACCATTCAAGGCGTGGGTGAAGTGCAGCTTGGTGGGCGGCGCGATCGCGTCATTCGCGTGATTGTTAACCCCGCGCGCATGGCCGCTTACAAGCTGACTGCTAGCGATTTAACCGCTGCATTTAACCGTGAGCATGTGCAACTTGCAGGTGGATTTTTAGTGAGCAAACAAGCCGAACAATTGCTGAAACTCGATTTAGAGTTTCACAGCACAAGAGAATTAGCCGAATTAATTATTAACAGCAAAGCCAATGTACCTGTTCGCTTAAAAGACATCGCCACGGTTGAAGATGGCATCACAGATAATCGCCAAATTGCGCGCTACAACGGCAAGCCAACGGTGGGCATCGGCATGGTAAAAATCGCGGGTGCAAATACCGTAGAAATTATTAAAGAAGTCGAAAAGCGACTGGAGAATGACATTCGACCCAATTTGCCGCCGGGTTTAAGTTTGAATATTTCGACCAATGACTCGATTTTTATTAACCAATTAGTTTCATCACTTAAAGAGCATTTGGTAGAAGGCACGTTATTTGCCGCGCTGATTGTGCTGATATTTATGCGCTCGTTTAGCTCTACCATCATGATTTGTTTAGAGATTCCCGTTTCGCTGTTAGGCGCAATCGCCGTGATGTATTTTGCGGGTTATACCTTTAACAGCATGACTTTGCTCGCGCTTTTATTGCTCAACGGCGTAGTGGTCGATGACGCGATTGTGGTGCGAGAAAGCATTTTGCGGCATATGTCGGGCGAGGCGGAGGACAATTCTAACGTGAGGCTAAGCGATGTTGATTTTAATGATCGCGCTGCCGTTTCCGCCTTTCGCACCAAGGCCACGCAAATTGGCAGCAACGAGGTGGTATTTGCCGTGCTGGCATCATCGGCCGCTCTCGTGTGTATATTTGCGCCAGTGATTTTTATGGATGGCATCATCGGCATGTTTTTTAAATCGTTTGCCGTTGTTGTTACGTTTGGCGTGTTAGTTTCGCTGTTTGTATCGCTTACGCTTACGCCTATGTTGTGCTCGCGCTACCTCAGCATAAAGCCCGCCGACAACGCGTTTTACAGGCTTTGTTCAGCGGGCTTGCATAAATTAGATGGTATTTACAAAAAACTGCTGCAGTTCTCTTTAAACCATCGCGGATTGGTGTTGATGGTAACCGCAATATTTGTTGGCTTTGCGGGCTTTTATGCGCTCAAAAATGTTGAAAAAGACTTTGTGCCAGAAGCCGATGAAGGCAGTTTTTCTGTGAGCATCAAAACGCCCTTAGGCTCCAGCTTGGCCTATACCGATTCGCGCATGAAATTGGTGGAGGCGACCATCGCCAGCCACAAAGACGAAGTTGCCAGCTACTTCGCGACCATCGGTGCAGGCTCTCGCGGGCAGGTTAATCAAGGCACCATTAACGTGCGCCTTAAACCCAAAGAGGAGCGCAATATTAGCCAACAAAAATTGGTTAAATTGCTCAAAAAAGAGTTTGAAAGCATACCAGGCGTCAATGCTAGTGCGTCTGCTTCTTCCATAACGCGTGGTCAGCGCTCAGAAAAATTGCAGTTTAATCTTACAGGTAATAATTTAGATGATATTGGCCGAACCGCGCAGCAAGTGCAACAAGTGCTAAGTGCCAATGATAAAATTGGCAAAGTAGACGTAGACGTGCAGCTGGATTTACCGCAACTCAATATGCAAATTGACCGCACAAGCGCTGGCAATCTTGGCTTAAGTGCGCGCGATATTGCAACGGCCGTTAGCCTGTACGCAGGCGGCATTAACGTTGCAAAATACAATGACAATGTCAGCGACGGTCAGCGCTACGATATTCGCTTAAAAGCCAGCGATGACACGCTTAAAAGTGCGGCCGATTTAAGCAAAATTTACCTGCGAGCTAGTAATGGCGAGCTAGTTCGTTTGGATGCGGTGGCCAGCTTTAAGCCAGAGCTGGGCGCAGCCGTTATTGGCCGCTACGATTTGCAATATGCGGTGAATTTTTACGCCAACCCGAACGTGCCGCTAGGCGAGGCGGTGGATATTGTAAAAGAAACTACAGCGAAACTAGTGCCACCAAGCTACAAAACCAAATTTACAGGCCAAGCTGAAGAGTTCGGCAAAACCATGAAAAACCTGAAATTTGTATTTTCTCTTGGCTTTTTACTGCTGTACATGGTGCTGGCCAGCCAATTTAACTCATTTATTCAACCACTTGTAATTATGTTGGCGCAACCGCTGGCGATTATTGGCGGGTTAATTGCCTTGCTGATTACGGGGGACACGCTGAATATTTACTCGATGATTGGCTTGGTATTGCTGATTGGCCTAGTCGCCAAAAACTCAATTTTATTAGTCGATTTAACTAATCAATTACTCGAAAAAGCTTTGCATGCAGGCGAAAAACTGAACAAAACAACCATCAATGCCGCTTTATCTGAAGCCTGCCCAATTCGGCTGCGTCCTGTCATCATGACCTCGCTCACCATCATCCTTGCGCTACTGCCCGCCGCTATTGGCTTAGGCGCAGGCAGCGAAACCAATAAACCGCTCTCAGTCGCCATTATCGGCGGCATGATTTCATCGACTTTGCTCACTTTAGTCGTTGTGCCAGCCGCTTATTCTTTGGTGATGAGCGGCATGCAAAAATTTGAGTGGTTAAGAGACCAATAGCCACCACGCCTTTTAATATTGGCGCAAGGCTTGTCAGTCAACCCTATATTAAGTTGGGCGCACCAGTGTTAAGCAGGACGCTCTAGCCTTCTTACCTCAACCAATTTCGCCATATATTGTAAATTCAGTCCTTCTACTTTAGGCTGCCATAAATCCGATTTAACTGGGAAGTCTGCAAACTCGCCCGTACGTTTGTAACCCAGCCGCTCGTAAAATGCGATTAACTCGTGCCGAATTGAAATGACCGCCATGTGAAAGCCCACCACGCGCCATTCACGCAGGCAAATGGCCTCGGCCGCTTGAATCAGCGTTTTGCCATAGCCTTTGTTTTGCAAGCTGGGTTTAACGGCTATCATCCCAAAATGCACGGTATCTTGGCCTGCTAGCTCTTGCCATTCGCAGCACATTGTGGCGATAATTGTATCTTTTAGCACACCGATTAAAATAAAAGTATTTTTACGTTTGATGGTTTTGCCGATTTCTGACGTTGTGGTGCGTAGGCCGTCTAAAATATCTGCCTCTGTCGTCCAGCCTTTGCGGCTGGTTTCGCCGCGGTAGGCAGAGTTGATGAGAGTTGCGATGGCTTCGGCATCGACCAGTTCGGCCTTATAAAAATTTAACATAGTAAAAATTGAGCTTAAGAGTAACTTAAAAAATATCAAAAAACCGTCATTCCCGCGCACGCGGGAATGACGACAAAGGTTTATGAATAACGCTTTATTTAACTAGCTTCTGCACAACCAAACTACCAATCATATCACCCTGCACATTTACAGTGGTGCGCAGCGTATCAAGGAGCCTATCAATCGGCAACAAAATCGCAATAGCTTCAGCCGGCAAGCCCACCGATTGTAGCACCATCACCATCGTTACCATGCCCGCGCTGGGTATGCCTGGCGCGCCAATGGCGGCTATCATGGCGGTGAAAAATACGATGAGTTGCTGCGCAAAACTTAGCTCGACACCTGCCAAATTGGCAATAAATAGTGCGGCGGCAGCCTCATACAAAGCCGTGCCGTCCATGTTAATGGTTGCGCCCAGTGGCACTACAAAGCCCGCTATTTGTGGTTTAACGTGCAAATGCTGTGTGACGCAGCGCAAAGTCACTGGCAATGTAGCGCTGCTAGAGCTAGTCGCAAACGCGGTGATGAGTGCCTCGCGGGCGCCCTGCCAAAACCACAGCGGGCTTTTGCCTGTAAATAGATACAAAATCAGCGGCAAAATAATCACGCCGTGTAGCAAAGTGGTGCCAACCACCACCGCTACAAACTTAAGCAAAGTACCCAGCATCGCGGCATCTTGCGTAGCCACTAGCTTAACCAGCAGCGCGGCAATGCCGTAAGGCGCTAGGCGCATCACCCAACCGACAATGCGCATGGTGATTTCTAGGCCTTCTTGCAACAGGCTTAAGATATTTTGGTAACGCGCGCCGCCCATCACCAAAGCAATACCTAAAAACAGCGCAAAAATCACCACCGCCAGCACATTACCTTCACTTAAGGCCTTGAAAGGATTAACAAAAATGCTGTGCAAAAATTGCGTGGCAAACTCGGCTGGTGCCATTTGTTTGGCTGAAAAATGTTGCATGGCATCTTGAAACATTGGCAAACTTAAGCCGCTACCTGGTTTAAAATATAGGCTAGCGGCCATGCCCAGCACAATGGCAATAGCCATGCTGCTCACAAAAAACAATAGCGTAGTTGTCCACACACGGTGCATTTGCTGGTGTTGACGCAAATTAGCAATACCC
This sequence comes from Methylotenera sp., assembly GCA_014378845.1. Classification (GTDB taxonomy): domain Bacteria; phylum Pseudomonadota; class Gammaproteobacteria; order Burkholderiales; family Methylophilaceae; genus Methylotenera_A. The sequence continues at coordinate 15,764 of JACMNB010000062.1, read as the reverse complement.
ACCGCAATGCTGCAAAATACCAGCGGAATTAGAATCATTTTGAGCAAATCGATAAACAGCGTACCAATGATGCCTGCAAAGTAGAGGCTGTTTTGTGTGGCGGCATTGTCTGCGCCCAATTGATGCAGCGATAGGCCGCCTAATACGCCAACAATTGCGCCGAGTAAGATTTGAATATTAAGGCTGGGCAGTTTCATGGCGAATCCTTTATATAATATAAACTTTTACATGAGACCTTTGCACGAATGCCGTTTTAAGCTAAAAACCGCTCAACTCGTCATTCCAGCGGAGGCTGGAATCCAGGCAGGCGACACATTCACAAATATTTATTAGTGAATAAAAACATAAAGCTAAAGCATCGTTCACTCAGGCTACTCACAGCGCGTTGCTAGCTGACTGGATACCAGCCTCCGCTGGTATGACAGCATTTATAATTTACACTTTTGCGGCTTTAGGTTTTGCTACTTTTGGTTTTTTAGCCTTAACCGTCTTTTCCTTAATTACCGCTTCTTTTACAATTTTTTCCTTTACGACCTGAGGCTTTGCAGCCGCTTTTTTAGCGGTTGGTTTCGCTTCACCTTTCTCAACGGCCAACTCTTTAGCAGACTCTGCTTTATCTTCATTAGGTTTAACCACTTCAGCCTTACGCTCAAATACCGCCGCAAAAAAACCATCGGTGCCGTGCAAATGTGGCAGCAATTTTAAGTATTTGCCTGTATCCACTTTAATTTTTTGCTGCGCCAACACTTCATTGGTAGGCACTAAACTAAACTCAGAGTTCGAGCCTAAAAATGCTTCTGCAATGCTTTCGTTTTCATCACTTAACAGGCTGCAAGTGGCGTAGATCAGGCGCCCGCCAGCTTTGGTTAGCTTTGCAGCACGCGCTAAAATAGCGGTTTGCTTAACATTTAGCTCGGCAATATCAGTCGCTTCAAAGCGCCATTTTAAATCGGGGTTGCGGCGCAAGGTGCCAAAACCGCTACAAGGCGCATCGACCAACACGCGGTCAAACTTGCCGTTTAAGCGCTTAAGTTTTGGGTCGGTTTCAGATGTGATAACTTGCGCGTGCAAGTTTGATAAGCCACTGCGTTTAAGGCGTTTGCCCAAATTCATCAAACGTTTTTCTGAAATATCAAACGCGTACAGCCTGCCTGTATTTTTCATTAATGCGCCAATTGCCAGTGTTTTTCCACCCGCGCCAGCGCAAAAATCTGCCACCATTTGGCCGCGTTTAGGCGCCACTAAATAGGCCAATAATTGGCTGCCTTCGTCTTGCACTTCAATCTTACCTGCCTCAAATAGCACGTGTTTACTGATGTTGAGGCGAGCCGCCATGCGAATGCCAGTTGGCGAATGCGGCGTCACTTCAATCACGTTATCTTTAACTGTATTCTCGGCCAACATGCGCGCCAGCACTTCTTCGCGATTACCTTTAATGGTGTTTACGCGCAAATCTAAACTCGCTTGATTGAACATACTGCGGCAAATGGTTAAGGCTTCTTGCTCGCCATATTGCGCGACGAGCTTGTCCCACAACCAGTCGCGCACATCGGCTTGCACGGCTAGGGGCAAGTTTTCGGTCGATTTGGCTTTAATCGCTTGCGCCCATTCGGTTTGCTGCTCGTTTAAAATAGGTTCTAGTTCGCGAATACTTTTGCCTTGAACGCGCAGTAACCACGCCAAAATAAGTTTACGCGCATCGTCTGGGTCGCCAGCCTCATTGGCGGTAACAGCGCTTAAATAACGCAGACGGCGCAATACGCCATACACACTTTCGGCCACAAAGGCGCGATCTTTGGTGCCAAGCTCGCGATTATTGCGAAAAAACTCACCTAACTTAGCATCGGCTGGGCTATTAAAATCTAGCAGATTGGTGAGTAGCATCGCCGCTTGGCGCAGTAGGTTTGGGGTCATGTTGTACTTAAATATCTAAAAATCTAGCTTAATAATTGATTGGCGGGGCTGGCACATCAGGTGTAGTTTTTAAATTAACCGCAGTAAATTCATAAATCTTACCGTTTTTGTCAATTTTTAAGATTTTAACAGGTAAATATTGGTAATCGACCGCTAGCCATAAGTCTATTTTGTCTTCGGTATCGGCGTTGCTATGCTGAATATGCACCGTTTTAACCTCGCCGATAGGTAAAGTGGGGGTTTCTTCGCCCTCAAAACTATAGTCATAGGTGCGCAAACTTTTTCCATTGACGACATTGATGTGCATTTTTTCTAGAGGTGGCACAAACATAAATTGATACATAAAGCTCAGTAAATCTTGTGTATCTATTGGCAAAACGTCTGTTTGTAGTCCTTTGGCCGTTTGCAGATTAACGGTCTTAGTTTGCCAATTAAACGTTGCCAAGCGGCTTTTGCTGGCTTTATCGCCATAATTGTAGGTAAATTTATTGGGCTGTAAGCCAGTATCAGTCAGCACGCCTTCGCTGGTTTGCACCAGCTCTGACAGCACCAAAGCTGCTAATCCGCGTGCTTTTGCCACACTATTAATTTGGTAGTGTGTGCCATCTAGCAAATTGTAAGTCATGGTGGCTGTACCTTGCGAGCTGCCGCCAATTTCCGTGCTCACTTTAAAAGTTGTCTCAACAAATTGATAGGCACTTTTGTGAAGCGGCGCTTGCTCACCCTGAGCTTCTACAGGTACATCGGCAGACTTAGGGTTTGGGTCGCTAATGTCATTGGATGTACCAGCTGTTGCAGAAGGTTCAGACTGGTTTGGTGCTGTTAAGTCTACTGGACTAGATTCCGCCGTTGCTGCGGCGCTTTCAACTGGTGACGGTTCGCTTGGCTTAGGTGTTATTAGCTCAGGTGTTATTAGTTCAGGTTCGATTGGCTCAGGTTTGGTTGGCTTAGGCCGAGCGGGCTTAAGTGTTTTTACCGGCTTGGCTTTAGCCAATTTCTCATGCTTTGGCGGCTTTGCAGGCAAAGGAGCAGGCTTTGCTGTAGGTTTTGGCAATTGCAAACGCGCTTCTATGGTGTGTAGCGCGGGTTTATTGTCTGGCAACAATAATCCATAAAACTTTCCTACCAAAATCAAGTGCAGTAGCGCCGAAGCGCACAAAGCAATGCCAAACCTTTTGTAACTAGGTTCTAACAGTAAAGCGAGGCGTTTATTCCACATGAATTTTCGTGAGGGTTTGCACGTAGGTATTCCCGTTGTCATCGGTTTGCTCATAGCGCACGGGTAGGTAAAATTGGTCTTGCGCCAACCAAAGCTGCTTTTTCTCTTGGCCAGTTTTAGTTTTATCTATTTCGGCCTGGTTAGATAATTGCAAGGTTTTATAACTAGTATTGCCAACTTCAGTTTTGATGCCGCGCGCTACCACTTTGTATTGATAAGTATTCAGTTTTTTGCCAGTAGTCAAAACAACTTCAATATCATCAGACTGATTTTCATTTTTTTGGGGCAGACTAAACATAAATTGATACGCGTAGCTGGCCAAATCTTGCGTGCCAGCCTGTAGCTTCTCAGTCAGCTTTTCATCCTTTTTTTGCATGGTCAGCGTGTTGTTGGCCCAATCAAAATCTGCGATTAAAGTTTTACTGTCATTTTTACCTTGACGTAGTTCAAATTGACTTGGTTTTAAGCCTGTGTTGGTAACCGCGCCAGTGCTAGTAAGATTGCGCTCGCCCAATAATGCATAAATACCCACGCCCTTGGTAATCGATTGCACATGATATTGCTTGCCATTTTGCGTAAAGCTTTCTTTTACGCGGGCGAACAATTTGCCATCGCGCGCAACGTCGTATTCTAATTGCACACTTTTGGGCAGCGCATAAGCCGCGCTTATATTGAGTAAAAGCACAAAAACAAGCAGTTGTTTTAGTCTTAACATCCTATTCCTTCAACACTAAATACGACCATTTAACGCTTTTGCAAGCAATGCGTTGTCGCGTTACACGACAATAGTGGGCGCTTCGCCCGCCATTTGCGCGCGAATGTTGCCAATTTCAAACACGGTTTCACCATTGGCTTGCAACAAGGCGATTGCCTGCGCCGCATGTTGTTGCGCCACAATGACTGCCATGCCAATACCGCAATTAAAGGTTTTGTATAGCTCGCTATGCGTAATATTGCCTTGAGCTTGCAGCCATTTAAATAATGGTGGCAATTCCCAACTTTTACCGTCAATTTCCGCCGTTAAGCCTGCTGGCAACACGCGCGGAATATTCTCGGTAATGCCGCCACCAGTAATGTGCGCCATACCTTTTACAGGCAGCGCATCAATTAATTTAAGCAATGATTTTACATAAATTTTAGTCGGCGCCATCACCACGTCTTTAAATTTTCTTCCATGAAAATCACTTTCAAAATCAATGCCCGAATTCGCAATTAATTTGCGAATCAGCGAATAACCATTGGAATGTGCGCCGCTAGAAGCCAAGCCCAGCACTACGTCGCCAGCGGAAATACTCAAACCATTAATGATTTTTTCTTTATCCACGCAACCTACAGCAAAGCCCGCTAAATCGTACTCGCCGGCCGGGTACATGCCGGGCATCTCAGCAGTTTCACCGCCAACAAGCGCGCAACCCGATTGCTCGCAGCCTTCGGCAATGCTCTTAATCACGGCGGCTGCCGTGCCAACTTCTAACTTACCGCAAGCAAAATAGTCGAGGAAAAATAGCGGCTCAGCGCCTTGTACTAAAATGTCGTTGACGCTCATGGCGACTAAATCAATGCCGACGGTATCGTGCTTATTAAGCTCGAACGCCAATTTTAATTTGGTGCCAACACCATCAGTGCCAGAAACCAGCACCGGATTTTTAAATTTTTTCGGCATTTCAAACAGTGAACCAAAGCCACCGATGCCCGCCAGCACTTCAGGGCGCATGGTGCGCTTGGCGTAAGGCTTAATTTGCTCAACCAGCGCATCGCCCGCTTCCATATCCACGCCCGCGTCGCGATAGCTGATGCTTTCTTTTGCGGTACTATCTTTTTTAGGGTCATTTATTGCCAAAACGGTTCTCGATTCAATTTATTGCGTTAAGGTTGATTAAGTTAAGTATAATTTTAACTCATATGACCAATATCCCCAAAAACAGTATTCCGCAAAATAGCGCCCAAGCAACGCACTTTTTAGCTAACAATCGCTGGCTGATTTTAACTGCGGCTTTTTTAGCGCTGCTCTACTTGCTGTTGCCTGTGCTCACGCCGTTTTTAATCGCGGCGATTTTGGCTTATATTTGTGATCCGCTGGTGGATAAAATTTGTTTGTGGAGCGTTGGCAAGTTCAAGCTTGGTCGCACGCTAGCCACCGTGCTGGTGATGCTAGCAATTGTTGGCATTTTGGCTTTGCTCATTCTGATTTTAATTCCGCTGTTGCAAAAAGAATCGCAATTGCTGGCGCAACGCCTGCCTGACGTCATCACCAATATCCGCGCCACTTTGGAGCCATTTCTGCAAAAGCGATTTGGCATCAGCCTTAATATTGACCCTGCGCAAATTCAAGAAGTTGTCACCAAAAACTGGAAAACTGCGGGCGGCCTATTTGGCGATGTCCTCATCAGCGCGGGCAGTCACGGCATGGCCTTAATCGGCTTGTTGGCTAATATTTTGCTGCTGCCAGTGGTACTGTTTTATTTGCTGCGCGATTGGGATATTTTTATGCAAAAAATCGGCAACCTTATTCCGCGCGATTTAATTGGCAAAACGACACAAATTGTCCAAGAAATTGACCAAGTGCTGGCCGAATTTTTGCGCGGCCAGCTTGCAGTCATGCTCGTCATGAGTGCGTTTTACGTGATTGGCCTATGGCTAGTTGGCCTTAACATGGCCTTGCCGATTGGCTTGGTTGCTGGGCTGCTAGGCTTTGTGCCGTATTTGGGTATCACCACAGGTATTTTATTGGCCTTGTTGATGGCTGCATTACAATTCACTTCGTTAGCACAAATCGTACCCGTGTTGCTCGTGTTTGGTGTTGGCCAAGTTGTAGAAAGCGCGCTACTCACACCTAAACTGGTTGGCGAGCGCATTGGCTTGCATCCTGTGGTGGTCATTTTTGCTTTATTGGCAGGCGGCCAATTATTTGGCTTTGCTGGTGTGCTGCTGGCATTGCCTGTTAGCGCGGCCATTGCCGTGGGTTTACGCCATATCAAAAGCAGCTATTTGCATAGCGACACCTATTTAAAGTAAGTGGTTTTAAATACTTCATCATTACCATGAAACAACTCCTACTTGATATTAAGCCGCCCGCGCCACCCACACTGCAAAACTTTGTCGTCGGCCGCAACGCTGAGGCAATTGCGAGCTTGCAAGCATTAGTGAATGACGCTGCGCAATCGCATTTTATTTATTTGTGGGGCGAAAAAGGGTGTGGAAAAAGCCATTTACTATCGGCCTGCAAGGCAATAGGCATGCGGATTGCAGACGATGTGCATTTGCTAGGTAGCGACGCGCAAATTGCCTTATTTAATGAATATAATCAGCTTAAAGAAGCGGGTGAAACGCTCATCGTCGCAGGCTTACACGCGCCAAATCAAATGGGTTTACGCGACGATTTAGCCACCCGCTTGGCTTGGGGCTTGGTGTATCAATTGCATCCACTCAATGACGAAGCAAAAGCGCAAGCGCTTAAACAGCACGCCGCAGAACGCGGCATGAAACTGCCCGATGACGTTACTGATTATTGTTTACGCTATTTACGCCGCGATTTACCCACGTTAATGACAACACTTGATGCACTTGATGAATGGTCGCTTATTAGCAAAAAACCTGTCACTGTGCCGATGCTTAAAAAGCTATTGCAGTTTAATTTAGAATTTTAAATACATGACTGGTAACTTTTTATTGGTTTTTATTGCATTTTTATTAGTACTTCTGAATGGTTTTTTTGTAGCTGCAGAATTTAGCTTAGTCAAACTTCGTAGCACTCGCGTGCTTACTATTGCCAACTCTTTGGGCTGGCGTGGCCGCATACTCGCTAAAGTACATAACAGTTTAGACGCGTATTTATCGGCCTGCCAGCTCGGCATTACCTTATCATCTCTTGGCCTTGGCTGGATTGGTGAGCCGGCTTTTGCCGCACTGATTGAACCATTTTTAAGCCACATTGGCGTCACTAGCCAAGCCTTAATTCACAGCATTGCTTTTATTTTTGCTTTTTTTACCATTTCCTATTTGCACATTGTGCTGGGCGAATTAGTACCAAAATCATTGGCAATTCGCATGTCGGAACGAGTTGGTATTTGGACCGCGCCTGCTTTATACGCTTTTTATTGGCTGATGTTTCCTGCTATTTGGTTACTCAATCAGAGCGCTAATATTGTAATAGATGCATTAAAATTAAAAACCAAAGCTGGTCATGACGCACATTATTCATCCGAAGAGCTTAAGCTGATTTTGCGTAGCTCGCGCGCCAGTGATGAGTTTAGTAACGATGAATGGAAAGTGCTAGCGCAAGCAATCGATTTTAGAGAGTTGGAGGTTTCTGATTTAATGCACCCGTTTAACGAAGTGGCCGCTTTATACCTAGAAGACTCATTTGAAGACAATATGAACCGAGTGTTGCAGCACCGTTATAGCCGTTACCCTGTCTTAAATAGTGCGGGCATTGCGACTGGCATTGTGCACATTAAAGACATTTTTGTGGCCTTGCGTAAAGACGAAAATTTTGTAGATATTGATAGTTTGACAAGGCCAGTGGAGCTGGTTTCACCCAACACCCATGCCATGGCCTTGTTTAGAAAACTACAAAAAGGCGCGCCGCACTTAACCGTGGTTGGTTTGGCAGACGCGCCGCCGCTAGGGTTCATAACTCTAGACAACTTATTATCTGCTTTGGTCGGCGATATTCGCGATGAATTCAGACAATCGCAAACTGAATGGACAAAATTAGACGATGGCTCAATGCTAGGCAAAGGCTCATTGCCAATCAACACCTTAGAGCGCACGCTAGGCATTGATATAGCATCAGATGATGCTGATACCATCGCAGGTCTAGTGTTATGGGCGCTTGGCGAGTTACCAAAAGAAGGTCAACGCGTTGAATTTAACACTTTTGATGTGGTTATAAAGAAAATGATTGGACCGCGCATTTTATTAGTTCGCGTTTACCCAAAAAAATTACCGCAAGAATCTATTCCCACACATTAATGCAGCCATATTGAATGAAGCCATGTTACGTATCACCGAAATTAAACTACCCTTAATTACTTCTGCCGAAGCAGGTCATAGCGACGCCGAAATTAGAACCGCTTTAATTAAAAAGCTTGCCATTAACGCAGCTGATATTGTGAGTTTTTCTATTTTTAAGCGGGGGGTCGACGCACGAAAATCGCATGCGATTTTGTTTGTATATTCGCTAGATGTAGTAGTTAATGGCGAGGCTAAATTGTTGGCCAAACTCGTAAAAGACCCACATGTAAAGCCTACACCAGATACGCAATACCAATTTGTGGCAACTGCCACACCCCCATCCCAACCTTCCCCCTCAAAAGGGGAAGGCGCTAAATTTGCACAATCGCTCCCCTCACACTCACAGGGGGAGAGCCAAGGCGGGGGTCTAACACATCGCCCAGTCATCGTTGGCTTTGGCCCAGCAGGCATATTCGCTGCACTTATTTTGGCGCAAGCTGGCTTTAAGCCGATTGTATTAGAGCGCGGCAAAGCCGTTAGAGAAAGAACCAAGGATACCTTTAACTTTTGGCGCAAAAGCGAGCTTAGCCCCGAATCGAACGTGCAATTTGGCGAGGGCGGGGCGGGTACATTCTCAGATGGCAAATTGTGGAGCCAGATTAAAGACCCAAAACATTATGGCCGTAAAGTATTGCAAGAGTTTGTAGCGGCTGGCGCACCGCCAGAGATTATGTACGTAAGCCACCCGCATATTGGTACGTTTCGGCTGGTTGGCATGGTAGAAGCCATGCGCAAAACCATTGAATCACTTGGCGGCGAGATTCGTTTTGGATGTCGTGTGGATGATATTGAGATTGAACAAAATCAGGTGCAAGCTGTTATTTTAAATAGCGGCGAGCGCATTGCAACCAAGCATTTAGTCCTAGCCGTTGGCCACAGCGCGCGTGATACCTTTGAGATGATTCACCGTAACAATATTTACATTGAAGCCAAGCCATTTTCAATCGGCTTTCGTATTGAACATCCCCAATCATTAATCGACAAAGCGCGTTACGGCAATAGCTATAGTGAAGATTTATTAAGCAAGCTCGGCTCGGCCGAATACAAATTGGTGCATCACGCCAGTAATGGCCGCAGTGTATATAGCTTTTGCATGTGCCCTGGCGGCACGGTGGTGGCCGCAGCATCTGAGGCTGGCCGCGTCGTCACCAATGGTATGAGCCAGTATAGCCGCAACGAGCGCAATGCCAACGCGGGCATTGTGGTGGGCATTACACCAGAGGTTGATTACCCAGACAATCCGCTTGCGGGAATGCAATTGCAGCGCGATTTAGAATCAACAGCCTACGTCCTAGGTGGCAGCAACTACGCCGCACCAGCGCAATTGATTGGCGACTTTTTGGCGAATAAACCTTCTACCCAATTTGGTGAAGTATTGCCCAGTTATACGCCTGGCGTGCATTTAAGCAACTTAAACACTGCCTTGCCCGAGTTTGCGATTAGCGCGATTCGCGAGGCAATACCAGCGTTTGCCAAGCAGATTAAAGGTTACGACTTGGCGGATGGCTTATTAACTGGTGTTGAAACGCGCACTTCTGCGCCTATACGCATTAAACGCAATGATGACACATTAGAAAGCATCAATACCAAAGGCTTGTACCCGTGCGGTGAAGGCGCAGGCTACGCGGGCGGGATTTTGTCGGCAGGTGTGGATGGCATTCGCGTGGCCGAAATGGTCAGCTTAAATTTATCGAAAGTCTAAAATGCGCTTAGTTTTATCGATAACTTTGCTAGATTTAACAATCGCTTCAGATTTTTACATAAACATGCATGTACCGTCATTCCAGCGAAGGCTGGAATCCAGTCGAAGTTCAAAGCGCGGTGATTCACTTGTGTGACACTGAATATCATTTAACTTGATGAATTTTAAAAAAAATTGCACTTTTTAAGCCTCTGTTAGCATGATGCTTGCCTGGATTCCAGCCTTCGCTGGAATGACGGGTTTGAGAAATTTCATGGCTAAAAAACATGCGTGCAAGGGTCTGTTATTTTTTTTCGTCATCACTTGCTCGGCGCACGCCGCAGAAGATTCACTTACTTTTATCGATGCCCAAATTGCCGCACATCCTCAACAAAGTGGTGTTTACGTGCTAGATACTGGCGAAGATGCTTTAGTAGCACGCGCATGGCTAGCCGACCACGCGCAAAAATCTATCGAAGTACAATATTTTATTTGGAGCGCAGATAATATTGGCATACTAGCTTCGGAAGCACTGCTTCGCGCGGCTGACAGAGGCGTTAAGGTGCGTGTCATTGTGGATGACTTGCTCGTCGATGCACCCGATAAATCACTACTAGCGCTCGCCAAACATCCCAATGTCGAAGTTCGCATTTACAATCCACAGCACTCAGTTGGCACGCCTTTTCACAAACGCTTATTGAATTTTGCCATTAATTTTCGTGGTTTTAATCAACGCATGCACGACAAAACTTTTATTGTCGATGGCAAACTGGCGATTACCGGCGGGCGCAATATGGCAGCCGAATATTTTGGCTACAACAAAACCTTTAACTTTCGCGACCGCGATGCGATGCTGCTGGGCGAAACTGTAAAAAACATGACAGCAAGTTTTGAGCGTTTTTGGGCTAGCCCGCTTAGCGCGCCGGTGGAGGAGTTATACGATGGACTTGGTTTGATGCAAAAACACGTCAGCATAAACGATGTTGAGATTCAAGCGATTTATAGCAAACTGCACGCTTACGCCAATAATCCTGATAATTTCTCGACTAATTTTAAGCAAGAAATAGCCGCAACCTCGCAAGCTTTTGGCGACTTGGCCGAGCAAGTAGTTTGGACAAATGTGGAATTTATTAGCGACACGCCAGGCAAAAATCATATGAAATATTTGATGGGCGGCGGCGGAAAAACGACTGAAAAATTGGCACAATTGGTCGATAATGCAAAAGATCAAATTGTGATTCAATCACCCTATTTGGTGATGTCAGCACAGGCCAAAAAGTTATTTAAAGCCGCCATTAAGCGTGGCGTAAAGGTGCAAATTAGCACCAACTCACTGGCTTCAACCGACAATATTCAAGCTTTTAGCGGTTACCGCAATCAGCGCGACGCACTGCTAAAAATGGGTATTGAAATTTTTGAATTTAAACCAGATGCGCAAATCAAGCAGCAAATGGTTACGCACGTTTCGCTTACTAATGCCAAGTCGCCCAGTTTTGCAGCCAATTTTGCAATACATGCCAAAACCATGGTGGTGGACGGAAAAACAGTGTTTATCGGCACATTTAATTTCGATCCGCGCTCGCAAAATTTGAATACCGAGGTGGGAGTGATTGTAGAAGATACGGGCTTAGCCAACCAAGTGCAAAGCGCGATAGAAACCGATATGCAGCCCGAAAATAGCTGGAACGCGGCGACTGATAAACCTGACCAATATGTAACGCTTGCAAAGCGTAATAAGGTGCTAATATACCAATTAACGCCCATTAAGCCTCTACTATAAAATCCTGCTTTAACACAACAAAAAGTATGAGAAATAAGCTAAATAAATGGATGCCAGCCGCAGTTTGGCCAATTATCGCTCCTGTGGCGGCGTGGTTAGTTCTAGCAAGTGCGCAACTAGGCCTTCATCAATGTTTTGGTGATGTTTATTTATTTGTCATGGCGGCAGGTTTAATTGGCGCGGTGCTAGCAGCAGTGCATCATGCAGAAGTAGTAGCGCACAAGCTTGGCGAGCCATTTGGTACCCTTTTACTAGCCATTGCCATTACGATTATCGAAGTAGCTCTCATTTTATCGCTAATGTTGACTGGTGGTGCTCAAACAGCGGCATTGGCGCGCGACACCGTGTTTGCTGTGGTGATGATTATCGTAACTGGTATTGTGGGCTTGTGTTTACTCATTGGCGGCGTTTTGTATAAAGAGCAAGTGTTTAAACTGCATGGCGCTAATGCAGCGCTAACTACACTTGCCGCCATTGTGGTACTCACCATGATATTACCTAACTACACCATTACCACGGTTGGCCCCATGTATAGCAATGGCCAGCTGGCATTTATTGCAGTGGTTTCTTTGATTCTATATGGCACATTTGTATTTGTGCAGGTAATTCGCCACAGAAACTATTTTTTAGATGCCGCCGATATTGAGTTAGATGCTGCGACGCTACATGTACCAAGCAGCTCAACAAACACTGCTATATTAAGTGCTGGCTTGCTATTGGTTTGTTTGGTGGCGGTTGTACTGCTGGCCAAATCGCTCGCCCCAAGTATAGAAGTCTTAGTTGCTAGTATTGGCGCATCACATAAATTGGTAGGCGTTATTATCGCGGCCATCGTGTTGTTGCCAGAAGGCCTAGCTGCGGTGCGAGCCGCGCGTAACAATATGTTTCAAACTAGCCTTAATTTGGCATTAGGTTCTGCCCTTGCTAGCATTGGCTTAACCATTCCAGCCGTCGCTATTTTATCATTAATAATGGGCTGGACACTGATTTTAGGCATTGATATGAAATCGGCCATCTTGTTGTTATTGGCTCTTTTTGTTTCATCATTGTCATTAGCAACAGGCCGCACTAATGTATTGCAAGGGGTGATTTTATTGGTTATTTTTGCCGTATATTTGTTTACTACGGTGATTCCATAATGATTAAAAAATCTTAAGCGGCCGCTACTATTACTTCGCCAACACCCGTTTCGCCCAAATTATCCACCCAATTCGTCTCTAATTTATCGCCCACTTTTGCGCCTTTTATGCGAAAAGTTAGGTAAGGATTTTTGGCGATGCCGGTGCCCCATTGTGTCTCGAACACTGGCTTTTCATTGAGTGTCACCAATAATTGCTGAATAAAATGCGCTGGAATTAATTGCCCAAAATCATCTTTTTTGCGGCCAGTTTCCATCGGATGGTTAATCACCATTTTCACTTCGGTAATGCCGTCTTTTAATTTAGCGCTCATGCGCATGTTTCTTGCGCTATCTTTTCTTGCGCTATCTGTTAAGGTTGCCATTAACCGCACCCATTTTCTAAAACGACAACTTTTTTGGTATTGCTAAAAAATTTTCCATCTGCTTTTACAATGACTTTTAAATCCGAATCTTCGGCCATTTTAATGCGTGTAATTACAAATGGTAGCGCACCATTACTAAAGTTAAAAATGCCTATTAAGGGCGTGGGATTATGCTCAACCAGCACAGTAATACTTTCGGTGTTTTTAATATTGCTGGTAATTTCAATTTGTACCACCGCGCCATTTTCAGCGCGATCTGGTGCGATAATATCAATGTCTTGGCTTGGTGTTTCGGTGCTAATGTTTAAGCCTTTAGTCGCTTCATCTAACTTAGTCGCTTCAAACGCAGCCTTGCTCCAAGACTTATTCCATGCGGTTGCCAGCGCATTGATTGGCAGCATTGTTACCGCCAATGCACCCAAAAAAAGGGTTAAAAATTCACGTCTTTGCATGGTTTAAATTCTCAAAGTTTAAATTTCTCAACGTTTAAATTTCTCAGGTTTAGATTTCTCAAGCGTCAACTTAACCGCTTGTCTGCCAACTTTTCGTTTTCTTCCAAGCGGCGCAGCTGTTTTAAGCGCGCTTCCACAATCGATTGCTCGTAAAAATTGCCGTCTTTGGCTTTGGCCGCCAATTCCATTTGTTCGATGGCTTTTTGCAAATTATATTGGCGATAATAGGCCTCGCCCTGGGCTTGAAAACGCAACAAATTTTTGTTTTTTAGCGCATAAGCTTTGGCTAAAACGTCATAAAAATAGGCGTCATTTGGGTATACACTTTGTTTATCTTGCACTAATTTAATGGCTTTATCCGGTTGATTAATGGCCAAAAAATGTTCAGCATAGCCATATATTAAGCCACGATATGCGGGAAACCTACTCAGGCCTCTGGCATATTGGGTTGCCGCCGCGAGTGGATTATTACGTGCCACTGCAATACGGGCGGCTAACGTTTCAATCATTGGGTTTTCATTAAGCGCGCTTTCAATCAATGCACTTTCAATCAAAGCACTTTGGATAACGGCGCCTTTCTCATTATTTGGCCTACTATTTTTTTGTGTACTTTTACGCAGCCATTGCATCTGGTTTTGCGCGCCAATTACATCATTTTTACGCAGCATTGCCACCGCCAAACCGTAATGCTCGGCGGTTTCGTTGGCAAAGCGCTGATCTTTAATATTGTCTTGAAATTGCTCAACCGCATCTTGCGCCAGCCCAGTATTGGCGCGCAATTTGGCTTTCACCAAGTTAAATGTCAAGCTGTCAGTCACTTGGCGATATGGCATGCTTTCAACACGATTAGCTACATCGCTAATGCGCTCCGCCGTGAGTGGATGGGTGCGTAAGAAACTAGGCGCCGTACCTTCAGTAAAGCGCGTACCGCGTTGCAAAGTGGTAAAAAATGCGGCCATGGCGCGCACATCAAAACCAGCTGCGTCCAAAATGCTTAAACCAACTCTATCAGCCTCGCGCTCATGCTCGCGCGTGTAATCAAGCTGGCGCTGCACGCCTGCCGCGCTTGATGCTGCCAGCGCACCATTGGCAAGCTCAGGATTGCTACGCGCGACCAGTAAGGCCAAGGCAATACCCGCAATATTTTTAAAGGTATCGTACTTTTGCGATGCCAGCATGCGCGCCAAATGGTGCTGCGATACATGACCAATCTCGTGGCCCAACACACTAGCCAGCTCCGATTCGCTATTCGACACCGCAATTAAACCTGTGTGCACGCCTATGACGCCGCCCGGCATTGCAAAGGCGTTAATCGAGTTATCTTGCACGACGAAAAAATTGAATTTTTGTAATTTGTCACTGCTGGCTGCCACTAGGCGATTGCCAAGTTCGTTTAAATAATCAATAATTTCAATATCTTGCACTACTTCGTCACTGTTAGAAACGTCGCGCATAATTTGCGCACCAATGCGCTCTTCATCTTGCGGCGTAAGCACAGTTTGCGAGATATCGCCCAAATCGGGCAAGCTGGTGTCTAGGTTGGTGGGCGCAGAATATGGCTTGCCCGATAACGTCGCGTTTGGTGTTGCGGGCTCAACGGCCATTGCACTATTTGCAGCAAAAATGCTGGCAATTAGCCATGTTTTTACAAAAATTTGAGTTTTAAATTTCATTGTTGTTATGATAACTACTTTATTAGTCAAGTTCAGTAGGTTTTGTAATGAGAATGTATTTATGAGTCAATTAACGCACTTTGACGCCAGCGGCCAAGCGCACATGGTGGATGTAGGCGATAAGCCACAAACCAAGCGCAGCGCGGTTGCCAGCGGTGTTATCACTATGTTACCTGCCACCTTAAAGCTCATTCAGTTTGGCGATGCCAAAAAAGGCGATGTGCTGGGCGTAGCGCGCATTGCTGCGATTCAAGCCAGCAAAAAAACAGCCGATTTAATTCCACTTTGTCACCCCATTGCGCTCACTAAGGTTGCTATAACGTTTGAAATTGACGAAACGGCTACAACCATCACCTGCACCGCGCAGTGTGACACCACAGGCCAAACGGGTGTAGAGATGGAAGCGCTAACTGCAGTGAGCGTAGGCTTACTGACGATATACGATATGTGCAAAGCGGTAGATCGCGGCATGACGATTTCGAACATTAAGTTGCTAGAAAAACATGGCGGAAAATCGGGTGACTGG
>JACMNB010000061.1 GCA_014378845.1 Methylotenera sp. | reverse complement strand
GTCAAGATGGCTTTAGCGCAAAGTGGGCCGTGTCGTCACTTTCTAGCAACAATCAAGCAGCTTTAATGAGCATGCTAACAAGCGGTGGCAAAGCAGAAAACTTAGAATCCCTATCTGTGGGCTTTATAGTACCCATCAACGTGTATAGCCAATCCGATCGCGCAACAAAATATGGCTTATTATTCATCGGCTTAACCTTCGCAGGCTTTTTCATTTTTGAGATTTTAAAACGCCTACGCATTCACCCTGCGCAATACACATTTGTGGGTTTGGCGATGGCAATGTTCTACTTGCTACTCATCTCTCTTGCAGAGCGCATTGGCTTTGCCTACGCCTACTTATCGGCCAGTGCCGCGTGCGTATTGTTGCTTGGTTATTACTTAAGCTATGTATTAAAAAGTAGGGCTAATGGCTTCATATTCGCCAGCATGCTCACAGCTTTATATAGCGCGCTGTACGGCATTTTGGCAAGTGAGGATAATGCGCTGCTTATGGGCTCTTTACTGGTATTCGGCTTACTGGCTTTGGTGATGATTATTACGCGCAAAGTCGATTGGTATCAAATTAGCAGTAAAGATGTGCCTCAACAACATTCTGCTTACGACGTGGTTTAAAGATTAATCATGCAGAAAACTGACGAATTTTATGCTCGAATAATTTTAATTATAGTAATGAGTTTATTTATAATTTACTTTATATGCTCATCAGCATTAAATTGTGTCCTTTCATATGATATTAAAAACATACTTAGTGGTAGGTTAACTTACATTGAATATGCGTCACTTGAACCAGAAAATTTATTTTGCTCTACCGAGTTTAGCTTTACTCGCGACGGTGAAAAATGGTCTGAATTTGGTTTTTCTGATTTTATTAGTGACATTGAAGTAATTGAATGTAAGGTTGGTCAATGTGGCTAAGCTATTAAAAATAATGGCAATCATCCTCGCGCTGGGCTTATGCATCCCCCAGCGCAGGGTGATTCCGGTACAAAATGCCACAGCTAAAGACTGGAACGTGAACAGTTTTTGGTTTGCGCCGTGGGGCAAATCGGGCGTGCATAAAGGCATTGATATTTTCGCTAAAAAAGGCACACCAGTGTTAGCCAGTACCAGCGGTTTGGTGCTGTTTACAGGCAACATCGCAATGGGCGGCAATGTAATCGCGGTGCTTGGCCCAAAATGGCGCATCTATTATTACGCGCATTTGCAAAACATTTACACCAAAAGTGGTGGCATGGCTAATAAAGGCGATGTGATTGGCAGCGTGGGCGATAGCGGCAATGCCAAAGGCAAGCCGCCACATTTGCACTACAGCGTGCTTTCACTTGTGCCCTACCCTTGGCAATTTTCGACTGGCACGCAAGGCTGGAAGAAGATGTTTTTCATAAACCCGTCTGAAGCATTTAATGGTTAACTGTACTGACATGTCTGTGTAAGCCGGTATTCCTAAGGCTTACACCGCCATGCAATTCTATGATGCGTTTTACGGTGGATTTAAGCTATTTTGAATCACTATTAGTTCGGTATTTGCCTCACTAAAGTCTTCATATTTTTTGCCTTTAGTTTTGGCATACCAATACCTGCTGTTAGACGAATCACCTTCAATTTTGTGCAATACCGCATGAATCCAGTTGGCGGTGTCATCAGAATAATCTTGCGCAATATTGTGTGCACCCTCCCAATGGCCAGCCAGAGCGAGTTCGCAAGCTTTTAGAAGTGCCACTTTGTTATGCACGTTTTTTACTTTTTAATTAAATGCACTCACTCTAGGTTATTTTGTAATTAGATGAGCAAGTTCGTCTAGCCCAGCGCCATCGGCATAAGCGTGTTTAAAACTCTCACGCGTTTGCCAGCGTTGCCAAAAGTGGTGCAAATGTTCAAAACGCTCATCGAGTGGCGTTTGCACAGGGCCAAATTTTGAAAACGCGATGGACGTACACAAAGTAATATCGGCAAAAGTGGGTTCTTTTCCGCCAATTAGCCATTCGCGGCCATCAGATAAATGCTGATTCACCAAACTGGCGTGGCTTAACGCCTCTTTACGGCAATGTTCGCCCCATTGCGGGTTGCTGGTGAGCTCAATTTTTGGCCCTAAACCTTGTAGCCTCACGTGAAAATCGGTGGTAATTCGATACAAAATTTGCACCCAAATACGACTATCCCACATGCTAATTAAGCCTTGTTCTTTGGGTGTTTCGCCAAATAATTTGCGACCTTCAAACAGGTTATCTAAATATAGGCTAATGGCGACTGATTCACTCATAAAGCTACCATCTGCTAGCCGCATGGTGGGGGTCTCGCCCCACAGGTTCATTTTAAGATGCGGCCATTGTCGCTGGTCGCCGCCTGGCGCCATATCGTAAACTACTTCTTCAATGTGCTGATTAATGCCTTTTTCAAACTGAAATAAGCGCAAACGTTGCGGATTGGGGAAGGCAGATGGCGATGTAAAAACTTTAAGCTTTGCTGACATTAATTGCTTCCTCTAAAATCAAATGATTAACGTGGATATTCGATGCTACCTTTTTGAATAAACTCAATTTTGTAGCCATCTGGGTCTTCGATAAACGCAATAATAATCGTACCGTGTTTCATTGGTCCTGCTTCGCGAATCACATTACCGCCCGCCAGTTTAACTGCATCGCAAGCTTTGTAAGCATCATCGACCTCAATCGCCAGGTGGCCGTAGGCGCCGCCCATCTCATATGACGTTTTGCCGTAATTGTAAGTCAGCTCCAGCACGGTGTTGTCATATTCATTGCCATAACCCACAAATGCCAGCGTAAATTCGCCGTCCGGGTAATCGCTAGTGCGTAGCAATTTCATGCCCAGCACGTCGGTGTAAAATTTAACAGAGCGATCTAAATCGCCCACGCGTAACATGGTGTGTAATACTCTCATTTTGAATCCTTAATGTTGTTGTAGGAGCGCTTTTCAAATCGCGAAAGCAAAATTCGCGCAATAAACTGCGCTCCTACAGTAATTGTTGGTTGGTTAATAAATAATATTTTGCCATTAATTGCTCCTTCGTTTCTACCACCTCGGGGTCAAGCGGAATGCAATTCACAGGACACACAATGACGCATTGCGGCTTATCAAAATGGCCAACGCATTCGGTGCATAAATTGGGGTTAATCTCGTAAATCTCTTGGCCTTGATAAATCGCGCCGTTTGGGCATTCTGGCTCGCACACGTCGCAATTAATGCATTCATCGGTAATCATTAAAGCCATTAAATTACGCTTTGCCCAACTTGTTTTTTATCGCAGCTTCTACTGTTGGCGACACAAATTGATTCACATCGCCGCCCAAATTTGCAACCTCGCGCACCAAACTAGATGATACAAACATATACTGCTCGGCAGGGGTTAAAAATAGCGTTTCCAATTGAGGAAACAGCTTGCGATTCATACCTGCTAACTGAAACTCATATTCAAAATCACTGGCTGCGCGCAGGCCACGAATCACCATTTGCGCGCCCTGCTCTTGCACAAATTGCATCAGTAAGCTATTGAATCCAATCACTTTTACGTTGGCATCGATAAATACGCTTTTGGCCAAAGCCACACGCTCATCAAGATTAAATAATGTAACTTTATTGGTGCTACCAGCAACAGCCACAATCACTTCATCAAATAAATTGGCGGCGCGGCGCACAATATCTTCATGCCCCAAGGTGATTGGGTCGAAGGTGCCTGGGTAAACTGCAATACGATTTTTACTCATATTAATAACCTTATTAATAACTTTGTTATTTATTGTTAACGACCATTACCGTTCGCCCTGAGCATGTCGAAGGGTGTTTTAAATTAAAAATCTGTGCATGGTTGTTCGACAAGCTCACCACGAACGGTGAAACGCTATAAACTGTACTAAGCCGATTTTAGCAAATGATAGTAAACACTGCCTGCTTTATTTTGCTTAATTACTTGCCAATTTTCATCCGATTTTATTTCAAATTCTACTTCCACATACAGCATGCCATCTGCATTAAGATGTTGATTTAAAATCGGGAATAGCTTATCTAGCCAGCTTTTATGGTATGGCGGATCACAAAAAATCACGTCAAATTTTTGTGTGTGATCACTTAAAAATAATAGCGCATCTTGATTCAAAATTTGGCAATTTTCGGCTTTTAAACTTGTTTGATTGTAAAGCTGCGTTTGGTTTTGCAGAAGCGCGTTGTAGGCTGGGCGCGAATTTTCTACCATCGTCACCTGTTTGGCGTTGCGTGAAAGCGCTTCAAACCCAAAAGCACCCGTGCCTGCAAATAAATCAAGGCAGGTTTTGCCCGTTAAATCTTGCCCGAGCCAATTAAACACGGTAATGCGCACCCGCTCTGGTGTTGGGCGCAAGCCTTCAGCATTGGGGAATTTAAGCAAGCGACTGCGCCAAACCCCTGCATTGATGCGGACTTGGTTAGTGGTGCTGAATTTTTTTGTGGGTTTTAAAGGTGGCAAAATTAATTCGGTTTAGCTAAAAGCAGTAGCTTAACCAAAAGCAAGCTAATTGTCATTCCGACGGAAGTCGGAATCTATTGAATTTAACTAAGCTGGATTCCGTGTCAAGCACGGAATGACAAACTTTTTACTGTGCGCCAACTGTCACGCTGACAAAGTTCTCTGGTTTAATACGGCGTTGAAACGCTTCTTTAATTTGTTTGGTCGTCACTTTTGCGACCGACTTATTAAAATCATCCAAATAGGTCATTGGCAATTTATAAAAGCCAATCACGCTTAAGTAATCTAAAATTTTGCCATTGCTATCAATGCGCATGGGAAAGCCGCCGATAATGTTATCTTTTGCAGCTTTTAGCTCTTTTTCAGTCGGGCCACCTTGTATGTATTTTGCCACCGTTTCGTTAACCACTTTCAGCGCCTCACCCGCTTGGTCTTTTTTAGTTTGCAAGCCAATTTGAAACGGGCCAAGCTCGGCCATCGGCATAAAATAGCTGTAAACGCTGTAAACTAAGCCGCGTTTTTCACGCACTTCTTCCGTTAAGCGCGACACAAAGCCGCCGCCGCCCAAAATATAGTTGCCCACATACAGCGGAAAGTAATCCGCATCGCCGCGTTTAATGCCTGGGTAGCCCAGTAAAATATGTGCTTGTGTAGCGGGGTGGCTGATGCTTTGATTATTTGCCGCGCTTGGAAGAGTCACTTCTACAATTTTTGTGACTGCTGCGCCTTGCGGCAAACCACTAGAAGTCGTTTCTGCAATAGTGCGCGCTTGTGCCTCTGTCATGTCGCCAATGAGGGCGATTACCGCACTTTTTGCGCTGTAATATTGATTATAAAACGCGATTAAGTCATCACGTTTCATTGCCGTAATCGTGTCCACTTCACCGCTTTCATCCAAACTGTAAGGGTGCGCGCCGTACAACGCTTTCATAAATGCTTTGCTAGAAATGCTCTCTGGCATGGTTGCGGCTTCGTTAATACCAGCGATAATACGTACTTTTTCGCGGGTTAAAACGCTATCTGGAAAGTCTGGTTTGTGCAAAATTGCATTAAATGTTTCCAGTGCTTTTGTGCTTTCCGATGTGAGAGTACGCAACTTAAATGCGGCACGGTCAACATCCAACTCGCCACTTGAAATAGCGCCAATATCAGCAAACTTGTTAGTAATCACTTCCTCGCTCATGCCTGCTGCGCCTAGCGTCATCATATAACGCGTCACGCCAGCCACGCCCGATGTGGCAACCGTATCACGTGCGCTACCCGCGGGGAAATTCACCGCCATATCGATAATTGGCAAGTCGTGATTCTCGACAAAATAGACATCTGAACCAGCCGAAGTTTGCCAATGGTTTATTTTGACAGCAGCGTTGGCATTTAATACAAATAGACTCGCGACTAAAACAATAATAAATTGCAATTTTTTCATTCTAAAACCTTAAAATGGATTCCCGCCTGCGCGGGAATGACGGAAATATAAAAATCAGTTTCTAATATTAACTAGCAAAGTTTTACAACTAAAAATGCAAAGCTTTAAGTCAGACTAGGCACGAAATACCGACATGTACGTTTGTGTACATGAGGTTTTGCGTAACGACGTATGACGACAAGGTTTGCATTTTTATTTTAGTGCACGTGGGGTTTGCCGACCGGCTTCGCATTCGGATCTATCGGCTGCGGGTCTAGCGTGGCAATCGTCATATTATCTTTCACCAAATATTTCTTGGCTACCGCTTGCACTTGCTCGCTGGTAATCGCCTTTAACTTATCAGGATAAGTCTTCAGCATGTGCCAATCATAGCCCATGGTCACCAGTTGGCCAATTTGCATGCCTTGGTAGAACATACTGTCACGCTGATACACATCGGTTGCAATCACCGCCGCTTTCACGCGGTCTAGCTCTTGCTGGGTCACGCCGCCCGTTTTAATTAGTTCAATTTGAGTAATTAATGCAGCCTCAAGCTCAGCCACCGTTTTGCCTTCACTTGGCGTACCGCTTAACTCAAACAAAGCCTCGCGACCTCTTGCAGTTGCGTCAAATCCTGCACCGACATCCACGGCAATTGAAGTCTCACGCACCAATTTTTGATTCAATCTAGCTGAGTCATTGCCGCTTAACACGCCGCCCAGCACTTCTAGCGCATAGGGCTCCCACTCTTGCTCTGGTGTTTTAGTTGCATTGGTTGATTCTAAACCCAGTAAAGTTGGCGCATGAAATCCCATCATCAAATAGGGCAGCTTGCCTGGCGCCTTAACCACCGCGCGACGCTCGCCAATTTGCGCGGGCTCAACTTGTGGCTTGCGTTCAGGCAAGGCATGCGGTTTTATGCCGCCAAAATATTGGGCTGCCAGCTTATAAACGTCTTGCGCCTTAACATCGCCCACCACAACAATAGTTGCATTATTGGGGGCATACCAATTGTTGTACCATTCACGCGCATCGGCGGCAGTCATATTTTCAAGATCATTCATAAAGCCCACCACTGGCCTTGCATAAGGGTGCGCGCGGTAAGTGGTGGCTTGAAACTGCTCATTGACTTTTGATTGCGGTTTATCTTCGGTGCGCCAGCGGCGCTCTTCCATCACCACTTTAATTTCTTTTGAAAATTCTTCATCCGTAATATTCAAATTCGCCATACGGTCAGATTCTAATTTAAACGATAGGGGCAGATGTGATTTTTCTAATTGTTGAAAATAACAGGTGTAATCGTTGCCAGTAAAGGCATTTTCTTTACCGCCGGCTGCCGCTATTAATCGTGAAAACTGGCCTGCAGGAACTTTTTTTGTGCCTTTAAACATCATGTGTTCTAGTAAATGTGCCACGCCAGTTTTGCCATTGACTTCATCAAGGCTGCCCGCGCGATACCACACTTGCGATACCACTACTGGCGAGCGATGATCTTCTTGTACGATTAATTTTAGGCCGTTTTTTAAGCTAAATTCTTTAATATCGGCTGCGAAGGCAAAAGCCGGAAAGCAACTTAAAATAAATGTTAACACTTTAATTTTTTTTGTAATCACAATTATCTTTCTAAAAATGCATTTAACAACTTACTAAAGACACAGCAGAAATTAGTTTAGTTCGTGCGTAGGCGTTAGTTTACGATTAAAATACGCAATAAATAAAACTTTCACGTCAATTTTTTCAAGTAATTTTTATAAGTGCGCCATGTTTAATATTTTTAAAAAAAACCCCGATGAGTCTGCAAAAATTGATACGCCAATCGAGCCCGCATTCTCAGAACGTATAGGTGCAGACGAAATTGGGTTTGCCCAGCGCTTAAAACAAAGTTTGGCCAAAACCCGCAATTTATTAGGCGGACAGCTAAATGCACTGTTTGGCGGCGGCAAAATTGATGCCGAAACGTATGAAGAATTAGAGACGATTTTACTCACGTCTGATATTGGTGTTGCAGCCACGCAAAAGCTGCTAGACAATCTTAAAAAACGCGTTAAACGCGAGAATTTAGAAGATACAACGGCCTTAAAACAAGCCTTGAAAGCCGAGCTATTAACCGTATTAAAGCCCTTAGAAATCCGCCTAGATACCGAAAACCATTTGCCCTTTGTTATTATGATGGTGGGCGTTAATGGCGCGGGCAAAACCACAACAATAGGCAAGCTAGCCAAGCGTTTTCAGGCAGAAGGCAACACCGTGTTAATCGCCGCCGGAGACACATTTCGCGCCGCCGCGCGCGAGCAATTGCAAGTATGGGGCGAGCGCAACGAAGTAACCGTAATTGCATCAGAAGGTGGCGACCCAGCCGCGGTGATTTTTGATGCGGTCAATTCTGCCATCGCCAAAAAAATCGACATTGTGATTGCCGACACCGCAGGCCGCTTGCCCACACAAAATAACTTGATGGACGAAATAAAAAAAGTGCAACGCGTCATCAACAAAGCCTACCCTGGCGCCCCGCACGAAATCTTGCTCGTAATTGACGCCAACACTGGGCAAAACGCAGTCAGCCAAGTCAAAGCCTTCGACGACGCACTAGGCGTTACGGGTTTGGTGTTAAGCAAACTAGACGGTACCGCTAAAGGCGGCGTCATTGCTGCGATTGCCCATTTAACAAATGAAAGGCAACGCCCTATTCCGATTCGCTTTATTGGCATCGGCGAAGCGATAGATGATTTGCGGCCATTTAGCGCGCAAGCTTTTGTGGATGCGATGATTGATTGAGTAACTTAAGATATAATTTTAAGAGCTGGAATTCAAATCAGAAGTTTAACTATAAAAGAAAGAAATAAATAAATGGAACAAAAAATTCTAGCTGGCAATCCTTCTGAAGTTAAAAATTTAAGCGGTAAATCATGGACTGCATATATTGGCCTCATTTTACTTTCGACAATTGTATTTTTACCTATATGTGTGGCCATCTGGGGCTACTCCTGGAAACTAGGTTTAGTTGCCACATTATTGGCATTTAGTTATGTTTTGTATCAAACTTTACTTAATCGTAGTTATAGTCTTTATTATGACGATACTGGTGTTTGGGTATATTCTGGTATTTTTCCATGGTCTAAAGGTGTAAACGGAGTTTTATGGAGAGACCTAGATGGTGCAGTAATGTTTCAAACTTTTTTTAGTTGGCTTTTTAAATCCTACTCTGTTCGTATTGGCCATAGATACACTAAAACAAGTGAAATATTTCTTACACACATTAATAAAGGACACCACGTCGTTTCTGAAATCAACGAACATCACAAAAGTTTAATTTCGAATGGCGTTCTTAAGTAGAAACCTTAGCTCGTAGGCCGATTAACGCAGCCTAATCCGCCTTTTGAAAATTCTTGCATTCGCTGCAATCCGCATGGCTTACTGACGTCTTATAAATGCTGGATTCTTCGCTACGCTCAGAATTACGGTGGTACTTGGTTTTGACTTTCAATTCCCTGCTGCCATGCCGATGGCGTCAAGATCGCCACATAGGTGCGGGCACTTGGCGGACATGCCCCTTGCGGGTACAACGCAGACGAATCAGGAGTTTTCAGCGATTAGTGTCACAACCGACTTAGTGCTTTAGCACTTAGTGAGGTTGGGGAAGACCCTTCCGGTCTTAAGAGCGCAGCGAGTTCCGCAGCCGCCTGATTGGTCGAGTAGCGCAGGGAAGCCGCAGGCCATGGCAGGGGGTGTCGTTTACTTTGGTTACTTTCTGCAAGGACTAAGCAAAAGAAAGTAACTTGCCGTCGGGCAACCCCGACTTGTTTCAAATTCCACCACTTTACCCTCACCCTAGCCCTCTCCCTTAAAAGGCGAGGGAATAAAAGCTGGATTCTTCGCTGTGCTCAGAATGACTGTGTAAGTGTTTAACGTTATAATCTAAACCATGATTACTTTCGACAATGTCACCAAACGCTACCCTGGCAGCCACGAGGCACTGACTGGCGTGAGTTTTAGCATTGCGCGCGGCGATATGGTGTACGTCACGGGGCATTCTGGCGCTGGCAAAAGCACGCTGCTAAAGCTGATTGCGACGATTGAGCGCCCTACTTCTGGCATCGTATTAATCAACAACCAAAATGTAAGCAAGCTAAAAGAAGCCACGCTGCCATTTATGCGCCGCCAATTTGGCATGGTGTTTCAAGACCACAAATTGTTGTACGACCGCAATTGTTATCACAACGTCGCGCTGCCGCTGGCGATTAACGGCATTACCGGGCATGAGGCGGGCAAACGCATTCGCGCGGCGCTCGATAAAGTTGGGCTTTTGGCCAAAGAAAAAGTTATGCCAATTACCCTATCGGGCGGCGAGCAACAACGGCTGGCAATCGCCCGTGCAGTGGTTTCGCGGCCTTCTATTTTAATCGCCGATGAGCCAACAGGTAATTTAGACCGCAACTATGCGGCGGATATTATTAGCCTGTTTAAGGCGTTTCAACAAGTGGGCGTGACGGTGATTATTGCCACGCACGACGCGCTTGGCAGTGCAGGCACAACCAACAAAGTATTGCATCTGAATCATGGCAAGCTTGAAATGGCGATGGCAGAAAATGCTGCCCCGCAAAGTACAGGAGCAGTCACTTGAACGCTTGGCTATATCAGCATGCGCAGACGCTGAAACTGGTGCTGAGCCGCTTTAAAACAAATATGCTAAGTACGCTACTTATTTGCCTTGCAATTGGCGTGACAGTTGCCCTGCCAAGCCTATTATATGCGGTGCTTGATAGCGCAAATGGTCTGGTCAGCAATGTAAAAAGTGAATCGCAAATCAGTGTTTTTTTGGCTTTAAACCATGATGACGGCTTGGTTGCCAACATTTCCAGCGCTCTAAATAAAGAAGACCAAATCAAACGCTTTAAATTTATCAGCAAAGATGATGCGTTAAAGGATTTGCAAGCCGCCGATACCAATAAAGACATATTGAATTCACTAGAAAAAAATCCGCTACCAGATGCTTTTTTAATTGAACCAAAACAATTAGATAACGCATCGATTGCAACCCTAAAAAGCATATTAAGCAAGCTGGACGGCGTAGATGAAGTCATTGTGAATGGCGCGTGGTTAAAACGCTTAAATGCGCTGCTAGCACTTGGCCAAAGCGCGCTAACGATTGTGGCGGCTTTGTTGGCTTTTGCGATTGTAGCGGTGATTGGCAATACCATTCGCATGCAGATTTTAACGCAGCAAGCCGAGATTAACTTAAGTCAACTGATTGGCGCAACTAAAAGCTTTATTCGGCGGCCATTTTTGTATGCGGGCGCATTGTATGGTTTGCTGGGCGGGTTATTTGCACTTGCGATTACAGCGGCTGTAATCACTCAGCTTAATCAAGCGCTTGCACCGTTGGTGGCGGACTATCAAACCAATTTTGCACTGCGATTGCCTAACTTTTCAGTTAGTTTAATCATCTGCGCACTGGCTTTATTGCTGGGGGTAATCGCTGCCTATTTTGCTGTTTCTAAGTCTTCCTCTCAAACCTAAATTAGCTCAGATTGCAATACACTGTTACAAACATTTACTGGTTTGAAACTTTTTGCATCTAGCACTCTCCAACTGAGAGTGCTAAAATAAGATTCGCTGATAATTTTTTAGGAGCTTCATCATAAACGCTTTAACAATACCGTCAATTGGCTCATTAGATAGTTTTGATCAATACATGCGCGCCATTAAGGCTTTCCCGCTGCTAACGGCAGAGGAAGAGCGCGATTTAGGCACGCGCCTAAAAAATGATAATGACTTAGAAGCCGCGCAACAACTGATAGTTTCGCATTTAAGGCTGGTTGTGAGCATCGCGCGTGGCTACTTGGGCTACGGTTTACCACAATCAGATTTAATTCAAGAAGGTAATATTGGGCTAATGAAAGCAGTCAAACGCTTTGACCCAGATCGCGGTGTGCGTTTAGTTTCATTCGCAATGCATTGGATTAAGGCCGAGATGAACGAATATATTGTGCGCAATTGGCGTTTAGTCAAAACCGCGACTACTAAAGCGCAGCGTAAGCTTTTCTTTAATTTGCGTAGCATGAAAAATGGCCACGAAACGTTGCATCCCGATGAAGTAAAACGCATCGCGCGCGAACTCAATGTAAAACCAGAAGAAGTTATGGAGATGGAATATCGCTTAAACGGTCATGAAATCTCGCTGGACGCGCATATTGACGATGACGGCGATGAAAGTTTTAGCCCAATTGCTTATTTAGAAGATGAAAGTCCTGAGCCATCAACACATTTGGAAATGAAACAAGCAGGTAAAGCACAAGCGCTTGGTTTAAGTAAAGCGCTGGAAAGTTTAGACGAACGCAGCCGCCGTGTGCTGGAAGCGCGTTGGTTAACTGAAAATGCAACGTTAACGCTACACGATTTAGCCGCAGAATTTAGCGTTTCTGCCGAGCGCATTCGCCAAATTGAGCAAAAAGCCATGCAAAAGATTAAAGGTTTAATGCTGGCAACTGCATAATTTAAAATGTAGTGTTAAAAAAAGCCGACTAAACGTCGGCTTTTTCATACTTAAAATTGACGCTTTGCAGATTAAATTTTAGGCGGCCATTTCAATTGGTTCGCTTTCAAAATCCAAAGCATTTCCCATGTGTTGACGCAAAATTTGCAAATCGGCCATTTGTGCACGAATGCTTTTCTCGATATTTTCCAGTTCTAAAATACGGTCTTCCAGCGTGTCCGTTGCTTTGTAGATGCGTTTAATGCTCTCTAAACGGCGGCGTAATTGCAATTGGTGCTCGCGCACTTGCGATTCCATAGGGGCGATTACCGCTTTTAACCAATTTTCTACATCACGGTTTGCCACTTCATACACATGAATCACGCGGCTGGCCAATGTCTCAAAAAACTTGGTGGTTAACGTCATTTTCTCGTTAGCAATCATATTAAATGCGGTGTTAAATTGCTCTTTATACGCACGCTCAAGCTTGGCTAACTCTTTTTGATACCGCAAAGTTGAAAACGCAGGCGGCTCCGATTTACGCAAGCCGTGCTCTTTACTGAACTTATCGTACATCACGTCCATCATTTTTTTAATTTCGTCGATTTGTGCATCTGATTGCACTAAACGACCTTTTTGCTCTGCAAAAAAGTGATCCATTGCATCACGAATCGTTTTGGTAAAATTGGCTTTTAACATGGCTTCACGCGTGTTATGCACTTGCATTTTTAGCGCCTCCATGCCCAATAAAGTAAACAATTTATTGGTTTGCTGCGAGAAAACGCTGCGTAGCGCTTGAAAGCGTTGTAAACCTTTTTCAAAGTTTTCTTTATCTACCTTCACTTTGTTCATCATGTGTTCAACCACGTCTTCGTTTTTGCCGCGCAGGCCTTTCAGCTCTTCAAGCTGCTCAACCACGCCAGCCACGCGAGAATCCAAAATCATGTTTGAGTTGCCGATTAAGTCTTCAATCTCGTTTTTAGTGTTATCGCGGACGATTTCTTTTTTGGATGGAATTAGCTCATCAGACAGCGCTTTTTCAAGCTCTGGCAAACGGCTTTGCGCTAATAATGCATCATCGCCATTAATTTTAGCTAACAAGCCTTTTTGCGCAGATGTTGGGAAGATTTGATTGGTTTCTAAACCCAACAACTCTGCACTGGTTTTAATTTGCTTGTTAATCTCTTTTTCAATTTCTGCTTCGTTTTTCAGCTCGTCCCACAGGCCGTCAATTTTATTGAGTACCGCCAAGCGACCTTTTTGCTTCCAACGCGTGCCGCTAATATATTGGCGCCATACATCAATTTCAGATTTAGTTACGCCCGTATCGGCCGCCAAAATAAACAGCACTGCATGCGCGTTTGGCAGCATGTTCAGCGTTAATTCAGGCTCGGTACCAATCGCATTTAAGCCTGGCGTATCTAAAATCACCAAGCCTTGTTCTAACAAAGGATGTGGAAAGTTAATCATGGCATAACGCCAACAAGGAATATCAATACTGCCGTCTTTGTTTAAGCTCATCGCATCGTCTGAGTTGTTAGGATCATACAAACCGTATTTTTCAGCTTCTTCGGTAGTTACGCGCTTGGTGCTACTCACTTCTTTAAACGCCGCAATCATGCTTTCATTGTTGTCTACGTTAAAAGGCACGGTATGCCACTCGTCAGGATAGCGCTTGTATTCGGTGGTGGTGGCATCAGACGAGCGCGTGTCAATCGGCAACATCGAGATGGCCGTTGGCTTGGCTGGGTCGTACAATAATTCGGTTGGACACATGGTGGTGCGACCTGCAGATGATGGCAGCAAACGTTGACCATAATCGGCAAAGAAAATCGCGTTAATGAGCTCCGATTTACCGCGTGAAAACTCTGCCACAAAAGCCACGTTTAGCTTATCTTCGCGCAAGCGTTCAAGCAAATTGGTGATGCGTTGGTCTATCTGCGCGTCGTTCAGCTCTTGCTCGTTGAGCCAGCTGCGATAATCGCAAATACTGTCCACCAATGCTTTACGCCATTCAGAGTAAGCTGCAAATTGATGTGCTAATTTATTTTCTGCCATATGTTTCCCCAAAAGTAGTTGCAATATGACTACTTTTTTACTAGCTACACTGTATCAGTTTATAAAAAATATTCCAATAAATCAGCAACCTCTCCTTCAATATTTAATCTAGTTTCTGATGAGTGGTGGTTTTTTAACGACAAACGGGGCCCGAATAAAAAAGTTGTGACAAAAATCGCTAATTGACGAGCGACTAGTCGGCATCTGCTATCATCTTATTTTGTTTATTTTGTCTTGTATATGAGCGGTTTAAGTCCAGATTCACCACGCCCAATTGATATTCGCTTACATCAAGCGTCTAAACTATTGGAAATTAAGTTCGATAACAACACCGAATGTATGTTGAGTTGCGAGTTTTTGCGCGTGCATTCGCCCAGTGCCGAGGTGCGCGGCCACGGCGCAGGACAAGAAACACTGCAACTTGGTAAAGAGCTTGTGAATATCACCGCAATCGAACCCATCGGCAATTACGCGGTCAAGTTAGTGTTTGATGACGGCCACGACACGGGGCTTTTTTCATGGGATTATTTGTATTATTTGGGCCAACATTATGAAGCGATGTGGCAAGATTACATTGCCAAACTTGAAATGGCTGGGCATAAAAGAATGGACATGATTTAAGGATGTTAGCATGACAGACAAAACCACACATTTTGGCTTTAAAAATGTTATCGAGGCCGAAAAACAGCAAAAAGTTGGCGAGGTTTTTCACTCGGTCGCCAGCAAATATGATTTGATGAACGATGTGATGTCGGCCGGCATGCACCGTGGCTGGAAGCGCTTTGCAGTGGATATTAGCGGCGTAAAAACGGGCGACAGCGTATTAGATATTGCGGGCGGCAGCGGCGATTTAAGTAAATTATTCGCCAAAAAAGTGGGTTCTGATGGAGAAGTTATTTTAACCGACATTAACGCCAGCATGCTCTCCGTGGGTCGCGACCGCATGATAGACGCGGGCTTGAATGTGCCAGCCATGCAGTGCAATGCTGAAGCCTTGCCGTTTGCTGATGAACAGTTTGATTGCGTGATTGTGGCATTTGGTTTGCGCAATATGACGCACAAGGATGTTGCCCTAAAAGAAATGCAGCGCGTACTAAAAGTGGGTGGGCGCTTGCTGGTATTGGAGTTCTCGAAAGTATGGCAGCCCCTTGAAAAACTATACGATGCATATTCCTTTAAGTTATTGCCGCTAATGGGAAAATTGCTTGCCAAAGATGCGACCAGCTACCAATATTTGGCTGAAAGTATCCGCATGCACCCCGACCAAGAAACACTCAAACAAATGATGATTGATGCGGGTTTAGGTAAGGTGGATTACTACAACTTAAGCGCGGGCGTGGTGGCTATACACAAAGGTTATAAGCTGTAATGTTAGCGCCATGATGTTAAAACCACTAGTAACAAAATTTTTGCAACACCTTACCAGTCAAAACGATTGGTCGCGACCTTATTTAATGCCGTTTTCAGGCAAAACAGTACAGTTTGATTTTGTGCTGTTAAAAGCCAATTTGCTAATTTTAGAGGATGGTAGCTTAAGCCTTGCGGGTGAGACCGCGCAAGCAGATGCGACTGTACACATCCCGCCCAGTCTTGCGCTACGCTTGCTGGCTAAAGATGAGTCGGCAAAAATGTGTATTAAAATTGATGGCGATACGCACCTTGCCACTGAGTTCAGCAAAGTGCTGCAAAATATGCGCTGGGATATTGAAGAAGATTTAAGCCATGTGACGGGCGATATTGCAGCGTTTAAAATTGGTGAATTCACACAAAAAGCCTTTACTGAAATGCGTCAACAAAGCCAAAACGCCGCTGAAATGTTAAGCGAGTTTTGGCAAGAAGAGAAGCCAATTTTGGCCAAAAAACGCCATGTAGAACAGTTTAACGCCGATGTTGACACGCTTAAAAGTGATGTGGCGCGCTTTGAAAAACGGTTTGCCAAATTAAACAAAAAGTTAGCAGAAAGTGCAAGCCAATAAATGCATTACTTTCGCTTGCTCACCATTATTTTTGTCATTTTCAAATTTGGCTTAGATGAATTTATAGCCAATCATTTTAATTTTAAACCATTATATTTTTTACTTAAGTGCTTGTTTTTTTGGAGAAATACGGAAGAGCCGCGTGGCGTAAGGTTACGTTTAGCTTTAGAAAAATTAGGCCCACTGTTTGTAAAGTTTGGCCAAATGCTGTCTACCCGTCGCGATTTATTGCCGCCCGACGTGGCCGAAGAACTCGCTAAATTGCAAGATAAAGTGCCGCCATTTGCGTTTGCGGACGTACAAAAAAGTATAGAAGCCGCGTTTTGCTTACCGCTTAACCAAGTCTATAGCCAGTTTGACACGGTTGCTGTGGCCAGCGCATCAGTCGCGCAAGTGCATTTTGCGCATTTAATGGATGGGCAAGAAGTCGCGGTAAAAGTGCTGCGACCCGGCATTGCTAAGGTTATTTCGCAAGATTTAGCTTTGTTAAAATCGCTGGCGTGGTTGCTACAAACCGTCTCCACCGAAGGCAAGCGCCTAAAACCGATGGAAGTAGTGGAGGAGTTTGCGCGCCATACGCAGCACGAATTAGATTTAACGCTGGAAGCTGCCAACTGTAGCCAGTTGTCGCGTAATTTTAAACCGAAAAATAATGACAAATCTACTTTATTAATCCCCGAAGTGTATTGGGATTTTTGCCGCCGTGAGGTAATGACCATGCAACGCATGCATGGCACGCCTGTTAGTCAAGTAGAAGTGCTAAAAAACAAGGGCTTAAGCTTAAGCCAGCTTGCGCACGACGGCGTAGAAATATTTTTTACGCAAGTATTTCGCGATGGCTTTTTTCATGCCGACATGCACCCTGGCAACATTCAAGTAGCAGATGATGGGCGTTTTATTGCACTGGATTTCGGCATTATGGGCACACTGAATGACACCGATAAATATTATCTTGCGCGCAATTTTTTAGCGTTTTTTAATCGCGATTACCGCGATGTCGCGGTGGCGCACATTGAATCGGGCTGGGTGCCAGCCGACACCAATGTAGAAGAGCTAGAAATCAATATCCGCGCCATTTGTGAGCCAATTTTTAACAAACCATTAAAAGATATTTCATTTGGCCGCACGCTGTTAAGCCTGTTTCAAATGTCGCGCAGATTTGGCGTGGTGATTCAGCCGCAACTGGTGATGTTGCAAAAAACCTTGCTGAATATTGAAGGCTTAGGCCGCGATTTAGACCCGAATATTGATTTATGGCAATCTGCCAAACCGTTTTTAAAACGTTGGATGAGCGAGCAAATTGGCTGGCGTAGCGTGGCAAATACCCTTAAAAAAGAGCTACCTTTTATTTTAAAAAATACGCCACAAATGCCACGCTTAATACACCAATTTCTCAGCCAACAAACTACTGCAGAACAGCAGGTACCGCTGCAAGCCAGCATAGACGCGCTTATTCAAGCACAGCACAAACAAGCGCGCTGGCAAAAACGTCTTACAATTATGATTGGCTTACTGCTATTGTTACAATTGGCGGGTTTGGTAATAATTGGGTTTACCATTAGGTTTTAATTGATAGACTTCACAAAACTCACTACCGTCATTGCAGCGAAGGCGGGAATCCAGTGGCTTTTGATTTTGTACTTTTCATTCAAAAAGACTTTTTTTAACTAGGGTTCGTGTCAAGCACGAAGTGACAATAAAAATGGATCCCCGCCTTCGCGAGGATGACGAAAAGATAAATTTACAAGGTTAATTCTTGCGTAATTTGGAGTTGATTCAAAGATGCCAAAAAGAACTTATTTATTGTTAATAATCTGTTTATTAACACTTTTTTCTGCGCTTTCTTATGCAGAAAATAGCCCAGTCGGCTTATGGAAAACCATTGACGACAGCACTGGAAAACCGCGCTCACTCATTCGCATTTCAGACAAAAATGGCGAACTTATCGCCACTGTCGAAAAAGGCCTTTTGCCAAGCGACTCGCCAGAAGACGTGTGTGACAAATGCGAAGGCGCACGCAAAGCCAAACCACTTATCGGCATGGTTATTATGGACGGCATGAAAGCAAAAGGCGATGCGTTTGAAGGCGGCCACATTTTAGACCCCGACAACGGCGAAACCTACCAATGCAAAATCAAATTAGACGCAAGCGGCAATAAGCTGGAAGTGCGCGGATTTGTTGGGGTTTCGCTATTTGGCCGAAGCCAGATATGGACGCGTGAAGAGTAATGTTAACTCTTATGTCAAAATTTATTGTTGGCAATGGCTACAAAAAAACGTAGAGCGCTGCCCAAGTCGAATACATTTAATTGGCTTGCTACACACTCTGCACGGCTCGTCGGTGCGGCCATAGGCAAAGTATTCTTGCTGAAAATAGCCAGGGTTGCCATCGACACCAAAAAAATCACTAATACTGCTGCCACCTGCATCCAGCGCGGCATTCAGCGTATCTTTGATTTCTGTCACCAATTGCTTGCATTGTTTTAAGCTCAAATTTCTTGCTGGCGTTTCGGGGTGAATGCGCGCGCGGAATAAGGATTCTGAGGCATAAATATTGCCGACGCCAACAACCAAATGACTATCCATAATCGCGACTTTAATGGCGGCTGATCGTATCTTAAGTTGCGCTTGCAAGTACTTAGCATTAAAAGCGTCGTCAAGCGGCTCTGGGCCCAGCGCTGCAATTAGCTTATGCTCACTGGGGTTTGCGCCAGCCCACAGCACAGCCCCAAAACGGCGCGGATCGCGCAGGCGCAGCATACAGCCCTCTTTGCCATCAAAACCCTTAAATGCAATATCAAAGTGATCGTGCTTTTCAGGTGGATAATTTCTATCGAGCAAACTAATGCGGCCAGACATGCCCAAATGCAGCAAAAGCGTGCCACTATTGGCGGTATTTTTGGAATCACAGAACTCGGCTAAAATATATTTAGCGCGGCGAGTTAAGCCAATAAGTTGTTGATTTTGCAGTGTTTGCGGCAAGTACGAAGGAATTGGCCAGCGCATGCTGGCGTTGCGAATTACAACGTTTGCGACGGTTTGATTGAGTAGCGGCAGCAGCCCGCGGCGCGTGATTTCAACCTCTGGCAGCTCAGGCATAATTGTGAGGCATCGTATTGGGTAATAAGGTCGCTTATTTTAGATTCAGCGGCGGATTGAGCATATTAAACCCAACGTCGTTACTAAAATGATACATGATACCTTCGTCAGGGCGGCCTAGCAGCAAATCGGGCGCTTCCGAAATTTTATCAAAATGGACATGTTTGCCATCTTTTAATTTGACATCAAACGACGGATAGGCAATTTTATGATTGGGCAAATAAAGCTCAACTTGTTTGGCTTGCGCTTGTTTCCAGCTAAAATCGAGCCATTCATTCATGTCATTTTGCGTGATTTTGGCCTTTGTATCGTTGGTTTTCCAATTGCCGTCATGTAAATCTACATTAAGAGCGTTAGCTTGCCATTGCTCAAGTTTGGAAAAATCAAAACCTGCAATTTGCTTGGTTTCGTTTTTAGTAAGCGGCGTTTTGTCAATAAATTCAATTGCTTGCGTAGTAGCAGCCTCGGCATAGCTACCTGGCAATAAATAAACCGCATCTTTATAACCCACATATTGCTCTTCTGTCACCGAGTTAAACGTGCCAAAACTAAACACTTCATCGCCCGCTGCTTTAGTAAGTTTGAGTTTTAACTGCGGCTTATCTAAGCCAAACTTAGCTAAATCGGTATTTGGGAATTTTTCCAGACTTTTGGCGGCGATAATCGCCAGTATGCGTTGCACGGATATTTGATCGGCGCGCGTTTTGTAAGGCGATGTCATGCGCCAAAGGCCGTCAATTTTATCGAAGCTGGTGGGCACTTGGGCGGGAAACTCCACCTTAACTTGCGTAAAGTCGGCCAGTTTTAAGTTTGAAACCTCATGCTGCAAGGGTGCTTCGCTAATGGCTTTAGGCCGTAAATATAGAAAAGCAACTAATCCAGCAACCAACGCCAACATGACTAAATTTAATAACCATCTTTTTTTCATAATTGATAATTACGCTTTTTTACGTTTACGCCAAAAGAAAAATCCTGCCAAAATCATGGCAAACGGTAGAATAAAATTAAATAAACCAAACGGATAAGTGCTTTTTTGATCGGATCCTAACTGAATAGGATTATAAATAATCATCGCCCAAATGTGTCCCCAGCCCGATTCCGGAATCGTGATGTTGACATCTTTTAACGGCATTGGTTGAATGGTAATCAAATTATCGTCACCCGCTAGCCAGTTAATCATATTAACGCCAAAGTCGAGATTACTTTGGCTGGTAATAAAAGTGTTAGATAAAAAGTTTGCGTTGCCCATTACCACCACGCGCTGGCCTTTTTTGCCGTAAATGCGCTCTAACGCCACGCCCACATTAATGGGACCGCGTTTATCTTTTTTCTCATCAAACGTGACGGTCAAGTTTTTAACGCCAGGCGCTACTTTGTCTGACTCAAGCCAACCATTTTGCGCCACATCCACCAAGCGCGAAACCTTCCAACCAAACTCTTCTGAGGCATGCGCATCCACTTGGTGCGCCTCTGGATAAACCGTTAAATACTGAAAAGTACGCGTAATCGCGTGGTCGCCATAGGCGGTACTAAAGGCATTTTTCGCGTCTTGTTTGTAATCTTTTGCAGATAAATCCACCACCACACCAGGCGAAATACTGACGCCTAAATAGCTGGCAATATCTTGCATGCCATGCAAATTATCATCATCTAGCAACCACAATACATTGCCGCCAGCTTCAATGTAAGCTTTTATTTTTTTGGTCTCAATGGCGTTTAAATCAACCTGTGGTGCCGAAATCACCAACAACGCGCCGTTGCTAGGTACGCCTTGTGCCAGCATTAAATTAAGGTTAATAAATTTAAAGCCTTTGGTTTCTAGCACCTTACCGAACTCGCCCAAATCTTGATTTTTTTTGCCTTGCAATAGACGTTCGCCGTGGCCATCTAAATACATGATGGGCTGATTATTGGTGCGAGACAAACGCACCAATAGGTTGGTCATTTCTTGCTCGGCAATCGGCGGGCTAATATGCTCGCTACGTTTGTTATATTCCACCACCACTTCGCCATCTTCTTTAATATTGGCAGCCTGCGCGAGTTTTGGCTCTTCTGACGGGTTAATAAATTTTAGAGTAACGTTTTTTTTGTCGCGCTGATAACGCGCAATAAAATCAATCATGCCTTTTCTAAAATTATCGCCGCCCGACGCATCATCTTTAGTCGCGTACACCGTTACATTTATGGCCTCTTTCATTTGCTTAAGCACATTCACGCTGCCCTGCGTAAGGATATTGCGATTAGCCTGCGTAATGTCTTTGGTGATGCGATATTGTGTGGCCAAATAGCCAAGCAGCACAATTAAACAAACAAACAATAGTACAAAAAGCCAGCTTTGTGCCAACATTTGAAAACGTAATTTTTTGTTAATATTCATAAACTTAACCTAATTATTTTCTTAAAAATCATTCTCTTGAAATTATTCTTTTGTCATTATTCGCTTAGAATTATTCTACAGAATTATCCCCGCAGCCGGTCAGCATCTAAGCGGCGAATGGTTAATGTTAAAAAAGTGATAATCAGCAACACAAAATAAGCAATATCACCTGTATCAATTAAGCCACCAGTAAACGATTGAAAACGGTGCATAATAGATAAATTTGGCAAGACGCCACTTGGGTCGCCTGGCAGCACCAAATCTAAAAATGACAACGCAAACAACACGATAAACGTTAAAATTGCTGCCACAACGGGCTGCTGCGTCATGCTTGAAAAATATAATCCTGCAGCCGAAAAACTGGCAATCAACAGCAATAAGCCAAACGAATTGGCCAAAATATAACCAACATCAATCTCTGCCCACGGGCTAAGTGCAAACAGCATCAATGCGATGTACACCACAATTAGGCCTAAGAACAGGACTAAACTCAAAAATTTACCCAATACAATATCGGTAATTGATACTGGCGCACTAAACAAAAATGGCAATGTTAAGCTGCGGCGCTCTTCTGCAATTAAGCGCATCGATAACAATGGCACTGCAAATAAGGCTAAAAAGGCCGCAAAACTAAACAGCTTTTGCCCAACAAATTGAGTTACGCCAATACGTTCTGCTGGGCGCATAGAGCCTTGCATCACAGAAAAATAGCTATCGATGCCGTTTAAAAAATTCATGCCAAAGGCCAGCATGAGCAGCGCCAAAATCACCCAGCCCATCGGGCTTGCAAACATGCTTTTGAGTTCTTTTCTGAGTATATTAATGATCATTTTGCGCGGCCTATTGAGTTGATTCTACCGCTAATTCGGCAGCGGCATCTTGATGCGTTAATTGGGTAAACACATCTTCTAGGCTCGTTTGGTCGGGCGCAATTTGGTATAAACCCCAGCTATTTCTAACGGCCGCCTGCACAATAGCTTCGTGCGGTGCGCTGCCATCTGCAAAACGTACCCGCATCATATTGTTATCTGCTAGCTCAGCTTCAGTCACGCCATTAATGTTCATCAAGGCTTCTATACTCGGGGTATTATTGAATCCAATCAATAACTTATTGCCCACTCGGTGTCGTTTTAACACGTCAATATCGCCGTTAAAGACCATTTTGCCTTTGTCAATAATCTGCACATGGTTACACATTAGCTCTACTTCGGGCAAAATGTGGGTAGATAAAATCACGCTATGGTCTTTGCCAATTTCTTTAATCAGCTCTCGAATCGGCCGTATTTGGTTAGGGTCTAGTCCCACGGTTGGTTCATCTAAAATCACCACCATTGGCTTGTGTAAAATCGCTTGCGCAATACCTACGCGCTGTTGATAACCGTTCGATAAATTCTCAATTAAGCGCTTACTCATGTGGCCTAAACCGCAGCGCTCTTTGGCGTTTTCAACAGCGCTTTTAATGTGTTTGCTGCTAACTCGGTGCAAACGCGCGGCGATGGTTAAATACTCATCAACCGTAAACTCTTTATATAAGGGACGCATTTCTGGCAAATAACCAATCAGCGCTTTGGCTTCTTTCGGGTTTTCTATCATGTCAATACCGCAGATTTTGACAGAGCCTGCGCTTGGCGCTAAGTTGCCGGTCAGCATTTTCATGGTGGTAGATTTACCCGCGCCGTTTGGCCCCAAAAAGCCTAATACTTGGCCTTGCATCACGCTAAAGCTCACATTGCTGACCGCCTCGCGGCCGCCATAAAGGCGCGTTAGCTCAAATGCTTCTACAGTTAAATTAGTCATAGATGATGGATTATAAAGTTTGAATATAGTTTGATTGGACAGCGGCAGTGTTATTGGCAATTGCCGTTTGTTGATTGGGTTAATGCCATGTTTTAAATGCACTGTTTTAATAGGTAATATTGGCTAATTTTTGGTAAGTGCAAGTTAAGTACTAGGCTAAAACTCGAGGGATATGAAACAAAAACGCTAGATTAGTTTCATGCAAATAGTTATAGTCATACTTGTATTATAGCTTAACCTTTAATTATGGATGAACTTGCGCTAACTGTCACGGACTAAACAGGCAGAACTCACGCTAGTTTAAAAACTTTTCTATCAATCAAGCTTAATCTACCTAATTTCAATCACGGATATTATTGAATGCCACACATTAAAAAAATTGCTGTTGCCCTATTGATGGGGTTTGCTGGGCTGACCAGCTTGCAAGCAGGCGCAGAAACCAAAACTGCGCCCACCATCACCAGCGCCAATGCTGAGTTTGTTTATAAGTATTTATTAGGCGAAGTTGCGCTGCAACGCGGTGAGGCAACGCTTGGTAGCCAATTGTTTTTAGATTTAGCCAAGCAAACGCGTGATGCGCGTTTGGCAGAGCGCGCGGCGCGCGCGGCTGTATTTGCCAATCAACCCGGGCTTGCATTGCAGGCTTCTACCTTATGGGCAGAGCTTGATCCGGCCTCGCAAGAAGCGCAGCAAGCGTCAAGCCAATTATTAATTGCAAGCGGCAATATGAAAGAAGCAAAACCGCACATGCAAAAACTATTGTCGCAAGAAGATAAACGCGCCAATGGCTTTTTGTTTTTAAATGCGCTATTGGCCAATCAAAAAGATAAAGCTGAAGTGTTAAACACCATTAGCGAGCTAGCCGCGCCCTACCCTAAATTGCCCGAGGCGCATTTAGCCGTGGCGCAGGCCGCGCTTATTGCAAACAAGTTTGACCTTGCAAAAATTGAGCTTGAAACCGCCAATAAACTGCGCCCAGGCTGGGAATTAGCCGCACAAATGCAAGGCCAAATGCTGTTAAAAGAATCGCCCGATAAAGCCATTGCTTACTTTCAAGGGTTTTTAAAACAATACCCAAAAGCGGGCGATGTGCGCATGGCTTACGCTAAAACTTTGGTGAGTCAAAAACGATTTGACGAAGCGAAACCTGAGTTTGTAAAATTGGTTGAAAGCAGTAAAGGTAGCCCAGAAATAAGCGCTGTTGTGGGTTTATTGTCATTAGAATCAAGTGATTACCCAATGGCTGATAAATATTTTCAACAATCCATCAGTAGCGGCTTTAAAGACCCAGAGCAATTATATGGGTATTTAGGCCGCAGTGCAGAGCGCCAAAAAGAGGACGCAAAAGCGCTTGATTGGTATGCCAAAATTAAACCTGGCGAGCATTATTTAGAAGGCCGCCTGTCGGCAGCTGGCGTACTTGCGCGCACCAAAAATGTGGATGTTGCCATTAAAATGTTGGATGAAGTGGATGATTTAACGCCAGACCAACAAATTTTAGTGATTCAAAATGAAGCCAACTTATTAAGCCAAGCCAAGCGCAATCAAGAATCATTTGAAATGCTAAATAAAGCGGCCAGCACTTGGCCTGCATCGGCTGAAATTACATACGATCACGCCATGGCGGCCGAGCGGGTTGGTAAATACGATATTATGGAAACCCAGTTGCGCAAATTAATTAAAGGCAAACCTGAGTTTGCAGCCGCTTACAATGCGCTTGGTTACTCGTTTGCCGATCGTAACGTTAAGCTACCAGAAGCACAAAACTTGCTTGAAACTGCCGTAAAATTAGCGCCAGATGACCATTACATGTTGGATAGCTTAGGCTGGGTACATTATCGTTTGGGCAACCTAGATAAAGCGGCGGAGTTTTTGAAAAAAGCCTACGCCGTGCAGGCTGATCCTGAAATTGCCGCCCATTTGGGCGAAGTGTTGTGGAAGCAAGGCAAGCTTGAAGAAGCCAAAAAACTATGGGCGAGCGCACTCAAAGACTTTCCTGAAAATGACGTACTGCTAGCCACTGCAAAAAAATTCAAGTCATAATATTAAATTCAAAACCTTTACGACTAGTCGCTAAAACCGCGTACGATTATGCAAGTAAAAAAGTGCTTGCATAATCGCAGCATTTTGTTGGTGCGCAAGCGGCAATCAACGCTAATAATATGGGAAACAATTTGCGTTTTTATCGTTATCAGCTTGCTTTATTCTTAACCGTCTTATTAGCGGCTTGTGCTTCGCAACCGACCGCGCCATCATCTGCACCGCCCACCGCTACCAACGCCATTATCAATCAACAACACCTTGCGACACTTGCAACCATTAAAAGCTTTGCGCTAAAAGGTCGGATGGGCGTTGTTACACAAAAACAAGGCTTTTCTGGCAGTATTGATTGGCAACATCAACTATCTACAGACAACATCGATGTCTACTCACCCGTTGGCGGCAAAGTTGCCAACATCGCCAAAGCAACCAACGGCGTAACCTTAACCGACCAAAAAGGCCGCAGCATTAGCGCGCAAGATGCAGAAAGCTTAACCGAAATGACGCTGGGCTTTAGATTGCCGCTGACTGGGCTGGCAGACTGGGCGCTGGGTAAGCCAACCGCAAGCAAAATAGACGCTTCTACTTGGGACGAAAAAGGCCGCCTTTCAACTTTAAAACAAGACGGCTGGGAAATTGTTTACGATGATTATACTTCAACCAATGGCGTTGATTTGCCGAATAAAATTGTGCTAAAAAGCGAAAAAGTGAATTTGAAGTTACTAGTAGAAAAATGGCAGAACACAAGTAATTAACATCATGCAAGATTTTCAATCTTTTTTAGCTCCCGCAAAAATTAACCTTTTTTTGCACATTACAGGCCAGCGCGCTGATGGCTACCACACGCTACAGAGTGTGTTTCAGCAGCTGGATTTTTACGATACGGTTTACCTTAAGCCTACACAAACGGGTGAAATTAAGCGCGTTAACGATATTAGCAACGTGCCTGCAAGCAGCGATTTATGTGTGCGTGCGGCGCTGGCGCTTAAGCAGGCAACTGGCTGCGCCCAAGGTGTTGAGATTGCGCTTGAAAAACGCATCCCAATCGGCGGCGGCTTGGGCGGCGGCAGCTCGGACGCTGCAACCGTTTTATTAGCGCTGAATCATTTGTGGAATCTCAACTTAAGTCGTGCAGAATTGATGCAAATTGGCTTAACACTAGGCGCCGATGTGCCTATTTTTATCTTCGGTCAAAACGCTTGGGCTGAGGGCATTGGCGAGCAATTAACGCCGATTACGCTACCAACGCGCTATTATCTGGTGTTAACGCCAAACGTTCATGTGTCAAC
Organism: Methylotenera sp.; assembly: GCA_014378845.1. GTDB lineage: Bacteria > Pseudomonadota > Gammaproteobacteria > Burkholderiales > Methylophilaceae > Methylotenera_A. The sequence continues at coordinate 5,397 of JACMNB010000061.1, read as the reverse complement.
ACGTAATATTTTTGCCAATTCTACGTTGACAAAAGACACGAAACCATTGAAAATGGCGGACTTTTCGAGAGACGAAAGTCTAAACTTAAGTTCTGTGATTTTTAGAAACGATCTTGAAGCGGTAGTTTGTAAAGAATTTCCGGCAGTTGCAACAACTTTAGAATGGCTCAGCCAATATTCGCAAGTTGGGTTTGGTTCGGCGCGCATGAGTGGCTCGGGCTCATCTGTTTTTTTAGCGGTTAATTCAAAACAGCGTGCGGATGAACTTTTAGCATTAAAACCTGACTATACAACGGGTTTTGTTGCAAAAGGAATCGTCAAGCATCCGCATGTTGAGTTAGCACTATAAAAAGCTAACGTTACAGCTAAAGTACAAAAGTTTTATTGGGGAGTCGCCAAGTTGGTTAAGGCACTGGGTTTTGATCCCAGCATCCGAAGGTTCGAGTCCTTCCTCCTCAGCCAGTTTTTTTAAAAGTCAAAAGCGTGTAGATACTGGATTTACGCGCTTTTTATTTTTATACTTTTTGTTTTTAAATGTGTTGATTGGGTAGCATTTTGAGTAACGGTCGCATGATGGTTTTTACTGGCAACGCTAACCCTGTGCTTGCGCAAGAGGTTGCAACGCACCTTGGCATTGAGCTTGGCCAAGCGGATGTTGGCCGCTTTTCTGATGGCGAAGTGATGCTAGAGCTGCTTGAAAACGTGCGTGGTAAAGACGTATTTGTGTTGCAATCTACCAGCCACCCAACCAATGACACGCTGATGGAAGTTATGGTAATGGTAGATGCGCTGCGCCGCTCTAGCGCCGGCCGCATTACCGCTGCAATCCCATACCTAGGTTATTCGCGCCAAGATCGTCGTCCGCGTAGCGCGCGCGTGGCAATTACTGCAAAAGTAGTGGCCAACATGCTCACCAGCGTTGGCGTTAATCGCTTGCTAACGATGGATTTGCACTCAGATCAAATTCAAGGTTTCTTTGATATTCCTGTCGACAATATTTACGCAACGCCGATTTTACTAGATGATTTGTTACTTAAAAACTACGATGATTTAGTCGTCGTTTCGCCCGATGTAGGCGGTGTGGTTCGCGCCCGCGCTGCGGCAAAACAATTAAATGCTGAGTTAGCAATTATCGACAAACGCCGTCCAAAAGCCAACGTAGCAAAAGTAATGAATATTATTGGTGAAGTATCTGGCCGCAACTGCGTAATTATGGATGACATGGTGGACACCGCTAATACACTGTGCGAAGCCGCAGCTGCGTTAAAAGCGCAAGGCGCTAAAAAAGTTTTGGCCTATGCCACGCACCCTATATTATCGGGCAACGCGGCAGAACGTATTGCCAACTCAGCATTGGATGAATTAGTGGTGACCAATACGATCCCATTAAGCGCTTCATCAGCCGCCTGCAAAAAAATTCGCCAATTAAGCGTTGGCGGTTTATTGGCAGAAACCATTAAACGCATTAGCCAAGAAGAATCCGTTTCTTCGCTATTTATGGATTAAACATCCAATTAACGATTTTTTGTCTGTTTTCTGGTCGCGGAAAGCAGTTTTTGTGTAGTAAGGCCGTCAAAAGCCCGCAGTAATTTTAGGAGCAATAAAATGAGTATTTCAATTAATGCAGTCAAGCGTGACGTTAAAGGTACGGGTGCGAGCCGCCGTGCACGTCGCGCTGGCAATGTGCCGGGTGTGGTGTATGGTGGCGGCAAAGATGCCGTTAACTTAGAAATGAATCATAAAGAATTGTTTTTACAGTTCCGCCATGAAGCGTTTCATGCGTCTATTTTAGATTTGATTTTAGATGGAAAAAAAGAAAGCGTTTTGCTACGCGATTATCAAATGCACCCTGTGCGCAATACAATTCAACACATTGATTTTCAACGTGTTTCTGCCAACGAGAAAATTCACGTTAAAGTGCCTTTCCACTTTTTGCATGAAGATACTGCGCCAGGCGTTAAAGTTGGCGGCGGGATTGTCGCGCATATTCTGACTGAGGCTGAAGTAAGCTGCTTGCCAAAAGATTTGCCAGAATTTATCGAAGTTGATTTGGCTGCGTTAGAAATCGGTCAATCGGTTCATTTATCACAAATTACACTACCTAAAGGTGTTGAGTTCGTAGCATTAGGACACGATAATGATGCAGCGGTTGCTGCGATTGCTAAAACGCGCGGCGGGGTATCTTCAGATGAAGCGGCAGATGCTACCGTTGCAGCAGATGCAGCGGCCGTATCTGCTGCAGACAAAGCAGCTGAGTAAGTATTAACGCAAAATTTAAAACGCGTGCTTAATGTTAAGTGCGCGTTTTTTATTTTAACCAATTAAAATGCCCATTAAACTTTTTGTAGGCCTTGGCAACCCAGGCGATAAATATGCAGCCACACGGCATAACGCGGGCTTTTGGTTTATTGATGCCATCGCAAGGCAGATTAATAGCAAGCTTGCTTTAGATGCAAAAATGTTGGGTGTAGTGGGCAAATTTAACCAAGACAATTGGTTGCTAAAACCCACCACGTTTATGAATAATAGTGGCAAAGCTGTTGCGGCACTGGCTAATTATTACAAAATTTTGCCGAGTGAGATTTTAGTCGCTCACGATGAACTTGACTTGCCCACAGGCAGTGCAAAGCTTAAGTTTGGCGGCGGTCATGGCGGCCACAATGGCTTGCGCGATATTCACGCAGCACTTGGCACGGCGGATTATTGGCGCTTGCGATTGGGTATTGGACACCCGGGTGACAAAAATGAAGTCGTGAATTACGTGCTTAAACCACCAACAATAGCAGAAGATGATGCCCTGCAAGCCAGTATTGATGGGGCTTGTAGAGTGTTGCCGCAGTTGATAGCAGGTGAGTTTGAAAATGCTATGTTAAAACTGCATACTAAATAACAACGCTTTAAATATACTCAATTTTTCACACGTCATTCCCGCGAAAGCGGGAATCCATGTTGAAGTTAAGAAATACAAAAAAATGTTTTTTAAAATATCCTCTCGCATTCGCGGGAATGACGAAAAAGAAGTGAAGGAAAAAATATGCAATGTGGAATCGTTGGATTACCAAATGTAGGAAAATCCACCTTATTTAATGCCATTACCAAAGCGGGTATTGCGGCAGAAAACTACCCTTTTTGCACCATTGAGCCCAACGTCGGCATTGTAGAAGTGCCAGATACGCGCCTGCAACCACTCATTGACATTGTTAAACCGCAAAAAGTGCAACCTGCTATTGTTGAGTTTGTAGATATTGCAGGCCTTGTGGCGGGCGCATCTAAAGGCGAAGGGCTTGGCAATAAGTTTCTGGCGAACATCCGCGAGACCGACGCTATTGCGCATGTGGTGCGCTGTTTTGAAGACGGCAACGTGATTCACGTGTCAAACAAGATTGACCCAATGTCTGACATTGAAGTGATTAATACTGAGCTGGCATTGGCCGACATGGAAACCGTTGAAAAAACCATGCAGCGCGAAGGTAAAAAAGCCAAAAGTGGCGATAAAGACGCCATTGCGCTAATAAAAGTGCTCGAAAAAGTCGTGCCGTGTTTAGACCAAGCCAAAGCCGTGCGCACGCTTAATTTAGATGCAGAAGAAATGCAGTTGTTAAAACCGCTGTGCTTAATTACCGTTAAACCGGTGATGTATTTAGCCAATGTGGATGAAAAAGGCTTTGAAAACAACCCTTTATTAGACAAAGTAATCGCGCTGGGCAAATTAGAAAACGCGCCTGTAGTATGCATTTGCGCAAAAATTGAAGGCGAAATTTCTGAGCTAGATGAAGAAGACAAGTTATTGTTTCTATCAGAGCTAGGCCAAGATGAACCAGGCTTAAACCGCGTGATTCGCGCTGCTTACGATTTACTTGGACTACAAACCTACTTTACCGCTGGCGTGCAAGAAGTACGCGCTTGGACCGTTAAAAAAGGCGCCACCGCCCCGCAAGCCGCAGGCGTTATTCACACCGATTTTGAACGCGGCTTTATTCGCGCAGAAGTGATTCAATACGATGAGTACGTGAAAAACAAGGGCGAGCAAGGCAGCAAAGAAGCCGGCAAAATGCGCCTAGAAGGCAAAGAATACATCGTGCAAGATGGCGATGTGATGCATTTTAGGTTTAATGTCTAGATGCGCGAGATTTAATGTTTAAGATGCACAAAATTCAATAGCTAACAAAATGTAAGCCGTTCGTGGTGAGCCTGTCGAACCCCACAATCCTTCGACAAGCTCAGGACGAACGGTTAAAGCAGGCCAAATAATACAAAGTATTTTTGACAACAAGCCGCTAAACCACTAGAATTGCGCCCTTGCCTAAAGTTTAAGTAATTAAATTTCACGCTAAAAAGTTTACACGGTGATGTAGCTCAGCTGGTTAGAGCACAGGATTCATAATCCTGGGGTCGAGGGTTCAAGTCCCTCTTTCACCACCACTTAAAACGCCCCTTTCGAGAGATTGGGGCGTTTTTATTTATTCGTCATGGGACACTAGCGGGACACTTTCCAACTACAACCTCCCCCCTCTTATTTCACCCAGTAAAATCTCCCTTCAAATAGATTTTCTAGTTAATATAATAAATATCCTGTTTAAGGATAATCTTATTTGTACTCTATTATTAATTACTTTAGAGTTTCCCTAGTATGTTGATTTATTCATAGAGTACACCATGGCAACTATTGAAAAACGTAAAAACGATGATGGTACCGTGGGCTACCGAGTCAAAATAAGGCTAAAAGGTCATCCTCCTGAAAGTGCAACTTTTACTCGTAAAACTGATGCCAATGAATGGGCACACAAAACAGAAGCAGACATTAAAGCTGGTCGTCACTTTGGTGCCAACAAAATGCATACATTATGCGAATTACTGGACGAGTACGAAAAAAGCCCCGCTCATACTAAACTCAAATCTGCAAATGAAATGAAAGCACGACTTGATTGGTGGAGACAATCTTATGGAGACAAATTACTTAAAGATGTAACCCCAGCCTTAATAGCAAAAGGACGGGAGAAATTGTTAGGTGAGAATCTTACAGTACGTAAACGTGGCGCTGATGGAGTTCTTACAAGAGTTGATCTTGAAAAGAAAAGAAGTGGAGCAACAACTAATCGATTTCTTGCAGCACTGTCTAGCGCCTGCTCTCATGGAGTTAAAGAACTTGGCTGGTTGGAAAGAAATCCTCTTGAAAGAGTTACTAAACTTTCCGAGAGCAAAGGAAGAGTCCGTTTTCTTGATGCAGATGAACTACCTCGCTTGCTTATTACATGTCGCAAAAATCCTGAATTATATCTTGCTGTATTGCTGGCACTCACTACCGGAGGTAGGCAATCTGAAGTAATGAGTCTTCGTTGGTGTCAATCGGCGTCCAAGACTTTCCACTAATCGGCGTCCAATTGTTTCCACTTTTCG
>JACMNB010000060.1 GCA_014378845.1 Methylotenera sp. | reverse complement strand
CTTGTATTTACCAGCACGAATTTTGAATGATGGGCTTAATCGGGCATCAATATAGGCATCAATTATTTGCGTATTGCCATTACCAAAATCGGGCGTAAAGCGGAAATCGTATTTGTCATTTAAAGTGCCTTCAATGGTTGGACGTATGCGGCGCAATAAAGCCGTATCGTTCGCATCATGAAAGCCATTAGCATCTAAATTACCAGCGCGGTTATTGCTGCGATTACGCACATCGTTCGCACCATCTTGAAACGAGCGGTAATCTGCTTGCAACAATCCGCGCAGCTTAATCACGTTTTTGCCATCGGCCGATTCAAACCCAAAACCGCTTGGGCTGGCTTTAACAACAGGCGTTGCTTTCTTAGCAGACACGGTTTCCTCTTCTGTTATTTCACCTTTGCGTGCCAACACTTTTACCTGCTGACTTAGCTCTTGCACTTGGTTGCGCAACTCTTCAAGCTCTGCGCTATCGTTGGCAAAAGCATTATTTGAGCTGATAAAGCCAGCTAAAATTAAAGCGGTTGATAATGGTTTATGGTTCATGATTCAGCCTTTCAAGTTGTATATTATTTTTTCATGTTGTTTTGTAGGATGTGCGCACTTTAACAAGGTTACTAAATAATTAAAAATACTTTGTAACTATATTGTTATTCTTTTTAGTTATATTAAAATATGCTTTATTGACTCGATTCAAACAAAATGTGCTGTCTTATGTCCAATAAAAATCCAATTTTGATTGCGTGTTGTGATTGTGTATTGGGTACATAAGACTTAAAATCAAAGCATGCAAGTAAACTCAAATCTACCAACAAATGTACCAGCCAAACTGGTTGACCAGTTCGGCCGTACGGTTGATTACATTCGCCTTTCAATCACCGATCGTTGCGATTTTCGTTGCGTGTATTGCATGAGCGAGGACATGACTTTTTTGCCGCGCGATGAAGTGCTGAGCCTTGAGGAATGCGCGCGATTAGTAAAAGTGTTTGTCGGCTTAGGCGTCAGCAAAGTGCGGATTACAGGCGGCGAGCCGCTGGTACGCAAAAACGCGCTGTGGCTATTTGAAGAAATTGGCCAATTAAAAGGCTTAAAAGAGTTAGTACTTACTACCAACGGCAGTCAATTAGAAAGCCAAGCTTCTGCACTTAAAAAAGCGGGTGTAAAACGTATTAATATTTCTATTGATAGCTTAAAGCCAGAGCGTTTTAAAAAAATCACAAGAACAGGCAAACTTGAGCAAGTTTTAGTAGGCCTGCAAGCCAGCATTGATGCGGGGTTTGACGGCATTAAAATTAACACCGTTTTGATGCGCGGCAGCAACGATGACGAAGCGGCAGACTTAGTGCAATTCGCCATCGACCAAAAAATCGACATCAGCTTTATCGAAGAAATGCCACTGGGCGCAGTTGACCATGCGCGCGAAAGCACGTTTGTGAGCAATACTGATACGCTTAAATTACTGCAAAGCAAGTATTCACTATTGCCTAGTACCGAGACCACAGGCGGCCCAGCGCGCTATTGGCGCGTGGCGAATTCTGACGGTACTTCTCACACGAAAATCGGCTTTATCTCGCCACACAGTCACAACTTTTGCGAAAGCTGCAACCGCGTCCGCATCACCTGCAAAGGCGAGCTATACTTGTGTTTAGGCCAAGAAGACAAAGTAGATTTAATGCCACTACTGCGCGAACACCCAAACGATGACGTACCTCTAATAGCCGCCATTATTGGAAGTATGTCGATTAAACCCAAAGGTCACGATTTTGATTTGCGCCGCGCTACGCCAGCCGTGGTGCGGTTTATGTCGCATACGGGCGGCTAGTTATGCCTATCTCAGCAATTATCCTCGCAGGTGGTCGCGCTATGCGTATGGGCGGTGCAAACAAAGGCTTGATGCTACTATTTAACACGCCACTAATCACTTATGTCATTTACAAAGTGAGCCGTATGGCGGACGATGTGTTGATTAGTGCAAATCGCGATATAGCTAGGTTTGAGACGTTTGGGTATCCTGTTTTAGCCGATAAAGTATTTGATGCAAATGGTGATTTAATTGGCCCGCTCGCTGGCTTGCAAGCTGGGTTGACAGCAGCTAAGTATGATTATGTGCTTTGCGTGCCATGCGATATGCCGAATTTACCACAACATTTAGCCAATTTATTAATGCAATGTTTGCTCGATACCAATGCAGAAATCGTGGTGGTCAAAGCCAATAATGATGTAATACCCGTGGTGTGTTTGTGCAAAAAAACTGTATTGCCAAGCTTAACGACTTATATTACACAAGGTGGTCGTAAGGTAAGCACTTGGCAAAAAAGCTGTGCATATGCTGAACTGGATTTAACCGACACTTTTATTGTTAACAAAAAAGGCGAAGTGCTTGAGCGTGGTGGCGATTTTGCCAACCTGAACTCACTGCAAGATATTAAAGATTATGAATAAAAATATTGATAACAAACCAAGCTTAAACCAAATCGTGCTAGACCCATCCTGCATGGACGATTACGACCCCAACGCGATGTCTGTCGCCCAAGCGCGGCAATTTATACAGCAATTTTTATCACCAATTGCAGAAACTGATACGGTAGCCACCATGCAGGCCTTAGGCCGCGTATTAGCAGCTGATATTATTTCGCCCAGCAACGTACCAAACCACAATAACAGCGCGATGGATGGCTATGCGTTTAAGTTTTCAGAAGGCATAAAAGTTGCCAAAATAATTGGCACAGCCTATGCTGGCAAGGCTTTTGCGGGCGTTGTTAATGCAAGTGAATGTGTAAAAATTATGACGGGCGCGGTGATTCCAACAGGCGCTGATACGGTGGTGATGCAAGAGCGTATCGCCATCAAAAGCAATTGCATTACCTTGCTAGAAGTGCCAATTAAGGGCGCAAATGTCCGTATGGCTGGTGAGGATATGAAAATTGGCCAGATTGTGTTGGCAAAAGGCCATGTGCTTCAACCTGCTGATTTAGGCTTACTTGCATCGCTGGGCACGGGCCAAGTCAGTGTGTTTCGCAAGCTTAAAGTGGCCTTTTTTAGCACGGGTGATGAGTTGGTCAGTGTAGGAAAAAATCTCGCAGATGGCCAAATTTACGATAGCAATCGCTACACCATCTTTGGCATGTTAAGCAGGCTAGGTGTGGAGATTAGCGATTGTGGCGTGGTGCCAGATAACCCAGAATTGCTAGAAAAAACCTTACTAAAAGCCGCCAGCGAAAACGATGTGGTTATCACCAGCGGCGGCGTTTCAGTGGGCGAGGCTGATTATATGAAAGCGTTACTCGCAAAACATGGCCAAGTACTTTTTTGGAAAATAAATATGAAACCCGGCCGGCCCCTAGCCTACGGCAAAATAAGCTCTTATGGCACGGTTGGCTTGCATGATAAAACGGCGCATTACTTTGGATTGCCTGGCAACCCAGTCTCTGCCATGGTGACCTTTTACCAGTTCGTCCGCGAGGCGCTTATCTGCTTAATGGGCAGCGCAGCTAAACCTTTGCCCATGTTTAAAGTGGTATGTACCGAAGCGATTAAAAAAGCGACTGGTCGCACCGAGTTTCAGCGTGGTATTTTGTTTGAAGAAGAAGGCAGTTGGAAAGTAAAGCCATTGCCCAACCAAGGTAGTGGAGTACTCAGTAGCATGAGCTTGGCTAACTGTTTTATTGTGCTAGATGACGCCACTGGCAATTGTGATGCAGGCAAAGTGGTCAGCGTGCAGTTGTTAGAGGGCATTATTTAATTAATGCTTACTGCAAGATTAACTTTATTGAACTATTGTGTGATTTTCCTGCATAACATCGGTTTACGTTATAGTACAATCAAAAGCTTAGCTTAATATTTGCACTCCCAATTTTGTTTTGAACACCACTTTAAACATTACACATACTCATGAAAAAGTATTAATTTGGGCTATTATTAGCTCAATTATTCTGCATATTTTGTTTTTTGTGTTGGTGCCCAATATTAAATTTGACGCGATTAAAAAAGCGCCAGATGTGCTTAAAGTAGAGATTGTTCAGCCAAAAAAACTTCCGCCACAATTAATGCCAGAGCCGCCAAAACCTGAAGCCGCCAAACCTATTGAAAAATTAAAACCTGAGCCAAAGCCAGAGCCTATTAAACCCACGCCAATAAAGCCATTGCCAAAAGCCGTGCAAAAAACATTGCCTGAGCCAACGCAAGAGATTACATCGCAGCCCGTTCCAATAGAGCCGCCAGCTCGAGCAGTAATTGCGGCTGCACCAAAAAATGAATCTCCGCCCATATTTATTGCACCACAGGCAGAGCCGGTTAAAGAAAAGCTAGACAATGACGATGCGTTTAATGCGGCTAAAAGTAGCTACCGCAGCAGCGTACAAAAAGAGATACAGCGCAATTTACGCTACCCAAAAATAGCGCAAGAACGTCATATCAGTGGTGTGGCCAAAGTTGAAATTGTGCTGGACGGCGAAGGAAATATAAGCGCAGTTAACTTGGTTAGCAGCTCTGGCAACAATTCACTGGACGCAGAAGCTGTGGCTGTGATTAACCGATCTAGCCTTCAGCAATACATGGTTGCAATGCTTAAAGGTAAAATTGACCGCATTATTATCCCAGTTAGCTTTGCTCTGCCAGACGAATAAACTTGGGTTGATTATAAAATTGGGTTGATTAACCTTGGTTTGTGCGCCTATCAACCAAACGCGCTTTTTCTTGTCATATTATTTTATTACAAAACAAATAATTTGTGCCTCTGTGCAATTTAAGCTTGCCCAAAATTCAAATTTTGACAACAATAGGAATCATATCCATATGACTACAACAATGCTCAATTCGCCCGTTAACGATTTTGAATTGCCCGCTACCAGCGGCAAAAATTTTAAGCTGTCTGACTACGCTGGCAAAGCCCAAGGTAAAACTTTGGTTATCTACTTTTATCCAAAAGACAACACGCCTGGCTGCACCACGCAGGGCATGCAGTTTCGTGATTATTATGCCGATTTTCAAGCGCACAATTGCGAGATTTTTGGCGTTTCGCGCGATAGCTTAAAATCGCATGAAAATTTTAAGGCTAAATTTAGCTTTCCGTTTGAATTGCTGGCCGATACAGAAGAGCTGGCTTGTGGACTTTTTGGTGTCATGAAAATGAAAAATATGTATGGCAAACAAGTGCGCGGGATTGAGCGCAGTACCTTTATTATCGACAAAAACGGCGCGTTAGTTAAGGAATGGCGCGGGGTTAAGGTGGATGGGCATGCATTAGAAGTATTAGGCTTTATTAAAACTTTATAAATAGATAAAAGGCAGTGTAACCTCAATTATGGCAAAAAAATTGGCACTTGAATCAAACAATCACCCCAAGTTATTCGTACTTGATACCAATGTTCTGATGCACGACCCTTCGAGTTTATTTCGGTTTGAAGAGCACGATATTTACCTGCCAATGGTGACGCTAGAAGAGCTAGACAACAATAAAAAAGGTCTCACAGAAGTCGCCCGCAACGCTCGTCAAGCCAGCCGTTATTTAGAAGAAATTGTTGGCACTGATTTAACCAATTTAGAACTCGGTTGTCCGCTGGCAATAAATGGTAATAAGCATTTAGCTGGCCGATTATTTTTACAAACCAACGAAGTTAATATTGAGCTGCCGGGTTTAGCAGGAAGCAAGGCTGATAACCAGATTATAAGCGTGGTGATTGCGCAGCAAAAGGCGCAAGCAAATCGCCAAGTTATTTTAGTCAGCAAAGACATCAACATCCGCATTAAAGCCCGCGCCATGGGCGTAATGGCGCAAGATTACTTTAACGATAAAGTACTTGAAGATACCGATTTGCTGTACAGCGGCATGAAAGAGCTGCCGCATGACTTTTGGGATAAACACAGCAAAGCAATGGAATCGTGGCAAGAGGCAGGCCGCATGTTTTATCGCATTACAGGGCCGCTGGTGCAAACTTTTTTAATTAACGAATTTGTATTTTATGAGTACGATAAACCGTTTCACGCCATTGTAAAAAGCATTAGCGATAACACTGCCGTGCTAGAAATTGTGCAAGATCACGCCAACCCTAAGCACAATGTATGGGGCATTACGGCGCGTAATCGTGAGCAAAATTATGCGCTTAATTTGCTGATGGACCCTGATATTGATTTTGTGACGCTGCTAGGCCAAGCGGGCACGGGTAAAACACTGCTAACGTTGGCGGCGGCGTTAACGCTAACCCTAGACAAGAAAATTTACTCTGAGATTATTATGACGCGCGTCACTGTGCCGGTGGGCGAGGATATTGGCTTTTTACCAGGCACAGAAGAAGAAAAAATGGCGCCGTGGATGGGCGCGCTGGAAGACAATTTAGATGTGCTGAACAAAACCGATGAAGACGCAGGTGAATGGGGGCGCGCCGCGACACAAGATTTAATCCGCACGCGCATTAAAGTGAAATCACTTAATTTTATGCGCGGGCGCACGTTTTTGCACAAATTTTTAATTATTGATGAAGCGCAAAACTTAACGCCTAAACAAATGAAAACGCTGATAACCCGGGCTGGGCCTGGCACTAAGGTCGTTTGCCTAGGCAATATTGCGCAAATTGATACGCCCTATTTAACTGAAGGCAGCTCTGGCCTCACCTATGTGGTGGATCGATTTAAAGGTTGGGCGCACAACGGCCATATTACTTTAGTGCGCGGCGAGCGTTCACGCTTAGCCGATTTTGCGGCAGAAGCTTTATAATTTTGTGAGACACTTTTGTGCCTAAGCAAGCGATGGCAAAAGGATTCTACACCTTATTAATTGCGCAGTTTTTCTCCGCAATTGCCGATAATGCCTTACTGTTCGCCTGCATTGCATTGCTTAGTAAGCTGAATGCGCCTGCTTGGCATGAGCCGCTTTTGCGTGAATTTTTTGTATTTGCTTACATTGTATTAGCGCCTTTTGTAGGGCCATTTGCTGATGCGTTGCCCAAAGGGCGCGTGATGTTTTTAAGTAATGGCATTAAATTTATAGGCTGTGTGCTGGCGCTACTCGGCTTGCCGCCGTTAATTGTATATGGCATTGTGGGCATTGGCGCAGCTGCTTATTCCCCAGCCAAATACGGCATTCTTACCGAGATGCTGCCATCTAGCCAACTTATTAAAGCCAATGCGTGGATGGAAGGCACCACTGTCACTGCCATTATTTTAGGGCCTGTTTTCGGGTCGGCAATTTCAGCTAACAACCCCTATTATGGCATTGCGATTATTACTGGCTTTTATCTGCTAGCCGCTTTATTTAACTTTTATATTCCTAAAATGCCGATTGATCACAAAATAGCGCAGCGCAGCTTGGGCTTTTTGTTGCGCGATTTTTGGCATGCTTTCACTACTTTATGGAAAGATCCGCAAGGCCAAGTCTCGCTGGCTGTCACCACTTTATTTTGGGGTGCAGGCGCAACCCTGCAATTTGTGGTGTTGCGCTGGGCAGGGCTTAAATTAGGCATGAGCGAGCAAGATGCGACCAAACTGATTGCCATTTTAGCGGTTGGTATTGCCATTGGCTCAGTTGGCGCATCGCTATTTGTAAAACTTGAGGATGCAGTTAAAGTGTTGCCAGCCGGCGTTTTAATGGGGGTGTTAGTTATTTGCATGACTTTTGTAAATACGCGCGAAGTTGCCGCTGTAATGCTGTTTAGCATTGGCGTATTGGCGGGCTATTTTTTGGTGCCGCTCAACTCGTTATTGCAGCATCGCGGGCACGAGCTGTTGGGCGCTGGCCACTCTATTGCTGTGCAAAATTTTAATGAAAATATTGGTATATTGCTGTTGCTGGGCATTTACACACGCATGATTCACCAAAACTTTCCTATTAATACGATTATTGTTATCTTTGGCGCTTTTGTCAGCATTAGCATGGCCATTATTTACCGCTTATATATTAAACATACGCGCTAAACTATTGTAAAAAAATCAGTAGACGTTAAAAAAGCCGCTACTGCCAATTAAACAGTGCGGCTTTTTGATTACAATCTAATGCTAATGCAGCTTCACATGCGCTTCTGTTCCGCGAGAAATCCAGCGCGCGAGGGTTTGTAGCGCAACTGCAATCACGCCGTGCAGCGACACCAAATGCATTTTGTACAGAGACCGATACATAACGCGCGCAAATAAACCTTCAATATACATACTGCTGCCAGAAATAGCACCCATCAAGCTGCCCACCGTTGAATAACGGCCAAGATTCACTAATGAGCCATAATCTCGATATTGATAATCAGCGAAATTAGTTTTACCAGCAACGCGCTTTTTCATGGTTCCAACCAAAGTAGAAGCCTGCTGATGCGCGGCTTGCGCACGCGGTGGCACATTGCCGTCATGCCCAAGCCATGGGCAGGCCGCGCAATCGCCAAATGCAAAAATATTGTCATCAAGCGTGGTTTGCATGGTTTGTTTCACCACCAATTGATTGATGCGATTGGTTTCTAAGCCATCTAAATCTTTTAAAAAATCGGGCGCTTTAATGCCCGCTGCCCACACCACCAAGGCCGATGGAATAAAGCGGCCGCTATGCGTTAATACGCCTTTCTCCGCCACTTCAGTCACGCGCTCGCCCGCGTAAACATGCACACGTAGCTTTCTAAGCTCTAAATCAACTGCCATTGATAATTTATGTGGCAAGGCAGGCAATACGCGGTCGCTAGCCTCGATGATTGATATTTTGATATCACGATCAGGATCAATTTTATCTAGGCCATACGCCGTTAATTCGCGCGTTGTGTTGTGTAATTCGGCCGCCAGCTCAACACCCGTTGCGCCTGCGCCAACAATTACCACATCCAACTGCCCTGGCTGTAAAAGCGAATTCTGTGTTTGCGCCCGCACCATGGCGTTGTGCAAACGGCGGTGAAATTTCTCGGCTTGTTCTTGCGTATCAATAGCAATCGAGTGCTCGCGCGCGCCTTTGATACCAAAATCGTTGGTGGTGCTACCAATTGCAATCACTAAGGTGTCGTATTTAAACGTGCGGCGCTGAATCACTTCTACGCCATCTTCATCAAAATACGGCGCAATGGTTACCTCTTTATTGGCACGATCTAATCCATCCATGCGACCCAATCTAAAGCTAAAATGATGCCAATGCGCTTGCGCCAAATAATCCAGTTCATGCTTATCTGGATTCATGCTACCAGCTGCAATTTCGTGCAGTAGCGGCTTCCAAACGTGCGTTCTAGTGCTGTCGATTAAGGTTATCATTGCTTTTTTGCTTTTGCCCAGGCTATCCCCAAGGCTAGTAGCAAGCTCTAAACCACCTGCGCCGCCACCCACAATAATAATATGATGCACGTTCTTTTCTATTGTATTTTCCAAAATTACCTTTTTAAACAATCTATTCTATTAATATGATGTATTTCTACAGCTTACTCTCTATCGTTTGCACCAAACAAAAACGCGCCTGCTGAAATCAGCAAGCGCGCATTTGTTAGTGATGTTTACTCGTTACCAGTAAGGCCATCACCTTTAGTGCGAATCCATGCAATTACTTTCAGCAATTCGTCTGGCGTCAGGCCATTACTTGCATCGGTAGGATCCATCAGGCCCTTACCTTTTGCACCCATGCCACCATTAGTGCCATGCCAAACGGTTTCAAACATGCCTTTATTGGTGGCATTTTTAGGATACTTAAAGGTTGGGCCAACCAAACCAGGGCCAACTTGGCCTTTGGCTTCTGGGCCATGGCATTGTGTGCATGAATACATGCCAAATACTTTGTGACCAGCAGCAATCGCTTCGGCATTACCAATATAAGGATTTTTACCTGTTGCTAAAAATTCTTTGGCACCTGGTGTATCAAACAACGCAGCATCAATAACTAATGGCTTGTCATCTTGCGTGCTGACGAAAGTAATTGCAGCGCCTGCTGTTTTCGTTGGCGCATTCACTTCATTAGTACTTGTACTATTTGCTGGCGTAGCGGCGGCATTAGCCCCGGCTGCTGGTGCAGCACTAGACGCAGTGCCAGATTTATTGCAGGCTACTAATGCTGAGAGCATTATGGCTAGAATTAAACTTAATTTAATTTGCTTCACTTAATATCTCCTAAAACTAATCTTTGAATAAATAAAAAACGGCTGCTGTAATTATACAGCAGCCGCTTGTTTTTGTTACTAATTTTAGGTTAAAGCTTTATTTTAACCAAGTTTTTTCGCCATCACCTTTGTACTGTGTGCGGATGTAAGCAATCGCTTTTAAAAGCTCATCATTGGTTAAACCATCACCAACGTGGCCTTCTAAGTTTTGATTCCATACAGACATGACGCCACCTGAACTACCTGGAGTACCAGCTGAAATGGTTTCAAACATGCCCTTATCAGTTGCATTTTTAGCATAAACCCATTTAGTGTCAAATGCGCCAGTGCCGCCATTTTTAATTAATGAAGGTGCCATCAAACCACCTAAATTACCGCCGTGACAACCAGTGCAGCCATTTAATGACAATACTTTTTTGCCTGCTTTTGCAGCTTCCGCATCGGCAGCATATTTTGCTGTGTACGGGTTTTTACAGGTTTCTAAGAAAGTTTTTGCATCTGCTGAATCTTTTTCTGATGCTTTAATCTTTATTGGACTATTGTCTTTTGTAGAAACCAAATCGCAAGCTGCATTGGCTTGTAATGAAAGTGTAAGACCTGCTAACGTCAACATAGAAACGACTAAAGCTGACTTGAGTGATTTATTGCCAAACATGCTATCTCCTAATCTTAATTTTACAATGTGAGCAACGTCTGATTTGCATTGTGTTAGCTACTAGCAAACTTCGACCGTATGTTCATTTAACGAATATCTTTTTACTTGGTTGACACTAAATTGTCATAAAATAAAAAACGTTATTCTACTCGGATTTTGGCACGATTGCTGAACGTGTTGCATCAGATTTTTCGTGCGCCATTTTTACAATACTATCATCCGCCACAACTGGAACGTGCGGCACGCCATAGTCATCTAAAATTTTGTTGATTTTATCTTGGTTACGGTCAATAGCTGCGTTAATCATTTCCATGCGCTCTTTATCTTTTTTACGCACGCCCATCGAAATATTCCAATACTCTTTACCTTTTGCTTTTTGAATATGGTCAGCATTTTCATACTCAGGAATCAGTCTAACTTCCATTGGTACTTTGTTATTTTTGGCAAAAAAGCCGCCTATCGGACCCCAAGCAATGGCAATATCAATTTGTTTACTAGCCAAATCATCAATCAGATAGCTTGGTGGCAAGTTTAAATCACGCTGTTGGCGATAAGGGCGCGCATTGCCAATTAAATCGTGATCGTTCATTGGAATGGTGGCTGGGCTTTGTCCGACAACGCCGATGAAACCTTTTTTCAAATCTGGTGAATCCCAATTTGTGATGTTGTAGTTGCTTTCTTTACGCCATACATACACATTACCAGAACGATAATACGGTTTTGTTGTACGTAGTGCGTCGTTGTCTTGTACAGTGCCCATTACCACGTCACAACGCTTGGCATTTAAGGTATTGCGAATAAAGCCCATGCGGTCGTACCAAAATTGGTAGGTGAGTTTTTTACCCAAATCTTTAGCGATTACCTCTGCAATTTTATTCTCAAAACCTTCTTGTTTTGAATTAGAAAAAGGCATTAAATCTTGGTCAGCGCACACTCTAAATTCAGTGCCATCATCCACACGTTGACCCTCACCTCCTCGACCAGAATTAAGGTCTAAACCAACCGTATCTTCAGCAAAACCAACGTTAGCGGAAGCGGCCAATATGGCAGCCAAACTTAACTGCTTTACCTGTTTCAACATCATTATTTCCTTATTTAAATAGCGACTAATTTTATCGCGTCACTGCATGAGAGTATGGCTAAAAACAAAAGTTCTTTATCCGTCAATTACACATAAATCCAATTACTAGTCAGTAAACTTTATCATTGTAACTAATTTTTTCAGATTAACTATACCATTGAGTATAACAACCCTTCTTATCACGACTTAATCTTACTAACGGTTAAACAATCATTTGGATGACTGACCAGTTTCTGATTGTCCTTAACTGCTCAAATCCTCTTTTCAAACCCACAAAGCAAAACACCCTGCCGAGGCAGGGTGTTTATCTGAAATTGCTTTCAGGTTTTAAAGCTTACTAACTTGTATTTGTTACAACTAATCTTGCGATTAATTATAGTGCAAATACTGACAATGCACCGCCGCCAGGAGCAGCGTTGTATTTAGTTAGTTCAGCATAACCACCAGCAGCACCTAAAGCGTCTGTTGGGTTAGTCATACCTAAGTTCATTGCAACACCAGCCCAACCACCG
>JACMNB010000059.1 GCA_014378845.1 Methylotenera sp. | reverse complement strand
TCGCTTTACAAACCTCAATATCCATTCATTGTGGCAGATTGTGTAGGAGGGGCTTGTAGCCCCGAATGGCATTGGTTGAATTTGCTGCGCCGCTGTTCGAGGCTACAAGCCGCTGCTACATATATACTAGAAATATTCCTCTACCGCAAACAGGCGTTTATGCTCGCGAATGGCAAATCTATCCGTCATGCCAGCAATGTAATCGGCTACAGCGCGGGCTTTATCGGCTTTGGCTGCTGCTTGAAATTCATACGGCATTAGGCCAACATCAGCAAAAAATACGGTAAATAGTTCGCGAATAATGCGCTCGGCCTTTGCGCTCATGCGGTTGACTTTGTAGTGTTGGTACAAATTTTTTCGTAAAAATTGTTTTAAGTTTAAGTTTTTTGTGGCCATATCAGTGCTAAAACCCGCTAAATAAGGCGCCTCGCGAATATCGTTGATATTATTTGGTTTCAATTGATCGATATTTTTACTGGTTTGCGTGCATAAATCAACCACCAGCACATTAATCATGCGCCTAATCGTTTCGTGAATCAGCCTTTTCTGCTCCAATTTTGGATATTTAGTTTTAACTAAATCTAGCTGCGAGGCAAATAAATCCACACTTTGCAGCTGCTCAATCGTAATTAAGCCAGAGCGCAGGCCGTCGTCAATATCGTGATTGTTATAGGCAATCTCATCGGCAAAGTTGGTGATTTGCGCTTCTAAACTGGGGTTAGTTTTGTTAATAAAACGCAGGCCTACATCGCCCAGTTGCTTGGCATTTTTGACAGAACAATGCTTTAAAATACCTTCGCGCAGCTCAAAAGTGCAATTTAGGCCATCAAATTCGGCATAGCGTTGCTCTAGCTTATCGACCACGCGCAGCGATTGCAAATTGTGCTCAAAGCCGCCGTAATCTTTCATGCAGGCGTTTAGCGCATCTTGGCCGGCATGGCCAAACGGCGTGTGGCCTAAATCGTGCGCCAGCGCAATGGCTTCGGTTAAATCCTCATGCAGGTTAAGCGTACGCGCGATGCCACGCGCTAGTTGTGCGACCTCTAAACTGTGCGTTAAACGTGTGCGGAATAAATCACCTTCGTGATTCACAAACACTTGCGTTTTGTATTCTAGGCGGCGAAAGGCGGTAGAGTGAATAATGCGATCGCGATCGCGCTGAAATGCGTTGCGGGTTGGCGATTCAGGCTCTTGATGGCTTCGGCCAAATGAGGTATCGGGGTTGGCGGCGTAAGGGGCGAGTGTTATGGCGAAGCTGGTCATAGGAAATATCGGTATTCGGGGCTACAAGCCCCTCCTACAGTAGTAGGCTTAGTAGGAGCGGCTTGTAGCCGCGAAGGCGCGTTATTAGTCATAACGATAAAGTCTCTTTTAATTTACCCGCATCGTAATCACTGGTAATCACCGCTTTGCCTATGCCTTGTTGCAAAACAAGGCGAATTTTGCCGTCTTCTACTTTTTTGTCGTTAGCCATTAAATTAAGGTATTTTTCTACGCCTAAATTGGGTGAAATTAATGGCAATTTGGCCGCAGTAAAGATTGCGTGAATGCGGCTTATTTGCTCACTTGTCAGCCAGCCTAAGCGCTGCGACAAATCGGCTGCCAGCATGGTGCCAGCGGCGACCGCTTCGCCATGTAGCCACACGCCGTAACCCATGGCGTTTTCGATCGCGTGGCCAAAGGTATGGCCTAAATTAAGCAAGGCACGCTCGCCCGTTTCATGCTCGTCTGCCGCGACTACTTCGGCTTTATTTTGGCAACTGCGGTAGATGGCGTAGCTGATTACGGCATTGTCTAGCGCCATGAGTTTGCTCATATTCACTTCTAGCCAGTCAAAAAAATCGGCATCGCGAATTAGGCCGTATTTAATTACCTCGGCCACGCCTGCTGACAACTCGCGCGGCGGCAGGGTTTGCAGCGTATCAATATCCGCCAGCACCAATTGGGGCTGATAAAACGCGCCAATCATGTTTTTGCCCAGCGGATGATTAATGCCTGTTTTGCCGCCCACGCTGGAATCGACTTGCGAAAGCAAGGTGGTGGGGATTTGTATAAAAGGCACGCCGCGCAAATATGTCGCCGCAGCAAAGCCGGTTAAATCGCCAATCACGCCGCCGCCTAGTGCTATTAATGTGGTGCTGCGCTCGCAACGGTTTTTAAGCAGCCCATCGTAAATTAAATTAAGTGTTTCGGTGTTTTTGTGCGCTTCGCCATCGGGCAAAATAATCTCAAGCACGCTAACGCCCGCATCTTTTAAGGCTTGCGATAACTGCGCAAGGTATAAAGGCGCAACGGTTACGTTGGTGACAATCGCCACATTTTTACGTTTTAAATGTGGCAAAATTAGGTTTACTTGCGAAAGTAAACCGCTGCCAATATGAATAGGATAAGCGCGATTGCCGAGGGCGACGTTGAGAGTTTGCATCATAGGTTTTATGTGGTGAGTTTTGTATTATGGTTTTAATTTATAAGCTTGCTAGCGATTTTTCAATTTGGTTAAGTATGTGTGCAACCGGTTGATTGCCCGTATCAAATATTAGCGTGGCCGTTTGCGTATAAAGCGGGTTGCGCTCGGTATAAAGCTGCTCTAACTTAGCGCGAATATCCACATTTTGTAGTAGCGGGCGATGCTTGTCGTTGCGCATTCTGTGCCATAGCTCGTGCACATTAGCGCGCAGGTAAATAACCGTGCCACCCGCTTGCAGTAAAGCGCGATTTTCGTCTGCAATAACTGCGCCGCCGCCTGTTGCCATGACAATATTAGTTAACTGAGAAAGCTCTTCAATCACCGCTGTTTCACGCTTGCGAAAACCTGCCTCGCCTTCAAGCTCAAAAATCACAGGGATTTTGACACCTGTGCGCTTCTCGATCTCAACATCAGTATCGTAAAAGGTTTTGCCCAAATGTTTAGCCAGCAATTTGCCAATGGTGGTTTTACCCGCGCCCATTAAGCCAATAAAAAATATGTTATTTGAACTATGCTTCACACCATTCTCTCACTACGTTATCGCACACCATTTTCTCACTACGTTTTCGCACACCATTCTCGGCCACAATATTCCACTAAACTAGATTAAAAAATCTCGGCAATAAAAAATGCCTATCACGCTAATGATAGGCATTTTAAGGCAAAGCCAACGTTCTGTCAGTTTTGACTTATCTTAAACCCAAACTTTCATCCATAATTTTTGGCGTCACAAAAATTAGTAACTCAGTTTTGTCATCTAGTTTAACTCTGCGTTTAAAGGCATTGCCAATAATGGGCAAATCACCAAAAAATGGTACTTTATCTACATCATTACGTTCGTTTTGCTCGTAAATGCCGCCCAACACAGCCGTTTCACCATTGGCTACCAGCACTTGAGTTTTAACATTTTGCGTGTTGATAGTTGGCGCGCCGTTTCCTGCGTCAGGTCCGCGGCTGTCTTTTTTGACGTCCAAATCCATGATAATTTTATCGTCTGGGGTGATTTGCGGCGTGACTTCTAAGCTGAGCTCGGCTTTTTTAAAGGCGGTGGTGGTTGCACCACTGCTTGAAGCCTCTTGATAAGCAATCTCCACGCCCTGTGCAATTCTGGCTTTTTGTTGGTTGGCAGTTGTAACGCGCGGGCTAGAAACAATTTTGCCGCGTTTATCGCTTTCTAACGCGCTAAGTTCTAAATTTAACAATAAGCCTGCAGGCAACCTAAAAAAGCTAAATGCGATGGTACCAAACGCACCCGAGGCAGGTAGGTTAGTGTTTAAACCACCTGTATTGCCCAGCCCAACGCCGTTTGTAGTGCCTGTTGCGGCGCCGGTATTATTAAGTGTGCCGCCAATACTAACCCCTGGCGAGCTGTTATTGCCGTTTTGAATGCCAAATTTAGCGCCTAATGACTTACTAAATTTATCATCTGCAAGCACGATGCGTGATTCAATCATCACTTGTTTTACTGGCACGTCAATTTTGTTAATAAATGCTTGAATGGCGTCAAGATTTTTATCGGTGTCTTGAATAAATACCGTATTGGTTCTAACCTCTGCCACAATACTGCCGCGTTTTGAAAGAATGCCTCTGCTTTGGTTTTGACCAGTTGACGAGCTGCTAGAATTGCTACTTTCTAGCAATGTTTTTAAATCAACGGCTTTTTGATATTTAAGCGTAAAAGCTTCTGTACGTAACGGCGCTAAATCGGCAATTGCATTGACTGCTTCTAATTGCGCTTTTTCTTTTGCGGCCACTTCATCGGCGGGCGCAACAGTAATCACGTTACCCACTTTTCGCATAGCCAAATTTTTGTTTTGCATGATGATATCCATGGCTTGATCCCATGGCACATCTTTTAAACGCAAGGTGATATTGCCAGTTACGGTGTCACTGGTAATAATATTGAGGCCTGTAAAATCTGCAATCACTTGCAAGACAGAGCGCACTTCTATATTTTGAAAGTTAAGCGATAACTTTTCGCCCGCATAGCCAGGTTTGCTACCTTTAACCAATTTATTTGGGTCTTCAATCACTTGGCGTACATCTATAATGAATTTTTTATCGGCTTGATAGGCTGATTGCTCCCATTCACCTTTTGGCTCAATAATCATGCGGCCATTTTTGCCTTGTTTCATGGTGTCAATGTAAAGCACAGGCGTATTAAAGTTTATTACATTTAAACGGCGTTGCAAATCGGCTGGCACATCGGTATTGGCAAAATCAACCACAATTTGCTTGCCTTTTTGCTTAATATTAATACCGGTATTTGCATCCGATAAATCGACTATCACGCGGCCTTCGCCATTTTTGCCACGGGCAAAATCCACCTTAGAAATGCTGTGTTCTTGATTGCTGATCGCGCGCGATTCAGCAAAACGCGTTTCGGTTGTTGCATTAGCAGCAGTTGCCTCATTGCCTTGCAGCGTAATAATCACGTCTTTGCCATTAACAACGGTGTTATAGCCAACCATTTTATTTAGATTAAGCACCATACGCGTGCGATCTTTAGCTTGGGCTAAAGAAACACTTTTAAGTGCACCTTGCGCGCTTGGTATATTATTCTTGTTTAAACCATTGCCAGTTTGCGGAAAATCTAATGCAATGCGCGCAGGATTATTGAGCGTAAAGCTGGCGGGCGGATTGGCCAGCGCCTCTTTAAGCTGAATACGAATACTCACGCGACCACCCGCTAATGAAGAAAAATCAATACTTTCAATTTTGTTTGCAAATACGTCAACATCTGCTGCGTAAGCGTTGCCAATTAAGCCAGCACCCAACAGTATTAAGCCAAATAGTTTAAGCGTATTAGTAAAAGAATTGCTTATCATTTTAATCATTTTCATTCCCATCATTTATTCTTGTAAATTAATACTAGCGGTATGTTCTACCCAATCGCCTGTTAAGTCGTCTTGGATAATTTCTTTAAGGGTGATTGACGTTTCGTCAATTTTTGTAACCAAACCGAAGTTTGGACCCATGTAATTGCCCACTTTAACTTGTTGCACAGTGTTATCTGGCGTTTTAACCAAGGCATAGCTGAGTTTATTTTTGCTTAAAGAGCCAACATACTTCAAACTTTCTAGCGGATAAGCTTCTAACGCCTCTTTTGGCCGATTGGTGTTGGGTTGCAGCGCACCTGTTTTATTGCTGGCTTTTCGCGCTTTAAATGGGTCAGACAAAATGCCATCTGCATTATATTGTAAAGGCGTATAAGGCAACACCTCTGGCAACGGTTCTACGGTTTTACCCATGTCGTTGGCAGCTGTTGCCATAAACTTATCAAGGTCATCGCCTTTATCGCCATTACAACCTGCAAGCGCCGCACTTATTAACGCCAATAAAATAATATTAGGTAAGCATTTAAAGTATTTGATATTCATATTATTTAGCCTTCACTGCTGCTGGTTTTTTGGCGGCAAGCTCTGAAGCATCTAAATAGCGATAGGTTTTTGCAGTGGCATCTAATGAAAGCATGGTGTCTTTAACATCTTTACCAATCGGCGCAATAATTAAATCATTTAAAGTAACAATACGTGATAATTTAGAAATGTCCGTCGCAAATGCGCCAATATCGTGATAATTACCGCGTATTTTAATTTGAATCGGCATTTCAGCATAAAAGTCAGCCACTGTTTCTTGACCTGGTTTGAATAAATCAAATTCTAATCCGCGGCCTAAACCCGCTTGGTTAATGTCGGTTAACAGGCCATCCATTTGCGATTTATCGGGCAATTGCTTTAATAAAGCACCAAAGGTTTTTTCAATATCCACCATTTGTTGCTTGTATGCATCCACTTTAATTGCTTGCGCTTTTTTGTCTAAAAACACTTTACGCAGCTCTTGCTCTTTGGCTTTCGCTTGGTCAATTTCTGCCATTTGGTCGCTCCACAAAAACCAATAACCAAGCCCCATTAAAATTAAAAATAGAAAGCTGAGTAACACTAGCTTAACTGGCATAGGCAAACCGCCCATGTTTTTAAAATCGATATTATTAAAATCATCTAGTTTCATTATTTAGCTTCCGCTTTTTTGGGTGCTTCTTCTATTTTAGGCACTTTTAAACTGACGGTTACAGTAAAATCATTTTGCTTAATATTGTTAACAGTCGCCGCATTAATCACCACTAAATTGGGCGATTCCATCCAGTTTGACACGCTTAAGTTACGCACCAAAGTCGCCACGCGTGCATTGGTATCCGCCACGCCGTCTAGGGTAATTAAATTACCAGCTTGTTTGATACTTTTAAGGTAAACGCCTTCTGGCAACTGACGAGTTAGCTCATCTAAAATAACCACCGCTTGGCTGCGGTTGGTTTGCAAGTTTTCTACCACGTGTTTACGCTCTAACACATTGCTTATTTGATCTTTTAAATCTTTAATATCAGCGATTTGTTTATCTAAATCGGCGTTGGCTGTTTCTAAACGGGTGTTTCTTTCAAGTTGCGTGTTGCTTTGCGCGCTTAAAAATTGCCAGCCTAAAAATACCACTGCGCAAGCCGCGCCTGCCGCCATTAAGCCCATCAGCCCAAATTCGCGTTGCTTGGCAGCGCGCTTAATTTGACGATGAGGAAGTAGGTTAATACGCATCATGTTAGTCCACCCCGCGCATGGCTAAACCACACGCAATTAATAGCGATGGCGCATCAATTGCTAATTGGTTTTGTTTAACTCTACTGCCTAGAGACATGCTTTGAAACGCGTTGGCAACAATCGTATTAACTTGCGTACGGTCTTGCACCATGACATCCACTGCCTTAATTGCGGCGCAACCACCCGCCAACACAATATGGTCAACCCGGTTATATTGTGTAGAGCTGGTAAAAAATTGTAAAGCACGCGCTACTTCAGTTGAAAGCGATTGCACAAATGGTTGCATGACTTCACTTTCATAACTATCTGGCAAGCCGCCTTTGCGCTTTGCGATTTCTGCTTCTTCAACCGACAGCCCAAATCGACGTTGAATTTCTTGCGTAAGCTGCGCGCCGCCAAAGGCTTGCTCGCGCGTATAAACCGAGTTGTTATCATGCAACACGTTAATGTGCATCATCACCGCGCCAATATCCACAATCATCACCGTTTGATCTTTGCCGCCATTGGGTAATTGATTGGCGACCAAGCTGTAAGCAGCTTCTGTCGCGTAGGTATCCACATCCATCACCGCGACTTTTAACCCTGCATCTTCTGCAGCTGCTACACGATCTTCAATTTTTTCTTTACGCGCTGCCGCAATTAAGACTTCCACTTCGTCTGGACTATTTGGCGCAGCACCAATCACTTGAAAGTCAATATTGACCTCTTCTAAAGGAAAAGGAATGTACTGGTTTGCTTCGGCTTCAACTTGAGTTTCCATATCGGTTTCGCGTAAATCATTGGCCATTAACATTTTTTTAGTAATGACCGATGCCGATGGCAACGCCAATGCAGCCCGTTTTTCACGTGATCCTAACAATTTCCACGCCAATTTAATCGCGTCCGATACTTGTTCTAATCCAACAATATTGCCATCTGTAATCGCATCTTTGGGAATTGGACTAATAGCATAGCCTTCAAGGCGATAACTGCCCTTACCAGATGAAGATAGCTCAACTATTTTGACAGCTGAAGTACTGATGTCTACACCGATAAGCGGCGGCGTACTTTCATTAAAAAAATCGAATTTCAAATTAAAATTCTCTTTCAATATTCGTTAGTTAGTCACAATAGTGATAAATTACATTAAATGCTAGCAACAACTTTACGCCCTGTAAAGTAAATTTTTATTTTATATCACCATAATAGACCACTTTTAATACAAATGTACCATTTTGAACACAAGCTTTATAATGAAATATGATTAACATTTAATTTAATATAATCAAAATTATCACCTCGCTTTATGTTGATTTGGCTTATGCACATAACCTGTTAAAATAATGCCATTGAAGCCTCTTACGATCTCTAAAAGCCTTTTATGACTCCAAAAAAGTGGTGGCATTTTCTTATTTTGTTTTTGTTGGTTACCAGCTTATCGTTAGCTGCGCTAAGTGCGCTTGCTTTAACGCTTATTTACCCAACACTGCCCTCGCTTGAGGCGCTGACTAATTACCAGCCAAAGTTACCATTACGCGTTTACTCGGCAGAAGGTTATTTAATTGGCGAATTTGGCGAAGAGCGCCGCGCTTTCGTCAAAATTGATGATGTGCCAAAAGATTTAAAAAACGCGGTATTAGCCATTGAGGATAGGCGTTTTTACCAACATCACGGTATTGATGCAACAGGCGTGCTGCGGGCCATTAAAAACAACTTGTTAGGGCTTGGGCATGAGGGTGCCAGCACCATTACCATGCAAGTAGCTAAAAACTTTTTCTCTACGCCAGGGGCAAAACGTGGCTTGGTGACCAAAGTAAAAGAAGCATTGCTTGCGATGAAGATTGAAAAAGCCCTCAATAAAGATCAAATTTTAGAGCTTTATTTAAACCAAATTTACTTAGGGCAACGCTCTTATGGCTTTGCGGCAGCGTCTCAAGTGTATTACAGCAAGCCAATTAACAAACTCACTTTGGCCGAGTGCGCACTCCTAGCAGGCTTACCCAAAGCACCTTCTGGCTACAACCCTTACATTAATCCAAAGCGTGCAATTGAAAGGCAACACGACGTTTTGCGCGATATGCACCGCTATGGCATGATTAATGACGCACAGTATAACCAAGCAATGCAGCAAAAATTAGTGTTTAAAATGTCTAAACAATCGCGTGATTTTGCGGCTGATTATGTGGCTGAAATCGTGCGCCAAACCTTGTTTGACCAATATCAAGAAAGTATTTATAGCAGCGGTATGAAAGTCTATACCACCATTAAAAAAGCCAATCAAGAGGCCGCCAATATCGCTGTTTTACAAGGTATTTTAGAATATCAACGTCGTCAAGGTTATCAAAAACCCGAGAAAAATATTGATTTAAGTCAGTTATCTGCAGATAACAGAAAAGAAGGCTTGCAAACAGCCTTAGCTGAATTTGAAGCCTATAACGGTTTTGAGCCAGCTATTGTGACCGCGGTTTCGGCTAAATCAGTCACCGTAATCAGCAAAAAGAATGAGAGTATTGATATTAGCGGCGTTGGATTAAGTTTGCTACAAAAAAATCTAAACGAAAAAAATCCTGACAATCATAAGATTAAAGTGGGCTCTGTGGTGCGTATTATTAAAAGCCAAAACGCTTGGGTAATTGTGCAGTTGCCACAAGTAGAGTCGGCCTTGGTGGCGTTAGACCCGCACGACGGCGCTGTGACTGCCTTGGTGGGCGGTTTTGATTTTAGCCGTAGTAAATTTAACCACGTAACGCAAGCATGGCGTCAGCCTGGATCAAGCTTTAAGCCGTTTGTCTATTCGGCTGCGTTAGAAAAAGGCTTTACGCCCGCCAGCATTGTCGATGACGCGCCATTAAGCATGACGGGAAACGAGGTTGGCAGCGGCGAAGATTGGGAGCCCAAAAACTTTGATGAACACTACAGCGGGCCAATTAGGCTGCGCACCGCCTTAACCAAATCTAAAAATATGGTGTCAATTCGCGTGCTTAAAAAAATCACGCCGCGCTACGCGCAAGATTACGTAACCAAATTTGGATTTTTGCGTAAAGATATTCCTGCGGTAATGTCGATGGCATTAGGCGCAGGCTCAACCACACCATGGGCGATGGCCAATGGCTACGCGGTATTTGCCAATGGCGGTTATCGCATTACGCCGCATTTAATTGCCAAAATCACCGATAACCGTGGCAATATTTTGCTAGAAACGCATTACCCGCAAGCTGGCAAAGATGCGCCGCGTGTGATCGATGCGCGCAACGCTTTTCTAATGACTTCTATCATGCAAGATGTGGTGACAAAAGGCACGGCAATTAAAGCTAAATCACTTGGCCGCCAAGATTTAGCGGGCAAAACGGGCACTACCAATGATCAGCACGACGCGTGGTTTGCAGGTTTTAACCCTAAACAAGTCGCCATTACTTGGATTGGTTATGATCAACCGCGAAGCCTTGGTAAAGATGAAACGGGTGGTAAAGCTGCTTTGCCCATTTGGATTCGTTATATGTCAACCGCACTGCGCGGCGTGCCAGATGTAGCTTACAGTGTGCCTGATGGCGTGATAAAAGTTAAAATTAACGCGGCAACTGGCGCACTCATTGATGAAGCGGATGAAGGCATCTACGAATATTTTTACCAAGAAAATCCGCCGCCAACACATGAAAATATTTTGCCGCCTTTGGAAGAGCTGCCGCCTGAATTTTCAGAAAATGCGCCGCCAAGCAATATGACCGATAACCCGCTGCAACCGCAGCCGCCAGAAATACCTGAGCCAATCAGAAATCCACCAATTATCATTGAGCATAGCCCTAACTCGGAGCAGACACGGCCAATTCAAGGGCCTGCACAAAAAAATGAAACTGGTAATTCTGCGGCTCGTGTAATGAACCCGTCGGGCTTCTAGTTTTTGTTATTCTTGGTTAATGATGGCGCGCGAAAATACCAATCACATACGGCAACTCATCGCGCAAAAAGCCGCGCAAATGATGGCCGAGGATGGCATTAACGACTTTGCGTACGCCAAAAAGAAGGCGGGTAAACAACTCGGCGTGAGTGAAGCCAGCGTCATGCCCACCAATGCCGAGATTGAAGACGAAATTAGGCTGTATCACGAGATTTACAACGCCGATGAACAGCCGCAAGAACTAGCGAAGCTACGGAAGGCAGCGCTTTTAACCATGCAATTATTCGAAAAATTTAATCCACATTTAACAGGCAGCGTGTTAGATGGCAGCGCAGGCAAATTCTCACAAACCAATATTCATCTGTTTGCCGATAGCGCAAAAGATGTTGAAATGTTTCTGCTCAATCAACAAATTCCGTTTGAAAGCAGCCAAAAATCCTATCGCGTATCAGATAAACCCAGCAAAGATAAAAAAGAAATAGTTCGCAAAACCGTGCCAGTATTTACTTTAGAAACTGAGCTTGGTTTGCAAAAACTGAGTGTATTTGATGTGGATGATATGCGGGTTGCAGTTAAACGGGCGGGTGATGGTAGCAATGCAGAACGTGCAGATATTAGCGACTTACAGGCACTTTTGGCGTGTGAATAATGCGCGTTGGCACATATACTCCACGGACAAGACCCTTGCGGTCGCAAATTCATAAATAGATGCTTTGGAAGGCGCATAGATATTGGCTTGCAGAGAATGCTGGTTCAGCATACTGAATCCGTCATTCTGAGCGCAGCGAAGAATCCAGTTTTTAAGGTTTGAGTAACTCCAATTTTACAACTAAATCTTCCCAATTCGGATTTACAGCCTCGATTAACGCAATTTTTTTGATCCTAGTAATACCTTTTAACGATTTCTCTCTGGCAATCGCACTACGCATATCCTCGCACATTTCAAAATAGACCAACATTTTAATACTGTATTTTTTGCTAAAACCTTCAACAAGTTTCTCGCGATGCTGAACCATGCGTTGCGGCAAGTTGCTAGTGACACCAATATATAAAGTGCCATTGTATTTACTGGAAAGAATGTAAACAGCTGGTTGTTTAGGCATAAAAAATGAGTAATTAAAAGATGTAAATTTACTCATTATAACTTCACTTCATTTTAGCTTAACAACAACAATTAACCTCACCACCGTCATTCTGAGCATAGCGAAGAATCCAGCAGTTTGCGATGTAAGGGAAAACCTAAAAACTGGATTCTTCGCTACACTCAGAATGACGAAGTTTGGAAGATTTGTTCATTAAACAAACAACGTCCGCATTCATCTGGTTTTGACTTAAACTCCCCTGCTGCCGCGCCGAGTATCGAAGACAAAGCGGGAGTTTTCGGCGAGGACTGTCTGAGCGCTGAAAGCGCGAGTTCCGCAGCCGCCCGCTTTGGTGAGAAGCGCAGGAAACAAGCGGCAAGGGGTAGCCTTTTCTTTGGTTTCTTTCTTTTAGCTAAGCAAAAGAAAGAAACTCGCCTAAAGGCGAAAAGCCACAGTGAAAATTAATCACTTCTTAAATACAAGCCTATATTCATCAACTAGTGCTGCAACACATTCATCTAAAGATTTGTTTAATTCAATGTAATCTATCATTATTGGATTAACCCCAATAAACTCTTTCATATCATTTGGCATATCTAACAAAGTAAGAAATGCTTGGTGAGCTAAATAATTTCTGTAATCTTTAAGTATTAGCAGCTGGTCATATAAAGATTTACCAACACTAACTTTTTTATATCGCTTTAGAAGTATTCCATAGGATAAATCAGCAAAAACACTAACTGAATATGTTTCTTATAGCTGCCCGTTTAGTTCATCTTGAACAATTTGATTCTTAACTAATGCTACCTTTAAGTGACTTTCTATTAGTTGAAACTTTGCTATTGACTGCGCAACCCTACTAAAATTAACTATATTTATTTTAGCCACTTCGCCACATCCATCGCAAAATACGTCAACACCCCATCTGCCCCTGCCCGTTTAAACGCCAACAAACTCTCCATCACACAAGCCTGTTCATCCAGCCAGCCATTTTGCGCGGCGGCTTTTAGCATGGAGTATTCGCCGCTTACTTGGTAGGCATAAGTTGGCACGCCAAATTCGTCTTTTACGCGGCGCACAATATCTAAATAGGGCATGCCTGGCTTTACCATCACCATGTCTGCGCCTTCTTCAATATCTAGCGCGACTTCTTTAATCGCCTCGTCAGAATTGGCAGGATCCATTTGGTAATTGTACTTATTGGCTTTGCCTAAGTTTGCAGAAGAACCCACCGCATCACGAAAAGGGCCATAAAACGCGCTGGCGTATTTGGCAGAATAAGCCAAAATTTTGGTATGAATGTAGCCGTTTTCTTCCAGCGCATCGCGAATCGCGCCGATGCGGCCATCCATCATGTCGCTTGGCGCAACAATATCTGCGCCCGCTTTGGCGTGACAAAGCGCTTGTTTTACTAGCACAGCCACGGTTTCGTCGTTCATCACGTAACTCGTACCGTCAATTAATCCATCTTGACCATGTGTGGTGTAGGGGTCGAGTGCAACATCAGTAATGACGCCCAACTCAGGAAAAGCTTTTTTCAGCGCTTTTATCGTACGTGGAATCAAGCCTTGGTCACTGTAGGCCTCGGCCGCGTCTAGGCTTTTATACTGTTGCTCAACAACGGGAAACAGCGCCAATGCAGGAATACCGAGCCTGACGCATTCTGCAGCAGTTTCTAGCAACACATCGATACTTTGGCGCTGCACTCCTGGCATGGAGGCAACATTTTCAATGCGATTTTCGCCATCTAAAACGAATATTGGATAAATTAAATCATTCGTCGTCAGCACGTTTTCGCGCATTAAGCGGCGCGAAAATTCGTCTTTACGCATACGACGCGGACGGATTGCAAGAAATTGATTTGTCATCACTAAATCCTTAAATTACCAATTATTCTAGACCGTCATTGAGCATAGCGAAGAATCCAGTTTTTTTAGCAAACTTCATGGATTCTTCGCTATGCTCAGAATGACGGTTAAGGTTAAGCAAACACTTTCGCTAGCTCCGCACCTGGCTCTAGCTGCCGCATAAATGCCTCGCCCACAAGAAAAGTATGCACATGATTATCGCGCATCAATTTCACATCATCCGCGGTAAAAATACCACTCTCGGTGACAATAATTTTGTCGCTTGGAATGCGCGGCAGCAAGTCTAGCGTGGTTTGTAGGGTCACATCAAAGGTCCGCAGATTGCGATTATTGATGCCCAGCAAAGGCGTTTTTAGTTGCAACGCCAAATCTAATTCTTCGCTATTATGCACTTCTACCAATACTGCCATGCCAAGCATGTTTGCAATATTTTCCAGCTCGCGCATTTTGGCCAAATCAATGGCGGCGGCAATCAGCAAAATACAATCTGCACCCATCGCGCGCGCTTCATACACTTGGTAAGCATCAATCATAAAATCTTTGCGCAACACAGGCAAACTGCACGCAGCACGTGCCTGTTTTAGATATTCCGCACACCCTTGAAAATATTCAACATCGGTTAATACAGAAAGACACGCCGCGCCGCCTTTTTCGTAACTTGCAGCGATTTCTGCAGGGTTAAAATCAGCGCGAATCACACCTTTTGACGGGCTGGCTTTTTTAATTTCGGCAATCACAGCCGGGTTGCCAGCAGTCATTTTGGTGCGAATAGCGCCAATAAAGTCGCGTGGTTTTGGCTGCGAGTAAGCAAATTCTTCCAATTTATCAATGCCAATTTTGGCTCTGGCCGCAGCCACTTCAATCGCTTTTGTCGCTAAAATTGTATTTAAAATATCACTCATAATTTTTGTCTATCTCGTTAACCGTTCGTGGTGAGCTTGTCGAACCACCGCTACCCTTAGACTAGCTCAGGGCGAAGGGACTGTTATTCATAGGTGTTGCCATTATGTTTCAACCAACCCGCATGATGATGATTTTTAGGATCTTTGTGCGTCCAATGCACGGTGCCGCCTTTGGGCGTGTAAATATATTCACCTTTAAATTCAAGCACATCACCTTCGTGAAGGTCTGCCACGCGGGGCGCCAAATCGATATTATGCGCGATTAGAATAGTGATATTTTCACTCACTTTGAGCAAAAACTTTTGGTGTTTTAAGCCCTTGGTATCGTCTTTTAACACTTTTTGAACAACACCGCTGCCTTGCACTTGTGGCAAATTGCACTGCGCGCCAAATGCTTCGGTAATTGCGCCCGCGTCCATATTTTGAGCTGCGCTTGGCCTAGTTCTAGGTAATATTACTGACTCGTCAATTGGCGCAGATTGGTCTGAAATCGGCTCTGTTGGCTGAGTTTGCGAGCTGGTTTGAGAGTTAGTTTGCGCGTTATTAGGCGCGCGGCAGGCGGTAAAAGCTAAAGCAATGCAAATTATTAGCGTTAATAATTTCTTCACGTTAAATCTTCCTTTCCATGCGGAAAGAAATCGCGAATATCACCCATAATCGGCGCAACATTGCTGATTACCGAATGATACGCATCGATGAGCGGCTGAATGGTTGGCCGCGGAATCTCAGCCTCGGGCTTTTGCCAATTTTCGTGCAAGCACCAATAATTATCCACGTCAAAATTCATGTGCATGCGGCAAGTTAACGGCCGAAATTCGTAAATGGAACATTCGCCTTGTTTTAAAAAAGGGCAGGGCGTATGGCTGCCATACTCTGTCAATTCATGCTTGATTGTCTGTTTTAATTCAACTGGCGTGATGCCCAAATTGTCGCCCATATAACGCGCCTCAAACTGCGTAATGGGCACCGAAACATGACAACAATGGCCGCAACCGCGCGCGCAGGCGGCAAACTTGCCTGCATGTTCAAAAATCTGGTCGGCGGTATTCAGCACTTCTTTTAGACGTATCACAGGCCTCGCGCTGATTTGCGTAATGCGCCTAGGCAGCGAAACCACATGCGCTTTTAACTCAGGCGTAACACTATCAAAAAACGCATCAAGCTGTTTATCGGCGTAAGCTTGCGTTTCTTTTGGCGTACGCGTCATATCGACAACCTTATTAATTCGACTAATTTTTGCTTGGCTGCGCCGCTATCAATCACTTGTGCGGCATGCTCTATACCCGCATGAATACTGGCTTGCAGGCCTGCTACATAAATCGCGGCGCCCGCGTTTAATATCACGATATCGCGCGCCGCGCGCTGGGTTTTATTTTCAGGTGTGCCAGCGCCCGCTTTGCCGTCTAATACATCTAAAATCATGGCTTTCGACTGCTCGACATTTTCTACGCGAATGCTGTTAAGCGCGTGAATCGGCAAGCCAAATTGTGCGGGGTTGAGCGTATATTCGCTGATTTTTCCGTCTTTTAATTCCGCTACAAAAGTATCACCCGTAAACGAAATTTCGTCCATGCCATCGGCGCCATGCACCACTAAAACGTGTTCTGAACCCAAATTTTGCAGCACTTTTGCCAGCTTTAAAGTGAGATCTTTGCTGAACACGCCCATGACCTGGCGGTGAGCCGCGGCGGGGTTGGTAAGCGGGCCGAGCAAGTTAAAAATGGTTCGTACACCCAACTCGCGGCGCACAGGCGCGGCGTGTTTCATGGCGTTGTGATGATTGGGCGCAAACATAAAGCCAATGCCAATTTCATTGACACACTTGGCGACTTCCGCGGGCGTTACATTCACGTTAACGCCAAGGGCTTCTAGCACATCGGCGCTGCCGCAGGTGCTAGAAACCGAGCGCCCGCCGTGCTTAGCAACCTTAGCGCCCGCCGCCGCCGCGACAAAAGCCGCGCAGGTGGAAACATTAAACGTTTGAATGCCATCGCCGCCCGTGCCGCAGGTGTCAATTAAATGCAATTTGTCGGCGATTTCTACCTTGGTAGAAAGTTCACGCATTACCGCTGCGGCAGCAGTAATCTCATCGACACTTTCGCCCTTAACGCGCAGCGCAATCACTAGGCCCGCAATTTGCGCTGGCGTGAGTTCGCCGCCCATCACTTGTTGCATGACGGCCAGCATATCGGCATGGCTTAAATCTTGGCCAGCTAAAATTTGTTCTAGTGCTTGTTTATACGTCATATCTTTAAATGTATAGCATAGTTTCTACAGATTTCGTCATACCCGCGCAGGGGGTATCCAGTCAAATTTCAATTTATCCAATGTTTCCAAAATCCAATAAGCTCATGCCGGCCTAGATTCCCGCCTGCGCGGGAATGACGGGAGAGTAATGTGCTGTGCGCTATGGCATTTTGAGCAAGCTCAAACTTTCACCCTCTCGCCTACCATCACCCTCTCTTCCAGCCTTTCTTTCCTTACAGGGCGAGGGGATAGTTAGTAGGCTTTCAAAAAGTTGCTCAGCAAATCGTGACCATGTTCTGTCAGCACTGATTCTGGGTGAAACTGCACACCTTCTACCGCCAAGGTTTTGTGTTTTACGCCCATAATTTCACCAAACTCACCATTAACGTCTTGTGTCCAAGCGGTAATGTCCAAGCAATCGGGAATTGTTTCCCGCTCAATCACTAACGAATGGTAGCGCGTAGCGGTATAAGGATTTGGCAGATTGCTAAATACGCCAATATTGTTGTGATGAATGAGTGAAGTTTTGCCGTGCATCAGCGTTTTGGCTTTAATAATGTTGCCGCCAAAGGCCTGACCGATACTTTGGTGGCCTAAGCAAACGCCCAGTAGCGGGATTTTGCCTGCGAATTCGTTAATCAGCGCCAAGCTAATACCCGCCTCATTTGGCGTGCATGGGCCAGGCGAAATAACGATGTATTTTGGCTTAAGTTCAGCGATTTTTTTTAAGCTTATTTCATCGTTTCTATACACTTGTACGTCTTGGCCAAGCTCGCCTAAATACTGCACAAGGTTGTAAGTAAAAGAGTCGTAGTTATCAATCATTAATAACATTTAAATGCCTACTTTCGAGTCAGCCGATGTTGAATCAAGACCTAGCTGCACAAGCTCTGCCGCGCGTAGCACCGCTTGAGCCTTGTTTTGCGTCTCATCCCATTCATTTTGAGGAATTGAATCGGCCACAATGCCCGCTCCTGCTTGCACGTAAAGGGTATTGTCTTTGATGATGCCAGTACGAATCGCTATCGCCACATCCATATCACCATTAAAGCCCAAATAGCCCACCGCGCCTGCATAGATGCCGCGTTTCGTGGGTTCTAGCTCATCGATAATTTCCATCGCGCGCACTTTTGGCGCGCCAGAAACTGTGCCAGCGGGGAAAGTGGCTTTTAGCACGTCTATTGCGTCTAGCCCAGGTTTGAGCTTGCCTTCGACGTTGCTAACGATGTGCATCACGTGGCTGTAACGCTCAATCAGCATATTATCGGTGACTTTTACCGTGCCAATTTGCGCGACGCGGCCAACATCGTTGCGGCCTAAATCCATCAGTTGCACGTGTTCTGCGCGCTCTTTTGGGTCGGCAAGCAACTCATCGGCAAGTGCCAAATCTTGCTCCCGCGTTTTGCCGCGCGGGCGTGTGCCAGCAATGGGGCGCGAAGTCACAACGCCGTCGTCTAAACGCACCAAAATTTCTGGCGAAGCGCCAACCACATGATGATCGCCCATATCGTAATAAAACATATAAGGCGATGGATTTAAGCTGCGTAAGGCGCGGTATAAGCTTAAAGGCGGCGCGGTAAATGTTTGGCTCATGCGCTGGCTTAACACCACTTGCATGATGTCGCCTTCTAAAATGTAAGCTTGCGCTTTGATAACGGCTGCTTTAAAATTTTCTTCGCCAAACTCAGAGCTGGCTTGGGTTTTGGCCATTGGCACAGATTCTGGAATCGCCACTGTTTTACGTAATTGGGTGACCAAATCACTCAGGCGAGCAAGCGCATTTTCGTAAGCATTGGCCTCATTTGGATTCGCGTATACGATGAAATAAAGTTTGCCACTTAAATTATCAACCACAGCAATTTCTTCTGAAACCATCAGTAAAACATCTGGCGTATTGATGGCATCAGGTTTATTGGTTTCGCTCAAGCGTTTTTCAATATAACGAATCGTTTCGTAACCAAAATAACCTGCTAAACCACCCGTAAAACGCGGCAAACCCGCGTATGGCGGCGTTTTAAAACGCGCTTGGAATGACCGAATGAAATCGAGTGCATTGGTATTGTCATTTTTTTCGATAATTGTATTATTTTCAAGTACTTGCACGGTAAAACCATGCGCCACAATGCGTGTTTTGGCGGGCAAGCCAATGATGGAATAGCGCCCAAAACGCTCGCCGCCTTGCACACTTTCTAGCAAGTAAGAAAACGGAAGATTGGCAAGTTTGAGGTAAAGGGATAACGGCGTATCGAGATCGGCAAAGGTTTCTAACACCAATGGAATTCGATTGTAACCTTCTGCAGCTAGTGCATTAAATTCGGTTTGATTAATGATTGTAAACATGATTTCTTTCTACATTTTTAATGTGACTTAAGGCTTTTGCAAATAATTGCAAAACTCGGCTAAAACTAGCGCCATCTACGCCAACTTAAAAAATGTATGATTGTCCTCATGTTAGTTCTGCCAAAAAATAGTATTTATGGTTAATTATGTTGATAATCAATTAGTTAGCAGGCTTGTTAATTCGGTTAAATCGTTAATGGTCGCGTCAACCATGCTATTATCAATTGCACGGCCTTGATTATATCCATAAGGCACGGTAATAATAAAACAGCCTGCCGCGCGCGCAGCGTTTACATCCGTATCAGAATCGCCCACTAGCAGCGCCTCAAATTCATCTATTTTTAACTGCGCGCAAATATGATGCAATTGCATCGGGTCTGGCTTCTTTTTTGGCAGTGTGTCGCCAGAAACCACCATCTCAAAATAGGCGTCCAAACCGCTTGATTGCAATAATGGCTGGGTAAATTGCGCGGGTTTATTGGTGACGCAGGCTAGCTTGTAGCCTTTATTCTGCGCGGCTTGCAGGCCAGCTTCTACGCCATCAAATGGCTTGCTTGCCACTACATTATTGGCATAATGGGCAAAAAATATGTTTTCGGCGGTTTCAAACAATTTCGCATCAGGTTCGGCATGTAAATCGCCCGTTAAGCAGCGTTTAATCAGCTTAACCGCGCCTTCGCCAATATAGCTTTGCACTTGAGCAATCGGTAGAATTGGTTTGCCCAAATCGGCCAGCATCCAATTGGCGGCTTGGGCAATTTCAGGCGCGGTGTGCACCAGCGTACCGTCTAGATCAAACATGATTAATTTTACTTTAAACAAATCTAAGGCCAGACAATTAATGATGGCAGAGTTTAGTTAAACCGTTGCCAGCGATGCGCGTAGCTCGCCGACTACCGTGTTATAACGATTTTTATCTGTGTCTAAGCCTTTGGTAAAGATGGCGTTGCCCGCAACAAATGTATCGGCGCCAGCACGCGCAATGTCGGCAATATTCTGCGCGTTTACGCCGCCATCTACTTCTAAATAAATTTCGCGACCAGTTGCTGCGGTATAGGCATCAATGCGAGCGCGCGCTTCTTTAAGCTTGCCTAAAGTGCTAGGAATAAATTTTTGCCCGCCAAAACCTGGGTTAACCGACATGAGTAAAATCATATCGACTTTATCCATCACATAATCTAAATAATGTAATGGCGTGGCTGGGTTAAACACCAAACCAGCTTTACAACCCAAATCGCGCACCATACTTAGGCTGCGGTCAATGTGTTTCGATGCCTCTGGGTGAAAAGTAATAATGTTCGCGCCCGCTTTAGCAAAATCAGGAATAATGCGGTCAACTGGCTCTACCATCAAATGCACATCGATAATGCCGCCAACTTTGGCAGCAATTTCACGAATTGACTCGCACACTAATGGGCCAATCGTCAGGTTCGGCACAAAGTGATTATCCATTACGTCAAAGTGCACAAAATCGGTGCCAGAAGAAATCACGTCGTCAATTTCTTGACCCAATTTGGCAAAGTTGGCCGATAAAATACTGGGGGCGATACGATAGGTTTTGCTCATTTTAGATAATCCTTGCGACAAAAGTCAGCTAAAAGTTAGTTAATGCGTTATTTTAGCTTACTTTTTTAATCTTTCCACATCTGGTGTTTAGGTTTTTGTCGCATTCCATTAAAGACTTGTTAAAATAGCAGTATGCAGCTTTATACCATTGGTGTGAATCACACCACCGCCCCAATTGCCATTCGCGAAAACGTTGCGTTTAATGAGGCCAACTTGCGTCATGCGTTAAGCGATTTAACAGCGCAAAATGTGGCAGAGGCCGCTATTTTATCCACTTGCAATCGCACAGAGATTTATGTGCAATCGGCAACACCGCAGCCCATTATCAATTGGCTTGCGCGGTATCACCGCTTAGATTTAAGTCATATTCAGCCTTACACCTACACGCTCACCAATCAAGAGGCGGTTAAACATGCTTTTCGCGTGGCCAGTGGGCTAGATAGCATGGTGCTGGGCGAGCCGCAAATTTTAGGTCAATTTAAGCAATCCATCAAAATAGCGCAAGACGCTGGCACGCTGGGCACACTCTTGCACAAGCTGTTTCAACGCACATTTGAAGTCGCCAAAGAAGTGCGCACCAATACCGATATTGGCAGCAGCAGCATTAGCATGGCGGCGGCGGCGGTTAAATTAGCGCAGCGTATTTTTGGTGATATTTCACAGCAAAAAGTGTTGTTGATTGGCGCGGGCGAAATGATAGAGCTATGTGCAAATCATTTTGCCGCGCAACAACCAAAAAGCATAACCGTGGCCAACCGCACGTTAGAGCGCGGCGAAAGTTTGGCTGATAAAATAATTGCGCAGGGCGTAAGCGCGCAAGCTATTTTGCTGCAAGATTTACCCGCCCATTTTGCCGAATTTGATATTTTGATTACCAGCACCGCCAGCCAGTTGCCCATCGTTGGCCTAGGCATGGTAGAGCGCGCGGTTAAAGCGCGCCGTCATCGACCAATTTTTATGGTCGATTTAGCGGTGCCAAGAGATATTGAATCAGAGGTTTCGCAACTGGACGATGTGTTTTTGTACACCGTGGATGACCTTGCGCAAGTGGTCAATAATGGTTTAGAAAATCGCCAAACAGCGGCCATTAACGCCGAAGTAATTGTGCAAGCCCGCGTAGAAACGTTTATGCAATGGCTAGCTAAGCGCGACGCCGTGCCGACCATTAAAGCCCTGCGTGACCAAGCTGAAGCGATGCGACTAACCGAATTGGAAAAAGCGCTTAAGCTAATGCAAAAAGGCGAGCCGCCTGAAATTGTGTTAGAAGCACTTAG
Organism: Methylotenera sp.; assembly: GCA_014378845.1. Taxonomy (GTDB): domain Bacteria; phylum Pseudomonadota; class Gammaproteobacteria; order Burkholderiales; family Methylophilaceae; genus Methylotenera_A. The sequence goes on along the minus strand of JACMNB010000059.1, from coordinate 87,837 downwards.
CAATGCGCTAACCAACAAGTTTTTGCATGCGCCTAGCCACGCATTAAACCAAGCGCACGGCGACGAGCATGCCAGATTAGAAAATATCATCAAACAGCTATACCAAATTAAGAATTAATATGAAGCCAAAAATAATATGAAACCAAGTATGTTAAGAAAACTCGCCATTTTGAGCGAGCGCCTAGAAGAACTAAACCGCCTGATGAGCAGCGAAGGCGTCACCAACAACATGGATAATTATCGAAAAATTACCCAAGAGCACGCTGAAATCACGCCGATTGTCGAGCAATATCATGCGTTTGAACAAGCCGAAAAAGACATTGCAGAAGCCCAAACCATGTTAAGCGACATAGAGATGAAAGAGTTCGCACAAGAGGAAATTGCCAGCGGTAAAGTCAAACTAGAAGCAGTAGAAAGCGCATTGCAATTGCTGCTGCTGCCAAAAGACCCCAATGATGACAAAAATATCTTTTTGGAGATTCGCGCAGGTACTGGCGGCGATGAATCGGGCTTATTTTGCGGCGATTTATACCGCATGTACAGCCGCTATGCCGATCGGCAAAAATGGAAAGTCGAGATTATGTCGGCCAACGAGTCAGAAGTGGGCGGCTACAAAGAAATTATCGCTAAAATTGAAGGCTACGGCGCGTATTCTAAAATGAAGTTTGAGTCTGGCGTGCATCGTGTGCAACGTGTGCCAGATACCGAAACCCAAGGCCGCATTCACACTAGCGCGTGTACAGTGGCTGTGTTGGCAGAGGCCGACGAAATTAACGACACCATCATCAACCCCACCGATATTCGCATTGACACTTATAGAGCCAGCGGCGCAGGCGGCCAACACATTAACAAAACCGATTCTGCCGTGCGCATTACACACGCGCCCACAGGCATTGTGGTGGAATGCCAAGAAGGCCGCAGCCAACACGCCAATAAAGCGCAGGCTTTAGCGGTTTTGGCCGCGCGCATTAAAAGCAAACAAGTCGATGCACAAAATAGCGCAATTGCCTCTGAGCGTAAATCGCTCATCGGCTCTGGCGACCGTAGCGAGCGCATTAGAACCTACAACTACCCGCAAGGCCGCATCACCGACCACCGCATTAATTTAACTTTGTACAAAATTGATGCGATTACCGAAGGCGATATGGATGAATTAATTGGCGCATTGATGGCGGAACATCAGGCGGATTTGCTGGCGAGTTTGGGTGAGGATAATTAATGTACTTACACCGCTTTATCATTGCATTCTTTGTTTGCATAAATCAGGCTTTTGCTCAAGATTTCAACATTGAAGAAGAAGGCCTTAAACCATTACCAAAGCAAGTGGAAAAAACCGTTCAAAGAACATTTCATGCACAAAATCAGTTTGAATTTACGAACTGCAAATTAATAGGTAAAGCTATTAATCTTTCTAATAGTAAAAAAGATTCTAGTTTTGTTGTAACAACCTCTAATGCATGTGGCTGGGGTGCGAGTTCTGGACCGGTTTGGGTTGTGTCAAAAATCAAAAACTCTTACAAAAGCATCATGCACACAATCACCAACGTGGTTGAATTTAAAGAAGAGAAAAATAATAGATTGCGCCAGATAGTTACAGAAGGCGGTTCAAGTGGTCACTGGTCATATGCACGCTGGGGTTTCACTGGTAATTACTATAAGGAATTAGAATCATATGTATTCCTGCCTGATGACGAGGAATTGTGCAAGGCACATCAAGATATTTGCCCATTTGACATAAGCAACTAACCCAGTAAAGTAGGGTGGGTTCTTGAACCCACGCGGAACGCTGTATGTAACATCCTTCGCGTGGGTAACAAAGTTACCCACCCTTCAAACCCTATCCATTAAATGACCAACGCTCACTCAATAAAATCCACACTTTTACTGGCCGCCGTGCAACTAAAGGCGCAAGGCATTCAGGCCGAAACTGCAAAACTTGAAGCGCAATTGTTGTTGCAACACGTGCTAAATATAAATCGCGCATGGTTAATTGCACATGAAAACGATGCCCTGCAGCCAAATATCTATGAGGCTTACAGAACTATGCTGCAAAGACGTTTAAACGGCGAGCCAATTGCTTATATTTTGGGTTATCGTGAGTTTTATGGTTTAAAGCTAAAAGTCACACCCGCTACACTGATTCCGCGACCTGATACGGAAACGTTGGTGGAGGCGGCACTTGCTAGGATTCCAATCATGGTTCGACAAGCTCACCACGAACGGGATTTATCTGCGCCCGTTCGCCCTGAGCTTGTCGAAGGGCAACAAAACGACAGCTCTTCTTCTCCGTCATTCTCGCGAAAGTGGGAATCCATGTTGAATTTAAACCAAAAAATGGGTTCCCACTTTGGTGGGAATGACGAGGTAAATGATGCGAATAACACCCGTGAAGGTACGCAGGCGTGTGAGTTTAGCGTTTTGGATTTAGGCACTGGCACTGGCGCGATTGCATTAGCAATTGCCAAGCATCGCCCGCAAGTGAATGTCACTGCGCTGGATGCCTCACAAGCCGCGCTGGATATAGCGATTGAGAACACGCAAAACTTAAATATCAGTAATGTGAAATTCATATTAAGCGATTGGTTTTCGGCTTTAAACCACCAAAATATTGCGCAAAAATTTGATGTCATCGTTAGCAATCCACCTTACATCGAGTCCGATGACGCGCACCTGAAACAAAGTGATTTACGCTTTGAGCCAATATCCGCATTAGCTTCTGGCGCAGATGGTTTAGACGATATTCGCACCATTATCAAGCAAGCAAAAAATCACTTAATCCTGCATGGATGCTTACTTTTAGAGCATGGTTATAATCAAGCTGAAGCTGTTGCACACTTGCTTACACAAGCTGGATTTAACGAAGTTGAAACAATTAAAGATTTGAGCGGCAATAACCGCGTGACGCTTGGTAAGATTTCTTAACTCTCATTCTGAGGCTTGCTGCAGAATCTAGAAGTACTTGTAAAAAAAACCTTAAAAACTGGATTCTTCGCTGACGCTCAGAATGACCGGCTTGGTTGGGAGATTCTTTATAGCCTTTTCAATAGTATAATTATGGCATGAGTGAAATTTCTACAAATTCTGTTGGCTTCGGTTCTGTTGGTATAGTCTCTGCGCAAACCGCGCATTTTGATGCACCGCTTACCTTAAAAAGCGGTGCCGTTTTACCTAGCTTTGATTTGATGTATGAAACCTATGGCACGCTCAACGCCGCGAAAAGCAACGCGGTAATTGTCTGTCACGCACTTTCTGGCAATCACCACGTGGCGGGCAAGTATCACGAGTCCGACAAAAGCGCAGGCTGGTGGGATAATTTAATTGGTCCCAACAAACCTTTAGACACCAATAAATTTTTTGTGATTGGCTTGAATAATCTGGGCGGCTGCCACGGCAGCTCTGGGCCTAGCAGTGTTAACGCCGACACAGGTAAGCCTTTTGGCGCGGCTTTTCCGATTGTTACCGTAGACGATTGGGTGAACTCGCAAGCACTATTGTTGGATTATTTGGGCATTGAAACGCTGGCGGCAGTCATCGGCGGCAGCTTGGGCGGCATGCAAGCGCTGCAATGGACGCTGGCGTATCCTACCCGAATCAAGCATGCGCTGGTGATTGCATCAGCGCCTAATTTAACCGCGCAAAATATCGCCTTTAACGAAGTAGCGCGCCAAGCCATTATGACTGACCCCGAGTTTTATGCTGGCGATTATTACAGCCACAACACAGTGCCGCGTAGAGGCTTAAGAATCGCGCGCATGCTAGGCCACATCACGTATTTATCTGACGACGCGATGGGCGCAAAATTTGGCCGCAAGCTTAAAGACGAAATCAAATATAGCTTCGATGTCGAGTTTGAAATGGAATCGTATCTGCGTTACCAAGGCGATAAATTCGCCGGCGAGTTCGATGCCAACACCTATTTGCGTATGACGCGCGCGCTGGATTATTACGACCCTGCGCTGGATTTTGGCGGCGATTTAAGCGCTGCCTTAAGTAAAGTGAAGGCCGAATTTTTAGTGCTGTCATTCACTAGCGATTGGCGCTTTTCGCCTGCGCGCTCGCGAGAAATTGTAAAAGCGCTTCTGGATAACGAGTTGACAGTGAGCTACGCCGAAGTCACCGCCGCGCATGGGCATGACGCGTTTTTAATGCCCGATGCACATTATCACAGCATTTTGCGTAGTTATTTTAGCCAGGTGGAAGTTTAAGATGCACTTTCGATCACACCTATTTTCAACCCAATCCCCCACTTTCGTCATACTCGCGAAAGCGGGTATCCAGTTGCGTGCCCAACATTTTATTGAGCGCGCCTGTTTTAATTCAAAATGGATTCCCGCTTTCGCGGGAATGACGGTGTAGGGTGTAAACATGACAAATACAACTCAAAATAATGTAAATTCTACAAATAAAATTAATTTAATCACCAAATACCGCCAAGACTTCGCCATCATCGCAGGCTGGGTTGGCTTCGGCAGCAAAGTCCTCGATTTAGGCTGTGGCGACGGCACATTATTGCAATTTTTGCGCAGCAGCTTAGATACTAAAGGCTACGGCGTTGAAAAAGACGATGCAAACTGGCTGGCTTGTATGCAAAACGGTACTAACGTCATCCAAATGGACTTAGAAGCAGGCCTGTCGGGCTTTGAAGACCAATCGTTCGACACCGTCATCCTCTCGCAAACCTTGCAAGCCATGCACAATACTGAAGAAATTGTGCAAGAAATGCTACGCGTTGGGCGCGAAGTGATTGTGACTTTCCCTAATTTTGGCTATTGGCGTAACCGCATACAAATTGCCAGCGGCGGCCACATGCCCGTGTCAAAAGACCTGCCTTTCCAATGGTTTGACACGCCAAATGTGCACCTTTGTACCATCAACGACTTCGACCAATTTTGTAAAAATCACAATATTAGCGTGATTGAGCGTAAAGTAATCACCGAAGGCAATGAGGTCAGTTTTATGCCAAATTTAATGGGAAATTTGGCGATGTATCGGTTAAAAGTCAGCTAATTATTTTGGAAACCACTGCAAAACCCTCTATCTGGCAATCGCTCTTAACCAAAAAAATGCTCATCTGCATTTTCACGGGTTTTAGCTCGGGACTGCCGCTGTATATTTTGGTCAGTTTGTTGCCAGCTTGGTTGCGCAGCGAGGGCGTGAATCTCAAAGCCATCGGCCTATTTGCGCTGATTAACTTGCCATTTACTTGGAAGTTTTTGTGGGCGCCGTTTTTTGATCGCTATATTCCTGCGCTTGGGCGCAGACGCGGTTGGCTGCTTATTTCGCAAGTGTTATTGTTGCTTTCTATCCCCGTTTTTGGCGCCTTTAATCCTAAGTTAGATATTTGGACAATCGCTTATTTAGCCACCGTGGTCGCGTTTTTTAGTGCCAGCCAAGATATTGTGTTAGACGCGTATCGGCGAGAACTGCTAATTGACGCTGAGCTTGGGCTGGGCAATGCGGTGCATGTCAATGCGTACAAAATCGCAGGTTTAATTCCCGGCTCACTTTCACTTATTTTGGCAGACCACATGGCGTGGAGCAGTGTGTTTATCATCACCGCACTGTTTATGATTCCTGGTATTTTGATGACGATTTTTGTGAAAGAACCTGCGCTTAAAGATGGCCGCCCTAAAACGCTTAAAGCGGCGGTGGTAGAGCCTTTTAACGAGTTTATTCACCGCAACGGCGTGCAAACCGCGCTGCTGATTTTGGCGTTTATTTTCTTATATAAATTGGGCGACAGCATGGCAACTGCGTTGGCAACGCCTTTTTACTTAGACATGGGATTCAGCAAAACCGAGATTGGCTTAATCGCCAAAAATGCTGGGCTGTGGCCAAGCGTGATTGGCGGCTTGTTGGGCGGTGTGTGGATGTTTAAAATTGGCATTAATCGCGCGCTGTGGATTTTTGGTGCGGTGCAAATGGTGGCGATTTTAGGCTTTGCATGGTTAGCCAAAGCGGCGCTCGACCCAGAGCTGTTTAAATCATTTTTTGAGTTCCACCTTTATGGTGTTGACTTAACCTTGCAGAAAAGATTGGTGTGGCTGGCGGTGGTAATCGGTATTGAGGCACTTGGCGTAGGCCTAGGCACGGCGGCTTTTGTAGCCTATATTGCGCAAACCACGCACCCGCTTTACACCGCTACGCAATTTGCACTATTCACCAGTTTAGCCGCTGTGCCGCGCACGTTTGCCAATGCGGCAACTGGCTTTTTGGTAGAAAATTTAGGCTGGGTTCATTTTTTTCTGATGTGCTTTGCGTTAGCGATTCCAGGCATGTTGTTGCTGATGAAAGTCGCGCCTTGGAACACCATTAAAGAAAACGAACAATCACTCTAGTCCGTCTTTCTCAGCACAGCGAAAAAATCCAGTTTTTTGAACTAAGAAAGCCATTCGTGGTGAACTTGTTGAACCATGAACAACGACCCTTCGATAAGCTCAGGGCGAACGGTTTGATGTTTTGTATTAGATTCGTCGCTATGCGCAGAATGATGGATTATGTTTTTTGAAAGTTTATCGAAGTTTTAATAGCGATTCTATTTTCAACTAAACTGGATTCATGCCCGCGATTCAAAAATTTTAGGACAGAAGTATTTTGTAAGGCTTTAGCAACTCATACGACTAAACTCTAATATTCAAGGAGAAGGTCATGTCAATTATCACTAAAACCAGCATCGCCACCAGCCTTATTCTATGCGCCTTGCAGCCTGCCTATGCCGCAGAATGTTCGGCCAAAAGCTGGCTTGTTACTGTGCCTTTACTAGAGCTGTATACATCGGAAGGTTGTAGCAGCTGCCCGCCTGCCGATAGATGGATGAGTGGCATTAAAGCCGACAAAGTCACGCCGCTGGCTTTTCATGTGGATTATTGGGATTACATAGGTTGGAAAGACCGTTTTTCTAAGTCGGAATATAGCGACCGCCAACGCAAAACTGCGGCATTTGGCGGTGCAGGCTTTGTGTATACGCCGCAATTTGTGATGAACGGCCGCGATTTTAAAGGCTGGGATAATTCACGTTTAAGAGAGCAGATTGCAAGCAGCCAAAATGTTGCATCGCGTGCTAACTTAACGCTAAACGCGGTGACTGAAGCGGGCGGTGACATTACCTTGCAAGCCAGCGCTCAAGCAGTTAAGCCAGCTGATGCCAAAAACAGTGATATATTTATTGCGCTTTACGAAAATAAATTAGTCAGCCAAGTTAAAGCAGGTGAAAATAGCGGCAGCACCTTAAAGCATGATTACGTGGTCCGCGAGTTTTTTGGGGCGTACCAAATGAGTAATCAAAATACTTTTAGCAAAAGTTTTACGCTTAAACCAGAATGGAAAAACCGCGATGGCGGCGCGGTGGTGTTTGTGCAAAACAGCCAAACAGGTGAGATTTTACAAAGCTTAGCGCTACCTTTTTGCAAAAACTAAATCTAGACGAAACACAGGCAAATTCTAGGCAAATCTTGGTCAAATCTTGGTCAAATCTTAAGCCGTTTTAGAAATCAAACCTTCATGCAACCAGCCCGATAAATATTGGGCTGCTTGCATGCTTGCATCTGCTTCACTGGCATTATCTTGCAATATTTCACACAGCGCGCCAAAGCTTGCGCCTGCAATAATTGATTGCAGACCCGCATATTCCGCGGCATCTAAACTTCTAAAATGCGCGTTTAAATCTTTGCGCCAAACCAAGCATGGCGCCTTAGTTTGAACTGCGGTTGGCGGCGTTTCCTCAATATTAAGCGCGTTCCAAATTTGCACCACGTTCCATTGCAGAGGCAATAAATGTGCGCTTGGGTGCAATATAAACGTTAGCGCAGCCCAATCCTCTGCCGGAATTTTGGCTAAATCTGACAAGTTAACTATTGACGCGTCTTCTGCATCAAACGCAATCCCCAGCGCCCATTCAAATTGCGCCATTTCGCTGCCAATAGGATGTTGCGGTAGCGTGGCTTGTAGATACGCAGCCATTTCGCCGCCAACCCAGCGCATATTGCGATAAGTGGACGGATAACACTTAATATAACTGCGCGCCGTGCTGTCGAAAAAATCATCGCCCAACAGGCTGTGCAACTTAGGGTAAGCCGTCGCCAGCGCCTCGATTATGCGCAAATGGTAGGCATCGGCATAAATGCTAAGCCGTTTTGTTGCGCCTACTTTTGCGTCGTTAACGATGGCATTAATAAAGCTTGCGCCTTGTGCATCGCTCAACAAATAGGCTTGAAAATCGGCTTGTAATTCAGATAAATGCCTCATGGAACCTGCTCTGCAGACCGCATGGCTATTGCCTTACAGGCAACACTTCTAGCAATTTCAAGCTCTTGCACTAAAACCGCAAGCTCTGGAATATTATCATCGCGCTCAATCATGGTAGAAACCGCGCCAAATTGGTATATCGCGTATTCGTACAATTGCCAAACGGACTCGATAACAGGCGCATCGTGCGTATCAATAATGTAATCGCCATGATTGTGATGGCCAGCCAAGTGAATTTGCTGAATGCGGTTTGCAGGCACGCCGTCAATAAAGGTTTTAGCGTCAAATTGGTGATTAAAACTACTCACATAAATATTGTTCACGTCCAGCAGCAGTAAACAATCCGCCGCATTGGCAATTTCAGTGATAAATTCCCACTCGGTCATGGTGGAATCCACATAGCTGGCGTAGCTAGAAACATTTTCTAGCAAAATACGGCGACCGAGAAAATCTTGGACAATTTTCACTCGCTCGGCAACATGTTTAGCGGTTTCTTCTGTATAGGGCAGCGGCAATAAATCGTGCATATTTTGGCCATGCACACCTGTCCAGCACAAATGATCAGAAATCCAAGCGGGCTCAATTCTATCGGCCAATGCTTTTAACTCTTTTAAATATGCTTGGTCAAACGGAGTGGTAGATCCAATAGAAAGAGAAACGCCGTGCATGACAACTGGATAATTTTCGCGAATTTTATCCAAAAAATACAAGGGCTTACCGCCAGGCACCATATAATTTTCGCTTAACACCTCAAACCAATCAACCTTTGGTTTGGTGTCTAAAATTGGATGGTAATGCTCAGTGCGTAACCCTAAGCCAAAGCCCAAGTGCGGTGAGGTCAACCATGACATTTTTTGCGGTGGTTGCGCATGTGGTTGCGCTTGTGGTTGCGCTTGCGGCTGATAAAGTGGCATTGCGTTAGCTTAAGTGATTAAAACAAAAAAAGCATGCTAATGCTTACAATTAACATGCTTTTTATACAGCAAAACAACCTAAAAAATTAAATACCAAGTACTCAATACCCAGTATTAAAAGCAAGCGTTAGATAATAGTACCGTGTTTTGCAGTACAGTCAGCAGCTGTCATGCCCAAAAAGCCGTGGCCTTTACATGCGTTTTGGCCTTTACAAGCATTTTCGGCTGTTTTGCAATCGCTAGTGCCTTTACATGAATTTACGCCCGCGCAATGTACCATTTCGCCAGACGCACTTTTATCCATTTTATCCATGGGTTTAGAGGTGGCGCAGCCCGTTAAAATAAGGGCTGCCGCGCCAATTGCCAGCATTGCGCCTTTACCCAGAACTGCGCGATTAGCCAGAGTCGTACGATTAATAAGTGTTGATGTTTCAATTGTCATTTTAAATCCTCTCGAAATTTTGTTGATATTTGGGCTAATTGCCAACGAGTAACTAAACCTAATGATTACTAGTTACAAAGTTTAGTCGCGCGAGATTGCACTGCCTTACAAGTTATTTAAATATTAATGCGAGAATTTTTGAAAAGGTTTATTTTGCAGCTTCAAGTTTGTGATTGCCTGCTACGGGCAAACTACTCACAACATGATCTTGGTTAATTAAGTCGGCTTCAGCTACGTCTAATTGCAATGTCTCTGTTTCAAGCGCAACCACTGCGTTATCTTCTACATTGACCAATTGTTGCAAATACGCTTGGCTAGTTTGTAAATCTTGCAGCCAATTTTTACTTGCTGAATTTGCTGTTATTTCTGCCTCATCCAATTGCAGCACGCTGGCGGTTTCGCGCAAGTTCCACTGGGTTGAGTTTTGTGATGAGTTTAGTGCTGCATTGATTGACAATTGATTCAGTACTTTTAACGCGATTTCATCTGCCTCAACTAATTGGCTGGGCTTCATTTTGGCCAAAGCGACTTCGCTTCCCAAGAGGGAAGTGGCGGTAGAAGCCGCGCTGGTAAGTAATGTGGTAGCGGTGGTGGCTTGTGTGGCAGCCGACGACGCGCCAATGATTCCCACCGCCGGAAATAATATCGTCGCCAATGCCGAAATAATCAGCTTGGTAGACGTGTTTTTATTGTGATGCTTGCCAATGACGTGCGCCATTTCGCGCCCCATTACAAAGCTTAACGCATCATCGGTTAGCGCAAACGCTTGCAAACCGCGAAAAATAACCACTTTGCCGCGCGCGTTCGATGCGCTGCCCGCCTCTTTTTTTTCTGCCACACTAAATACAAAGTTTGGCGCACGTTTTTTTAAAGTGGGGTATTGCGCATAAGCAGCCTCACTTAATTGGGCGCCAAGTTGTTGCACACGCGTATTAAATGCTTGATTTTGCAGGCAAATATCAGCGGCGCATACCTCTGTATTAGATTTTGCCGCTAAGCGCAATTGCATATCCACATCAGACACCGCATCGCTTATGACTGACGGCACCATGCTGTCATTGTTATTTTCTATGTTTGTGGCATGACTTTGAGCGGCCAAGTCTGCTGCCGCAACCGCCGTGTTTGCAGCCAATGCTAGTGAAAGAGATAGCGTGATAACGGTTTGATTAAGACAATTGTTGTGAGGCAAAATAGGCTTTCTTAGTAAACAGCTTAGTGTTGGTAGCCGTTTAGAGTTTAATAGGCGCCTAGCATTAACAAACACCAAGTTTAACCCAACTTATTGATAATCCACAATAAATGGCGCATGATCACTAAAACGCTCAAGCTTATAAATAGTTGACGCAATGGCTTTTTGGGCCAATTCTGGTGTGGCAATTTGATAATCTAAGCGCCAACCCACGTTTTTTTCATACGCCGCGCCGCGGTTGCTCCACCAGGTGTAGCATTCGTCGGTGGTGGCAGGATGCAAACTGCGATACACATCTACCCAGCCCACTCGACTGACCAAATCACTTAACCATGCGCGCTCTTCTGGCAAAAAGCCTGAGTTTTTTTTATTACCTTTGTAGTTTTTTAAATCAATTTCTTGATGCGCAATATTCACGTCGCCGCACACCACCACCTCGCGCCCACTGGCTTTTAGGGCCTCCAGGTGCGGCATAATGCGTTTTAATACACTAAATTTAAACGCTTGACGCTCCTCTCCGCTTGAACCGCTGGGCAAGTAAAGTGAAATCACGCTCAAGTTGCCAAATTGAGCCTCAATATAACGGCCTTCGCTGTCAATATCCGCCATATCGTTATTTAAATGGCCTAATCCCTCAATTACTAGGTCTGGCTTAGCTTTTGAGTAGATGCCTACGCCGCTGTAACCCTTCTTTTGGGCATAATGAAAATGGCCATAGAACCCAGCGGGAGCCAGCATTTCAGCCGTCATATCCGCGGCTTGCGCTTTCACTTCTTGCAAACAAACTACGTCAGCATTAGTAGTTTGCAGCCAACTAAAAAAACCCTTATTCGCGGCCGAGCGTATTCCGTTTAAATTCGCAGTTATAATGCGCATATCTTGTTCCAATGTAAATTGTTATGCAAAACTTAAGTCAAGACTTTATCGCCTTTTCCGTTAAAAAAAATGTACTCAAATTTGGCGAATTTAAAACCAAAGCTGGCCGCTTAAGCCCGTATTTTTTTAATGCTGGGCTGTTTAACGACGGCTTAAGCTTACTTAAACTGGGCGAATTTTACGCCGAAAGCATCCAAAAATCAGGCATTGCTTACGATATGCTGTTTGGGCCTGCCTATAAAGGCATCACTTTAGTAGCCAGTATTGCCATCGCACTTGCCAAAAATGGTCACAATGTGCCATACGCGTACAACCGTAAAGAGGCCAAAGACCACGGTGAAGGCGGCATGATAGTAGGCTCGGCTTTAAGCGGCCGCGTACTCATCATCGACGACGTCATTTCTGCAGGCACATCGGTGCGCGAGTCGGTTGCGCTTATTAAGCAGCACGGCGCTACGGCTTGCGGCGTGGCGATTGCGCTTGATCGGCAAGAAAAAGGTTTAGGCGAACTCTCAGCCGTACAAGAGGTAGTGCAAAGCAATCAAATACCCGTTTGCGCCATCGCCAACTTGGGCGATTTATTACAATACGTTACTAATCAACAAGATATGGCACAGAATTTGCTTAACATTCAAGCGTATCGCCAACAATATGGCGTGATGTAAGAAAATTTTGGTTAAGCGAATTTAGGACAAACATGAAAAATGTAATTTGGGCGTTATTGTTGAGTGCATTAGCCGTATCTCACGCTGCTTCGGCTGACTCAAAAATTTTAAAATGGGTGGATAAACAAGGTGTTACGCACTATGGCGATAGGCCGCCCAGCTTTGAAGAAAGCAAAAGCAATATCGAAATTAACGGCCGTGGTCAAATGGTAAAAAAAAATGATTACACCGTTAAAAAAATCAATGAGCAAGACTTACAGGTAGGTAATCAAGACCGCAAAGATAAAATTTTATTAGCCTCTTACTCCAATGCGAATGAAATTGATTTGGCTCGCGAACGAAGTTTAGAGATGAATAAAGCCGCCTTGACCAGTTTAGCATCGCAAAAAGAAAACCTTACCGCACGTATTGCCCGCAACAACGCAACTGCGGATGGTTTTAAAAAGCGCAATAAGCCGCTGCCCGTTAATTTAGATAAAGAATTTAAAGATGCCATTGCAAGTTCTAGTCTGCTTGATAAACAGATGGCTGGGCGCAAGCTTGAAATGGAACAAACCAATAAGAACTACACCCAAGATAAAGCACGTTTTTTAGAGTTAAAACAACCCGTTGCCGCTGTTGAAGCTGCGCCTATTACTGCCCCTATCGCAGAATCGCCACCTGTTGAAAAGATAGCGGTTGAAAAACTGCGTATTGACAAAAAATAAGCGTTTTTGACTATTATTAATCAATCTAAACCAGCTTAGGCTGCCAGTTTTTTCTTGAGTATTTCATTTACCTGCGCAGGGTTTGCTTTGCCTTTACTTGCTTTCATGGCTTGACCTATTAGCGCATTAAACGCTTTTTCACGTCCTGCTTTAAATTCTTCGACCATGGCAGGGTTTGCAGCTAAAACTTCGTCAATAATCCCTTCAATCGCGCCACTGTCGGACTCTTGTTTTAAGCCTTTTGCTTCGATAATGGCATCCACATCGCCAGCAATTTCACCCACCCACATCGCTTCAAACACCTGTTTTGCCGCGTTGTTTGATATGTTGTTGTCTTGAACTCTTTTTAGCAATGCCGCTAAAAGCCTCGCCGATATTGGGTTTGAAGCTATCGATTTATGCTCGGTATTTAATTCAGTGTTTAATTTAGCCGTTAATGCGCCTAAAATCCAGTTGGCGGCTGGTTTTGCTTGTGCACCATGTTTAACGGTTTCAACAAAATAATCCGCCACATCTCGGCTGGTCGTTAAGCTTGCTGCATCATAGTTACTCAAACCATACTCCGATTCAAAGCGCGCTTTCATGGCTTCTGGCAGCTCAGGCATGGTCGCTTGTACGCGCGCTTTATCGGCTGCGGTCACTTCTAGCGGTAGCAAATCAGGATCGGGAAAATAGCGATAATCGTTGGCTTCTTCTTTGCTACGCATCGCCTTGGTTTCGCCAGTATCTGGGTTAAACAGCACGGTAGCTTGCTGGATTTTTCCGCCATCTTCTAGCGTTTCAATTTGCCATTGTGTTTCGTACTCAATAGCTTCTTGCATAAATTTAAAAGAGTTTAAATTTTTAATTTCGCGGCGAGTGCCGAGCTTTTCCGTGCCTTTTGGCCGCACGGAGACATTCACGTCACACCTAAAACTGCCTTCTTGCATATTGCCATCGCAAATACCTATCCATTGCACCAGCTCGTGTAGTTTCTTGGCATAGGCCACGGCTTCAGCGGCTGAACGCATATCAGGTTCGGTGACAATCTCTAATAGTGGCGTGCCTGCACGATTTAAATCAATACCGCTCATTCCTTCTACCACGCCGTGGTTCGATTTGCCCGCATCTTCTTCCAAATGCGCGCGGGTAATATTAATCACCTTTTCATAAGCTGCATTTTTGCCATTGGCTGGCACTTGAATAATCACTGCACCTTTAGCCACAATCGGCAATTCAAATTGGCTAATTTGGTAGCCTTTGGGTAAATCAGGGTAAAAATAATTTTTGCGCGAAAACACGCTTCGTTCTGGTATTTCTGCGTTAATGGCTAGGCCAAATTTAATCGCGCATTCCACCGCTTGGCCGTTAAGTACGGGCAATACGCCTGGCAGGGCAGTGCTCACCTCATCGGCTTGGGTATTAGGTTCGGCGCCATATTGAATAGATGCGCCACTAAAAATTTTAGTGTTGGTTTTAAGTTGCGTATGCGTTTCTAGCCCGATCACAACTTCCCAATTGTTATTAGCCATCATTCAATTCCCTTTGGCATAGCGAGATGCCAATCTGTCACTTGTTGATAGGCGTGCGCCACCTCTAACATGCGCGCCTCATCAAAATAATTGCCCATTAATTGCAATCCTACGGGAAGGCCATTGCTAAAACCCGCAGGAATGCTCATGCCTGGCAAGCCCGCTAAATTGGTGGCAATGGTATAAACATCTTGCAAATACATGGCAACGGGGTCATCGGCTTTTTCACCCGCTTTAAACGCGGTGGATGGCGCGGTTGGGCCCATAATAATGTCACACTGTTTAAACGCTTGCACAAAATCGTCGGCAATTAAACGGCGTATTTGCTGGGCTTTAAGATAATAGGCATCGTAATAGCCTGCGCTTAACACATACGTGCCAATCAAGATGCGGCGCTTGACTTCTGCGCCAAAACCTTCGGCGCGGCTTTTCATGTACATATCATTCAAGTCAGAATATTCCGCCGCGCGATGACCGTAACGCACGCCATCGTAACGCGATAAATTAGAGCTGGCTTCTGCTGGGGCTAATACATAATAGACAGGAATAGATAAGTGACTGCTTGGTAACGAAATCTCGATTAGTTCCGCACCTAGTTTTTTGTATTCTGCAATCGCATCTTGCACAACTTTAGCAACGTTTGCATCTAAACCATCGCCAAAAAACTCTTTTGGCAGGCCAATTTTTAAACCGTTTAGCGGTTTGTCACCCGTCATTTGACTCAAACCGCGCGTGTAATCTTCTTTGGGATGATTCAGACTGGTGGAATCGCGCACATCAAAACCTGCCATCACGTTGAGCATTAACGCGCAATCTTCGGCACTTTTGGCCATTGGCCCTGCTTGGTCAAGGCTAGATGCAAACGCAATCATGCCATAACGTGAAACCAAACCATACGTTGGTTTTAAGCCGGTAAAGCCGCAAAGTGATGCAGGCTGACGAATCGAGCCGCCTGTATCCGTGCCAGTGGCCGCCGCGCACAGCCGCGCTGCAACCGCGGCCGCACTGCCGCCGCTGCTGCCACCTGGTACGCGGTCAAAATCCCACGGATTTTTAACCCCACCAAAATAGCTAGTTTCGTTGGATGAACCCATAGCGAATTCGTCCATATTGGTTTTGCCCAAATTGACTGCGCCCGCAGCGTCAAATTGCGCAACCACATGCGCGTCATACGGCGCAATAAAATTGGCCAACATTTTAGAGCCGCAAGTGGTCTGCCAGCCTTTGGCACAAAAAATATCTTTTTGCGCAAATGGAATGCCTGTTAAAGGCGCAGCATTTCCAGCGGCAATACGTGCATCGGCAACTTTGGCTTGCGCTAGTGTTTTAGCGTTATCCAGCGCAATATAGGCATTAATACTGGGATTGTATTGATTGATACGGTTTAAAAATGTTTGCGTCATTTCAACGCTGGAGATTTCTTTTTTAGCCAGCATTTGGCTTAACGTTTTTAGGCTATTGTTAATCATGATTTATTTAATTTATGGATTATTCAATTACTGGTTTAATCTATTACTTTGGGTACTAAATACAATCCGCCATCTACTGCTTTCTCGGCTGAGCCGTTACCAAGCACTGGCGCATTTGCTTGAAACAATTCGCGCTCGTTAATGGCGGTTATTACATCTTCTCTTAATCGCTGCACTAAATCTTGCGAATGCGACATCGGCACAATGCCCGTGGTATCTACCGCTTGCATTTGCTCAATTAAGCCTAAAATACCCGTTAATTTGGTGAGTGTAGCGCCTGCTTCAGCCTCGCTAATATCAATACGAGCAAGGTGTGCAATGCGTTTTATATCGGTGATATTAAGTGCCATAAGATAATTTCAACGTTCGTTAGTAACATCGTGCCAATTTGTTTGTAACAAACTGTAAGCACCGCTTAAGTTTTAGTTCAATATACGTTATTATACCTTGGTTTTAAAGCGCACATTTATACATAGTGCGCTTTAATACCATGCGACAACTTAGCAACACACAGGATAAATAATATGTTTGGTTTCATCAATAGTTACTTTTCAAATGATTTAGCAATCGATTTAGGCACTGCCAATACACTCATTTACGCACGCGGTAGAGGCATCGTGTTAGATGAACCATCTGTGGTTGCAATTCGTACCGAAGGTGGTCCTGGTGGCAAAAAAGTATTGCTGGCTGTGGGTACCGATGCCAAAGGCATGTTGGGCCGTGCTCCAGCTAACATTCAGGCGATTCGCCCGATGAAAGACGGCGTGATTGCTGACTTTACCATTACCGAGCAAATGCTCAAATATTTTATTCGCAAAGTGCATGATGCACGTTGGTTTTCGCCTAGCCCGCGCATTATTATTTGCGTGCCGGTAGGCTCCACCCAAGTTGAGCGCCGTGCCATTAAAGAATCGGCCGAGCGCGCAGGCGCAAAACAAGTGTTTTTAATTGAAGAGCCAATGGCAGCAGCGATTGGCGCCGATATGCCAGTTGCAGAAGCGACTGGCAGCATGGTGGTGGATATTGGCGGCGGCACAACAGAGGTGGGCGTCATTTCACTTGGCGGCATTGTGTATGCCAAAAGTGAGCGCGTTGGCGGTGATAAATTCGACCAAGCGATTATCGATTACATTCGCCGTAACTATGGCATGCAAATTTCTGAGCCAACCGCGGAGGCCATTAAAAAGAAAATTGGCTCCGCATTCCCAGGCAGTGAAGTATTGGAAATGGAAGTCACAGGCCGCAATTTGGCAGAAGGCTTGCCGCGTAAATTTACTATTTCGAGCAATGAAATTTTAGAAGCGTTAACCGAGCCATTAAATGCAATTGTTGGCGCAGTGAAATCGGCTCTAGAACAAACGCCGCCAGAATTAGGCGCAGATATTGC
The DNA here is from genome assembly GCA_014378845.1 of Methylotenera sp. GTDB lineage: Bacteria > Pseudomonadota > Gammaproteobacteria > Burkholderiales > Methylophilaceae > Methylotenera_A. Next base: position 70,433 of record JACMNB010000059.1, on the reverse strand, counting down.
TGAAAAAGGCATGGTGTTAACAGGCGGCGGTGCGCTTCTGCGCGATTTAGACAGATTGTTAGTTGAAGAAACTGGTTTACCTGTGATTGTCGCAGAAGACCCGCTTACCTGCGTTGCGCGCGGCTGTGGCCGTGCATTAGAGGAAATGGATAAGCTGGGCAATGTGTTTGCTTATGAGTAAACTGGCGCTTAACAATTTAAAGCTTTACCATTTAAACCGTTGGCATGCTTAAAGGTGTCCATCAAAAGCTAGAAGCACAACAAACTCCTGCTTTTTTCGTTCGTGGTCCAAGTGTATTTTCGCGCATGGTTTTTTTCTGTGCGCTTTCTGTCACCATTATGGCAGTTGATGCACGGCTTAATTATCTTTCTCAAGTACGCCAAGCTTTTATCGCCGCGCTGCATCCCTTAGAGGTGGTGGCCAATGCGCCAAGTGAATGGACGCGCGATTTACAAAAGTATTTTTCTGCGCATAATGCTTTGTTACAAGAAAATTATGCGCTTAAGGAGCAAGCTTTTGAGCAAAAAGTCTTGCTTCAGCGTTTTAACACCATCGAAGCTGAGAACACTCATCTTCGTACTATGTTAAATGGCAATATTCCTATTCAGCCTAAAGCGATTTTGGGCGAAATTTCACACATGGGACGCGATCCGTTTACGCACACGGTGGTGGTTAATCGCGGCAGTAATCACAACATTAAAGCAGGTCAAGCAGTGGTAGATTCTAAAGGCGTGATTGGCCAAGTGACGCGTGTTTACCCGTTTACTAGCGAGGTGACCTTGATTACCGACAAAGAACTGTCGATACCGATTCAAATTGAGCGCAACCAGCTACGTGCGATTGCTTTTGGTGAAGGCAATAACACATTAGATATCCCTTATTTGCCAACCAATGTGGATATTAAAGTAGGTGATAAATTGGTCACTTCTGGAATGGACGGCGTTTATCCAGCGGGCTTGACTGTGGCAATTGTGACAAAAATACAGCAAAATCCAGAATCCCCGTTTGCTAAAATCGTCAGCACGCCGGTAGCCGAGGTCAATAATCATTTGCAATTATTGTTAATCGATTTACCTGAAGCACAAGAATCCAAGGTGCCAGCGCTTGATGCTGCAGTAGGTAACCCAGCACCAACAGAACAAAATGCGACGACTCAGGCCAAAACCATCACAAAGTCTAAGCAAAAAACGTTAAAAAACAGGGCTAAAGCCAATGCGCCGCACTAGCCGAGTCAGTGTTTATTTAAGCTTGCTGGTCGCCTTGTTATGTCAGCTTTTTCCGTGGGTTGGGCAAGGCGTTATTTATCGGCCTGATTTTATGCTGGTGGTGATTTTATATTGGCTATTACGCGCGCCCAACTTGTGCAACGTAGGCACCGCTTGGTTTGCGGGCCTGCTGGTGGATTTAGCAACGGGCAGTTTATTGGGGCAACATGCCTTAAGTTTTAGCATCACTGCTTTTATCGCACTCAGTTATCAGCGCAGATTGGTGCTGTTTAACACATGGCAACTGGTTGGTTATGTGGCGGCATTGCTGATTGTAGAGCGCGTGCTAATGTTGTTATTAAAGTTATTTGAAGGCAACGAAAACCCTGGTTTGACCTATTTTTGGCCCATTATCACAGGGCTATTGTTGTGGCAGCTATTGATATTACTGTTTGGCGGCCTAACGCGTCCTAAAACCAATTAGCGCGTTTACGCTTTAAGCATATGAAATCTAGCCGCGAACTTAAAAACTACCATAACGAAAAGCACAACTTTAAATTGCGCTTGGCTGTGTTAGGTTTTTTGGTTTTGATTGCATTTAGTGTGTTGGCAGCGCGCTTTTATTTTTTGCAGATTAAACGTTACGATTATTACCAAACGCTGGCCGAAAATAATCGCATCTCAATTGTGCCTATTACGCCCAATCGCGGCCTAATTTCTGATAGAAACGGCATCGTTTTGGCGCATAATTTTTTTGTTTACACGCTAGAAATAACGCCTTCAAAAGTAGATGATTTAGACGCAACCATTACTGAAATTACAAAGTTAGTTGAAGTAAGCCCAAGCGATCGTAAGCGTTTTAATAAACAAATGACTGAGAGTCACGATTTTGAAAGCATTGCACTGCGCACGCATTTGAATGAGATTGAGGCGGCCAGATTTGCCGTTAATCGTTATCGTTTCCCTGGGGTCGAACTTAAATCGCGCTTGTTTCGGCATTATCCGTTTGGCAAAATGGGGGCGCACATGGTGGGTTACATTGCGCGCATCAACGATAAAGATATTAAAAACTTAGATGAAGCCGATTTGCTTTCTAACTATAAAGGCTCTGACCATATTGGCAAAAGTGGAATCGAGCAATCGTACGAAACCCAGCTGCACGGCACCACAGGCTTTCAACAAGTGGAAATTGATGCTGACGGCCGCGCGGTGCGCGTGCTTTCTAGTCAAGCGCCAACATCGGGCAACAATCTTATTTTATCAGTTGATAGCAAATTGCAAGAGATTGCAGAAACCGCTTTTGGTGAGCGGCGCGGCGCGCTAGTTGCCATTAAACCGAGCACTGGCGAGGTGTTGGCATTTGTGAGTATGCCCACTTTTGACCCCAATTTATTTGTGGACGGTATTGATTATGATAACTGGAATCTACTGAATAACTCGCTAGATAAGCCATTAATCAACCGTCCGCTACGCGGCATTTACCCGCCAGGCTCAACATTTAAGCCATTTTCGGCTTTGGCTGGTTTAGAAGCAGGTTTGCGTCACCCACCATTTAGCATCAGCGATAGCGGCTATTTTACGCTGCCCAATAGCAGTCACCGCTATCGCGATTGGAAGCCAGGTGGTCACGGTAATGTCGATATTCGCCGCGCAATTACCATCTCGTGCGATACTTTTTTTTACGGTTTAGCGATGGAGTTAGGCATTACCAGACTCACCGATTTTGTGCGCCATTTTGGTTTTGGTCAAAAAAGTGGTGTGGATATTGCAGGTGAGATTCCTGGTTTATTACCCACACCAGAATGGAAAATGCGCCGTTATAAACAGCCGTGGTATATGGGCGAAACCGTGATTGCGGGTATTGGCCAAGGTTATACACTGGTCACGCCGATGCAATTGGCACAAGCTACGGCGGTTTTGGCCAATAAAGGAGTTGCCATGCGCCCGCGTGTAGTAAGCGCCATTACCGATGCCAAAACTGGCGCACCCCACTTAACGCAAGCGGTTTTAAACGAGAAAATTCCGCTCGACGAAAAAAACCTAGATTTAGTTAGGCTTGGCATGGTGGATGTTACCTTGCCAGGCGGCACGGCAGCCAGTGTAGGCGCGAACGCTGGCTATAGTATTGCCGCAAAAACAGGTACCGCACAAGTGGTGGGCATTAAACAAAATGAAAAATACAATGCCAATGCCATTGACGAGCGCCACCGCGACCATGCTTTGTTTATTGCCTATGCACCCGCTGAAGCGCCAAAAATTGCGCTTGCAGTGATTGTAGAAAACGGCGGCCACGGCGGATCGGCAGCAGGGCCAATTGCGCGTAAAGTGATGGATTATTATTTACTGGGTAAACTGCCAGATTTGGAACCGCCAGTCGTCGGCGCAAAACCTAGCACGTCGATTGTCACTAACCCTAATACGAGCAAGCCGACTATTAGCTTGCCAAATGCCGCTATCGGCGCGACTAATCCCGCCATAAATACTCCTGAGGATGAGCATTATGATTAGCGAGCTGTTTCAACGCTTTTTTAGGCATATTGATTCGTTTTTAATGGCGTGTTTGCTATTTACCATGTTAGTTGGGCTATTTGTGTTGTATAGCGCGTCTGGCCATAGTATTGAGCGGGTTAGCGCTCAGCTAATTAACATTGGCGTAGCTTTGTTGGTCATGTGGATTGTGGCTAATATTCAGCCGCAAAAACTTGAAAGCGTGGCTGTGCCCGCCTACTTGGTTGGCGTTTTACTATTGGTTGGTGTCGCCTTGTTTGGTGATGTTAGCCACGGCGCAAGGCGCTGGCTTAATTTTGGCATTACCAAAATTCAGCCTTCTGAAATGATGCGTATTGCCATGCCGATGATGTTGGCATGGTTTTTTGCTAAGCGCGAGACCAGTCCGCGAGTTAGCGATTTTGCCATTGCGGGCATGTTATTGCTTATTCCTGTAGGTTTGATTGCGAAGCAACCCGATTTAGGCACCGCGCTACTTATCACCGCTTCGGGTTTTTATGTGTTGTTTTTAGCAGGATTAAGCTGGAAATTTTTAATTGGCGGCGCTGTGAGTATTGGCGCCATGCTGCCGTTTATGTGGTCAATGCTGCATGATTACCAACGTAGGCGCATCGAAATTTTAATCGACCCTACGCAAGACCCACTGGGTGCGGGTTATCACACCATACAAGCCACCATTGCTTTGGGTTCTGGCGGAGTTACGGGCAAAGGCTGGCTAAACGGCACGCAGGCGCAATTAGACTTTTTACCAGAGCGCACAACAGACTTTATATTTGCCGTTTTTGGGGAAGAATTTGGCATGATCGGAAATATTCTCTTGGTGGTATTGTTCAGCCTACTCATCGCGCGCGGCTTGGTCATTGCCGCGCAGGCCAAAAGTACTTTTACACGATTGCTGGCTGGCAGCATTACCCTTACTTTTTTTACCTATGCGTTTGTTAATATGGGTATGGTCAGCGGCATACTGCCAGTTGTGGGTGTGCCGTTGCCGTTTATTAGCTATGGCGGCACATCAATGGTAACCTTATGCTTAAGTTTTGGGATATTAATGAGCATTCAAACGCATAAAAAATTAGTGGCCTCTGGCTAAGTTAGATTAGATAATCGAGAAAAGAAATGATTAAAACGCAGATATTAAAAAACCATGTATCGCTCAAAACACATTCGGTAATGTTGCTTTGCTTACTATGCTTAGCAAGTTGTGGTGGCAATCAATCGGTTAAACCAGCGTCAGCGCCGCCAGCCGCAAGCAAGCCTGCGCCAAGCGCCAGCGCGCAAACTGCACCGTCAGCAACCAAGTCTGGCGGCTATTATTTAGATGACGGCCCAGGCGATAATCCGCCCAAAAATATTGATAGCATCCCCAATGCCGTGCCTAAAAAAGAGCCATTGCTAGACCGCGCTAACAAACCTTACAAAGCGCTTGATGCGGTTTACACACCGATGACCAGCTACAAGCCTTACAAAGAGCGCGGCGTGGCATCTTGGTATGGCAAGCGCTATCATGGCAAAAATACCTCCAGTGGCGAGGTGTATGATATGTACAGCATGACGGCCGCACATACCACGCTGCCATTGCCAAGCTATGTTAAAGTAAGTAACCCCGCCAACGGCCGATGGGTGATTGTGCGTGTGAATGATCGCGGCCCGTTTAAAAGTAATCGCGTGATTGATCTATCGTATGCGGCGGCTTATAAACTACGCTTTGCTTCCGCTGGCAGCACCTTAGTCGATGTGGAAGCAATTGACCCCAACAATTTCGCACTTTATGCGGCAGATAAAACAATGAATAGCGCACCTGCACCCGCAGCGTTGCCTACGTCAGCCAATACGCAAACTATTGTGCCGCCAGCTACATCAACCAAACCAATAGCGGAAAACAGCGCTGTAGGAATACAATACTTTGTACAAGCTGGCGCATTTAGAAGTCAGGCCAATGCAGACGCGTTAACCAAAAAAATCCAAAGCTACGACATCGCGACCAATGTAGGAATTAACAGCGTGTATAATAATGGCTTGTACCGCTTAAAATTAGGCCCGTTTGATAACAAACAAGATGCCGATCAAGCCGCGGCGAGCATCCGTAAGCAACTTAACACCTCAGCCATTATTATCACTCAATAACAATTATTAAAATCCATTAAAAATTATGCGCCTAAAATTTACCTTAATACTCAATAGCTTATTATTGCTTTTGCCTTTTTATGCGTTTGCCGAACAAGTAGCGCCGCCACCTAATTTGGCGGTTAAAGCTTACTTATTGCAAGACTTTAACAGCGGCAACATTGTCGCGTCATCTAAAAAAGATGATCGTATTGAGCCCGCTTCGCTTACCAAAATTATGACGGCGTATTTGAGTTTTGACGCGATTCAACTCGGCCATTTAAAGCTTAACCAAACCTTGCCCGTCAGTGAAAAAGCTTGGAAAGTTGAAGGTTCTAAAATGTTTATCGACCCCAAAGTCGCGGTGACCGTTGACGAGCTATTGCATGGCATGATTATTCAATCAGGCAACGATGCGTCGATTACGTTGGCGATTGCAGTAGCGGGCAGTGAAGAACAATTTGCCGATATGATGAACAAGCAAGCGCTTAAGCTAGGCATGTTAAACACACATTTTATGAATGCAACAGGGTTGCCAGATAAAGACCATTACACAACTGCGCAAGACTTGATGACCTTGGCAAACGCATTAATTCGAGATTTTCCCTTAGAATACAAACGCTTATATTCGGTTAAAGAATATACCTACAACAAAATTACCCAGCCTAATCGCAACCGCTTATTGTGGCTAGATGCCAACGTAGACGGGATGAAAACTGGCCACACCGATAATGCAGGCTATTGCTTGATTGCCTCTGCAAAACATGGCGAAACGCGTTTAGTTTCTGTGGTGTTGGGCGCCGCAAACGAGACCATGCGTGCAACCGAAAGCCAGAAATTGCTTAACTACGGCTTTCAGTTTTTTGAATCCACCTTAGTTTACAAGCAAGCGCAAACCATTAATACGCTGCGCGTTTATAAAGGCCAAGATAAAACCGTGGCAGCCACGATTAATAAAGACTATTATCTTTCGCTTCCAAAGGGCGACTACGCCCGTGTAAAAGCCAGCATGACCAGCCAACAACCATTAATTGCGCCGATTAAAGCTGGCCAAACCATTGGCAAAATAACGTTTGTTTTAGATGGTAAAACCATTAACGAGCAAGCCTTGGTTGCCGCTAAAAATGTGGATGAAGCGGGCTTTTTTGGCAGAATCGCCGATAGTATTCGCTTAATGATTCAATAGATAAAACATAATTAATAGCGATATTTAAAATAATGGCCGAACATAATGATGATATTACTGAAACTTTAATCGAATTTCCTTGCGATTTTCCGATTAAAGTCATGGGCGAAACGCATGAAGATTTTGCATCTGAAATCATTAAAACCATTCAAAAAAAATTGCCTAGTTTTGATGCCACTAAGATTGAAATGCGCGGGAGTACTGGTGGCAAATATATCAGCCTTACTTGCACCGTGCATGTCACAGCTAAGCCGCAATTAGATGATATTTACCGCGCTTTAACGGCTCACCCAATGGTTAAATTTGCACTTTAATGGTGCATGCAAAACATGATTTGTCGTGATTTAGGGCGCACCGATTACCAAACGACACTCGCCGCCATGCAAGCATTTACTGCAACGCGCACTGCTGAGACCGCAGATGAAATATGGCTGACAGAGCATAACAGCGTTTATACTTTAGGCTTAAATCGCAAAAATGTGCGATTGCCAAGCCGAGTTAATTCCCAACCTAATATCCCTGTAGTTTTGGTAGACCGCGGCGGCAAAATTACTTATCACGGCATCGGTCAAGTGGTGATTTACTTGTTGATCGATTTAAAAAGGCGCAACTTAAGTGTGCGCCAATTAGTCAGTAAAATTGAATCTAGCATTGTGGATTTATTGGCACAATTTGGCGTGCAATCTATTGCCAAAAGTGACGCGCCTGGTGTGTATGTCAACGGTGCAAAAATCGCTTCCCTTGGTTTGCGCCTAAAAAACAATTGCTGTTATCATGGTTTAAGTCTGAATGTAGACATGGATTTAACGCCGTTCACAGAAATTGATCCATGCGGGTATGTGGGACTTAAAATCACGCAAACAAAAGATTGTGGCATTGACAAAACGCCGCAACAAATAGGTGATTTATTAATGAATTATTTAAAAGTAAATTTTAAATAATTAATGACACTGGACATGCATGAACGAAACTGGGCAAATTGCTAAAAAAATTCTAGGTGCTGATAGCAAAATTGGTGTTAAGCAAATTGACGCTGAAAAAACTGCGCGCATTCCCATCAAAATAGTTGCGCAGCCCATGCTGCGTAAACCTGATTGGATTCGCATGAAAGTGCCTGACAGCGCGCGCTTTCAAGAAATTAAGCGCGTATTGCGTGAAAACAATCTGCACACCGTGTGTGAAGAAGCTAGCTGCCCCAATATTGGCGAATGCTTTAGCGGCGGCACGGCGACGTTTATGATTTTGGGCGATATTTGTACGCGGCGCTGCCCTTTTTGCGACGTGGCACACGGCAAACCATTGCCACCGGATGCACAAGAACCCGCCAATTTAGCGCGCACCATCGCGCAAATGCAGCTTAAATACGTGGTGATTACCAGTGTAGACCGCGATGACTTAAAAGACGGCGGCGCGCAGCATTTTGTTGATTGTATTCATGCGGTTAGGCAAGCTTCGCCCAACATTAAAATTGAAATTTTAGTGCCCGATTTTCGCGGTCGTTTAGAAGTGGCGTTACATATTTTAAAAAATGCGCCGCCCGATGTGATGAACCATAATCTAGAAACTGTGCCGCGTTTATACAAGCAAGCGCGGCCTGGTTCTGATTATCAAAACTCGCTTACTTTACTCAAGCTATTCAACGAAATGTACCCAAATATCCCCACTAAATCGGGTTTAATGCTGGGATTAGGCGAGACAGATGAAGAAATTTTAACTGTGATGCAAGACTTGCGCGCGCACAAGGTTAGCATGCTCACACTCGGGCAATACTTACAGCCCAGCGTGCATCATTTACCGGTGATGCGCTACGTGAGCCCTGCAACTTTTGAGACATTAAAGCTCAGCGCCGATGCGATGGGCTTTAATAACGCCGCTAGCGGCCCCATGGTAAGAAGTAGCTACCACGCCGATACTCAAGCACATAACATTGTTTAATTGCATCATCTAGATTCACACGCCCATTTTAGCGAAAGGGTCAGGGTGGTGCTTAATAAGTGGCAAATTTCATCCCAACCCAACTTTCCTCTTACAAGGCGAAAGATAAATAGGCTACAATATTTGAAGAGGATATATGGTTCCACATTTAACCACCGCACTTAGCGGCCCATTATTAAGCTTAGAAAAGCGCATGTTAAGCGATATGCCAAAAATAGAGCATTGGTTTCGTAGCCAATGGTTAGAGTACGCATCACCGTTTTATGCCAGCGTAGATTTGCGTAATGCGGGCTTTAAGCTGGCGCCAGTGGATACCAATTTATTCCCAGGCGGTTTTAATAATCTAAATCCGGTTTTTTTAAACTTGTGCGTGCAAGCGGCGCAAATCGCTGTAGAAAAAATTTGCCCTGAAGCGCATCGCCTACTAATTATCCCCGAAAATCACACGCGCAATACTTACTATTTGCGCAACGTGGTTGAGCTGGTGAATATCATGAAAGCCGCGGGATTAAACGTGCGCGTTGGCAGTATAAACCCTGACATTACCGAACCGACTGTTGTTGAAACGCACGATGGCCAAAAGTTGTTGCTAGAGCCAGTTGTACGCGAAAAAAATCGCATAAGCTTAAAGGCGTGTTCCGTTGATGGGGTAGATTACAGTGCTTTTGATAGTTGCGCCGTTTTATTGAACAATGATCTATCAGGCGGAATTCCAGAAATTCTTAAAAACTTAGAGCAAGATGTTATTCCACCTTTGCACGCAGGTTGGCACGTTAGACGAAAATCAACGCATTTTAGTGCGTATAATCGTGTCGTTGATGAATTTTCGCAGCTTTTGGACATCGACCCTTGGTTATTAAACCCTTATTTTGAAACCTGTGGCGAAATTGATTTTAATGCGCGCACTGGCGAAGAGTGCTTGGCAACAAAAGTTGAGCTTTTGCTAAATAAAATTAAACTAAAATATGCAGAATATGGTGTGACGCAAGACCCATTTGTGATTGTAAAGGCCGATGCTGGCACCTATGGTATGGGCATTATGACGGTGAAACATCCTGATGAAGTGCGCGATTTAAACCGTAAAGCGCGCAACAAAATGTCAGTCATTAAAGAAGGCCAGCAAGTGTCAGAAGTGATTATTCAAGAAGGTGTTTATACCTTTGAGAGTATTAACGATGCGGTGGCAGAGCCAGTGGTCTACATGATGGATCACTTTGTGATTGGCGGTTTTTATCGCGTACATACTGGCCGTGCGGTGGACGAAAACCTTAATGCGCCAGGTTCTCACTTTGAGCCGCTAGCATTTGAAACGCCTTGCGGCCTGCCCGATTGCGCGGGTGAGCCAGATACGGTTCCAAACCGTTTTTATGCGTATGGTGTGGTGGCGCGATTATCCTTGCTGGCGGCGTCTATTGAATTGCAAGAAACAGATTCGTTAAACGAGAAATAAACTTATTTACGCTCGTTCGCCCTGAGCTTGTCGAAGGGTGAGCGCATGATAGAGATTCATGGTTCGACGAGCTCACCACGAACGGACAAAAATATACCTTTGAGATATGACGAACACATGAAACTACTATTCATTCTCGACCCAATAGCCAGCCTTAAAAGCTATAAAGACACCAGTCTTGCCATCATGCGTGAGGCAGCGGCGCGTGGACACACGCTGTATGTGTGCGAACAACATGATATGTTTTTACTCAACGAAATAGTAAAAATAAACGCTAAAATATTTAGCTTTAGCGGCAGTAATAGTGAAGTTTTGTTTAATGTAGGGCAAACCGATGAAGTTTTGCCTAAACAGTTTGACGCAATTTTGATGCGTAAAGACCCCCCTTTTAACAACGAGTATCTGTATAGCACTTATTTGTTGGAATTGGCGGCCAGCCAAGGCGCGCGGGTGATTAATAATCCTGCCTCTGTTAGAAGTTGGAACGAGAAATTATCTGTGGCTAAATTTCCGCAATTTGCACCAGAATTTTTAGTCACCAGCAATAATGAATTAATTCGTGAATTCTTAGCAACGCACAAAGATATTGTCATTAAGCCGCTGGATGGTATGGGCGGCAGTGGCATTTTTAGAATACACGCTGCTGACCATAATATTGGCGTAATTTTAGAAACCGCCACCCAATTTGGCAACCAAACCATTATGGCGCAGCGCTATTTGCCCGCGATTTCGCAGGGCGATAAGCGTATCATCGTCATTAATGGCGAGCCCTTACCTTATGCTCTAGCACGCATACCTAAAGTAGGCGAAACACGTGGTAACCTGGCCGCAGGCGGCACGGGCGTTGCACAGCCGCTTACAAAACGTGATTTAGATATTGCAATGACTGTCGGCAAAACGTTAAAACTTGAAGGCTTGTTTTTAGTAGGCCTTGATGTAATTGGCGATTATTTAACCGAGATTAATGTCACCAGCCCAACTGGCATGGTAGAAATTGTAGCGCAAACCCAGCATTTAGACGTGCCCTGTAAAGCTGCACAAGTTTTTGTTGAGGCGCTAGAAGAAATTTTACAGTAACCAACCCATTATAAAATGCGCCTATTTTTCTTATTTCTGCTTGCTTGCTTAACAGCCAGCTGCAACAAACCAGAACCACTCTACACCACCCAAAGTTATGTATTTGGCACGCTGGTTGATATTAGCATTTACGGCGAAACCGATGCTAATTCGCAAGATATTTCCAATCAAATTATTCGCGAATTTCAAAACTTGCATAATCGCCTACACGCTTGGCGACCCAGCGAGCTAAGTAGTATCAATCATGCATTTGCGCGCGGCGATACGCCTATAAGCATCAAACCCGACTTGAGTGCGATGATTCAAGATGCCACACGTTTATCAGCACAAACAAACGGCGCTTTTAACCCTGCGATTGGCGGCTTAATTGAGGAATGGGGCTTTCATCACGATGAATTTGCACCTAAAAAAGTGGATGAAAATAAGATTAAAAGCTTAGTAAAAGCCAACCCACAAATGAGTGATATTGTGCTTGAAGACGGAAAGGCATTCAGCAAAAGCTCTAGCGTTCAGCTAGATTTAGGCGGCTATGCCAAAGGTTATGCGCTGGATATTGCTTTAAAAGAATTAAACAAAGTGGGCGTTAAAAACGCGCTGATTAACATTGGTGGCAACATTATTGCGCTGGGCAAACATGGTGACAAGCCGTGGCGCGTGGGTATACAACACCCCCGCAAACCCAGCGCCATTGCCGCGTTAGATCTTAATAGTGGCTGGGCCATTGGCACTTCTGGCGATTATCAACGCTATTTTGAGTTGGCTGGTAAACGCTATTGCCATATTATTGATCCTGTCACTGGTTATCCCGTGCAAGGCGTGCAAGCTGTGACAGTGCTAATTCCACCACAAAATAATACTGGTGTTTTATCTGATGTAGCTTCAAAACCCATTTTTATCGCCAACCCTGAAAATCGTGCGCAAGCCGCAAAAAATATGCATGTTGAAAACTATTTGGTAATCGATTCAGATAGCAAAATCAGCATAAGCCCAAGTATGGCCAAACGCATTATTTGGTTAGATAAAGATGCCGAAAAACACGCGCTTAGCATTCAACCATAAACCACTCATTGGTGATTGGCTAGTAATTGTTGCAAGCATGGTGGCAGTTGCTGTCATGTTTCAGCAATTTTGGAGCTTTGCACCCGCCAGCCAACTAAAAATTAGGCAAGGTAACCAAATTATTGGCACTTACGATTTAAACCAAGCACGCGAGCTACGTATAAAAGGCCCACTTGGCGAATCAATAATCGTCATCAATAACGGCCAAGCGCGCTTTAAACAATCACCCTGCCCCAACCAATACTGCGTGCATCAAGGCTGGTTAAGCCATGCAGGGCAAGTGGCAATTTGTTTACCTAACCAGGTTAGTTTGCAGTTGATGGGCGCAAAAAGTAAGTATGATTCGCTTAATTATTAAATATTTCTCAATAATTAAAGGATTTTTCGCGATTTAAAAATCGCTCCTACAATGGGTAGGAGCACAATTTATTGCGCGTATTTTAGACTATAACCTTGGAAATCATACTAATCAAAACCACAGCAGAAGATCACCACATCGCCAAGCTTACCGCGCTGGCGATTGGCTTGCACTTGCTAGAAGCTGTATTCCCATCGCCCTTGCCAGGCGTAAAACCTGGCATTGCCAATATTGTCACGCTATATGTGTTGTATGAATATGGCTTTGCCACTGCCGCATGGGTGAGCTTACTCCGCGTATTTGCCAGCAGCTTGCTACTTGGCCAGTTTTTATCGCCCACCTTCGTACTAAGTTTAAGCGGCGCTTTACTGAGCTTGGTCGCATTATTTTTAGCGCAACATCTACCAAAAAAAACCTTTAGTGCTATTAGCTTAAGTATATTTGCGGCTTTCGCGCATATTGCAGGGCAGCTAATCATTGTGCGGCTATGGCTTATTCCTCACACGGGGGTAATGTACTTAATCCCCATTTTTGCGCTGGCGGCTTTATTTTTCGGAGTGATTAATGGCTTGATTACCGCTAACTTGTTAACTAATTTGAACTCACGTTTAAAATAAAACGTCACTATAAATGCTGTTGTAAAAACAATTAAAGTTGGTTTATTCAATGCGGCTCATAACGAATCACGACCTTAGAAACAAACTTTACTGGATTATTGTTAACCCTACCTGCGGAAAACTGTGCCTGCAAAAAGAGTTTTATCGCACTCTCAACAAAGGCGGATGGCATCTCTGACTTAATGACCTCCACGTTAACCACTTGACCTTGCTCATTTACCCACAATCGAAGCTCAAGCTTACCACCTTGAGCGAATTTTAATAAATTTAACGATTCAATGTCGATATCTGTTTGAGTTTCTGGTAATTGATCCAGCTCACCCAGCGAATAGTACTTTTCATTCAAAATTGATTGTAATTTGCTGCCAGAAATACTGTAGTCCTTGTATTCACTCTTCGTATCCGCCTCAGCTATCTCAGGTTTGTCTGTTTCAACTTCGGTTGTGCTGGGTTCGGCTATTTTAGCTTCGGTTGCATCAGTTGCGACTGGCATCACCTCAGCTATATCCGCTTTAGTTAAATTGGCATTTTTCGTTGCAATAATCGGCTCATGATAGTCGCTATAAACTTGAGTAATCTGAAATGTTAAGGCTTTAAGTTTGGCTGCAGTTGGCGGCTCATCTTTCAAGTTTGGAAATGTTGCAGGTATTGCGTAAATTAAAACAACGATGTGCCCCAATATAGACAAGCAGAGAAAAAATGCAAAGCGTGTGCTATCTCTATCGATAAACTCTAAAGCGCGTAGCATACGAAACTATACCAATGGCCATCTAATATCGGCGATGCATTAGCATCGCCGTAAGGCAGTAGCGCAGCAACCCAGCGCTTCGCACTTCGCTTCTGTTTTGAGTTGCCCAGCCCCAATGATCATTCATTTATTAGCGTAGCCAAATACCATCAATCTATTTCCTGATACCAGTAGGTTCTAGTACGACTGGTTGGAACATTGATGGGGGGTTTACCGCCGCCGAGTGCTGAATTACAGTCGACACCAACACAACTTGGATTACCGCCACAGCCAATACAAAACGGTACAGAACTATCCGTACTTTCACCCTGTACGCGTACATTCACCACCCCAGCCACTGGAGAAGGTGGGAGACCGCCACCATAGTACACTTTAGAGTCCACCGCCCCAGTCAGCGAATCAAGCCTGTAACCCTTAGCTTGCCCTAAGTTGCTAGTACATGACGTGGACGATGGGGGAATAGGCTGGTTAGTGCCGTAATAGGTATAGCCAGCCACTGTAAGTGGTGCGTTAACACCTTTCTCCCCAGCGAGAAAGTCTTTAAAATAACCTTTATTGGTGCCCGTAGCAGCGCTATAAAGCGTGGTCGTAGCATCGTATAGGTCACTGTTGGCGATGGTGGTTAGGCCACTCCCATCGTTTCCAGTAGCAGTATCTTTGAGCACAAAAATTCTATCTCTTGTGCTGGTTGATGACAACGGGTGTTCTCGGTCGCCAGAGCCAATGATGACAGCATCAAAGCTACTGGTAGGTATCACATCTGCAGGAAAGAAGAACTTGCGCAGAGGAACGCCACCGCCGCCAAGCGAGGCTACCTGATTGACTCTCCAGAAGTCAGGGGTATTATTAGTAGCACTTCCTGATCGCTGCAAATCGATGCGCCACACATTACCGCCCACATCAGCGGCATACAAGCGATCAATATAGCCATCGTTGTCCCTATCCATTAGGGTAATATCAGATGGAATACTATGATTCATGCCCAATACCGTGCAAGCTGCTTTTGTTGCAGTGCCGCTACAGACAGAGCTGGTACCATAAGTGGCTCGCCAAACTAAGGCCCCCGTCACTGCATCCACAATATAAACTCCCCGCCCAACGTTGTCGGCCGTAGCTGGTTGCGTATCTTGCGTGGTAGAGTAGCCTGCACCGAAAATCATTACTGGTTTTGCGTTGCCGCTACCATCGTTATAGCCTTTAATCAGCGCCACTTTAGGGGCAGACCAAGTCTGTCCTAGTTCAGCAAAATCTGTACCCGCAGTAAAGCCGCTTGGCGTGGTAAGTCCAGATTGCCCTATCTTCCACAAAAACACTGGGTTAGCTGGAGCGGATACATCCAACGCATAAATGAAATTACCGCCTCGGCGCATGGCAAGATAGATATAAGCCTTATTAGTTGTGCCATCAGCATTCAATAACTGGTAAACACTGGTCGAACCATCGGCAAAATAATCTTTTGATTCTGGAGCAGGCAAGATGCCGCTTGGTGTTGATGGCAATAGCAAATCTGGGCTATTAGTGTGTAGCCGTTTGAGCTTGCCAAAAAAATCACTTGGAATGAAACCCCACAGCTCACCGCCTGCAGTTGTAGTTCCTATAGCGGCAGTCTGGTTGCCATTGACGGCACGATACACACCATCATTGGCACCATAGTAAACAACTACCCCAGTATTGCCTCCATAATTGAGAGCCACTGGTCTTGAGTGCAATACATCACCGTGAACTGAAGGACGTATAGTGACCGCGCCACCTGGGCCTTGCTCATCGCCAACATTGTCCTCACCACGCACCCATTTAATAAGACCGTCACGAGTAACTGAAGTGCCAGTAGCTGTACCTATTGTCGAACTGTTGGCTAATGGTGCGGCATCGGTGTATTGGTAGCTAAAAGTGGTAGCACCAGTGGGTGTGATAGTCCATGTGCCATTATAACCAGAGGGGGTTATACCTGAGATAGTAATACTTTCTCCAGTGGCAAAACCGTGGCTGGTTGTAGTAGTGGCGGTTGCAATATTAGGGGTATAGGTACAGGCGGTATCTGCCCCTGTAGTGCCGATAGAGGTCGCAAGTGCAATCGTAAAGTTATTAGTAGTAATTGCGGTAATGGTATTAACGGTGTTGTTGAGTGCAGTATGTGTTGTACATGCCTTAATTGTTACCAATTGCCCAATTGATAAGCCATGACTAGTCTTGGTTACTGTAGCAAAGTTAGAATAAATCGTTGCCACAGAAGGTAGCGTAGCTGACCCACTACCACCAGAATTGCTGTAGGTAAATGATGTCGTCCCTACACTTATAACTGTGCAAGGATTACAATCGTATTTCGACGCACCTGTGTTAATTTTAAGCTTCATGCCGCCTGTAAGTGAGGAAGCGTCAGTAGTACTCACAGTAGCTGTAACAGTAGAACTTGATTTCGACAAGGCCGTTATCGAGACCGTTGCTGGACTTCCACTAGCACCTGGTGAAACGCTAACCCCGGATGATACTGTAGCGGCAGAAGTGATGAAACTAATGGTTCTAGGGCCCACTTTCAGCAAAGTATCGGTGATTGCAGCATTAGTTGGATCAAAAACATTGGTAGTGTTCGATAATGTGGCATTGCATCCTGATCCACTCGGACAGTAAGTGTAAAGCTTGCGTGGATTGGTTGAACTGCCTGGTGTAGTCGTGTAATCGGCGGTCAAACTGGCTAGCCGCATCATCTGAGCTGCGCCTCCCTTGTCCACCAAATCACCATCGGCTAAATCATAGGCAAGACCAGCGCCTTTTGGGTCGTTAGCCCAGAAACCGCCAGTAAGGTCTGCCACTGGGCTGCATGCACGCACGCTTGGGCTACCGCCGCAGGTCCAATAACTGACCGCATTAGGTGTAATAAACCCAGTTTCTGCAGCGGAAATAGCGTTAACACCAAGACTATCACCCAAAGATAAACGGATGTCGAACGGCGCGGCTGTACTACGTGTAGCGATAAAACTATACTGCTTCATATTGCCCACCCACCTTGGCAAACCAGCATCATCTGGACGAAACATGCCCATGTAAATTTGGTTCAGAAATGTACCCTGCGCATTCACGCTGACGGGTAAGCTGGAAGAAGAAAATACGCTATCGACTGCTTGTACTTCATTGAGAATTTTTAGAAAAGCCTGCACAATATCGCCAGAAGAATCAGCACTTACTGGGAAATAACTACCGCCACCATGAAGAGCCATGCTAGTCAGCAAAGCGGGGTAATTAGGCTTGCAAGACGCTCCTAACGCAGCAATCGTATAAGTCGTTATGCTTTGAGTATTATCTAGAGTTCCATAAAGATCATTTTTGTACATAAAGCGTGTCCACTCATCCGCATATAATCCAGAAGAGTCGGTATGATTACCCATTGCGTAATAAGGCGCGCTGGTATTACAGGCCGCACCTTGTGGATAAGGAATTGTAATGGTGCTGGTATCTGTTGCACCTGCTGTAGCTAACATCGTGCTAGGGCTACCGCTGTCCCCAGGTGTTCCCACATTGTTGTAAGCATTGCCTAGAAAAATCACAAAGTTATTTTGACAGCCTGCGGGTGGTTTAATAGCCGTATAAGATCTGCCCGAGGCACCAGTCGAGCCAGCATAATAAGCCCAAGCCTCTTGCATGGCTAATGCAGTACCCTCAGCATTGGCCTTGATATTGCCAGTTGTCCAGCTTTTAATCAGCGCCTTAAGTGCAGTTTTATTGGTAGCTGTCATAGCCGTGAGCTGGCTAATTAAACAACCGCCATCGTTCGACGAGGCGCAACCAGCAGAGGGGAATGAGCTGGCAACTCCAGTCGAGCCATACACCATTAAACCGATATTAACTCTGGCAGTGCCATCTGTGTTGGTCGGTAATGCATCAATGACATTATTGAGGGCGCACTGTTCTAAGCCAGCCAGCTTTCCTGCCATATTGACGGGAGTTGATGGTGCATCTGAATAAGCACAAGCGCCAGAGGTGGCGGCATCAAAATTAGCTGCATTATCAATCACAATTAATACATTGGGAATAGCAGCTCCAGAAGTAATACCACTGTAAAGATCAATATCTTCCGCCATACTAGTTGATATATGCGTCATCAAAGCAACCAATAGACCAGCTAGAATAAATTGTATTTTTTTCATGATGTTATCTCCAAGCTGCCATAAAGGCAGTTACTTCAAATTTTGTAAATAATATTGCCAAAGACATACATTATGGGCAACCTGTCCCCACTGGAACCTTGGTAAACACGCCCTGATGCAGGGTTGTGTTAGCTCCCGTGTTGGCATCTGTTACTGTGGCGCTAATATCCCACTTCTGTTTATAGCACCACGATTGTGCAGTTGCTACCGCAGTACCTGTGGCACCGATAATTCCAGTGTTATTTCCCGTACCACTGGCTAAGCAATTTTTATCTGCTGGATTAGTAGTAGGATTTAGCTCGCCATTAGTGATTGCAACGGAGCTAGTGCAAATGGGTGTTGCAACTGTTACGTTATAACTGGCTGCACCAAAGCTCACTGTAGTAGATGCAGCAGTAGCAGCAGCTGTTGGGTTAGCAGTAAAGTTGCTGCTGATTACGTTCTCAATTGCTTGCTGCGCGGCAGCATTTGCTTCCTCGCGGTATTGGGCATTACCGACTACCTGAATACTTGACGTGGTGGAATTATTGGCAGATATCGCCATTAATGTTAGTAATACCAACATCACTAATGCCACTAGCAAAGTGCTACCGCGTTGATTAGGCTGCCCAGTACTCGGCCTACTATAGCGGCCTATCTTGGTTGTATACATCATGGCGTCTCCTTGCGGCTAGACGGGTTAACCAAGCGAATCACCTGAGTGTAAGCGTGACGCTTATAGTGATCTGCCGAAGCGGGAGTGTAAGTTCCAGCAAGCCCAAGCGAATAGGTCTTTGTGTCAGTGTAGTTTGTTGTCGTTTCGATATTTCTAGCAATAATATAAGCTTTTATTGATACGATGTTTGGCCAATCGCTAAAGGTGCACGCAGAGCAATCAGTGTAGCTATCTGCTACTCCATCTGAGTTGGTATCCAAGCCATATTCAACTTGCATATACTCGATACCCTCGACCAGTGGTGTGGTGACATATGCGCCAGTCGGGTCAAGCTCTATGCGTTTCAGCGTGGGAATGCCATCACCTGCGATGTTATTAGGCGACACAAAATAAGTCTGCTCTAAAAAAGGACGCAAATCTGAGGCAGTTGTACAATTTCTTTTATGTAAGGTAGTAAATCCTGCCGAACCAAGAGCAAGCTTGTAGCTAGGGGGGGCATCGGACGCGCAGCTTGCTGCCTGGAAATAAGCCGTGCTAGCTACTGCTGCGGTGGCTAATATACTCGACGTGCTAACGCGACGTAACACTAATATATCACTACCATTTTTCAATGAAGTTATACTGCAAGGTGGGCTTGCGATGGCACTCGACACCGTGGCAGCATTGTAGCCCTGCACATGATGGAGTAGCACATTAATATTGGTTGTTGCATTGGTAATGGCCGTCAATGTACATGGTGTAGGAACAACGGTGGCTGCACCGCTGGGCGCATAGTTATCATAAAAGCCTGCTAGTCTGATATTGTCTGACAGCAATTCCATTGCATAACGGCCGTTATCAATCATGCGATTCGACTTATCCAGCTCGTTACGGATGTTGGCTTGACTGATGAACAAACTAGAAAGCGCCGCAAGAATGATCAAACCGATCGTAATGGCAACCATCAGTTCGATTAACGACAGGCCGCTCTGTGTTTGCCTGCTCTTGTAAACATGTGTATGAATGGGCGATTTCATATTAAAGCAAGTCCGCTATATTGACAGGAATCGCAACCAAGCGGCGCAAGCTTTCGTTACCATAAAGATTTTGCCCGCAAGTGATAGTTGATGTTGCGGTGCTGTTTAAGCCTTGCCATGCCACCGCCACTAGATATTGGCTAGCTACACCAGTTGCTGGGGCAACAGTCCGAGTGATGCAACCACGCGCGCCAATCATTGCACCGATATTTGACGTGCCTTGTACCTCGGCAGCACCCAGCAATGCATTGCACCATTCATTCAAATCTTTGCTGGCGGTAGTTGCGCCTGCCGCGGGGCAGGCAGCCCCAGTACCTAGCGCTGTTCCCGATGCAGTCTCATAAGCTGCGGCATTTTTACGATTAGCACTAATACGATCTACCATGTCTTTCAGCAATATTAATGCTTGCGAGCGCTGATAAGATTCCATTTGCGTTGTCATCGCCCTGCCCTGTAACCCTGCCAAAGCCAATAGGCCAAACATCAGTATTACAATAGTAATCAACACTTCTATCATGCTGAAACCTGCAACGCTCTTGATTCTAGGGCGACTCATGAGCACGCTCCTTTTTTAGTGCGTGGCAAGCCACTTAATTCGATAGTAATACAGCGGATAAAATTAGAATCTGCTGGATTAATATCAAATTGGAACGAGGGCGTAGCGGCAGCAGATAAACGACCCGTTCTTTTGTAAGTTAACGAGGCTGGTGCGCCGCTCACGGCAATGCCTTTCAACGCTTCTTGATTTTTTAAAACAGTAGTGCCAGCACTGATTGTCCACCCATCCTGCCAGCTCCCCGCAGTGACTGGTGCCACTGTAATATCCGTGTTACGTTTAATTGCTTCACTTCTGGCCACCATTAAGCTAGTAAACATCTCATAGCTACTGTTTTTTATGCGCTGATTGCGAATTATTGATTGAAAACTAGGAACTGCTACAGCAGCAAATATAGCGATGATGGAAATAACTACCATCATTTCAACCAGTGTGAATCCCGCTGATAATTTTAATTGCTTCATGTGCGCCACACTACCACTTGCTACTAGGGCTTTTAATACCTGTATCGGTCAGCGTCAAATTTTCATCGCCCGCTTGGGTGCTGCCTGAAACTGGCGTGGCGGTAATAGTAAATGAAGGTGTTGTTGCACCCACGGTAACCGCTACCGTATAGTTTGCTGAAACTTCATTCGGTATTGTTGCGCCCAACGTGGATAGACTTGTTGTATAAGCTCTCGCATCCAACAAATACTGCTTTTCTCTATTAGCTACATCCAACATAAATGATTGAGCAGCACTACGCTTACTTTTAATTATATAATTTTTATAACTTGGTAATGCGATAGCCGCCAAAATACCGATAATGGCTACTACAATCATCAGCTCAATTAATGTAAAGCCTTTTTGTGCTTTTTTAATTGCGTTCATATTCAATCCTTTTTTTACTTGATTGCATCATGCCCAAACCTCATTAACCTTGTCTAGTAGCATCCGATAGTCGGGTGGTTTGGCGGAATGAACGGCTAAATTTGTACTAAATACATCGTCAAGCGCATAATTATTGTGTGTGTCACATTAGTGATAAAATAGCGTTTTGAAAAAATAGTGTATGAGATTGCAATGTCAAAAAAAAGTAATATTTTAGTGATGAATTTGGCTTGTGTGGCAATGGCTTGCGGCATGCTGGTTGGTTGCGGCACAAAAGGACCATTGTACATTCCCGAGCAGCGCTATCCGCAAGCGGCTACAGCCAAGCCAGATGGCGCGCCTAAGGTTGAGAATAAAATTGATAAGTCCAGCAGCGATACTCAACACACTGGTCAATAAAGCCGCTCAATTAACCCAATAGAAAAATACTGACTCTTGACAAACTTTACTTTGAAAAATAGCGCTTTGCATGCCGAAAATGTAGCTTTATCCCAAATTGCAGCCGAGTTTAATACGCCTTGTTATGTGTACTCCAAAGCCGCCTTAACCCAAGCTTTTACTAGCTTTAAAGCGGGTTTAGTCGGCACTAATCACCTCGTTTGCTTTGCGGTTAAAGCCAACCCTAATATTGCTATTTTGAATGTATTTGCCAAACTGGGTGCGGGTTTTGATATTGTCTCAGGCGGCGAATTGGCGCGAGTTTTAGCCGCTGGCGGCGATCCAAAAAAAATCGTATTTTCTGGAGTGGGTAAAAATGCAGAGGAAATGCGTGCTGCTTTAAGCGCAGGTATTTTTTGCTTTAATGTGGAATCGGCTAGCGAGTTGGCGCGCCTGAATAATGTGGCTGGCGAAATGGGGAAAATTGCACCTGTTTCCTTGCGCGTTAACCCGAATGTGGATGCCAAAACCCACCCGTATATTTCCACAGGCTTAAAAAATAACAAGTTTGGCGTGGCGTTTGAGGAGGCGATTGCGGTTTACGAGGCTGCCGCTGCCATGCCCAATATTGCCGTGCATGGCGTCGATTGCCATATCGGATCGCAAATTACTGAGCTTGCACCGTTTATTGAGGCGCTGGATTTGATTTTAGGCTTGGTGGATAAACTTGAAACCAAGGGCATTCCTATTAGCCACATCGACGTCGGCGGCGGCATTGGTATTACTTATAGCGATGAAGCGCCGCCAGCATTTACCACTTATGCCAAGGCGATTTTAGACAAGATCAATAAACGCAATGTAAAACTGTTGTTTGAGCCAGGCCGCGCCTTGGTGGGCAATGCAGGCGTGCTGCTGACAAAAGTGGAGTATTTAAAACCCAGCGCAAAAAATAGTGATGCCAAAAACTTTGCCATTGTAGATGCCGCGATGAACGACTTAATGCGCCCCGCTTTGTACGATGCATTTCACAATATTGTGGCGGTCAAGCCGCGTGTTGGCGCAGCAGAAACTTACGAAATTGTCGGCCCTGTGTGCGAAAGTGGCGATTTTTTAGGCCACGACAGAAATTTAAATCTAGCTGAGGGCGATTTGCTAGCGATTATGTCGGCTGGCGCCTATGGCATGAGTATGGCCAGCAACTACAATACACGCGGCCGCGCGGCAGAAATAATGGTGGACGGCGATAAGTGTCATGTGATTCGCCAACGCGAAAAAATTGCAGATTTATTCGCGCTCGAAACTTGCTTAAAATAGGCCGCATTATTTTTGTTGCGTGGATAGTTAACTCGGTGTAGATTATTGTTTCGTTGTCATTTTTTGTTTCAATATAATTTGTATCAATATAAAAGGGGAAAGTATGAAAAGTTTGTTCGCTATTTTGTTAGCCATTACTGCTTTAAATGTTTCTGTTGTTTATGCTGACGATGCATTGCCTGAAATTGCGCCCGTTGATGAACCAGCTCCACCGCCATTGGATGCACCTGCACAATAAGTCCTTAATTTATAATAAAAAAAAAGCGATTGATAACAATCGCTTTTTTTACGCCTGCAATTTATAAAATCAAGGCTGAATCATAAAGATTCCTCAATAAGCTCAATCAAAAAGTCAGATTAAAAAGTCTAGTCAAAAAGTTTAATCAAAAAGTCTAGTCAAAAATCACGGTTTTATTGGCATACAACAAAATGCGATTTTCGATATGCCAGCGCACGGCTTTACTTAATACTATGCGCTCTAAATCCCGACCTTTTTGAATCAAATCTTCTACTTGATCGCGATGCGAAATACGGTCAATATCTTGCTCGATAATCGGGCCTTCATCTAACACCTCGGTCACATAATGGCCAGTTGCGCCAATTAATTTAACGCCGCGTTCAAACGCGCGGTGATACGGTTTTGCGCCAATAAAAGCCGGTAAAAACGAGTGATGAATATTGATAATGCGCTGCGGGTAAAGCTGCACAAAATCGGGCGATAAAATTTGCATATAGCGCGCCAACACAATTAAATCGATGTTGTAAACGCTAAATAATTTAAACTGCGCCGCTTCTACCGCGGCTTTTGTGTCTTTAGTGACTGGCAAATAGTGAAAATCAATGCCGTAAAATTTTACTAACTCTTCAGTATCCGTATGATTACTAATCACTAACGGTATTTCGCAAGCCAGCTCGCCGCTTTTGTGGCGGTGCAACAAATCGGCCAGACAATGGTCGTATTGCGACACCATAATCGCCACGCGCGTTTTATGCTGGCTTAACTTTAATTGCCAAATCATGTTAAATTGAGTGGCAATTGGCGCAAAAGCTGGGCTAAATGCAGCTTCGCCTAGGTTAAAATTAGCCACATCCCACTCGACACGCATTAAAAATAGATTATTTTCCGCATCTTGATGCTGGTCTGCGTGTAAAATATTGGCATTATGCTGATACAAAAAATCTGCCACTGCCGCGACGATACCGCGCGTATCGGGGCAGGTAATTAAAAGCGTTGCGGTGTTTTTCATAAATTAATGCTTCAAAAATTTACGCTATTATACCTAACTAAATACTATCATTAACAACCAGTTATCGATTAAAACATGAGCCAACAAGCAGATTCACAAGTCAATATTGAAGCTAACATCGTGTTGGCTAATCCGCGCGGTTTTTGCGCAGGCGTTGATCGCGCGATTATTATTGTTGAACAAGCCTTAGAAAAATTTGGCGCACCCATTTATGTGCGCAACGAGGTCGTGCACAATAAATTTGTGGTGGATGAATTGCGTGCCAAAGGCGCTGTATTTGTGAACGAGCTGGATAAAATCCCCACAGGTAGCACCGTTATTTTTAGCGCACACGGCGTTTCAAAAGCCATTCGCGCAGAGGCGGAAAGCCGCGGATTAACAGCTTTTGATGCTACTTGTCCACTGGTTACCAAAGTGCATATTGAAGTGGCCAAAATGCGACAAGCAGGCATGGAAATTGTGATGATTGGCCACAAAGGTCACCCTGAAGTAGAAGGTACCATGGGTCAAATTGAAGAGGGGCAAACCAATGAGGGCATGTATTTGGTAGAAATGCCTGAAGATGTTGCCAAACTAAGCGTTAAAAACCCTGAAAAGCTCGCGTTTGTAACGCAAACAACGTTATCGATGGACGACGCTGCGCTGGTGATTAACGCCCTGCAGTCACGTTTCCCCAATATTCATGCGCCCAAGAGCGATGACATTTGTTATGCGACGCAAAATCGTCAAGATGCGGTTAAAATTATGGCCAAAGATTGCGATTTAGTGATTGTGGTTGGCTCGCCCAACAGTTCAAACTCAAATCGCCTACGCGAGGTTGCGCAAAATCAAGGCGTTGAAGCCTACATGGTTGATAACGCCAGTTTTTTGCAACCAGAATGGTTAATTGGCAAGAAAAAAATTGGGGTATCGGCGGGTGCTTCTGCGCCCGAAATTTTAGTTAAAGCAGTGATTGAAACATTACAACAAATGGGCGCAAAACAAGTGCAAGAACTACAAGGCGTAATAGAAAGCGTGGTTTTTCAGTTGCCTAAAAACTTAACCTCGGCAAAGAGCAATAGGTAGGAGCTGCTTTATTCGCGACTGTTAGCTGATAATGGCAATCGCGAATAAATTCGTTCCTACAACACTGATATTTTTGTACATCACATGACATCTTACAAAACACCCATCTCTGCATTGGTGCTTATTCACACTGTAGACTTACAAGTATTAATAATGGAGCGCGCCGATAAAATTGGCTTTTGGCAATCGGTTACTGGCAGCGTAGAAGGTGACGAAACGCCGTTGCAAGCCGCCATTCGCGAGGTGCATGAAGAAACTGGACTCGATGCAAGCAAGTACAATCTGCAAGATTGGCATGCTAGCAACATCTATGAAATTTACCCACATTGGCGCCACCGTTATGCACCAAACGTTACGCAAAACACCGAGCATTTATTTGGCTTAGAACTACCTGCCCCGTTGGCAATAAAATTCGCAGAGGACGAGCATGTGCGCTATGAATGGGTTGATTGGCGCGAGGCGGCAACGCGCGTGTTTAGCTGGACAAATATTGATGCGCTAAAAAAATTAGGTGAAATGCACCAATTAAAGTTATAAAATAAACCTTTATTTGCAGGCAAGCGTTAAATCATTATGCAAACACAAGCACTTAAATCAATTCCCATCAAGTTTGAAAAATTTCAAGCAGTTGACGATGCCGATTGTCAACGTCGTATCATCGCTGCGCGCGAAAAACTCGGCAAACGCTTGGTGATTTTAGGCCATCATTATCAGCATGAAAGCGTATATCGCCATGCTGATTTTACGGGCGATTCACTTAAACTCTCAAAATATTGCGAAGATTTAGACGCCGAATTTATAGTGTTTTTAGGCGTGCATTTTATGGCAGAAGTGGCCGATATTTTAAGTCGCCCCGAGCAAATTGTCGTGCTGCCAGACCTTGCTGCTGGCTGTTCTATGGCCGATATGGCTAACCTAGCCAAAGTAGAGCGCAGCTATCGCGAGCTGAATAAAGTGCTGAATTTTGATGAGACGATTACGCCGGTTACTTATATAAACTCGGCCGCCGATTTAAAAGCCTTTTGCGGCGAGCACGGCGGTATTGTGTGCACTAGCACCAACGCGCCTAAAATATTGGATTGGAGCTTTAAGCAGCGCGAAAAAGTGTTGTTTTTTCCTGATCAAAATTTAGGTCGCTGGAGCGGTCACAAGATGGGCATTCCGCTTGAGCAAATGCCGATTTGGGACCCCGATCAGCCGCAAGGTGGCTTAACAATTGAGCAAATACAAAATGCCAAGATTTTGCTGTGGAAAGGCCACTGCGCGGTGCATCAAATGTTTAGATTGCAAAATATCGAGCATTTTAGACAACTTCACCCTGATGGCCATGTGATTTCTCACCCCGAAGCGCCGTTTGAAGTGTGTTTAAACTCCGATTTTGTCGGCTCTACCGAATATATTTTGCGCACCGTTTCAGAAGCGCCGCCCAACACTAAATGGCTGGTGGGTACCGAGCTTAATTTAGTCACTCGCTTGGCCGAGCAAATGAAACCGCAAGGCAAACACGTGCAATTTATGAGCCACGTGGTGTGCGAATGCAGCACCATGGCGCGCATTGACCCGCAACATTTGGCTTGGACGCTAGAAAACCTGGCAGATGGCAATATTGTGAATCAAATTAAAGTGCCAAAACACGAAGCGGAATTGGCCAAATTGACGCTAGAGCGCATGCTTGCTGCTTCTTAAGTCGTCATTCCGTGCTTGACAGGGAATCTAGTGGCTTTTACAAATTCTTAAAATGGATTCCCGCCTGCGCGGGAATGACGAAAAATATGAATGATTCGCTTATTTCCTGCCCCCTTTGTGCATCAACGCCGCACCAAATTTTATGGCAAGACGATTTTTGCCGTGTGGTGCTATTAAATGACGCGAATTACCCTGCTTATTGCCGCGTTGAGCTACTAGCGCATGTGAAAGAAATGACCGATTTGCCGCCGCCGCAGCGCGCAAGAATGATGCAGTGTGTGTTTGCAGTAGAAACTGCGATGCGCGAAGTAGTGAAGCCTGACAAAATTAACCTAGCTAGCCTTGGTAACAAAACCCCGCATGTACATTGGCATGTGATTCCACGATTTGAAACTGACCAGCATTTTCCGAACTCGCATTGGGCAGAGGCAGTGCGAGAAGGCACGCCATTTTTGCTGACCAAAGCTGCACAAAATACCCTGCAAGAAAAAATTAAAACCTATATTGAATGCGCCTTGTAGGAGCGACGCCCTCGTCGCGAAACCAACTACAAATCGCGACTAGGGCGTCGCTCTTACACCACTAATCTTTCCACCACTTTTCCATTAACTAAGTGGCTTTCAACAATCTCATCAATGTCGTCGTTATCTACAAACGTATACCAAACCGCTTGCGGATACACCACCATTAACGGCCCTAAATTGCATCTGTCTAAGCAGCCAGATCGGTTAATCCGCACTTTGCCTTCGCCACTTAAACCCAGCTTTTTTACCCGTGCTTTCATGTGGTCAAACGCAGCTTCTGCGCCTTTATCTGCACAGCAAGCCTCGCCATTTTCGCGTTGATTGAGGCAAAAAAATACGTGGTGTTGATAAAAATTAGTCATCAGTTGATTTTGTATTTTCAGTTTTATAATAGTATTTTTGTAGCTACATTTTTCTTAAAAATCACTCAGTCGCAACTTGGTCTTCTTGGGTAAAGGTCCAAGTTCTAGTGATGCTTAAAATATCCGTATCTTTTTTAATATCGTCAGGAAACCGCGAATATGGCGCGGCCAGCTCTACAATGCGCTTGGCAGCCTCATCTAAAATCTTAGAACCCGAGCTTTTATCTATCACCACATCTTCAATACTGCCATCTGCTTTAATGGATACGGTCATGCGCAATTGGCCATACAGTTTTTGCGCTTTTGCTGCTTCTGGGTAATTTGTATTACCAATGCGCTCCACTTTTTGGCGCCAAGATTCAACATACATGGCAAATCGATATTCTTTAGTGCGCGCGCCAATAAATTTGCGCTTAGGTCGCTTTTCATATTCGCTTTGCTGCTTATCAATGATTGCGCTTAATCGATCCATTTCCTTCATCGCTGCGGCAATCGCGGCGCGGTCGGGCATGTCGATAGTTGTCTTTTCGTCACCTTCCTCTGCTTGCGCCGCTGCCGCATTTTGTGTGGGGTTTGATTCAACTTTATGCATCGAATTAATTTGCGTCATTAACTCTTGCGCCTGCTTGGTCAAATCATCAACCCGTTTTTGCTCGCGCGTTTCTTGTGCTTTTATTTTGGCTGATTTGGCAGAACTGCTGTGCTGCGCAGTCGCTTCTAACTTAACTTCTGTCGTTTTCTCTTTGGGCGCGGGCAAAGCCGATTTCATGGTGCGATTATCATCGGTATTGCCGCCGCGATCTAAATTAGCTTGTGCCAGCGCCTCGGCTTTTTCAGGCGCAGTTTTGGTTTTTGCATTTACAAATACCACGCTTAAAGATGGCAAATGGTCGGCGATTTTTTTTAATTCAGGCTGAAAATCAATGGTTAAGATGACTGCGTGGACGGCGATAGATATAAAAACAGCGATTTTCATCGCGCTATAGGTTTGAGCGGCTTGCACTTTCGACACCACTCGAATATTTTGTTTTGCCGCTGCGTTCAAACTTTAGATTTTTCCCAATAAGACTATTTTTAAAAACTATTTTATCGCGTCCAGTATTTTTTGATGTACACCGCCAAAGCCGCCATTACTCATTACTAAGATATGGTCGCCTGATTTGGCCGATTTTGCAATGGCTGTGACTAAATTTTCTAAACTTTCAAAGGTTTGCGCCTTATTTTTAATGGGTTTTAGCGCCTCTGCCGCATCCCAACCTAAATTTGCGCCGTAACAAAATACCAAATCGGCGTCTTTTAAGCTGGCTGGTAGCGCAGCTTTCATCACGCCCAACTTCATGGTGTTACTGCGCGGCTCTAGCACGGCCAATATACGCGCTTTGCCAACTTTTGCACGCAAGCCTGCTACTGTGGTTTCTATCGCCGTTGGATGGTGCGCAAAATCGTCATACACGGTAATATTATTCACCACGCCTTTGGTTTCCATGCGGCGTTTTACGTTTTTAAATTCAGCCAGCGCCTCAATCGCAATGCACGGCGCAACGCCCACATGGCGCGCGGCGGCGATGCTAGCCAGCGCGTTCATGCGATTATGTTCGCCCAACATTTGCCAACTTACGCGCGCTTGGCGTTCACCTTTAAAATGTACGTCAAAACTGCCGTTGGAATCTACATTGGCGGCTTCCCAGTCGGCATCTGTGCCAAACTTTTCCACCGTACTCCAGCAACCCTTATCAATCACGCGTTGCAAACTTGCTTCTTTGCCATTAATCACCACCAAACCGTTTTGTGGAACGGTGCGAACAAGATGATGAAACTGCTTTTCAATCGCTGCAAGGTCGTCAAAAATATCCGCGTGGTCGAATTCTAAATTATTCAAAATAGCAGTGCGTGGGCGATAATGGACAAATTTTGAGCGCTTATCGAAAAAAGCGGTGTCGTATTCATCTGCTTCCATGACAAAAAATGGTGAGCTGTTTTGTAAATCAACTGCTACTATTTGTGAGCTAGCCACGCTTTTAGTCCCCTCGCCCGCAAGCGGGAGGGGGCTAGGGTGAGAGGCGGCGTGGGTTTGTGAAGCATCGCCCCTCTCCCCAACCCCTCTGCCGCCCACGAGCGAGGGACTTAATGCTTTGATTGTTTGCGCGGGCGGCACTTGCGGCAATCTTGCCGAAACTGCAAAATTCTCAGGCACACCGCCAATCAAAAAGCCAGGCGCTAAACCTGCATATTCCAATATCCACGCCAACATTGAGCTAGTCGTGGTTTTGCCATGCGTACCCGCCACCGCCAACACCCATTTGCTTTGCAGCACGTTTTCTGCCAACCATTGTGGCCCAGAAATATATGGCAAACCAAGGTTCAAAATTTCTTCCATCAACGGATTGCCACGTGAAACCACGTTACCAATCACGTAAATATCAGGATTAATCTTGGTTTGCTCAAGCGAGAATCCTTCTATCAACTCAATGCCTTGCGCCTCAAGCTGCGTGCTCATCGGCGGATACACGTTCGCATCGCAACCAGTGACGCGATGCCCAGACTGCTTGGCCAGCACCGCAATGCCGCCCATGAATGTACCGCAAATACCTAAAATGTGAATGTGCATAGTTTTTACTTTTTATTCGTTTTAATTTTTTCTACTATTTTGTCAAAGTCAGATTCATAAGTTTTATCTTGAATAACGCTAAACTTATCAAATTCTCTCACGGCATGCTGCTCCGCACCTTCTCGTCGAGTTGTGCCAAATCCAGATAAAACTTCGTATGAGTTAAATACCAAAAAATCATCTAACTTTTGCACCCATTCTTGCATGGTTAAAATAGTTTTTCGTCTTACGAAATTCTCTGAGAAATCTAAGAACATACTAACAAGTCTATTTAACTCATTAAGCTCTTCATAAGTTAAATAGTTTAATCCGCTTTTTATATCTGTCCTTGTAATCTTTCCGCCTTTTTTTGAACCAGACCATGAGTTAAGCCCCATATTCGGCTTATCAGCATCTGCCCTTTTTTTTATTAAGCTGGAAGATGTGTGTTGATGAATAGCATAATGTAATTTATCTTGAACATGAGCATAGAAATTTTGTGTTATAGGTGAGTTTTTATCGTAATCCACACTGCATTGACTATAAATATCTGTTATTTTTTGATAAAACCTGCGCTCCGATGCTCTAATTTCTCTAATACGCTCTAAAAGCTCATCAAAGTAATCTTTACTAAACAACTGATTGGCTTGTTTTAATCTTTCATCATCCAGGGTAAAACCTTTAATCAAGTGTTCTTTTAGAATGCTAGTTGCCCATTTCCTAAATTGGGTAGCTTGGTATGAATTGACTCGATAGCCAACAGAAATAATGGCATCTAAATTATAAAAGTTGACGTTGTAATCATTACCACTATCAACAACTATCCGGAATTTCCGGATAGTTGTTGATTCTTCTAGCTCTTCACCTTTGAAGATATTTTGCAAATGCTCACTAATTGTTCTGACATCGACATTAAAAATCTCAGCCATGCTTTTTTGTGAAGCCCACACGGTTTCATCATTTAAAACGACTTGAATTTTCAGTGAACCGTTATCTGATGCATAGAACATAAACTTCGAGTTCATGTTTTCTACTATCTGAGTAGCAGGAAAGTCTTGAATGTAAGTGTTTGTATCCAAAGTATTACTTTTATGAACATACTCTTTTGGATTGCTAGAGATTAAGTCAATAGCTGAGATATCAATGCTATTTTGGAGACCAAGAGACAGTAGCTTTGCGTGCCATTTAGAAGGGATTACCCCTTTCCGAACCCAGTAAGCAACATTACTTTGGCCGATACCCAGCATGTTAGCAAGTGCTGTTTGCCCGCCAAACTTATCAACCACTTTTTTTGCAGACATAACCAACCTCTTTTTGATAGATATTATTATATATCAAATATATTGATTATTATCAAAAATTAACTTAAATTCGGCGCCAACCAACGCTCTAAATATTCTTTAGGCAAGTTTCTACGTTTTGACATATCTTCTAATTGGTCGTTGCCGATTTTATCCACGCTAAAGTATTTGCTTTCTTTATGTGCGAAATAGAAGCCAGAAACCGCAGCGGCGGGCATCATGGCGAAGCTTTCGGTGAGTTGCATGCCAATTTCTTCGCATTGCAGCAGCTTAAACATATCGGCTTTTGCTGTGTGGTCGGGGCAGGCAGGGTAGCCAGGCGCGGGGCGAATGCCTTGGTATTGTTCTTTTATCAGCGCATCTACGCCTAATTTCTCATCGGTTGCATAACCCCAAAAATCGGTGCGGATGCGTTCGTGCATGTATTCGGCGAAGGCTTCGGCTAGGCGGTCAGCGAGGGATTTAAACATGATGCCACTGTAGTCGTCGTTCTCTGCTTCAAAGCGTTTCTCAATTTTTTCTGTGCCTAAACCTGCAGTAACGGCGAATAAGCCAATATAGTCTTCAGCCACGCTCTTTGGCGCGATAAAATCGCTCAAACATTGGTTTGGTCGCGCCACGCCATCTATCACTGGTTTAACGCTCTGTTGGCGCATGCCGTAATATGTAAACGCTACTTGTTGGCGTGTTTCGTCGGTATAAATTTCGATATCGTCATCATTCACAGCGTTTGCAGGCTGCAGCGCAATCACTCCGTTAGCCGTTAACCAGCGACCATCGATGATTTTCTTCAGCATAGTTTGCGCTTCGGCAAATACTTTGGTGGCGGCTTCGCCCACTACTTTGTCTTGCAAAATGGCAGGATAAGCGCCTGCTAAATCCCAAGTTTGGAAGAATGGCGACCAGTCGATGTATTGCGCAATTAAGCTTAAATCGATATTTTTAAATACGCGGCGGCCAATAAACTTGGGCTTTACGGGCGCGTTTTCACCTGCAAAACTTAGTTTTGCTTTCTTAGCGCGGGAATCGGCAATACTCAACATTGGTACGCCTTTTTTGTTGGCGTGTTGCGTGCGGGCTTTTGCGTAGTCAGCTTGAATCTCGGCCAAATACGCGCCACGCGTCTCGGGCGTTAGCAGGTTTTGCATCACCGAAACGCTTCTAGAAGCATCTGGCACATAGACAATTGGGCCATCGTAATATGGCGCGATTTTTACCGCCGTATGCGCGCGCGAGCAAGTGGCGCCACCAATTAGCAATGGCGTTTGCGCATTGACAAAATAGGGGTCGCGCTGCATTTCTTTGGCAATGTGCGTCATTTCTTCTAGACTAGGCGTAATCAAGCCGCTCAGGCCAATAATGTCGGCGTTTTCGGCTTTGGCCATGGCTAAAATCTCGGCCGCTGGCACCATTACGCCCATGTTCACCACTTCAAAATTATTGCATTGCAGCACCACGCTTACAATATTTTTGCCAATGTCATGCACATCGCCCTTCACCGTGGCAATCACCATTTTGCCTTTTGGCTTGGCGACAACGCCCGTGCGTTCTTGCTCTGCGGCTTTTTCTGCCTCAATAAAAGGGATTAAATGCGCGACGGCGGTTTTCATCACACGTGCAGATTTCACCACTTGCGGCAAAAACATTTTGCCTTGACCAAACAAATCGCCAACCACGTTCATGCCATCCATCAAAGGGCCTTCAATCACGTGAATTGGGCGGCCACCCGATTTTTCAAATGCGGCACGTGCTTCTTCGGTATCTTCTACAATAAAGTCAGTAATGCCATGCACCATCGCGTGTTCTAGGCGCTTATTCACACTGGTTGGTTGCTCTGCAGAGCCGCGCCATTCAAGCGTTGCAGCCTCTTTTTTGCCGCCCGCCACTAACGTGCCAGCAATTTCAATCATGCGTTCGGTGGCGTCATCTCTACGATTTAAAACCACGTCTTCGACACGTTCTTTCAGCTCGGGCGATAAGTCATCGTAAATGCCCATCATGCCTGCGTTGACAATGCCCATGGTCATGCCAGCCTTGATGGCGTGGTAGAGGAAAACCGTGTGAATCGCCTCGCGCGCAGGGTCGTTACCGCGGAAGCTGAAGCTGACATTACTTACTCCGCCCGAAATTTTTGCGTGCGGCAGGTTTTGCTTAATCCAACGTGTGGCTTCGATAAAATCTACGGCGTAATTGTTGTGTTCTTCAATGCCTGTGGCGATTGCGAAAATATTGGGGTCGAAAATAATGTCTTCTGGGGGAAAGCCCGTGCTGACTAATAAATCGTAAGCGCGTTTGCAGATTTCCGTTTTGCGCGCGTAAGTATCGGCCTGACCTTTTTCGTCAAATGCCATCACAATCACCGCAGCGCCGTATCTGCGGCACAGCTTGGCCTGACGTAAAAATTCAGCTTCTCCTTCTTTCATTGAGATGGAGTTGACAATCGCTTTACCTTGCACGCACTTAAGCCCAGCCTCGATGACAGACCATTTGCTCGAATCAATCATAATCGGCACGCGCGCAATATCTGGTTCGCTGGCGATTAAATTAAGGAAATGCGTCATGGCTTTTACCGCGTCCAGCATGCCTTCGTCCATGTTAATGTCGATGACTTGCGCGCCGTTTTCTACCTGCTGGCGCGCCACGCTTAGCGCTTTGTCGTATTGCTCGTTAATAATCAAGCGCGCGAAAGCTTTACTGCCTGTGACATTTGTACGCTCACCGACGTTAACAAATAGCGAACTTTCATCGACGACAAAAGGCTCTAGCCCAGCGAGGCGCATGGCTATTGGCACTTGCGGTATTTGTCTTGGCGCGATATTTTTCACTTGCTCGTAAATCGCAGCAATATGCGGGGGCGTAGTCCCGCAGCAGCCGCCTGCAATGTTGATAAATCCGCTTTCAGCAAACTCTTTCACCAAGCTAGAAGTCACATCTGGCGTTTCGTCAAAACCCGTGTCAGACATAGGATTTGGCAAACCAGCGTTAGGGTAAATGCACACGAAAGTGTCGGCGATTTTGGATATTTCTTCGGCATACGGGCGCATTAAAGTCGCGCCTAAGGCACAATTTAAGCCAATCGTCAGCGGTTTGGCGTGGCGAATTGAGTTCCAAAATGCAGTCACCGTTTGGCCAGATAAAATACGGCCAGAAGCATCGGTCACTGTGCCAGAAATCATCAGCGGCATTTTGTAGCCAACTTCTTCAAAAAACGTATCAATGGAGAACAAAGCCGCTTTGCAATTGAGCGTATCGAAAATAGTTTCCACCATTAAAATATCTGCGCCGCCCTCAACCAGCGCGCGCGTTTGCGCTAAGTAAGCGCTCACTAACTGGTCAAAATTCACGTTGCGCGCGGCAGGGTTATTCACGTCGGGCGATATGCTGGCAGTTTTTGGCGTTGGGCCAAGCGCACCCGCCACAAAGCGCGGCTTATCAACTGTGCTATATTTGTCGCAAGCGGCGCGGGCCAGTTTGGCAGATTGCACATTCATCTCATGCACAAGATCGGCCATATGGTAATCGTCTTGCGCCACACTCGTCGCGCCAAACGTATTGGTTTCGATAATATCTGCACCTGCGGCCAGATATTTTTCGTGAATTTCTTGAATGATTTGCGGCTGCGTAAGGCTTAACAGTTCATTATTGCCTTTAACAAATAGCTCGCGCTGACCTGCTGGCGCTTTAAAATCCTTAAACCGCTCACCACGATAATCGGCTTCAGTCAGCTTATATTGCTGAATCATGGTGCCCATTGCGCCATCCAATATGAGGATGCGATGTTTAAGTAAATCGCGCAGTTTTTGCTCGGTTAAGCTGATTGGTAGTGACATTGCAATACTTTTAAGGATGCCGTTAAAAGTCTATTTTATCATGTTGCAGGCCGTGACATGATGGTGAAAAGCATTAAAACAATCGACAAGAAAAAGCGATGCCCAGGGGTTGGGAGCATCGCTTTTTTAAAGCTTATGGCTTAAATCTTGGTCAAGCTAAACGCTAATTACTTAGCGGTTTCAGGAGCTGCGGCAGGCGCTGCAACTTCTGCTTTTTCCATTTTTTTGTGCGCTTTATGCGCTTTATGCGCTTTATGCATTTTTGTTGCATGCATTGGTTTAGCTGTATCTGCTGCAGGTGCAGCGGCTGCAGGCGCTGCTGTTTCGTCCGCTGCAAAAGCGCCGATAGATAAAGTTGCTGCAAATACACCTGCCAATAATGTTGCTAATAATTTGTTCATGTTAAATTCCTTTAATAAATTGAGGTTTGTTTTAAAAAATTAATTACTTAAGTTTTACATCTACTTTTTTAGCGCTTGGTGTTGCTAACTTTTTTACTGATGCTTTAATGCCTGAATCTTTTTTAACTGTAGCCACTTTGCTCGCTTCTACTTTAGCGGTTGCGGTAACTGCTGGTTTTGCAGCATCGGCTGCAAAAGCACATATTGACAAAGTTGCAGCAAACGCACCCGCCAATAATGCCGTTAATAATTTGTGCATGTTTATTTCCTATTCACGTTAAAATACGTTTAAAATTAACTACTTAAAACTTAGGTGTACAACACTGATTTACTGTAGAGAAACCTTTTGAGTCGCCCATGTAATGCACTATACGCGGCTAAACTTACGGCAAACTTACACGCTTTACTTTTTTAAATTGGCACAAAACTTTGCGTATATTAATAGTAGAAGATGATTTAATACTTGCCGATGGGCTGAAAAATTCACTGGTGCAATCTGGTTATGCGGTTGATTTATTCAATAGCGGCATAGATGCCGATAGCATTTTGGCTTATCAAAGTTTTGATTTAGTGGTGCTAGATTTAGGTTTGCCAAAACTTGGCGGGTTCGAGGTATTAAAACGATTACGTGCGCGCGGCAGCAAATCGCCAGTGCTTATTTTGACGGCAAATGACGACGTTGATAACCGCGTTAAAGGCCTTGATTTGGGCGCAGATGATTATTTAACCAAACCTTTTGTGCTGGCCGAACTTGAAGCGCGCGTGCGCGCCCTTATTCGGCGAGGTCAATCGGGCGGCAGCGCCATTATTAGTATTGGACAACTACACTTAGATACGGCTAATCACGCGGCAACTTTTGAAAACGCCAGCTTAAATTTATCGGCGAGAGAGCTAGCAGTGTTAGAAATTTTGATGTTAAAAACAGGAAAAGTGGTGAATAAAGAACAAATGTTAGAAAAACTTTGTAATTTTGACGAAGATATTAGTGATAACGCGCTAGAGGTATATTTGCACAGATTACGCAAAAAACTCGAGCATACCGACATCAATATCCGTACGATTCGCGGTCTAGGCTATTTACTAGAAAGCGTTATTAGCTAGAAAAAATGGTTAATTTAAAACAATTGTTACCACAACATTCGCTTAAAAATCAGTTATTTAGCTGGCTATTAAGCTTGCTTTTACCGCTTATTTTTATTACGGCTGCGGCAGGTTACTTTTTATCTAGCCATTACATTAATTTGGCTTACGATAAATCGCTGTATCGCACCGCGCTGGCGCTTGCCAATCAAGTAAGTTTAGAGGCATTGGGCGCGCAAGTGGATTTACCGCAAGTGGCTAAAGATTTATTAGAATTTGATGAAGATGATGATATTTACTTTCGTATTACAGGCCCGCGCGGCGATTTATTAACTAGCCACAGCGATTTGCCGTTGCCAAAAAGCTACCCAAATGCTGATCAATCACTGTATTACAACGCAAATTTAGCTGGAAAAAAATTAAGAGTTGCTATTTATGCCCTGCCTATTTCGGCTGAATTTTCTACTAATGCTGCCACTAACAATGTGTATGTAATGGTGGGCGAAACTTTAGAAAAACGCAGAAGAATGGCGAGTGAAATTTTATTAAGTATGTTGCTGCCGCAATTATTGATTATTTTATTGGTAAGCGGGTTGTTGTTTTTTGGCATTAAACGCGGCTTGCAACCTTTAGATACATTTAAAAATGACTTAAAACAGCGCAATATCAATGACTTAAGTCCTGTAGACAATAGCCAGGCACCAAAAGAATTATGGCCTTTACTAAATGCATTTAATGACTTACTAACAAGAGTTAACGGCGCAGTTAGTAAAGAACAACGCTTTATTGCCGATGCCGCACATCAATTAAAAACGCCTTTGGCTGGCCTTAAAACGCAAGCTGAGCTTGCCTTACGTGAAAAAGAGCCGGCCAAAATTGCGCATGCACTTGATCAAATTAACCAAGCCAGTGGCAATTTGGCGCATATGGTGAATCAGTTGTTAATATTAAGCAAAGCCGAGCCTGATGGCGCGACGTTTTTAACGCTTAATCCTGTTGATTTGCTTGCGTTGGCACAATCAGCGACCAGTGATTGGGTAGAGCTAGCGCTGCACAAAAAAATTGATTTAGGCTTTTCATCTAACCTTAAAACGGCTTTTATCAATGGAAATGCCGCTTTACTACGCGAATTAATCAATAATTTAATTGACAACGCGATTCGCTACACACCTTTAGGCGGCCGTATCACAGTCGGCATTCGACAAGAAAATAAGGCAATAATCTTTGAAGTGCAAGATGATGGCATTGGTTTGGAGTCAGAAAATCAAGCGTTAATCTTTGAAAGATTTTACCGCGTACTGGGTACGCAGCAAGACGGCTGCGGCTTAGGGCTAACCATCGTGCAAGAAATTGCAGAGCGCCATGGCGCCACTGTTAGCGTGATGAGCAATGGCCCTGGCAAAGGCTCGCTTTTTATCGTGCGTTTTAATGGGTGAAATGGGCTTTGCCAAATAGTTAAAAATTACTTAAGTCCGTTATAAGTTTTTAAACCCGTGTGACACCATTCATACAAAGTGAATAATTATATCCATTTTTTGCGAGCTATGATTGACCTGATACGTTTTTACGTGCGACTATAAACACCTAGTAGCAATTGAGGCGGCGCAGGCAAAATGGCTGATTTATCAATCATTTACAGTAAAACAGGTAAAGGCATGCGCGCACGCAATGCTGCCGATGCAGGCTTGTTACCTAAGCAGCTTAAACTGCTGGCTTTGATCGATGGCAAATCTACCGCTAGCGAAATCCTTACACAATCTAAACTATTGTCTGAAAAAGAGCTAGCCGGCGCACTCAGCCAGCTAGAAATGAATGGTTTTATAAGGCCCTTGCCAGCTGCGCTATCTACTGCGGAAGATTGGGCATTAACCTCAAACTTTACGCCAATGGTGGTGGAAGAATTTAAAAATGAGGCTGAAATAGAAGCCGGAGCGCTTGCCAAAGCACAGGCAAAAATAGCCCATGAAAAACAACATGCCGAGCGCATAGCCGCTGAAAAAGCCAAAGAAAAAATTAGCTGGAAGGCAGAAATTAAGGCGCGTAAAGTGGCTGAAGCCAAGACGCAATTGGATGAAAAGGCGCGGCTAAAGGCAGTACAATTAATCCATGCAGAAAATCTAATTAAAGCTGAAAATCTAGCGCAGCTAGAAGCCAAGCGTCAAGCCAAGGCCGAACTTAAATTGCTTCAAGAGGCACAACAAGCAGCAGAGCAAGCACAATTAGAAGCACAACGTATTGAAAACGCGAAGCTGGCGCAATTGGCAGCGCAGCGCATTGCCAAAGAAGAGAATGATGCGCAGTTAGAAGCTGCTCGTTTGGCCAAAGCAGCGCTTATATTACAGCTAGATTTACAGCACGATTTACAACTAAAAGCGCAGCAAAAAGCTGAACAAGCAACGCTGGCAATAAGTCTGGCGCGCATTAACAAAGCCGAGAAAGAAACTGCCGAGGCTGTAGCCAAAGCAGCCACGCGGTTAGAAATGGCGCGCATTATTGGCAAAGCTGAAGCTGAACGTAAACAGGCAGAAAGCCAACTAAAAGAAGCGCGGCAACAGGTTAAAAGGCAAATAAAGGCCGAAGAACAAGCGCGCGTAAAAGCAGTGCGACAGGCAAAAGAAGCTGAAAAACAAGCGGATATAGATACAAAAGCGGCTGAAAATAACAAAGTTTTGCAGCAAGAATCAATTCAAATGGAGATTAATCGACTCGCCCACCGTACAGAACATGCCAAAAAAGTTGTTAAGGCTGCGAAAAATAATGACGAGCATAATGCCGAAGATAAGGCCGAAGATAATGCCGTAAATTATACCAAAGCTTTCCAGCAAGCCGAACTAGCGCAGCTTGAAGCAAGCCCAAAACTAGACCTTGCTGCCGACAAAATAGCCCAGCAGCAGGACGAGGCGCAAGCAATGGATGAGCGTCAAGCGGCCACTTTGCAAGATAAGGGTGCCGACTCACAAAAACAATTAGCCGCGCAGCAAGCGCAAGAAAAAGCAGAGCAAATTCGCGCGAGAAATGAAGCGGATGAAAAAGCGGTTTTAGCAGAAAAAGCATTAGCGCGCCTAGAAATGGCGCGCATTGCGCGCGAGGCTGACGCGCTGCGCAGTCAAGCAGTTCAACCTTTTGCAACAAAACCAACAAAAAGTGGTCGATTTGAAGCCTCTAAAAGCACTCAATTAAAAAGTGCAGCGTCTAAAACAACGACTCAAGCATTTCAACACACAGCAGTTAAA
Source organism: Methylotenera sp. (assembly GCA_014378845.1). Taxonomy (GTDB): domain Bacteria; phylum Pseudomonadota; class Gammaproteobacteria; order Burkholderiales; family Methylophilaceae; genus Methylotenera_A. The sequence goes on along the minus strand of JACMNB010000059.1, from coordinate 29,939 downwards.
AAAAATGCCGTGAATGGTGTCGATGTGCAAGCTAAAGAAGCCGATAAACGTGCTGATAGTGCAGTAACCGATAAGCAATTCGACGCAAAACCGCACGCAGAAATTAAGGCACCAACCCAAACAACTGGCACGCCGATACATTTAAGTGTACTGCTGTTAAATTGCGTTAAACGCCTTGTTAAATTGCTTAAAATCACGCTCACTATTGGTTTTATTTCGGCACTACTTTTAATTGCCGTGCTGCATTTTATTAATATCAGTCCGTTAATCGCGCCAATTGAAAAACTGGCAACGGTCAGCCTTGGTAACCCGGTACATATTGAACAAGTACGCGCATCGTTGTGGCCGCAGCCGCATTTTACGCTGGTTAATGTTGCGATAGGCGAGGCTTTAAAAGTGACTTCTTTGCAAATAGTGCCAGATGCTACGACACTTTTTGCGGACGTAAAACACGTTAAAAGCTTGAAAATACAAGGCTTTACCATTGATCACAACAATTTAGAGCCGTCATTGAACATGATTAAACAGCTTAGCAACACGCCGACTTTAAAAATTGCTCAACTAAACATAAGCGATTTAAGTTTTAAAGCAAACGATTTAGTGCTGGGGCCATTTGGTGGCAACTTAGCATTAAGCGCAGCGGGCGAGCTAGCAAGCCTTGATTTACAGCGTGTTGATAGTACGTTGATAGTGCAAATTAAACCGCTCGGCACTGATTATGCAGTTACACTAACTGGCAACCATTGGCCTTTGCCCCTTAAACCCCAAATGGTATTTGATACGCTTAAAGCAAACGCCATCATTCACCAACATCAAATGACTGTTAGCCAAATTGAGGGCGCAATATTTGGTGGTAATATTAGCGCCCAAGCGGTGCTAGATTGGTCAACTAGTTGGCGCACAACGGGGAAATTTAAGCTTACCAGTGCAAATGCGCCGCAATTATTAACCGCATTTGCCAGCAAAACTGGGGTAAATGGAAAAACCAGCGCTGAAGATAAAGCCAACATCGACAAAAAAGCCAGCGTTGAAGGAAAATTAAGCATGACTGGCGACTTTGCTAGCCAATCAATTGAGGCGCTTAACCTAGCCGATGCAAGCAGTATATTCGCCAATATTGCGTTAAAAAATGGCAAAATTAATGGCGTTGATTTAGCAAAAGCAGTGCTCAATCAATCTGCTTCGCTAGCGGGCGAGGCGACAGAATTTGATACGTTAAGCGCCAGCTTGCAAGTCAAAAATGGCCAATATCAATACAAACAAATTGTGCTTATTACCAAACAGTTTCACGCGATTGGGTATTTAAATATTGCTCAAAATCAATCGCTTACTGGTAAAGTGAACGCTAACTTAGCCGCACAATCACGTCGCTTGCAGGCCAATTTTGACTTAAGTGGAACAATCAATCACGTTAAGCGGCACTAGGCTAATCTTTTAAGCGCAAAAAGTCTGGTTTGCCAAGCGCACAACCATTATGGCGCAAGATGTTATAAGTTGTGGTTACATGAAAATATACATTGGGCATCACCCATTTCAGCAGGTAATCTTGCCCCGTAAAATGCAAATCGACTTTGCGCACACTAATGGTAATGTCGCGATTCTCGCTATTTTCTAGTTGTGTTGTATTAATCGTATCAATAAACGCTAGGGTTTTGGCGATGCGCGCTTGCAAATCGGCAAAGCTAGTTTCGTTGTCGTCATACGATGGCACCTCTACGCCAGCCAGCCTTGCAACCGCGCCCTTGCTCATATCTGTGGCAATTTGTACTTGGCGAATAATGGGATACATATCGGGAAACAGCCGCGCGTTAAGTAAAACGGCCGGCTCAATTTTTTTGTCGTCCGCATATTCTTGACCTTTTTTTAAAATATGCGCTAAATTGTTGAGGGCGCGTTTAAGCGGGACAATACTGGCATGGGCCATTGATAACATGGTTAAATCCTTAACGTAGATTTGGTTAAAGTTTGATTTTACGCCTAAAACTTGGCTTCAAGAATAATTGGCATAACGCTTTGTATGATTAAACCATCATCCTTAGGTTCTGCACTCTAGGCCATCAGGCACATTGTCCTCTTGGGCAATGAAAAAGGCGCTTTTACTGATGCAAAAGATAGTCGCGTAGGTTTAGCCGAAGCCGCCAATGGTGGCACACTATTTTTGGACGAAATTGGTGAAATAGACTTAAGCTTTACAAGCCAAATTGCTGACGTTATTAGAACAAAAACCGTGCGCCGTATTGGCAGTATGCGCGAGCGCAAAGTGAATATTCGAATCATTAGTGCAACTAATCAAGATTTAGAAAAAATGGTGCAAGAAGGCCGCTTTCGTAGCGATTTATATTTTAGGCTGCGCGTGATTACGCTATCTACTGCGCCGCTGCGCGCAACTGGGCAAGATATTGTGCAAATTGCAACGTTTTATTTACAGCTGCATGTGCGGCATTATGGCAAAAAAAATCTATATTTTACAAAAGCGGCCCGGCAGTTATTACTAGATTATAGTTGGCCTGGCAACTTGCGCGAGCTACGTAACACATTAGAGCAAACCGTGTTATTAGCCACTGAGCAAGCTATTGATGTCGATCAAATATCCATTAACCCAAGCCTAATGACCGGCACAACTGTATTGATAGAAAGGCGTAGTGCGGCGCTTAATCACTTACCAAAAACACCGATTTTAGAGAAAATGTCGGGTAACAGCTTGGAGGACAATCAAGATTTATTGAAGAAAGCATTAGAAAAAACCGGTTGGAATGTCTCAAAATCGGCAAAATTGCTTGGCTTAACGCGTGATATGATGCGTTACCGCATAGAAAAGTACGGCCTATATGCGCCGCAAGATTTAATGCTGTAAACGTGCTTATGTAAAACATTGTGTAAAAAATCTGCACTAATTTTAAGATTGGGCTATGATAAACACTTAATTAAAGGAGAAACATCGTGGCTAAAGGTCAAATTAAAAGTAATAAAGAAACAAAAAAACCTAAAAAAAGCAAAGAGGTTGTCGTGCCGAATAGTTCGGTTATTCCGATGAAATCGAGCAGTCAGACTAAAAAATAAACCAAGAAATAGTTGGCTCTAACCATTCATAATCTCTAGGCGTTTTACAAAAATGCCTAGTTAAATGCCCGCGTACCACTCACAGCCATTGTCTTCCCAGTAACCGCCCTTACCGCCTGCAATATCGTCAAACTGCGCTACCAAAGCTATTTTCATGATGTATTTGGCTTGCTTATAACCTAATTGCCGCTCTACACGCAGCCTAATTGGCGCGCCATTTTTGATGGGTAATGTGGTGCCATTGAGTTCATAAGCCAATATTGTTTGCTTGTGGTAGGCATCCTCCATATCAATACTTTCGTAATATAAATCCGTGCCATCATCTTCCATTGGGTCGGCGCAGTAAAACACCACATAGCGCGCATTTGGCAAAGGATTAACTAACGCAAATATTTCATGCAATGGCGTGCCTTTCCATTTGGCAATTGCGCTCCAGCCTTCTACGCAGTCGTGACGCGTAATTTGGGTGCGACTTGGCAACGCTTGAATTTGCGCCATTGTCAGTTTAAGCGGCGTTGCAACCAAACCAGCAATTTCTAACGACCAATCCTTAAAATCCGCTTTTGCCATGGTTTGATATTCAGCACTTTCAGGGAACGATGTACCGTTACTACGAAAGTCGGGCGACAGGTCAGCTTCACTAAATTCTTGCGCCATGGCTTTGCGCGTTCTTAATAAATGATGTGCGCCTTTATTTAAACTTTCACCCGTGCTTAATACATGGCCAAACCATTCAGAATCCGACAATTTATCGCAACCCGTCAGCAGCAGCGTGCCAGTTGCACCCGCTAATCGCCTAAAAAATTTTCGTCTATCGGTTTGATGTGTCATGGCTGCTCGGCTTTTTTATGAGAAGAATCATGTTGCGTTTCGATTTTGTATCGCCCAGTAATCATCGAGCGCATGTTATTCCAAACGCCTGTGATCATAACCTCAAACACGTGAATAAACACAAAACCCACCAGCAGCCAAGCCACTATAAAGTGAATGGTACGCGCGGTTTGGCGCCCGCCAAATAAATCGACCCAGCCAGGAATCAGCGCATTTAAAAATGGTGACATGGCCCAGCCCATCAAAATAATCATTGGCAGCAAAATAAAAATCACGCTTAAATAGGCTATTTTTTGTAGCACGTTGTAAGGAATAGCCGCCTCGCCACTGGCATGCTTAAACCGCGCATGGTCTTTTATTGATTGCCAAATGCTAGCACGATCAGTTTTTGTGGTTAAAAGGTCACGCTGAATGTGTTTGGTTAATAGTGAGTAAGTCACATAAGCAATGCCGTTAATCACAAACAACCAGGCAAAAAATAAATGCCAGCGCCGCGCCATGGATAGCCACTGCGAGCTTGGAATCGTCATCCAAGTAGGAAAGCCGCGTTGTAACACTCTGCCGTCAGCGCCATGGGATGCGCCAAATACGCCGGTAGTATTAAATTGGTGGCCAAAAATAGTGGTGTAGCCGATTATGTTACCCGCACCAGTTTGCGCGGCAGTCATTTCGAGTATAGGCGCTTGATTGTTTTAAGAAGACTTACCAATGTTAAGCGCGGGATGCGCGTTAAAAATATTAAGGCCGCTTATTAACAGCACAGTAAAGCACACAACGTTTATCCAATGCATCATGCGGATGGGTAATTTGTGGCGATAAATAAAATAGAACGTATGGGTGAGCAAGTTTTTAGCGGTCATTTTGCAGCAAATCTAGTCAACAATAATTAAAACAATATTAGTCCTTTTTTAGGGCTTAGTGTAATTGATGCAACTCTAAATCGCGTAGTTTTGGCGCCAATTTGGCCGTAATGCCGACCACGCCAAGCGTCACAAATCCGCCAAAAATAACGGATGGTATTAAACCCATTATCTTAGCTGCAACGCCCGATTCAAACGCGCCAAGCTCATTGGATGAGCCAATAAAGATACCGTTAATGGCCGAAACGCGCCCGCGCATGGCGTCGGGCGTGGCCAACTGCAAAATAGTTTGCCGCATTACTACCGACACGCCGTCGCATGCGCCAGATAGGGCCAATATCCCGCCAGCAACCCAAAAGCTAGTAGCCAGCCCAAAACCAATGATACAAAGGCCAAAGCCCGCAACGGCGCCCAATAACCAACGCCCTGCGTGCAGGTTTATGGGGTGACGCGTTAACCACAGGCCCGTAAAAATTGCACCTATGGCAGGGCAAGCGCGTAATAAACCCAGACCCTGAGGGCCAATGTGGTAAATATCTTGCACGAAAGCAGGCAGCATAGCTACCGCGCCGCCAAATAGCACAGCAAACATATCAAGCGACAATGCGCCAAGTAAAATTTGGTGGTTCCAAACAAAGCGTAAGCCTTGGCCAATACTGGTAAAAATAGGGGATGGCAAAGCTTTTGGCGGCTCTTGTATTTTAATTGATAGCATGGCAATGGCTGCGCTAATACACAGCAAAATGGCAATTGAATAAGCGGTGGTTTTACTGCCAAAGCCCACCAAGAAGCCGCCAATCGCAGGGCCCAAAATCAAGCCTGCTTGAAACACGCTGCTGCCAATACCAGCCGCGCGGGCAAAGTCTTCACGCGGTAATATAATCGCAAATAAACTACTATGACTGGGCGCAATGAAAGCGCGGCCAAAACCAGTAAACGCAAAAGCGCCATAAATCCAAAGCGTATTATTACTTAACCAACCCGATGCAATTGCCAACAAAGTAAGCGCGCTAGCGCCCAACATGCCAGCAGCCAGCGCCCCAAAAAAGCGGCGCGATAAGTGATGATCGACCGCATAGCCCGCAAATAACGCGGTAGCAAAATAGGGGATGACTTCTACCAAGCCAATCAAGCCCAAAGATAATGCATCATGGGTAATTTCGTAAATATGCCAGCCAACCGCCACCGCCATAATTTGATAAGCCAGCACGATGAGTACGCGATAGCTGAGTAACTTAAGAAAAGCATGCTCATGAATGGTAAAAATTTGGCTATTAAATGGTCGCATACCACATTATAAATTTAAATGCGTTTAAAAACCTTGCAAATTGACATGGTAAAATGACATAGTTAGTGCAGTGAATAAGGCAGTAAGCGGAATGTTGTTGATGAACAAACAATTTTTTGCCGATGAGTCGTCGTTGACCTAGTGCGACTCTGCCGCTATAGATTAGGCGCACTAACCTTAACATCTTCATCATCAACAGCCGAAATATTCACTTTTTTCTGCAACTTATTAGTTAGCTCACTGCCTTATTTTCGCAATTAATTATTCACATAATTGAATTTTAATGAATGCAATAAATTTAAGGATTAAGTATGAAAAAAGTACTATTAGCCACTTTGTTAACTTTAGGTATTTACAACACTTCTTATGCCGATAGCATCTTAGATGTTGCCGCCGCAGATAGCTCACTTTCAACATTAGTAACAGCGCTTAAAGCTGCTGGCTTAGTCGATACGCTAAAAGGCACTGGCCCATTTACGATATTTGCGCCAAATAATGCTGCTTTTGAGAAAATTCCCAAAGATAAATTAGAGACTTTATTAAAGGACAAGGCCGCACTTACAAAAGTGCTCACTTATCATGTTGTAGCTGGCAATATCACTCCTGCTGACGTTGCTGCGGGCAAAGTAAAAACTGTGGAGGGTCATTATCTAACGCTATCAACGACTGCCGGCGTAAAAGTTAATGGTCATTTGACCGTAGGCGGTGGAGATATTAAGGCAGACAACGGTCAAATTCACGTCGTTGATACTGTTTTAATGCCTACAAGTGACACCAAATCCAATGATAAAAAAAAGCATCATAAAAAGTAATAAAAATTACTAGTTTTTGTAAATTAAAAGGGCGATATTAGCCCTTTTTTTATTTTGGCACACGCCACAAATACCAACTAGCCACCGTGCGATGCGGAGACCAAGCGATGCCAAGTTCGGCCATTTGCTTGGGTTTTGGGGCAGCTTCCAGCTTTTTAAGGCGTTTATAGCCCTCTACCACGCCAAAGTCTGTTATAGGCAAAATATCCATCCGCATTAGCGTAAACATCAGCATCATTTCTACCGTCCATTGGCCAATGCCTTTTATTGAGACTAAACGCGCAATTAGCTCGGCATTGCTCATTTGTTGTACAGCTTCCATCGAAGGCACAAGCCCCGTCATTACGCCACCTGCGATGCCTTGAATGGTTTCAATTTTGCTGCCGCTGAACCCGCATGCGCGTAAATCGTCAAAAGGTGCAGCATTCAATTGCTCTGGCGTGGGAAACTGACCAAAATGATGGATGAATTTGCCAATAATCGCATCGCCAGCTTTAGTATGCAATTGTTGATAAGCCACTGCCCGCACCAAGGCTTCGTATGGATTGCGCTCAATTTTTGGCGCAAATTGGCAAGCGCCCACTGTTTGAATTAGATTAGCCCAATCGGCATCCATTGCACATAAAAACTCGGTGGCTTGCTGGTGTTGATTCATGCAACAATTATAAACATAAATGTACAAATTAATTTGGTCGCAAGATTCGGCGTACGAATCAAAAGCATTTATTGCCCTATGATTGCTACAAGCAAGAATTGGGTAAAGTAGGGTGCAAGCTTCTAAATCAGTTTGCTCCCATTGTACTCAAATTGGAATTTTGATGGATTTATTTGACGATTTAAAACCAATTAAGCAAGAAATTATAAACGATGTTTATTTATTGCAGGGCTTTGCGCTTGGCGCTAGTGAACGCTTACTTTTAATCGCCTTACAGGCTGTTATTATCAATGCGCCACTATGCAATATGATGACTAAAATGGGGTTTGCCATGAGCGCGGCCATGACCAATTGCGGCGATTTAGGCTGGATAAGCGATAGAAAAGGCTATCGTTACGATGGACATAACCCACTCACAAATCAGCCTTGGCCAGATATGCCTGCCAGCTTTTTGCAGCTTGCAACCAGTGCAGCGGCAGAGTGCGGCTATGTTAATTTTGTGCCAGACGCCTGTTTAATTAACCAATATATCGTTGGCGCAAGCATGGGTTTGCACCAAGATAAAAATGAGCAAGATTTTAGCCAGCCCATCGTTTCGGTGTCATTAGGCATTCCCGCCACATTTCAATTTGGCGGTTTAAAACGGAGTGATAAAACCCTAAAAATACCCGTCAATCATGGAGATGTGGTGGTGTGGGGCGGCGAAGCGCGATTGAAATTTCACGCCGTGATGCCGCTTAAAGCCAATCACCATAAGGCACTTGGCGATTATCGCTACAACTTAACTTTTCGGAAAGCGGGCTAGTTTTTTGTGCGCCAATTGGCTTAAGCACATAGTTGCTTGCCTCGCGCAACAATTTTCATATTCATTAATGTTTAAAAACCAAGCGCTGCTTTAATGCGCCGAAACGCTTGACTGACTGCGTTGCCATCCAACTGGTAATGTTTGTGCAATGGCTTTATCACCTGCCAACTGGCTTTAACACCTTCTGCAAAAGTCACTAAATCGCCTTTGCCAAAGCGCACTGGCGAGCCGCCAGTTGGCGTAATAATGCATTCGCCTTCTAAAATGTAGGCAATTTCTTGCTCATGAAAAGTCCAATCAAAAGTAGACACTTCTTTTTGCCAAGTCGGCCATTTACTTACGTTTAAGGCATCTAAACGGCTTTGTGCTGGATTATGTTCAACCATAATTTTCGTATTATTTTGCGTGTCGTTTTGTACGGTGTTCATGTTAAATAGTTCCCCTTTTAAAAGTGCGAGTATTTTAGCTTAAGCGCAGCTTCAGTAGTAAAATAGCGTTTTCGTTTAGTAAGCTTTTTATGCGCGTTAACTTACAAAAGGCCATAGCCAAATTAAAAAATGGTGAAGTGGTGGCAATTCCTACCGAAACCGTTTATGGCTTGGCCGCAGACGCGACCAATGACGACGCTTTGCGGCAGATTTACGCCATCAAACAGCGGCCGATGGATAATCCCTTAATCGTACATATTGGTGATTCAAGCCAAGTAACTGCATGGGCGGCGGAATTTTCGCCAACCGCCCAAAAACTCGCGGCAGCTTTTTGGCCAGGCCCGTTAACCTTGGTGTTGCCCGCCAAAAATAGCGTTAGCCAAATCGTGCGTGCAAATCAGCCTACAGTGGCCTTACGTGTGCCTGCGCATCCTTTGGCTTTGCGGCTACTTAAAGAAAGCGGTTTGGCGTTGGCCGCGCCATCGGCCAATAAGTTTACGCAGTTAAGCCCCACAACGCCCGCGCACGTGACAGCAGGTTTAGGCGAAGACATTGCGGTGTTGGACGGCGGCGCATGCGAGGTTGGTATTGAATCGACCATTGTGAGCGTGATTAATAATGCCAATGGTGACCATTGGCAATTATTAAGGCAGGGCATGATTAGTGAGGCCGCTATTGAACGCATTGCAGGCAAAGCTGCAACTGCACTTAGCCAGCCCATTAAAGCGCCTGGCCAGCACGCGCTGCATTACTCGCCGCGCACGCCAACGCGCTTATTTACAAACCGCGGCGCGCTTATAGCTCAAGCCAATACTCATTGCGCGGCATTGCTGATTGGTGAAGGTGCGCAGCCAAATTGCCCAGTATTTAAGCTTAATAAAAACGTCGCAGATGTTGCGCGGCAACTGTACGATACATTGCACAAGATGGACGCGTTGGGCGCAGATTTGTTATTAATAGAAGCGCCGCCAAATGCGCCAGAATGGTTGGCCATTTTAGATCGGCTAACGCGCGCGGCCAGCTGAGTGTTGAGTTGTTTTAAGTCTTGTTTTTATGCTAAAAAGAGCGTAGATTTAGGTTTGGGATTTGTTTTAAGGCTAGTTTTAAACTGAACAAAACGGAATCAATATGCCAGATAATAAATACGGATTAGGCAGCAATAAAGTCGCGACCGAGCACCACGAATCGCACCATAAAGACGCGCCCATTCACCCAACTAATTGCAAATTTTGCAATAGCTCTAATTTAACCTTAAGCCCGACCATGCACGACCACCGATGCAATGATTGCGGCGAGTGGCAAAGTGATGTGCCGCAGGGATACTCAACTGGCCGCGCCGCAGATTACTGAATAACGACCGATTATTGCGTGACAGCTGATTGCTGCGTTGTTGCTGGCTTAAGCGCTTCTGTAAATTCTTCATCTAGCTCGCTACTCATGGCTTTAAGTGCCACATGGGTGCGGGCAACTTCTTCTGTTTTGCCTGCATTATTAGCCATTAAACCAAGTTGTATTAACGTTGCGCTGTGCTGTGGATGCAATTTTAAAACTTGCTGATAGTAGCTATTCGCTTTGCTTAAGTCGCCTAAATTTTGTTCGGCTACGCCTGCATAAAACAAGGCTTCTACGCTATCTGGCTCTTTAATCAGCCATTCTTGCACAACAGCTTCAAGTTCTGCCCATTTTGCATTTTGATACGGCAGCACAACGCGCATAAAAAATGGTCGCTGCTGATCTGGCGCGTCCCAAAAAGGTAATTCGTGCGGCGCATTTAACTTCACTTCGGGCGTTAGCAACAATGCTTTAACCCATTTAGCAGGCATATTATAAAAGTAAGCGCGATGGCCTGGGCTTTTAACCGTGCTAATGGCGATTAAGTTACCGCTGTAATCAAACACTGGGCTGCCGCTGGCACCAATTGCAAACTCGGCCGAGGCGCGAATCACATGTGCGTCATCCATCTCATACAAGGCTTTTACCTTGCCCAGCGCCACGTACGGTGCGGGAGAATCGCTAGGCATCGAAATAGAAATCACAGGTTGTTCATACTGCAAGCTTTCAGAATCGCCAATTGCAACCGGCGTAAAATTGGCCCATTCAAAGCGCAAAATGCAAATATCGTGCTTCCAATCGGCTTGCAATGCCACTGGCGCAAATGCTTCGCCCCAATGTGACGCGCTGATGCCGCTTGAGTTTTGAAGCACATGGCAATTGGTGACAACGTGATCTTTATCGATGGCAACACCAGTGCCATAACCATGCCCGCCAGTTTTGGTTGCATTAGTGACTTTGACTAATGCGCCTTTAAGTTGATACAAAAACGCGTCACTAGGCTCTGCGCTAGGGAAAATTGCGTTATCTTGAGCCTGTATTGGAAATGGTATTAAGCAGCAAAAGGCCACAACATTAAATGTTATGAAAGCGCTCAATTTCAGGCTGGCATTATGTTTCAGTCGATTTGTCGTCATTAAAGGCTTTCTTTAAAAATGTTACGGCGCAGGGTTTGCAGCAAGCTCTGGTGTTGGATTAATAAGCTCGTTAAACTCTTCCAGCACGTCATTACCCGCTTCTTGCATGGCTAGTTTTAAGCGTGACAATTCTGCTTGATTGCCCGCTTTGCTGGCCATTAAGCCTAGCTCCTGCAAGGCGGCGGTGTGTCGTGGATGTAATTTTAGCACTTGTGCAAATTCAGTTTTTGCAGCATCCATCTTGTCTAAATTCTCATAAGCAACACCTAAATAAAAATGCGCTTCCTCGCTGGCTGGCTCTTTACTCACCCATTCTAACGCTGTAGTTTGCAACTCATCCCATTTTGAATTTTGATAAGGCAAAACTACGCGCATAAAAAATGGACGCTCGGTATCTGGCGCATCCCAAAACGGAGAAACGTCACTTTTAAGTGACGATGTTTCTGTCACGGCCAACTCTGGCGTGTCAATAAGGGCTTTTACCCACTTAACAGGCACATTATAAAAATACGCGCTGTGGCCCGGGCTTTTAACGGTGCTAAGCGCGATTAACTTGCCTTCACTATTAAAAACTGGGCTGCCGCTTGCACCCATTACAAATGAGGCATCAGTACGAATCACTTGGCTACCATCAAGCGCATATAACGCTTTAATTTTGCCTGGCGTAGTAATTGGTTTGGGCGGCCCGCCAGGAAACCCAATTGAAAATATAGGTTGCTCGTATGTTAAACTTTCTGAATCGCCAAGCTCAACTGGTTTCATGTCAAGATATTGAAAACGCAGCACACACACATCGTGTTTCCAATCAGCGCGCATGGCATCTGGCCTAAAACTGTCGCCAAATTTGCTGATTTGAACACCTACAGCGTTTGCCACCACGTGACAGTTAGTAGCAACAAGGTCTTTGCCAACCACCACACCCGTACCCACACCGTGACCTCCCGATTTAGTCGATACATGCACTTTAACAATCGATGCTTTTAGTTGGTACACTAAATCATAATTAATCTCTGGTGTTTTTAACTCAGCAGCAAAGGCGCAGTGAGCCACAACTGTAGTGAGCAAGCCAACAATTAAACGCATAGTGATGATCTTTCATGATGAATGTTAAGCATTTACAGCGCTTAAGTTTTTACAACATATTTACCAAAGACAACCGGATTGATAAAAAATTCTAGTCAACGTGATTAATTTTTGTTTTAGCAAAACATATTTTGGAAATTGCCTATTTTTGTGCGTGACAAAGCACCCAATGCTAGTAAAATGTAATTTTTTGCGACTCAACTCTCATGCTAATTCAATCTCACATTGCAGATTTAAACACCCCCACAGGTGTCATGCGCACCTATGTGCATCGCCCCGCGCATACAAAACCTGTCGCTGCCATTTTGTTTTACTCTGAAATTTTTCAGCAAACAGGTCCGATTGAGCGCGCAGCGCGCTTTATGGCTGGCCAAGGTTATGCAGTGCTGGTGCCAGAAGTGTTTCATGAGCTTAACCCAATTGGCACAGTGCTGGGTTATGACGATGCGGGCCGCGATAAAGGCAATGCTGACAAAGCTGCCAAAGATGTGCAAAACTATGACACAGACAACCGCTCAATGATTGAATGGCTTGCAGACCAAGATTGGTACAACGGTAACGTTGGCGCGATGGGCTTTTGTATCGGCGGACATTTGGCGTTTCGCGCCGCGCTTCAGCCAGAAGTTAAAGCCACCGCTTGTTTTTACGCAACCGATCTCCACACTAATATCATCCCAAATAAGCCAAATCAGCACAGTATGCAACGCCTTGCCGATATTAAAGGCGAGTTAATGATGATTTGGGGCAAGCAAGATAGCCACATTCCAACTGCTGGCCGCGTGCTGGTTAACCAACAATTAAGTGAAGCCAGTTTAAACTTTACTTGGCACGAATTTAACGGCCAACATGCATTTATGCGGGATGAAGGCGAGCGTTATGACCCGCAATTGGCAATGAACGGTTATATGCTGGCGACGCAACTATTTGGCAGAACATTGTAAAAAATAGCGGTATTTAATCGTTACTTAGCAGTATTAAATCATGCAACAAAGTAGTAAAAAACAAAGGCCATAAGCCTGCGTTTACTTTTATTTAACCTCTAAAAGAGACTTCAAATGACCACAAAAAATGCAGATATTGGCCTGGTTGGCCTTGCCGTAATGGGCCAGAATTTAGCCCTTAACATTGCCGACCACGGTTACACCATTGCGGTGTATAACCGCGATTCTAAAAAAATGACCAATTTCATTAATGAATGTAAAGCGAATGAGCCTTCGCATGCCAACGTGGTGGGTCATGCCGATTTGGCCTCATTTGTACTTAGCATTAAGCGCCCGCGCAAAATTGTTTTGCTGGTTAAAGCAGGTAGCGCAACCGATGTGACCATTAACGCGCTATTGCCATTTTTAGAAGAAGGCGACATTATTATTGATGGCGGTAACTCATTGTGGACAGACACCATTCGCCGCGAAAAAGAGCTGGCGGTTAAAGGCATTGATTTCATCGGCTCTGGCGTATCGGGCGGCGAAACTGGTGCACGTTTTGGCCCCAGTTTAATGCCTTCTGGCACGCGCAAAGCATGGGCTTCGCTTGAGCCGATTTGGCGCGATATTGCTGCCAAAGTGGATGCAGTAACGGGCGAGCCAATGGAGGGTGGCACACCTGGAAAGCCAGTGGTTGGCGGTTTTTCATGCGCTGAATATATCGGCCCTGATGGCTCTGGCCATTATGTAAAAATGGTGCATAACGGTATTGAATACATTGATATGCAGCTTATTTGCGAGGCGTACTGGCTAATGAAAAATCTGCTGGGCATGCCAGCTGATGAAATTGGCAAGGTGTTTGCCGAGTGGAACAAAGGCGAGTTATCTAGTTATTTGATTGAAATTACTAGCGAGATTCTGCAACAAAAAGATCCTATGACGCCAGGCTTTTTGGTTGACCAAATCTTGGATACCGCAGGCCAAAAAGGCACAGGACAATGGACAGCGGCCAACGCATTAGAGCTAGGATCGCCCGCCAACGCGATTGCGGCAGCGGTTTATGCGCGCGCACTTTCTAGCTTAAAAGAAGAGCGTGTTGAAGCTAGCAAAATTTTAAAAGGCCCCGTTATTAAACACGAGGAAGACAAAAAAACGATTATTGATGCCATTAAAAACGCACTTTATTGCAGCAAAATTTGTGCCTACGCACAAGGCTTTCAATTGATTGATAAAGCGCAAGTGGCTTACAACTGGAAGCTTAATTTTGGTGAGCTGGCGCAAATTTGGCGTGGTGGTTGTATTATTCGCGCGCGCTTTTTGCAAAAAATTACCGAGGCTTATGCACTTAATTCTCGTTTAAAAAACTTGATGCTAGATCCGTACTTCACCAAAGCCATGAACGATGGGCAAGCTGGCTGGCGTAAAGTGATTGCGTTGGCGGTCACTAACGGCATTCCCGCACAAGGCTTTAGCGCGGCGATGGCTTATTATGATGGTTACCGCAGCGCCGATTTACCTGCTAATTTACTGCAAGGTCAACGCGATTACTTTGGCGCGCATACTTACGAGCGTAAAGATCAGCCGCGCGGTCAATTTTACCATTTAGATTGGCCAGAGGCAGGTCGTCCACAAATCGCAATTGAGTAGGTTTGGTTCAATAAAGCAAATCAGCCAAAGCGATTAGGTTTTAAATACGAATTAAAATGGGCGGCGAAAATGTCGCCCACTTTGTATGTAAATCAACGATTAACTCTTTTGAAACTACCTTAAAAGTTTAATTTTTTTACAGCTAAAGCACAAAACTGGTAGCTAAACACAATCGCCATACGCTTCTAAAAACCGGTTAATACTGTTATCTTTTTTTGAAGTTAAGTTGCTCAACTCTAGCTCTTTTACATTATTTATTGGTTTTTTTGCAGGTTCAATTTCTTGATTCAACAGCACGATATTGGTTAAGGGTTTTACTAAACTTACTGAATCTACTGGGTTTACGTTTAAAGCTTGCATCATTTTTTTCCTTTTGGGAGTTAAATCTACAAGAATTGTGTTCTTGTAGCTTGGGTTAAATCTATGATTTAGATCGATCAGAAAAATTCAATTGTTACTGAGCTTTAGTCGATAAATCATTAATATCATTACAATTTTATGTTTAACGCATGACATTACCAGCGGAACACATCAAGACAAAATAAATTTCTATCCGCTAAATGCACCAACACGCCGCAATAAAATTTAGCGTTATAAAATAGGCAAAACAAAGCAATCGCCGTAAAATAAGATTCTTGTATATTCGACAATAGCGCACCCAAAAAAATGAAAATTATGATTAACGGCAAAGATAGGCATTTAGATGGCGAAAATATGAGCATTTCTACGCTAGTGACTACGTTAAATTTAACTGGAAAACGGTTGGCGATTGAAAAAAACGGTGAAATTGTGCCGCGTAGCCAATTTGACGCTACGGCATTACGTGACGGCGATACAATCGAAATTGTTGGCGCCGTAGGTGGCGGTTAAAAGCGCGGTGGATAAAGAAAATAACATGAATGACGATTTAATCATTGCAGGCAAGGCCTATCATTCCCGCTTATTGGTGGGTACGGGCAAATATAAAGACTTTACCGAAACCCGCGCGGCGATTGACGCCAGCGGCGCGCAAATTGTGACGGTGGCGATTCGCCGCACCAACATTGGCCAAACCGCGGGTGAACCTTCGCTTTTAGAATATCTGCCGCCAGAAGAATTTACATATTTGCCCAATACTGCAGGTTGTTATTCTGCGGATGACGCGGTGCGCACGCTAAGATTAGCGCGCGAGTTATTGGATGGGCACAAGTTGGTTAAGTTGGAAGTATTAGGCGACCCAAAAACGTTGTATCCAAATGTGATTGAGACCATTGCCGCGGCAAAAACGCTGGTTAAAGATGGCTTTGATGTGATGGTTTACACCTCGGATGACCCAATTATTGCTAAACAGCTGGAAGATATCGGTTGTTGTGCGGTGATGCCGCTGGCCTCATTAATCGGCTCTGGCATGGGGATTTTAAACCCGTGGAACTTACAAATTATTATTGAAAACGCCACAATCCCCGTGCTGGTGGATGCAGGCATTGGCAGCGCGGCAGACGCGGCAGTTGCAATGGAGCTGGGCTGCCAAGGCGTATTAATGAATACCGCCATTGCAGGTGCGCAAAACCCAATATTGATGGCGAGCGCGATGAGAAAAGCGGTTCAAGCGGGCCGCGAATCATTTTTGGCTGGTCGTATGGCAAAAAAATTGTATTCTGCCGCGCCAAGTTCGCCTACAACAGGCTTAATCAGCTAAGTTTTATTTTATTTTTTTGCGTTATATTTCTTAGGGTGTATTTCTTAAACTTACACAATTAGGTACGATTAGCTAACATGATAGATTCTAAAAAATATGCGTTTTCGGTGAATGTGCAAACCGCATTTTTGCCCGATCAATCTAGCCCAGATGATAATCAATATGCGTTTGCCTATACGGTTAGCATTTGCAATACTGGCAACATTGCAGCGCAATTAATCAGCCGCCACTGGATTATTACTGATGCGAATAATCACATTCACGAGGTTAAAGGCCTAGGCGTGGTGGGCGCGCAGCCCCTATTACAGCCCAATCAACAGTTTGAATACACCAGCGGCAGTGTCATTGCTACACCTGTTGGATCGATGCGCGGCAGCTATAAAATAGTGGCCGAGGATGGCACTTTTTTTGACGCAGAAATAGCGCCTTTCACTTTGGCGGTGCCCAAGGTATTAAATTAAGCTGGCTAGGTCAGGGCTTTTAAATTCAATCATGAAAAAATCGCTCTTATTGATTAGCGTGCTGTTACTCACCGCTTCGTGTACAAAGCAAAACGTAAAGCCAACTGCTAATAATTGTGATTGTAAACAGCTTGGTGGCAGCTCTTCACAAAAGCCCGACCTACCACCAAATAATGTGGATATAAAACCGGTATCCCCAATAAACACGCCAGAATACGCATTATTAAAACCTGCAAAATGGGAGGATATTGACGGTTTTGCAACTGATGATTTAAGCGCAGCTTGGCCAGCTTGGTTGCAAAGCTGTGGCGTACTTAACAATAAAGTGCAAATGAATCAACAGGCATGGCAAGCGGCTTGTAACGCGGCGTGGTTGCTAAAACAGCCTAAAAACGCGGCGATTATTGATTACTTAACTGATTATTTTAACGTGTACGCCGCCACCAATGCCGATGCCAGCGATATTGGTTTGGTAACGGGCTATTACGAGCCGCTGTTAAAAGGCAGTCGCACAAAATCGGCCAATTATCCTTACCCACTTTACAAACAACCTGCCGATTTAATCACTGTCGATTTGGCCCAACTGTACCCCGAGCTAAAAGGTAAGCGCGTGCGCGGAAAACTTGTACAAGATAAATCAGGCCACAACAAACTTGTACCATATGCAACGCGCGCCGATATTGAAACGGCCTCAACGCCTTTGGCTGGGCAGGAATTGGTATGGATTGACGATTTAGTCGATGGATTTTTTTTACAAGTACAAGGTTCTGGCATCGTAAAATTTGAAAATGGTCAGCAAATGCACGTGGGATACGCCGACCAAAACGGTCATGCTTATAACTCGATTGGGCGAATTTTAATCGAGCGCGGCGAATTAACAAAAGATCAAGCGGGCATGCAAGGCATTAAAAATTGGGCGAAAAATAACCCTTCCAAATTGCGTGAGCTACTCAATGCAAACCCAAGTTACGTGTTTTTTACCGAGCTGCCAGCTGGTTTAAGTGGCCCGCTTGGCGCATTGGGTGTGCCATTAGCGGCAGAGCGCAGCGTGGCGATTGACCCAAAATATGTGCCACTTGGCGCGCCACTATTTTTATCCACCTCGCAACCCAATAGCCAAAATTCGCTTAAGCGTTTTATGGTGGCACAAGATACTGGCGGGGCGATTAAAGGTGGCGTGCGTATTGATTATTTTTGGGGCGCGGGCGATGCGGCGGGTAAAATGGCAGGAAGCATGAAGCAACAAGGCAAAATTTGGGTGCTGCTGCCAAAAGGTTTTGTATTGCCAAATCAATAAGTTGGTTAATGTAAAGGGTGGGCTGGCGTTAGTTTTGGCATTATTGACAGCAAACAAAAAGGGCGCGGCATTAAAAGCTGCGCTCACAAAAAAGGGCGCATTAAGCACCCTTTTTTTGTAGCAAAAACAAGTAATTACTTGTTCATTACGTACATAGTAACTTCAAAGCCAAAACGCATTTCAGTAGCTGCTGGTGTAGTCCACATAATAATCTCCTTAAGTTAAAGTTCGTTTGCCTTGCTTTCACAACTGCATAACGTACTTGAATAATACGCACATTACAAAAATGTGCGCTATCTAAAGCACTTAATTAAGTCTAATGATTTTCATTAGATTGCTGGTGTTTACCTTTTGCTTCAACCAATAACGCATGCAACATTTCGGCCGATAAGCCGTGCAATACTAGCCGATAGCCGGCAGACCAAGTAGCAGGTACCACCATTGGGTGTTTATTGTTGACTAGTATCAATCCGTCTGGTTTATTGAGTACCTTGGCCGCATAAATACCAATAGTTTCATCTAGTTGTAATGAATGTACCGATCGCCAAAAATCGCTGTCACTTAAAAAAAGTTGGTAAATTGGGGTAAAAACATCAATGCAGGTTTGCAAATCGA
The DNA here is from genome assembly GCA_014378845.1 of Methylotenera sp. Taxonomy (GTDB): domain Bacteria; phylum Pseudomonadota; class Gammaproteobacteria; order Burkholderiales; family Methylophilaceae; genus Methylotenera_A. Next base: position 11,028 of record JACMNB010000059.1, on the reverse strand, counting down.
GGACATTAAGCCAGCCCGCGTTTTGCGCTGTAACAGGAAAGTTGCCATCATTAGAAATCATGGAAAAATCTAGCGTGTCCTTGGGCGATATTTCGTTTAAACCAAGTGCGCGTTGTTGCAAGTTCAAACGCGTAATAAAGTTAAACAAGTTTAGGTCGTGTTTAATAAATAGGTGATCTTTTAAATCAGGCAAATCGTGCGGCGTTAATGAGTTCATTTCTACGCCAGCGCCTTTTATATTGGCATTTAAAAAAGCTAAGTTTTCTGAGCCTATCCAAAAATGGCGCAGTATTAGCCAGTTAGCTTCTGGCGTGGCAAAAACCGATAGAGCCCAAGCCAGCAGGCGATGCAGCAAAGTAGATGAGCTTAAAAAATTTGGTATAAGTGTTTTGATTATTTGCAACAAAACAATGCTTAGCCTTGCTAAGGGCCGCACAAATGGCAAAATGAATTGACGTGACCAAGTATTAGAATCGCGCAGCCAAGCTAGTTTTGCACCTTGATTAATAGGAATAGAATGATCTAACCATAGCGTTTGCCATGAATTAGGGTTTTCAGGGTTGTGGGCCGCATCCAATATGGAGCAGGCGCGCGGAAGAGCGACTTTGTTCATTAATACACCTTAGAATTATTTAAGAATTATTTACTTTAGCAAGTTGAATAAATTTCCATTGCTGCAAGTATAGCGCCGCGACCGTGTGTGCCACTTTTACAATCTCGTCAGCTGAGTTTGGGTCAATCAAGGCCACCATTTTTACCGCATCTAGCCAGCGCAACATATGCGCTTGATCGTTTTCGCCGTGGTATTCAATAAACTTTAATACCGATGACGATAGATTTAAATGCTGTTTAAGCTTGGGCAGTAAGGATGGCAAAATACGTTGGCCAGTGCCTTCAATTATGTAAATACCGCCCAATAAACCAACTGGGTTAGGGCGAGAGGCATAACTACGCATAAAGGCATTGAGTGCCTCGCCGCCAGGGTTGCGGGTTAAATTGGATGCTGGCAGCGTGCCACCTGCGTTAATATAATCTTGGTACAACACTTGCCAATCAAGTTGCTCTTCACCCGCGTGTGTTTGCACCAAGTTGGCCAGCTGTTTATATTCTGGTTGCATGCTAGAAACCGCGCGTCGCATCCACAGGCTGCCTTCGCGCACTTGCGGAATCCATGATTCCATCCAGCTTAAATAATCCTTAGTTTGAATAGTGCCGAGCATAATTGCGCTGACTAAATCGGTGCGAAACACCTCAGAGCGATAGCCATGCCATACATCCATCAAGCCTTTTAGCATATCGGCAATACGATCCGTTTGGCCATCGTCTGTCATTGGCGGAGCAGGTAAATTGGTTTCGATTGGTAAAGACTGTTTTGCTAATTGTGCACTGGGCACATCGCTGCTATCAACCACTTCCAACAAAAAATAAGCTACTGTAAAACGGCCAGATTCTGACACAAAACCCAAAATTTGGTCGCCCACTTTGAGTGATTGCAGCTTGGTTTTAAATAGCTGATCTAGCATAATAAAGATAGACGCCGCGCCAGTATTGCCTTTGGTGGTTAAGTTAGAAAACCATTTTTCGCTATCAATTGCGATGCCTGCTTTTTGCATCAAGTCGGCCATCATCGGCTTAAATCGCTCTGATGAGTAATGGCATAAAAAATGGCTAATTCGCGCGGGGTCAACATGCCCATCTTTCACTAAATTGGCATACTCGTGCAAACCGACATCAAACAAATTGGGCAACATGCGTATGCTTTGGCGCAAATCAAACGCGCCCGCTTTTTCTGCATCAGCCAAGGATGGGTAATCTAAATAACTTGGTAGCGTGTTACCTAGCGACAGCCGCACTTGCATACAGGTTGGCATATCGCCCGAGAACGATTTTTGGTGTATCCAATTGATTTTTAACGATAACAAAGACTTTGCAGGTTGGTTAGCAAGCGCTACGCCGCCAGCGCCATCCGATAGCATCCAACGTAAAAAATGTGCATCAAAATCAATATCTGTATCGCGGTTTTTAAAGCGCGATGCTTTAAACAAGCGCGATGGAAACTCGCTAGCGACTGCAACGCGGTATCTGCCGAGCTTGATTCTACCGCATGTGCGGCTGCGCTAAGCGCGCCAACAGACGCTGCGCAAATACCTGAAACAGAGTGCGTTTCAAGCGGCGGCAATTGTAGTTCACCTTGTATTAGGTTAGCTAATCCTGGCGCCGCGCAATCGCCGCCTGTTGTTGCGGCGGCTAAAAACTGTGGTATGTCACTATTTTCCATCAAGGCCTCAACCACTTTTGCGCCCATTGATGTGACTGAATGCAAGGATTTGCCTTGTGCATCCAATGCATAATGCCTAAATTGAATGCCATTTTCGGCTAAAATTCGCTCTTTAATACGACTAGACATGCGGTTAATTGAGCCAATAAATTGATCCATATCTTGGTTATTAACAGGCTCGCCTGGCATAAAACTGGCAGTTTGCGTAATATAAACGTGCTTAAATGGGGTCATTCGATTCCTATAAATAAATGGCTAAAACGGGCGTGCAGTGCCAAACCAGCGATCTAGCTGGTTAAACAAAAAACTAAAATTGCCGCTGTATCGCGAGTGGTGGCTTTGATGATGCCTAACCAAACTTAATATTGAGTGCTCGCTAACGCTACTAAATAGATTGCAATTAGAATGCGCTAACGCATTAATTCCAATAGACCAAATGGGCAGTAGCGCGAGTGAAATCAGCGAAAAATGATGCACCAACATAGCCAGCGGCATCACGCTGCCCAATAATAAAGCCTCGATAATGCCCATGCTGTAAGCTGTAAAAGGCGTGGCTGTTACAGACTTGTGATGTGCGAGATGCGCCCATTTTAGCTTGCTGTGCAATAAACGATGTACAGCGTAAAAATGCACATCATTCCACAACACAAGCACCATAAACTCTAGCGCTATAGTTACCGCGCTAGCTTCTATTTTTATTTGGCTAATGTTATAGCGCAGCATCAACCACGGCACCATCATACCAACGCCAAATAATAAAATTGAACGTAAGGACTGTACAACCTCTGTAAAAATTTGATTCGCCGAAACTGGCCTTGTTTCAATTGGGCGATTAAGCGTCTTTGCCAATACAAAAACCAAACTTGCAGCAAGCAAATAAATACTCAAGAAAAAACACACTGCCCAAGCCAAAAAAGGCAGTGTGTTGTCGGCATAGGCGAGTAATGAAATCTGATTCATACTGGTTGTATCAATGTAATTATATCAATGTAAATTGTATTTAATTAACGCTTTACTAAGCTATTGACCCAAGCCACGAAGGTACGCCAAAACTCGGGTTGGCGGATAAACAGATAAATAGTGATAACAACATTAAGCAGGGCAGTGGCTAAAAACAGCTGCGGAATTGTGTAGCTTTGATTGAAAATAAAAATAGAAAAACCCGCGGAAGCCACCATAAACAGTGCATTCATAATATTGTTAGTGGCAATCACCCGCGATTGGTAATTTTTATCTACCCGGGTTTGAATAAGCACGTACAGCGGCACAATGTAAAAGCCGCCAAACAAGCCTATCAACCCAATATCGCCCAGCAAGCGCCAATTTGTCCAGTTTAAATGCCCATCTGCGCTGTGATAATCTCTAGCAATAAAAGACTGGTAATCGAATAAACATTTAACGCTGCAACTATTGTGTAAACTGGTTGCAGAAAAATATAAATCTGTAGCAAATAGTGTTAAGCCAATGGCGCCAAACATCACTAAGCCAAGCTCTAAACGGCCTTTAGAGAGCTTTTCGCACAGCAGCGAACCCACTCCAATGCCAATTGAAAATACGCTTAACAGCAAAATAAACACGCTCTCGTCCCCATACAGCACGTTTTTGGCGAGGTTTGGAAACTGTGCCAGCAAAGTTGCGCCATAAAACCAGAACCAAGAAATAGCCACAATTGCGACCCAAATTGGTTGTTGCGCCCAAATTAACTTCACATTTGTAATGGTCTCAGTAATCGGGTTCCAATTAATTTTTAATGCGTTATCGGCGGCTGGCGTGTTGGGTACGCTGCGGCTAGTCAAATAGCCGATTATTGCCACCGCCAATAGGGTTAAGCTGGTCAATAGCGCATGCTGCGCCTGTGCAGCCAGCCAAGCGCCCAATACTTGGCCCAGCAAAATCGCTACAAAACTGCCCATCTCTACCATGCCGTTGCCGCCGATGAGCTCATGCTCTTTTAAATGCTGCGGCAAATATGAATATTTTACTGGCCCAAACAATGTGGAATGCATGCCCATCATAAATAGCGCAGCGCCTAACAACCAAATGTTATGCAGAAAAAATCCTACGCTTGCAAACAGCATAATGCCAATTTCAAACACTTTAACCAGCCTAATAATCTGCGATTTTTCATACTTATCGGCAAGCTGCCCCGCCGTTGCCGAAAACAAAAAGAATGGCAAAATAAATACGCCTGGCAACAGCGTTGCTATTAGCGCGCTATTAGCAACCGCAAGACTAGCTGCGTGAAATGCGACTAGGGTGATGAGCGCAGTTTTAAATACGTTATCGTTAAACGCGCCTAAAAATTGGGTAAAGAAAAACGGGCGAAAGCGTTGTTCTTTCATTAAACCAAATTGATTGCTCATGGCTATACTTTTCTAAATGGCGTTATCAAAAAATTTGCGCGTCTCAAATATGCTTTTGGCAAAAATGACGCCATCCACTTCAATCAATCTTTTGACTGCAAAATCAAACATCAAAGGGTTGTACGCTTTAACTTGCTGTAAAAACGGCATATATTCCAATTTTAACAAGTCCATTTTGGCAAGCTGCGTCGTGTTGATAAGCGGGAAAATACCGGGCAGCGGATAGTCTGAACCATTCAATAAACGTTCATGCCAGTCTGTTCTCAACAATATAGGCTTAATGGCAGCGGCGTGATTAATAAGCTTAAGCGCAGAAATTTCGCCAAAGGCCAAAGTTTTATAATCTGGCGACTCCATAATACGCGTAAATAAGTCAATACTTTTTACGCGTTTATTGCCATTATCGGTGTCTAGATCATAGCCCTCACTGGCGCAATGCGCCAGCACTACGCGTTCCCCATTGTCTAGCGCGCGGCGCATACGAAGTGGGTTACCATGCGCTTGCTCGCCGCCTTGCACTGCACTTTCAGCACCCGTGTGGCTAATAATCGGTATATTTAAAGCAGCTGCTTTTTTGTAAAACGCATCACATTTTGGGTTAGCGGGGTCTATACCCATGCCAGACGGTAGCCATTTGATGGCGCGTGCACCTTGTGCTTTTGCAGCTTCTAGCGCGTCCACCGCATCTGGTCGATAAGGATGAATACTACAAACCCATTTAAACAGTTGTGAGTGCTCACTTGCGATTTTAGCCGCGTATTCGTTGGCAATATAAAAAATAGAATGTTCTTTAACAGCCCTGCCTTTTGCATCTCTAAACCAATCAAACGCAAACAGCATGCTTTTAAAACCTATCGGCATTTCACTAGTTATTTGCGCTAATCGCGCCACATAACTGTTGTCAATATCGCCATTGATGACGCAGCCGCCATTCATATAAAAATGTTTTTGTGTTTTTAAAATGGGGTGCCAAATACTATCCATATTTGGGTTAAACCAAGGACTTAATGCCTTATCGTGCTGCTTATTATCGCCCGTGCCAACCAAATGCACATGGCAATCCCACACTTGCGCCACATCAATGCCAGCCCAAATTTGGCGCATCAATGGATGATTGCTTAAGTCGCTTGGCAAGCCGCTTAAACAGGGATTATTAAAACCTGTTTCGGGCCAAAATTTTGAGCTTGCGATGGCAATGCTGCTGGCTGTAAGCGCACTTGCGCCAAGCAAAAACTGTCTGCGATTCATTATTAAACACACCGCGATTTGACATTGAGTGCATAAGCATTCAAAGGCGCGTGACCACACCCATATATGCCAATTTATTCTTTAATGAACAATGAAGAACCGCCGAACATTACGCTGATTCCGCCATTTGTTTCAACGTCACATAATCGGTTTTTCCCGTGCCAAGTAGCGGAATCGCTTCTATTGCGATGATTTTTCTGGCGACTGCCAACTCTGGCAAGCCTAAGTTTTTGGCTACCATTTGCAAATCTTCACGTTTTAATTGTTTGTCTGTAGTAAACAAGATAATACATTCGCCGCGCTGGGCATCATTAATTGAGCTGGCCGCATGTTGATGGCCTAGCGCGGCGGTGTTGGCTATTTGCTCCACCACTTCTAGCGACACCATTTCACCCGCGACTTTGGCAAAACGTTTTACGCGGCCACGAATATGCACAAAACCTTCTTTATCGATTTCAACGATATCGCCCGTGTTATACCAACCAAGCCCATAGTCTGTTTGCGGCGGAATCAGTACGCCTGGCGCATCAAACAAGTAATAGCCCATCATCACATTTTCGCCCTTAACGTGTAACAATCCGCCGTTATTAATGCCAGACACGAGGGCTAACTTATGTTCTAAGCCTGGTACTAACTGGCCAACGCTGCCATTTAAGTTGGCCATTGGCGTGTTAATCGCAATGCCAGGCGCGCATTCGGTTGCGCCGTAGGCTTCTAAAATGCGGATGCCAAATTTTTCTGCATAGGTTTTGCGCACTTCTTCATTGAGTTTTTCTGCGCCGGCTATCACAAGTCTTAATTTATAAAAATCGTAAGGATGCGCAAATTTAGCATAATTGCTTAAAAAGGTGCTGGTGGCAAAAAAGATAGTGCAACCACGGTCGTAAATCAGCTCAGGAATCACTTTGTACTGCAAAGGTGATGGGAACATATTGATTTTAATGCCATTTAATAGGGCAATAAACGATCCTGTGAATCCAAATGAATGGAATACCGGTAAAACCATCATCATTTTATCAGTCGGGTTAAAATCCAGCACAGCGGCAATTTGCGCAATATTAGCCAAAATGCTCTTATGCGAATGCACCACGCCTTTAGGTTTGCCCTCGCTACCCGAGGTAAACAACACCACGGCTGGCTGGTCGTGTTGATTGGTTTCCATGGCCAAGCGCGGATAATGCAGCGCATAACCCATCAACCAAGCGCGATCTAGCATGCCAAATTGGGTGCGTAAATCTTCTAAATATACAATATTGAGGTTTTTAAAATGAGCGACGACGCTGCCCAAGCCAGCGGTTTCAATAAACTTACGCGAGGTAATAACCGTTTTAATATTGGCCGCAATACAGGCGTTTTGCATGCCCGCAGTGCCAGAAGTGTAATTAAGCATAGCAGGCACGCGGTTAAAAGCGCTCATGCCTAAAATTAGCGCAATTGTGTTGGTAATATTGGGCATTAGCACGCCCACTGTCTCGTTTGGTTGACTAGCTTTGCTGGCAATTTTGCCTAAAGCCAAGCTTTTTTTGAGCAAATCTTGGTAGGTTTCTTCAGTCTCGTTTAAGTCTTCTATCAATTTGTAATTGCTGCCATATTCGTCCACGGCGTCCAAAAATGCCTCAAATAGGGTGCGATTCTTTTGCGCTTGAAACAGCATTTTTTGCATCACACCTCGCATGCCTTCGCCCGCAATTCGGCGTCTTTGCTTGGCTGTAGTTAAGTTATACTGCGAAGCGTTTGGCACGATTACGCTAGTGGTTGGCATAATCGTAAGCGTGACTTTTGGGTGTAGCTTTCTGGGATGATGGCTAGACAAACGGCCAAAATAGGATTGCGCAGCCCCGTCGATGCGCACGGGTAAAATAGTTGCGCCCGTTTTGGCCGCCACAAAACCTGGGCCGTCATACACCTTCATTAAAGCGCCTGTTAAGGTAATGCGGCCTTCGGGAAAAATCACCACGTTTTTACCAGACTCTAGCAATTTAATGACTTTTTTCATGGCATAAGGGCTTGCTGGGTCAACCGCCAAGTGCGGCGTTAAACGTAAAAATTGTCTAAACCACCAGTTTTTTAGTACCGTTGTATGCACCACAAACGTCGCTTTTTTTGGAATGAACAGCCCCAACAACAAGCCATCTAAAAAAGATTCGTGGTTGGCAACAATTAACAATTTATCTTCGGCAGGCAAATTCTCTAAGCCGCGAACTTCAACGCGAAAAAGAATTCTGCTAAAAAAACGTAATAAGCTTGCAGCCATACCAACTCCCTTAAGTTTTAAGCGCTTAATATTCTAGGTGCTTAAATTTCACTATTTATACTTATATTTCACTATTTATATAGGCTAAAACGTTTTGAATTTGAGTGGTAATGTGCGTTTTGTTGACCCAAAAAAACACTTCTTTGCCGATTTTTTCACTGTGCAGCGCGCCGCTATTGTGCAATATTTTTAGGTGGTGCGTAACTGCCGTGCGGCCTAATTTGGAGCTGGCTACAATTTGCACAATATTAAGTCGCTCGTTTGGTTCAAATGCTAACAAAATGCGCTGACGCTGCGCATCACCCAGCGCAACAAACAATTCAGAGATGTTTTTCCACTCAACTGGAATTTCTATAATTAAATTCATACCTACATGATTAGTTATTTAGTTTTGTTTGTCAATATTTTAGTTTCAAAAGATTAAATTTACTACGTTAGCCCAAATAAAAACGGACGCCGAGGCGCCCGTTTTTATGATTAACTGATTAAATTAAGAATGATAAGCGCGCTCACCATGTTCTGTCGTATCTAAGCCTTCACGCTCAGATTCTTCTGAAACGCGGATGCCGATTAATACATCAACTATTTTAAGTGCAATAAACGATACCACCGCCGATAGCACAATTGCCGTGCCAACTGCATACACTTGCGCAGTCATTTGCGCGGCAAAATCATACGGCGCTGTTTTGTTTAAAACGTAGTCATAAACGCCCATGCCGCCTAGCGCCGGGTTTACAAAAACGCCGGTTGCCAAGGCACCAAATATACCGCCCACTGCATGCACGCCAAACACATCTAGCGCATCGTCATAACCAAACATATGCTTCACTCGGGACACGAAAATGTAGCAAATGGGCGATACCAATAAGCCGATGATAATGCCGCCCATTGGTCCAATAAAGCCGCACGCTGGTGTAATGGCAACCAAGCCAGCAACCGCGCCAGAAGCCGCGCCTAACATAGATGGTTTAGATTTATGGAACCACTCAATAAACATCCAGCTTAAGGTTGCTGCGCCAGCGGCTAACATGGTGTTTAAGAAGGCTAATGCGGCATAACCGTTGGCTTCTAGGTTAGAACCCGCATTAAAGCCAAACCAGCCCACCCACAATAACGCTGCGCCTACCATTGTTAAGGTCAAGCTATGCGGCGTCATTGCCTCGCGGCCGTAGCCAATCCGTTTGCCCAACACAATACATACCACCAAACCAGCAACACCCGCATTAATATGCACCACTGTGCCGCCTGCAAAGTCTAGTGCTCCTTTTGCCCATAACCAACCAGCATTGCCTAAAACGGTTGTTAATGAAGCAGCGTCAGTAATCGCGTCCGGCCCGTCCCAATACCAAACCATGTGCGCCATTGGTAAATAGGCAAATGTAAACCACAGCACCATAAACGCTAATATGGCAGAAAACTTCATACGCTCCGCAAATGCACCAATAATAAGCGCAGGCGTAATGGCCGCAAAGGTTAACTGAAACGCCACAAAAATGAGCTCGGGAATCACCACACCTTTGCTAAACGTAGCCGCAATTGAATCTGGCGTAATGCCTTTTAAAAATGCTTTACTTAATCCGCCAATAAACGAATTGCCACCAGTAAAGGCTGCGCTATAGCCATACAAAGCCCATAAAACGCCCATTAGCGAGAAGATGACAAAGGTTTGCATCAGCACCGATAGCATATTTTTTTGGCGCACCAAACCGCCGTAAAACAGTGCCAAGCCTGGAATCGTCATTAAGGTGACTAATGCGGTTGCAATAAGCATCCAAGAGGTGTCGCCTTTGTTAGGCACTGGCGGCGCAGCGGCAACTGCGGCGGCAGGCGCAGTTTCGGTAACCGCAGGTGCAGCAACATCTGGCGCTGCAACAGCATCTGCTGCTTTTTCAATCACACCCGTTGCCTCAGATGCGGCTGGCGCAACATCTTCTGCAAAAACAACATTTGCGCTTAGCAGGCCATAACCTAATGTGGCGGCTAGTACTAGCGTAGATAGTAATTTCTTCATCACATTCTCCTTATAGCGCATCGGGGCCGGTTTCACCGGTACGAATGCGATAGACTTGTTCTAAATTAAACACAAAAATTTTGCCATCGCCAATTTTGCCAGTTGCTGCCGCTTTCTCAATGGTATCAACCACTTGGTCTAGCATGTCGTCTTTAATGGCCACTTCTAATTTTACTTTTGGTAGAAAATCCACCACATATTCGGCGCCGCGATACAGTTCTGTATGGCCTTTTTGCCGACCAAAGCCTTTAACCTCTGTTACGGTGATGCCTTGTACGCCAATGGCCGATAAAGCCTCACGTACTTCGTCAAGCTTAAACGGCTTGATAATTGCAGATACAAATTTCATCGCTAACCCCCTTAATGTTTCACTTACAAGTTAATACAGCCAAATAAAACTACATTTATCATTAGCAAAGTGCGTGCCAACAAATATTGTGTTAATAATCAATTAGATAAGCAATAAACAATCTAAACTATTTTTATGAAATCGCCTATAAAATCTGCTAAACTGCTATTAAACCTAAAGGAATCAACATGTTTAACTCACCATTTATTACTGACTTATCCAATAAAATCAGAGAGTTAGTTAAAAATTCGCCGCTAGAAGAGATGGATAAAAACATTCATGCACTAATTCAGGGCACATTCACCAAAATGGAGCTGATTTCGCGTGAAGAGTTTGATGTGCAAGCCGAAGTATTACGCAGTACACGTGAAAAGCTGGCAAAACTTGAAACTAAGCTGGCTGAATTAGAAGAAAAATTTAACCTCAAATGAGTTTGGCAGTACTGTACAGTCGCGCCCTAAGCGGCATGGATGCGCCTGAAGTGGTGGTAGAGGTGCATTTGGCTAATGGCTTGCCGATGTTTAC